>NZ_CP059676.1:0-600000 GCF_014069875.1 Flaviflexus equikiangi
GTGGAGAACAGGCCCTCTGTCCGGTGGAAAACCTGCTTCTCTGGCCTACTATGGTGCGAGTGGCCAAATAACGGCCATTGAACCCACAAGGAGAACCTCGATGACCGACTCGCGCGTTGCACTGGATGCTTGGACAGCAGCCATCGAACTGCTTCGCGCAGAAGATCTCCTCACCGATTCCCAGACTGCTTTCGTCCGGATGGCTCATCCTCTCGCAACGGTCGAGGATATTTTCGTCATCGCTGTCGGTTCTGAGTTCGTGAAGTCGTGGATCGAAGAGAACGTGTCGGCCGCTATGGAGGCGAAACTCTCCGACATTCTCGGCCGACAAAAAAGAGTGATGATTTCGGTGGACTCTGCGTTGGGGGAGGCTCCTCTCCAACAGACTCCGGCCGAGCCTATCCATACCCGCGGTTATATCCCCCAAGCACCGTCTTCATCGCCGGCCGTCCCTCCCACCCCAGGAACGCCAGTCGCCCCGCATGACGATTCGCTTTCCGTCGCCTCGGCCGCAGATGCTGCCGCCGACCAGCATCGCAGCCAGCCTCCGGCAACCGAGTCCGCCCTCCGCGCGGCCGGCCTGAATCCGCGATACACCTTCGATTCCTTCGTGATCGGAGAATCGAACAGGTTCGCACACGGAACATCGTTCGCGGTGGCGGAAGCACCGGGCCAGACTTACAGTCCCCTTTTCATCTACGGAAACTCCGGCATGGGAAAGACGCACCTCATGCACGCCATCGGGAACTATGCGCTCAATCTCTATCCCGATCTCAAGGTCAAATACGTGTCTGCCGAAGAATTCACGAATGACTTCGTCAACTCCCTCGGTGAGAACACAAAACACCTTTTCAAGGAGCGCTACCGCACGATCGACATTCTCCTGATCGATGACATTCAGTTCTTCGGCAAGAAAGAGGGCACGGTCGAGGAATTTTTCCATACCTTCAACGCACTCTCGAACGCCAACAAACAGATCGTCATCTCCTCGGATGTTGCGCCCCACCTTCTCAACGGCTTCGAGGAGCGGATGATTTCCCGCTTCGCGTCTGGCATCACGGCCAACATCACACCCCCTGATCTCGAGACCCGCATGGCGATCATCAACCGGAAAGCTGCCAGCGACAATATCCACGTCCCTCGGGATGTCACCGAATACATCGCAACAAAGGTCGCGACAAACGTCCGAGAGATCGAGGGCGCGCTGCGCCGAGTTACCGCATACTGCGATCTGTCGAAACAGCCCATCAGCGTTGCGGTTGCTGAGCTTGTCCTCAAGGACCTCATCACGGATCCCGATTCGCTCGAGATCACAGCCGGGCTCATCATGGCCCAGACTGCCAGCTATTTTCACATCACCATCGAGGATCTGACGTCTCCGGATCGAACACGTGTAACGGTGACAGCGCGCCAGATCGCCATGTACCTCTGCCGTGAACTGACTGATCTCTCGCTCCCGAAGATCGGCGATCTCTTCGGCGGGCGCGATCACACGACAGTTATGCATGCGTACAAGAAGATTTCGACGCAGATGGCGGAGAAGCAGACACTCTTCGGCGACGTGTCGACGCTCACAACCCAGATCAAGCAGGCGGCCTCGAAGACGGCCCGTCACTAAGGAAAAACCTTGATATCCACAGATTTTGTGGACAACTCCGGAAAAAGGCGCCTTTTCTGTGGATAACTAGAAGAAAATGTGGAAAGTAAATTCTGACGAATGGCTCAATCCACAGGGGCCCCGAGTTTTCCACAGTTCGACCCCCATGTGGTTCACAGGCCGAATGGCAAGAATGTGCCAAAAGATGTCGTTTTCAACATGTTCCACAGGGCCTACTACTACAACTACCTTTGAAGAATTGAAGAAAAATACGAGCCAACAGACGCCTCAAGTGGCTCGCTCACCTCTCGTGGGGACTTGAGATTCTCTGGTCACGCGAAGCGTCGAAGTCGCGTAAGGTAAGGCTAGTTACAAGTCTCATAGGAAGGACTCCAGGGTGGAGCTGAGGGTCGAACGCGACGTTCTTGCAGATGCTGTGACGTGGGCAGCCAAGACAATTCCCAGTCGCCCCGCCATTCCGGTACTCGCGGGCATCAAACTCGTGGCAGATAGCGAAGGCACTTTGCAGGTCTCTGCATACGATCCGGAGACGACCGCCCTTGTCGAGACTGAAGCAAGTGTTGATACTGCTGGCGAATGTCTTGTCAACGGACGCATCCTTGCAGATATTTGCCGGAGTCTTCCCAATAGGCCCGTCGATCTCACGCTCAATGGAACAAAGCTCGAAGTGGTCTGCGGCAACGCGCGCTTCTCCCTGCACTCCATGGCTCTCGACGAATATCCTGCTCTTCCCTCGACATCCGATGTCATCGGAACCGTCGACGGAGCCGAATGGCTGGAAGCCGTCAATCAGGTTTCCTCCGCAGCATCCCATGACGAGACACTGCCTTTGCTTGTGTCCGTCTGCGTTGAAATCGACGGCGAGAACATCACCCTCATGGCAACGGACCGCTACCGATTGGCCGTCCGCGAGCTCTCGTGGTCACCGTCCAAGACCGATGTGTCTGATCGGATTCTTGTCAAAGCATCGCGGCTGCTCGACATTGCGAAATCGTATGGCTCTGCAGGACAGATCACGTTCGCCCTGGACGAGGCTGGCAATGCCAAGATGATCGGTTTCGACGCCGTCGGCAGGCAGAGCACATCGCGCCTGATCGATGGCGATTACCCGCAGGTGCGTTCTCTGTTCCCGAAGGACATCAACGGCTATGCCGTCGTGTCCCGGGTCGAGCTTCTCGAGGCGATTAAGCGCTCCCGTATCGTCGTCGAACGAAATTCTGCTGTTCGTCTGTCCTTCAGCGAGGGTCAGGTGACGGTCGAGGCCGGTCAGGGCGGCGATTCCGCGCAGGCGAAGGAAGTCCTTCAGGCCAGCCTGAACGGCGAAGACATTACGATGGCCTTCAACCCGTCCTATCTGCAAGATGCTCTGACTGTGACGACCTCACCCTATGTTCGCATCTCCTTCACTCACTCAACCAAGCCGGCTGTTGTGTCTGCTCAGGAGGAACTCGGGGGTGACGACTCGCTGGACTTCCGCGTTCTGCTCATGCCGATTCGAGCATTCGGTGTGAACTAGTGTGAAGTCAGCGGTTCGTCAGGCTTCTCTAGGCACTGGCAGGAGATGTCGCTAACGTGTGGATCTCTCATCTCGCTCTCAACGACTTTCGTTCCTACACGGGCACGGTTCTCGAATTCTCCCCCGGAGTCACTATTTTTGTGGGAGAGAACGGCCAGGGCAAGACAAATCTGGTCGAGGCTATCGGCTATCTAGCAACCCTATCGTCGCATCGAGTCTCAGCTGATGCTGCCCTCGTCCGTCAGGGTGGCCCCGCAGCTGTCGTTCGTGCAAGGGCTCACGATGGTGATCATGAGACGATGCTCGAGATCGAGATTCTCGCCGGACGCGCGAACAGGGCGCGTCTCAATCGGGGAAACGCGAAACCGCGCGACCTTCTCGGGATTGTCAGAGCGGTGGTGTTCTCGCCTGAGGATCTTACGCTGGTCAATGGCGACCCCAGTGTCAGGAGGCGTTATCTCGACGAGGTGGCTATCCAGCAGCGGCCTCGCATGGCTCATATTCGTGCTGAATATGATCGTGTTCTACGGCAGAGAACTGCCCTGCTGAAGTCGGCCAGTATGGCGAAACGGCGCGGCCAGCCTATCGATCAGGTGAGCTTCTCTGTGTGGGACGAGCAGCTGGCTGAGCTTGGTGCCGTGATCATTGCACACCGCACCCAGATCGTGCGCTCTCTTCGTCCGCTTGTCAGGGCGCGATATGAGGAGATAGCTCCAGGCCGGGGCAGTACTCACCTCGCTTATCTGGCCAACGTGGATGACGATTCGAAGAATGTGCCGTCCTTTGACGTTCTCAACGAATCGAACGGCGGTTTGGGGGAGATCGAGGAGAGTCTTCTCGATGTTTCTGCTGTGAAAGAGCGCCTCCTTGCGGAGATTGATGAACTGAGAGACAGGGAGATCGACAGAGGTGTGAACCTGGTCGGTCCACATCGAGACGACCTGCTTCTCGGGCTGGGATCACTTCCCGCGAAGGGATTCGCCTCTCATGGCGAAACCTGGTCGTATGCTCTGTCATTGCGTTTGGCCGAATGGGAGCTCTTGCGCGGGGATGAGGGGGAATCCGATCCTCTTCTCATCCTCGACGATGTCTTCGCTGAGCTCGATTCGCGTCGGCGCTCTGCCCTGGCCTCGATCATCGGAGCGGAGCAGGTCTTCATCACCGCCGCGGTGGGTGATGATATCCCGCCGGAGCTGATGGGAACCCGTTTTCGAGTGCATGATGGAGAGGTGACGAAACTTGATCGTTGAGGAGGCTCGTGCCGCGGCGCGGCTGAAGTCGGGCGACGACGTCTGCCTGCGTGCTCTCGAACGGGCACGGGACATGCAGGAGCGACACGGTTATCGTCGAGTTCCCAAACCGAAGCCGTTCACGGGCAAAGGTCGTCCACGGGGAGATGTGTCGTCGGCCCAGGATCTTGCCGTGCAAACACCCGGGCCCGGATGGGGAGACGTAGGCTCCGGTCCGAGACCTTCGTGGAGAGACCCTCGGCCTATTGGGGAAACCCTGGGGAAGTTTGTCACCGGGTCTGGATGGTCTCGGCAGCTGTCGGTGGCAAAGCTTCGTAACTCGTGGGATGACATCGTCGGATCCACCGTCGCCAAGCACGCCGTCATCGACGAGTTCGAGGATGGGGTGTTGACGATTCTCGCGTCTTCTCACTCGTGGGCGGTCAATCTGCGGTCGCTTCTGCCTCAGGTCGAGAAGGCCATAGTCGATGCCATTGGGGAGGGGATCGTCGATGAGATCTCCGTCAAGAACCCGCAGCAGGTGTCATGGAAGCACGGCAGGTTTTCCGTGCCAGGACGCGGACCTCGGGATACGTACGATTAATCTCTCCCGAGTAGTTCATTTACTTAAATAGGGCTAGAATGAGACGAGCCCTAAATCTAGGCATACCTACTAGTTTTAGGGTCCAGGCCGACAGACGCGATTCTGTGCATGTTTTACAGCAGGTCTGGTCTGAAACAACAAAGGAGAATCCCGCACGTGGATGACGAACGCTCACACGAGACCCAAGGTCGGCGCCCAGGCACGGTCGATGTTAATCAGGCCTACGATGCCGCGGACATTACAGTCCTCGAAGGCCTCGAAGCGGTCCGCAAGAGGCCAGGCATGTACATCGGATCGACCGGTGAGCGTGGTCTCCATCACCTCGTCTACGAAGTGGTCGACAACTCGGTCGATGAAGCGCTTGCCGGCTATTGCGATCACATCGAGATCACTCTTCTCGAAGACGGCGGCGTCCGAGTGATCGACAACGGTCGAGGTATTCCTGTCGCGATGCACCCGACGGAGGGCAAGCCGGCAGTCGAGGTCGTCATGACCGTTCTGCACGCCGGCGGTAAGTTCGGCAATGGCGGCTACGCGGTGTCGGGCGGTCTGCACGGCGTCGGCATTTCGGTGGTGAACGCCCTCTCCACCCGCATGGCGACTGAGATCAAACGTGACGGTTTCCAGTGGACCATCGCATACGAAAACGGCGTGACGACGGAGCAGCTCGAACGCGGTGTCGAATCAGACGAGACTGGAACAACCCAGACATTCTGGCCCAATGCCGATATCTTCGAGACAGTCGAGTTCGATTTCGAGACGCTTCGCAAGCGCTTCCACCAGATGGCGTTCCTCAACAAGGGCCTGCGCATCACTCTCACCGACAATCGTCCGCAGGCTGTCGCCGAGGGCGATGAGGTGACGGGTGATGACGAGGGGACGACGAACGATCCTGTCCAGGGGCATCGCCAGGTCTCCTACAAATACGAAGGCGGTCTTCTCGACTACGTCAAGTTCCTCAACCACATGAAGAAGGTCGATCTGGTCAATCCAGAGCCGATCTACTTCGAAGCGGAGGACACGGAGAAGAAGATTTCCGTGGAAATCGCGATGCAGTGGACGAACGGATACTCCGAATCCATTCACACGTTCGCGAACACGATCAACACGACGGAGGGCGGCACCCACGAAGAGGGCTTCCGTTCGGCGTTGACGACCATCATCAACAAGTATGCGAGGGAGAAGGGCCTCCTCAAGGAGAAGGATCCCAATCTCTCGGGCGAGGATGTCCGTGAAGGCCTGACGGCCGTTATCTCGGTCAAGCTCGGTGAACCGCAGTTCGAGGGTCAGACGAAGACAAAGCTGGGCAATACCGAGGCCCGAACCTTCGTCCAGCAGCAGACATATCAACAGTTGGCCGACTGGTTCGATGCTCATCCCGCTGAAGCGCGCGACATCATCCGCAAATCGACCCAGGCATATCAGGCGCGTCTAGCCGCGCGTAAAGCCCGGGAAGCGACCCGACGCAAGTCGGTCCTCGAATCGGCGTCAATGCCCGGAAAGCTCAAGGACTGTACGTCGCGCAACCCTGCAGAGTGCGAGATCTATATCGTCGAGGGTGACTCCGCTGGCGGCTCTGCCGTCAACGGCCGAGATCCCATGCATCAGGCGATCTTGCCGATCCGCGGAAAGATCCTCAACGTCGAGAAGGCTCGGCTCGATCGCGCCCTCTCCTCAGACACCATCCAGTCGCTCATCACGGCCTTCGGTACGGGTGTCGGCGAAGAGTTCGACATCAGCAAGCTCCGCTATCACAAGATCATCTTCATGGCCGATGCTGACGTCGACGGACAGCATATTGCGACACTTCTCCTCACTCTCGTCTACCGGTACATGCGTCCGCTGATCGAGGAGGGCCGCGTCTTCCTCGCGATGCCGCCGCTCTACAGGATCAAGTGGACGAATGCTCCGCACGATTATGTTTTCTCTGACAAGGAGAAGGATGACGTGATGGAGGCAGGACTCGCGGCAGGAAAGAAGCTCCCGAAGGATAAGACCCAGGGCGCGATCCAGCGCTACAAGGGCTTGGGCGAGATGAACGATTCGGAACTGTGGGACACCACGATGAATCCCGTGACCCGAACGCTCAAACAGGTAGAGATCGGCGAGGCTGCGGCCACGGATGAGACCTTCTCCATTCTCATGGGCGAAGATGTCGAGTCCCGCAGAAGCTTCATCCAGCGCAATGCACATGACGTGCGTTTCCTCGATATTTAAGGGCAGCAGTGAGCGAAGAAGTAACCTCAACGTATAACCACGGCAATATTGTCGAGGTCGACCTCCAGCGGGAGATGGAGCGGTCCTATCTCGACTACTCCATGTCCGTCATTGTCGGACGCGCACTTCCCGATGTTCGCGACGGCATGAAGCCCGTCCACCGCCGCGTCGTCTACGCGATGTGGGATGGCGGATATCGGCCGAACAGCTCCTTCTCGAAGTCGGCGAAGATCGTCGGCGACGTCATGGGCCACTATCACCCGCACGGCGACTCCGCCATCTACGACACGATGGTGCGTCTCGTCCAACCGTGGACCATGCGCTATCCGCTCGTGTCGGGGCAGGGCAACTTCGGTACGGCAGGCGATCTGGGAGCCGCAGCGCCCCGATACACCGAGGCTCGGATGGCGCCCCTGGCTGTCGAAATGGTTCGGGATATCGACCAGGAGACGGTCGACTTCGAACCGAACTACGACGGTTCGCTCCTGGAACCCAAGGTTCTGACGTCGCGTTTCCCCAATCTTCTCGTCAACGGCTCGGAGGGCATCGCGGTCGGTATGGCGACCCGCATTCCTCCCCACAATCTTCGCGAGGTCGCTGCGGGTGCGCAGTGGTTCCTCGAGAACCCGGACGTGACGAAAGAGGAGCTTCTCGAGGAGCTGCTCCACCACATCAAGGGCCCGGACTTCCCGACAGGGGCAACGATTCTCGGGAAGAAGGGAATCGAGGAGGCCTATCGCACCGGCCGCGGCTCCATCACCCAACGAGCTGTCGTCGAGGTCGACGAGATCAATGGGCGCCAGTGTCTCGTCATCACGGATCTGCCCTATCAGGTGAATCCTGACCGGCTTCTCGAGAAGATGGTCGAGGGGATCAAAGAGGGCCGTCTCCCGGGGATCGCCGATATTCGTGACGAGACCTCGGGCCGCGCCGGGCAGCGCATCGTCATCGTTCTCAAGCGTGATGCTGTTGCGAAGGTTGTTCTCAACAACCTGTACAAGCACACACAGATGCAGAACAACTTCCCCGCCAACATGCTTGCCCTCGTGGATGGTGTCCCGAGGACACTCTCCCTCGACGGCTTCATTCGGCACTGGGTATCCCACCAGATCGAGGTTATCCAACGGCGGACAACGTTCCGTCTGCGGAAGGCGAAGGAACTGCTCCACATCCTCACCGCTTATCTCAAGGCACTCGATAATCTTGACGAGGTTATCGCTCTGATCCGGCGCTCCCCGACAGCAGATGTGGCGCGCGAGGGACTTATCGAGCTTCTCGACATCGATACGGAACAGGCAAATGCGATCCTGTCACTCCAGCTGCGCCGCCTGGCAGCCCTTGAACGTCAGAAGATCCTCGACGATTACGCGAAGGCTGAAGCAGAGGTTCTCGACTACGAGGATATTCTTGCCAGGCCCGAGCGGCAGCGGTCCATCATCTCCCAGGAGCTGAAGGAAATTGTCGACAAGTATGGTGACGAGAGGCGGACGAAGATCCTCCCCTTCGATGGGGAGATGTCTGTCGAGGACCTTATTCCTGAAGAAGATGTCGTCGTCACTGTCACGCGAGGCGGATTCGCCAAGCGGACCAAGGTGTCGGAGTACAGAGCCCAGCATCGCGGCGGCAAGGGAGTGAAGGGGGCGTCGCTCCGGGGCGATGATGTCATCGACCGCTTCGGCGTTGCCTCCACGCACGACTGGCACCTGTTCTTCACGAATCTCGGTCGGGTCTACCGGATCAAGGGATACGAGATCCCTGAGGGCGGTCGGGATGCGAAGGGGCAGCATGTCGCGAACCTCCTGGCATTCCAGCCGGGTGAACATATCGTGACAGCCCTCAATATTTCGTCCTACCAGGATGCCGAATATCTGGTCCTTGCGACGCAGGACGGCCTGGTCAAGAAGACGAAGCTTGCCGACTATGATTCGCCGAGAACCGGAGGACTTATCGCCATCAAGCTGCGTGAGCACGTCGATGGGTCGACCGATCAGGTTGTGGCTGCCCGCCTTGTGGACGATGGTGACGACATTCTCCTCGTCTCGAAGAAGGGCCAGTCTCTGCGCTTCACGGCGAACGACGAGACGCTGCGCCCGATGGGGCGATCAACGTCGGGTGTGCGAGGCATGAAGTTCCGCGACGAGGACTGCCTGCTGTCGATGGATGTGGTCCGCGACGATTCTGAAGTCTTCGTCGTCACGGAGGGCGGCTTCGCCAAGCGCACCATCGTGTCGCAGTACCGGGCGCAGGGCAGGGGCGGGTACGGCATCAAGGTTGCCAACCTTGTCGAAGAGCGGGGCGATCTCGTCGGTGCTCTCATCACTGAACCGACCGACGAGGTCCTTGTCATCATGAACTCGGGCAAGATCGTGCGATCCGCGGTCGCCGAAGTGTCGTTGACAGGACGCAACACGCAGGGCGTCATGTTCGCAAGGCCCGATAGCAGCGACAAGATCGTTGCTCTTGCGAGGAACGTTGAACGTGTCGAGGACGTCCTCGAGGAGGATGTCGTCAGTGACACACCGGCCGAGGATTCTGCGACAACGGATGAAGACGATGCTTCCCGTGGGGTACCGTCTAATCAAGACCAAACCGGCATTGAGGACGACGAGTCATGAGCGTGAAGACAGAAGGTACGCAGGTTGCTACGCAGCGAGGAGGCATCCGGCGCGCGCATATGACCATCTCGAGGATTGACCCGTGGTCGGCTCTCAAGGTGTCCTTCCTGCTCGCGGTCGGCATCGGTGTCATGACCGTCATCTCGACGGTCGTGGTGTGGAACGTCTTGGATGCGATGAATGTGTTCGCCTCGATCAGGGACCTCCTCGAGACACTCGGCTCCGCGCCGCTGCTGGAACTCATACAGTATCTCGAGTTCGGCCGGGTGGTCTCTTTCTCGATCATCGTCGCCGTCATCGACATCGTGCTCTTGACGTTCCTCGGCGCAATCATCGCAGTGCTCTACAACCTGATTGCGATGCTCGTCGGCGGCACTCACATCACCATCACCGATGAGTAGGACCTTCGGGTTAGCATCTCCCAGACAATCACGATAAGATAACGGAAGTGCCGTGGCCGCCAGTTGAATCATCCTGGCGGCCACGAGACATTCCAAGTGTCGGCAGGGTCACTTCGCGCAGGTTTTGTTCCAAGGCTAAGCGTGAGATAACCTAGTTTGGCACGTTACCAACAGGTAATAGGGGCCTATAGCTCAGTCGGTTAGAGCGCTTCCCTGATAAGGAAGAGGTCGCTGGTTCGAGTCCAGCTAGGCCCACACCCGTACGATTGGTTAGCATGAAGAAGTTCGCAGTAGTCATCATTGCCAGTGGCCTTGGTTACATGGCCTGGTTGAAGATTGCGGCGGACCGTGCAAATCAGGCAGTATGGGAAGAGGTTGCGGATCCAACTCCAGCAATCTAAGGGGCTATGGCGCAATTGGTAGCGCATCTGCTTTGCAAGCAGAGGGTTCGGGGTTCGAGTCCCCGTGGCTCCACAGAGAACGCGGCACATGGTGCCGCGTTTTTTTGTGCGCCCTGACTCGTATGGCCGTCCTGCGACCCGATACTGCATAGTTTCCCACGTCCTAGCCGCAGCGGAAGTTGGCCTGCGCCGTCGTTGAAATGATCCCTCAAAGCGTTGACTGGGAGCATTTTCTCCAATTCCCCCATTTAATACGGATATAACCGTATTATTAGGTTTAACCAGGTGGTTCGAGTCAAGGAGAAATTGTGGACCCCGATTTTCCGCTGTGGCTGCGCGCCATGCATCTCATGAACTTTGTTCTGATCGGCATCCTGCTTCGGAGCGGATGGGAGATGCTCTCCTCTCTTCCACGTCTGTGGTGGCGAAACGATTGTGCCCCCGGTACTGAATGGCTCCGCTTCACGAAGCGGAAGCTCCCGAAAGAGGAGGGCGTCTATACATCGCTCATGGACGAACGAAGCCTGAGCCCACTGATCTCGCTCCCGGGGAAGAAGAACATCGGTCTGGGACGCCACTGGCACGGCCTGGGGACCACGCTATGGCTCATCAACGGTCTTGCCTACGTCATCCTTCTCTTCGCGACCGGCCTGTGGCGGCGCATCATCCCCACATCGTGGGATGTATTCCCTCAGGCGTGGGAGTCCCTGACGATCTACCTGGGTTTCGGAAAGCCGTCGATCGAACACTTCCAGCCGTATGATGCGCTGCAGATGCTGGGATACACGACGATCATTTTTGTCGTCGCACCACTCATGATCCTCACGGGGCTCGCCATGGCACCGGCGATCCGGTCTCGCTTCCCCCGCTACGTCAAGATGCTCGGCGGCCACCAGGGAGCACGATCGATCCACTTCATCTGCATGGTGATCATGACGCTCTTCATCATCATGCACGTCAGCCTCGTCTTCCTCGTCCATGCGGAACACAACCTGCCGAAGATGATGTTCGGGTCTGACGATCCGGCACGCTACGCTCAAGCCTTCACCGTCGCGGTGGCGATGATCATCGCCGTCATCGCATTCTGGATCGCACTCAGCTACATCTCCCTTGCCGACCGCCCGCGGATGCAGCGCTTCCTTGTCGCCGTGACGGAACCGGTTCGACGTGTCGCTTTCGGCTGGATGAAACCGCGGAACCGGAACCAGACCGCATATACGGAGAAGGACATCTCAGAGTTCCACTGGACCAACGGCCTGCCGCCGACCGCGGACGAGTCCGTCGAATGGCTGGAGATGAGAGACAACGACTGGGCGGACTGGCGACTGCACGTCGGCGGCGACATGATCGACTCATCCCTTGAACTCACACTGGACGACGTCAAGGCACTGCCGGCGCACGACTATATTGCGACCCACACGTGCATGCAGGGATGGTCGGCAACATCGCGATGGACGGGAGCCCGTCTCGAGGACATTCTCGCCCTTCTCGGGCCGCGACCCGCAACAGCGAAGTATGTCATGATCACCTCGCACGGCCTAGCGCAGGAGATGATCGACCATCGGCCCCGCGAACCGTTCTATGCGGTCATCGACCTCGAGACGCTGCACGAGGACGACACGGTGCTGACATACTCCCGTAACGGTCAACCACTCGAGTCTCATCTCGGAGCTCCCGCACGACTCCGCGTCGAGTCGAACCACGGATACAAGATGGTGAAGTGGGTGAAATCCATCGAATGGATAGAAGACTATTCCGTCTATGGCGATGGTCGAGGCGGGACCCGCGAAGATTCTGCGCTCCAGGCCTTCAACGGCCGGATTTAGGAGATAACCGATGATAGCGACAATCTATCGACTTCATGGAGTGTCGACAGACGACGACATCCTCAACCTGAGACTGACAGTCAGTTCCTACGATGAACAGGTCGGAGGGGTGTCTTTCGAACGTCTGGCAGACGGCTCGACGCTCATGATTATCAAGCATCGAGAGGGGACGCTCCTGTCGACGGAGAACATTTCCCGACTCGTCCAAGAGGCCGGTCCGTTCACAATGGAGACGATGTGAGAGATCCGCAGACGGCATAAATAGCTGTAAAAAACGCGTTCCGGGGCACGACACGTGCGGCAACTCGCTAAGCTGGTCCCACTGCCGACTACAGTGAGGACCACTCGTGATCCAATTCCGCGATGTTGGAAAGACCTATCCGGACGGCACCGTTGCCGTTCACAGCTTCAGCTACACCGCTGATGAGGGGAAGATCGTTGCGCTTGTCGGAGCATCCGGATCCGGGAAGACGACGCTGCTTCGCATGGTCAATCGGATGGTCGAACCGTCGCGCGGATCGGTCTGGGTCGACGGAGAGGATGTCTCCACGGTTGACCGGGTCGCGCTGAGACGATCGATCGGCTACGTCCTGCAGGCCGGTGGTCTCCTCCCTCACCGCACCGTGATCGACAATGTCGCGACTGTTCCCATGCTTCTCGGAGTGCCTCGCCGCCAGGCGCGCATGGCAGCGGGGGAGCTCCTGGAGCGAGTCGGCCTCGACCAGACGATGGGGCGGCGCTATCCCTCCCAGCTGTCGGGAGGTCAGCAGCAGAGGGTCGGCGTTGCGCGGGCACTTGCCGCGAACCCCAAGGTCATGCTCATGGATGAGCCATTCGGAGCGGTCGATCCCATCGTGCGTCGGGAACTGCAGGACGAACTGAAGCGGCTCCAGAGTGATCTGGGAAAGACCATCATTCTCGTCACGCACGACATTGACGAGGCTTTCCACGTGGGGCACGAGGTCGTCCTCCTTCGGGAAGGCGGGGAGATCGTCCAATCGGGAGTCCCGGAGGAGATTCTCGCCCATCCGCGCAACCAGTATGTTCGGGACTTCATCGGGGCAGACAGAGCTGAACGGAACTTCTCCATCCGCACCATCGACGGCCGGCAGATCGTCATCGATGGCGATGGTCGCCCGGCAGGGCTGCTGAACCCATGACCTGGCTCTCCTACTCGTGGGGGCATATCGCCGATCTGCTTCTTATTCACCTGGCGATCACGATCCCTCCGATCCTCATCTCGATTCTTATCGCCGTGCCGATCGGCAGACTCGCGTTTCGCTATCCCCGCCTCGGCGGGCCACTTCTGTCCGCATCGACCCTGCTGTACGCAATCCCCGCGCTGCCGCTCCTCATCATCATTCCCGTTCTTTTCGGGACCTCGCTGAGATCGTCCGCCACGATCACGATCGCGCTCACCGTCTATGGGGTTGCCCTGCTTGTGCGAAGTGCGGCAGATGGTTTCGAGTCGGTCGATCCGGCCGTGCGCCAGGCGGCGCTAGCCGTGGGCTACTCGAAACGGCACATGCTGTGGCTCGTGGACCTGCCCTTGGCCACCCCCGTCATCGTGTCCGGCATCCGCGTCGTCACAGTCAGCACGGTGGGACTGACGACCATCGGCGCACTCGTCGGCATCCAGAGCCTCGGCAGTCTCTTCACCGATGGGTTCCAGCGGGACATCCCGGCGTCGATCGTGACCGGTATCGTTCTCACCGTCATCGTTGCTCTCGCCCTCGATGCCCTCGTTCAACTGATCGGCTACCTCCTGACGCCCTGGACGCGTGCGGGATCAAGCCGGGGGGTGGGTGTCTCATGATCCTCAACGACACGCTTGACTGGCTCCTCGACAGTGCACGATGGTCCGGAAGCGGCAGCATCCCCCAGCGGGTGGGGGAGCACCTCGCCATCACTTTCATCGTCGTCCTCATCGCCGCCACGATCGCCATCCCCATCGGTGTGATGATCGGGCACAAGCGGCGCGGCAAGGCCTTCGTCGTCGGTGTTGCGGGAGCACTGCGAGCTATCCCCTCCCTCGGCCTGCTCACCCTCGTGGGTCTCTCGGTGGGCATCGGACTCCAGGCGCCTCTCGTCACGCTCGTCGTCCTCGCTATCCCCTCCCTCTTGGCGGGAGCATACTCGGGAGTCGAGTCCGTCAATCGTCAGACGGTGGATGCTGCGAGGGCACTGGGTATGAGCGAACCACAGATCGTGTGGAAGGTGGAGCTGCCCCTCGCTTCCCCCGTGATCGTCGGCGGCATACGAGCCGCCACCCTGCAGGTTGTCGCCACCGCAACCCTCGCGGCATATGTGGCGGATTTCGGTCTCGGCCGGTACGTCTTCTCCGGGCTCAAAGGTGGGGACTACTCACCGATGCTTGCGGGCGCACTTCTCGTCACGATACTCGCGATCATCCTCGAGCTGATCCTTGCGTCGATCCATCGAGCATCACGTAGACTCGCATATCCAGTCGGTATAGCCACCGTGAAGGGAACACCATGAAACGAACACTTGCCCTCCTGACCATCCTCGGTCTGGGGATGGGAGCCTGCTCGAGCGACGATCCGCTGGCGGACGATGCCGGCGGAGATCAGGGAGAATCCCGGGCGATCGTCATCGGATCCCAGGATTACTATTCGAACGAGATCATCGCAGAGATCTATGCGCAGGCACTGGAAGCCGAAGGTTTCAAGGTCGAACGAGAGTTCCGGATCGGCCAGCGCGAGGCCTACGTTCCAGACATTGAATCGGGAGCCATCGATCTCTTCCCCGAATACTCCGGCCCGCTGCTGCGGTATTGGGCGGGCGAAACCGACGTTCGGGAGGCAAGCGAGGTTCACCGAGAGCTTGTCGAGATCGCACCGGAGGGAGTACGCGTCCTCGAATACTCCCCGGCCACAGACCAGGATGCCTACTTCGTGACGCGAGAGTTCGCTGAAGAGTGGGATCTCGAATCTTTGGGCGACCTAGCCAATGTCACCGTACCGATGACGATCGGCGGCAACTCTGAGCTCGAAACGCGGCCCAATGGTCCACAGGGGCTGCTCGATGTCTACGGGATCGAGGTCGGCTTTACCCCGATCGAAGACGGCGGCGGCCAGCTCACCGTCAACGCTCTCGAGGCGGGCGACATCCAGATGGCACTGATCTACACAGCCGATCCGAAGATCGCTGATCTTGACGTTGTCATGCTCGAGGACACGGAGAGCATGTTCTTGGCCTCTCACGTCGTGCCCCTCGCGTCTGACAATGTCGATGAGCAGGCTGAAGAGATCATCAACCGCATCAGTGCGGCCATGGATACCGATCAGCTCGTTGCGCTCAATGCACGATCTGTCAACGATCAGCTACCGGCATCAACAATCGCAGCCGACTGGCTGGCAGATCAGAACTTCTAGATAGGTGAAGGCCCGAACACCGCATGGTGCTCGGGCCTTCACTCATGACACTACTTGGTGTCGGGCTTTCCGAGATCTGACTTGTCGTCAGCCTCGGCCAGTCCCGCCTGGGCGGCGGCCTCAGCCTCTGAGAGAGCAGGCTTGTCGACCTTCTCTGCCGGCACCGGGTCGTTGACTACTGCCTCGGCTTCGGCCAGAGGATCGGAGTTCCGTGCAGCGGCGTCTTCAGCGGCGATGTCCTCCCAGTAGGCTTCCGCCCACGGATCCTCGATCGGCTGATTCCTCTTCCACACGAAGTAGCCGATTCCGGCTGCGGAAGCCGCGACGAGTGCCCAACCGAGCTTGCACTTCTTCTTCTGCTTGGGCTGCGTCTTCAATGCCTTCGATGAGGCCTCGGAGATGGCAAGCGCCTTCGTCTTGAGGTCAGCATCCTTGGCGGCCTCTTCGCGTGCCGCCTCCGCGGCGGCGCGCAGACGCGGCAGGTATTCCTGCTCCCACACTTCACTTGCATTGTGCGTCGCGTCCTGTGCCTTCCGCGACGCATTCTCGATCTTCGGAGCGGCCCACTTGGCGCTCTGGTCCGCGTAGCGCTTCGCCTGCTTGCTCGCACGCGTCGCGTAGACATTCGCCTCGCCCGACGCCTTCTCTGCGAAGTGCTTCGTGTTTTCGCCAACGTGCTTGGCGTATTCGCTCAGGCCACCCGCGCGGGTGCCGAGCAGGTCTGCCCACTCGCCCAACTGGCGGCTGAGCACCTCTCCGAGTTCCCCAGTCTGGGATTTCGCCAGTGCTGGAGCGGTCTTCTTCTGGCCGAACATACGACACCTCCATGTGGATTCGACTAACTCTATGAAGTCTATCTCTCATCAAACAGCTTCGCTCGCATTGGTTTAAGTTGCCGCGCGAAATACGCCGATGGCGCAAGGAGATGTTGGGCGTCGACGGGGGTTAGTGGGAAGATAGTCCCCATGGAAGCAACACTGCATACAAATCATGGCGACATTGTCGTCGAACTCTACCCCAACCACGCTCCCGCGACCGTCGCGAACTTCACCGAGCTCGCGACAGGTGAGCGCGAGTGGCAGAACCCCGCAACGGGTGAGCGCACGTCCAAGCCGCTCTACGATGGCGTGGTTTTCCACCGCATCATCCCCGGCTTCATGATCCAGGGCGGTGACCCGTTGGGCACCGGTACGGGAGGCCCCGGCTACAACTTCGACGACGAGATCCACCCCGAGCTGTCCTTCACGGAGCCTTACATGCTCGCGATGGCGAATGCTGGGAAGATCGGTGGCCGCGGCACGAACGGTTCACAGTTCTTCATCACGGTCGCTCCCACGACGTGGCTGCAGGGCAAGCACACGATCTTTGGCCGGGTCGCGAACGATGATTCGCGAAAGGTCGTGGACGAGATCGCTGCCGTAGCAACCAACGCCCAGGATCGTCCTCTCGAGGACGTTGTCATCACCTCCATCTCCGTCTCAGCATGACCGAGTATCCGGATCCGGTGCCGGCCGATCGCGCGCCGGATCCGGATCGACCTCGCCGTCGGCGACCTGCTGTCACGACCGCACTCATCGTCATGTGCGTGGGAGTGTACGGGTTCGGACGTCTCTGGCCAGAGGTCGAATCAACCCTCATCTTCGCGCCATGGCTGGGCGAGACACAGCCGTACAGGTTTATCGGATCGGCCTTCATCCACGCCGATTTCTGGCATCTCATCTTCAATATGTATGCGCTATGGCTCGTCGGCAACGCGATCGAGCCGGCTTTTGGTCGATGGCGCTTCATCGCCCTGTATGCCCTGTCTGCGATTGGCGGCAACGTTGCCGTCCTCGTCCTCTCAGACCCGACGGGCGTCAGCTATTTCACCTTTGTCGTCGGCGCTTCGGGTGCCGTCTTCGGTCTGTTCGGGGCGCTCTTCGTTCTCGCCAAGCGACTGTCTCGGGATACGACTGCACTCCTTATCCTTCTCGGCATCAATCTCATCCTCGGTTTCATTCTCGAGGGGATCTCATGGCAGTCACATCTCGGCGGCCTCATCGTCGGCGTCGTCCTGGCCTTCTTCTACGTGAGGACGAACAGGCTGTGGGGACACATTGCAGCCACGGTAGCGGTGGCGATGACCCTCGCCGGCACGATTCTGCTGAACTACGCCTAGGACTTTGCGACTAGATGACCGCCCGAGAGGGCGGTTTTTTTCACATTCTCGACGCAATTTCTTCCACCCCAACCAGTAGTTGTCCACAGATTTATCCACAGCTGGGGATAGTTGCGGTCGCAAGGACTGGATCTTTCCGCATGATCCTGGGAAGTTACACGCGTGTAGTTATCCACTTGTGTACGAAAACTGTGGATAACTTTTGACTGCTTCCACAGCAGTGGATGAAATTGTGTGTAACCGGGACCTGTGTTACCTTTTCGCCCCCATGCAGACAGTCGCCGTTCACCGTCGAGATTCTCCGAGGACAATCCACTCATCGCGTCGCGTACGCCAGTAGAGAGTCACGCTGCGCAGCCCCATGAAGATTCCGGCATAGCCCGCCCACAGGAGAATGAGGCCGAGCCGATCCAGGTCTGTGGCGGCGAGGACGAGGGGAATGGGGGCGTAGGCGAGCAGGGAGACGAGCATCATCCACGCCAGGTAGCGAGTGTCGCCCGCACCGATGAGAACGCCATCGAGCATGTAGGCCACTGCGGCCACAGGGAGTCCGATGCCGCAGACGAGAAGGCCGGCAGCGGCCCAACGCGTGACGTCAGGGGACGTCGAGAACACGGTCGGGATCCACCCGGAAGAGGCGGCGAGAATGATCCCCAAGACGGCTCCCACACCCACTCCCCAGACCAGACACCGATCGAGCACCTCTCTCGCGCGCCGGACGGCAGATGCTCCGAGAGCCTGCCCGACGAGCGCCTGGGCGGCGATAGCCAGAGCATCGAGCCCATAGGCCGCGAAATTCCATACGGCATTGACGATCTGATGGGCGGCCAAGACCGTCGTCCCGAGCGCGGTGGCCGCCGCCACCGTGAGAAGGATGCTGCCCCGCAGGCAGAGTGTCCGCACGATAAGGGGGACAGCATCCGACAGGGACCGCAGAACTCCGGTGCCCGAGGGCAGGAGAGCGGCGCCGTGACGGCGCGCAGACCGCACAACCACCCCGCCGAGGACGAGCCCCATGCCCGTCTGGGCGAGCGCAGTCCCGTACCCGGCACCCGCCGTGCCGAGTCCGCCGGGGTAGATGAGGAGATAGGACAGCGGAATATTGGCCAGCGCGCCAATCGTGGCGACGAGGAGCGGCGTGCGGGTGTCCAGCATGCCGCGCACCGTCCCGGTTGCGGCGAGCACGACGAGCATGCCGGGCAGCCCCCACGCGCTTGCCCGAAGGTAGGACACCCCTTCGGAGAGAACCCCGGAATCTGGACCGAACCAGCCGAGAATCGTATCCGCCGCGACCATGAGAACAGCTCCGAGAACGAGCCCGAGTCCGAGAGCGAGCCACATCCCGTCCATCCCCAGCCGAAGCGCCTGGGCGGGCTTCCCTGCGCCGAAGTAGCGTGCCGTCGAGGCCGTCGTCGCGTAGGACAGAAAGACACAGATGCCGACGATCGTCGCCAGGACGGTGGACGCGAGGGAGAGGCCGGCAAGAGGGTCAACGCCGAGCCGCCCGACGAGCGCGGTGTCGACGAGAATAAGCGTGGGCTCGGCCAGAAGGGTCGCGAGCGTCGGCAGGGCGAGGGAGATGATCTGGCGGTCGAGGCTGGTCACCTCCTCACTGTAGGACGGCTCAACCGAGGCTTGAGGAACGAAACTGCCCTGGTGTGTTGCTCGCCGTCCACAGGCTCGAGTTATCCACAGCTGTGGGAAACATTGGGGATGAATTCGGCGTTATCCCGCCGTTTTATCAAACTATGTGCCGACAACATGCCGCATCTGTGGATAACTGACCGTTTTACGCACACGTTGTCCACGATTCAAGGGGTGTGTTTCCACCATTATCATCACGTTGTCCACAGGTTATCCACAGGTGTGGACGGGGTATAGTCCTGCTAGACGACAAAGGAGAGGTATGACTGAATCCGGGGGCGGTTTCGAGAGGACCCCACCACAGAACATCGAGGCTGAAATGTCGGTTCTGGGCGGCATGATGCTGTCGAAGGACGCCGTCGCAGACGTGACGGAGATCCTTAAATCGGATGACTTCTATCGGCCTTCACATGCTCTGATCTTCGACATCATCATGCAGTTCTTCGGCGATGGCGAACCGGCAGATGCCGTGACTGTGGGCGCGGAGCTCAAGAGGCGCGGCGAACTCGAGCGAGTGGGCGGGCTGCCCTACCTGCATTCCCTCGTCGCGTCGGTTCCCACCGCCGCCAATGCCGGATACTATGCGACGATCGTGCGCGAACAGTCGCAGCTGCGCTCGCTCGTCGAGGCCGGCACCCGCATCGTCCAACTCGGCTATTCCACCGATGGTGCCGAGGTCGATCAGCTCGTCAACATGGCGCAGTCAGAAGTGTATTCGTTGACGGATACTGCCGAGAAGCGCGAATACGCGGTCATGGAAGACATCGTCAACGACCTTGTCGAAACCCTCGAGCACAACGAGTCGCGAGGCGGCGAACTCGACGGAGTCACGTCCGGCTTCGCCTCGGTCGATGCGATGCTCAACGGCTTCCGCGGGGGTCAGATGATCATCGTCGCTGCCCGCCCCGGCGCCGGCAAATCAACGTTCGCCATGGACGTGTGCCGAGCGGCATCAGTCCACCACAACCTGCCATCGGTCTACTTCTCCCTTGAAATGAACCGCACGGAATTGTCGATGCGTGTCCTGGCAGCGGAATCGAGCGTCTTCCTCGATCGCATGATCAAGGGCAACATGACAGCGGACGACTGGCATCGTGTCGTCAACGGGCTTGAGAAGATCTCGAAAGCACCGCTGATCGTCGACGACTCGCCGAACCTCACGATGGCAGAGATCCGTGCGAAGTGTCGGCGTTTGAAGCAGCAGCACGACATCAAGCTCATCGTCATCGACTATCTGCAGCTCCTCACCTCCGGCGCGAAGAACGTCGAGTCGAGACAGCAGGAAGTGTCGGACTTCTCCCGCTCCATCAAGCTCCTCGCCAAGGAACTCGACGTACCGATCATTGCCGTGGCACAGCTCAACCGTGACTCTGAGAAGCGTGACTCGAAGAAGCCCATGGTCTCCGATCTTCGCGAATCGGGCTCCCTCGAGCAGGACGCCGACGTCGTGATCCTGCTGCACCGCGAGGACATGTACAAGTCGCGTGAAGAGTCGCCGACTGGCATCGGCGAGGTCATCGTCGGCAAGCACAGGGCCGGCCCAGTCGGTTCGATCATGCTGAGCTTCCAGGGGCACTATGCGCGCTTCGTGGAGGCCGCCGAATAGACTACCGTTGAAGGCTGCGGCGCACGGTTCGTGCGCCCCAGAGGAGTAATGCGCCCGCTTCCCACATGATCGCCCAGCACCGCCGATTCTCGGGATCCGGTGCGCCCACCCCTCGGGGGATGAAGCCGATGTGACGAGCGATGAGAAGGGTTCTGGGAACATGGAACCGGGACGTCACAAGGGTGACAGGTATTCTCTCGTCCCCGCCGTAGGCCAAGACCCGTGGATCAGGCGCCAGGGAGGCAGGCTTGCCTGCCCATGCCTGCGGGAAACGAGGATCGGTGATCATGGCGCGCAGGTGAAGCAGATTCTCTTCTGTCGTGCGGGAATAGGCCTCTTCGATGAGCATGTCCCGCGGCACCCCGAGAGATTCCATGATGCTCGCCATGACGGGCGCCTCAGGTTCGGTCCCCTCACCGCCGATACCGCCGAGGCAGACAACGACGGGGAGTACTCCGTGCCGTCGTGCTAGATGCCACTGGTCCGCGGCGGCCTCGAGTCGGGAGCGCAGTGCGGGGGATGCTGTTCCGCCCGACACTGTGCTCCCGAGGACCGCAATAATCGGCCTAGTGTTGGTAGGCACCTTGCCACACGGTGTCGAACGGTGCATGCCCACTGATCCTGTGTTCGATGCCGGCGGTGACGACATCCTTCGCGATCTGGACAGCTTCTTTCAGATCCGTGCCCTTGGCAAGCTCGGCGGTGATGGCGGCGGCGAGAGTACATCCCGCGCCGTTGACACGATGGTCACCGACCTTGGGAGCGCGATAGACCGTCGCTTCATGTCCGTCCCACAGGACGTCCACAGCGTCGTCGCCGGGGAAATCAATGCCGCCCTTGACGACGACTGCCTTCGGACCGTGCTCGGCGATACGCTGCCCCGCCTCGATCAGGTCATCGACGGTCGTGAACGATTCCATGCCGGACAGTGTCAGCGCTTCGAAATGGTTCGGTGTTGTGACCGTCGCCTGGGACAGCACCTCTCTCCGCAGGGCCGCATCGGTATCAAAGGCTTGGCCGGGCTCCTGCCCCTTGCAGATCAGGACGGGGTCGACGACGATATTCTTCCACGGCCGGGAGCGGAGCTTCTCCGCGACTGTTTCGATCGTGGGGACCGTGCCAAGCATGCCGATCTTGACCGTGTCGAGATCGAATGCCGCCGTCGCGGCATCGAACTGGTCGGAGATCAGCCCAGGCGCGATAGGCGTGAAACTGTGCGACCAGTCATCGTCCGGATGCATGGTGACGATGCAGGTGAGGGTGCCGAGACCGTAGACGCCCAGCTCGTGGAACGTCTTGAGGTCGACTTGAAGGCCGGCGACTCCGGCCGCCTCTGAGCCTGCAATCGTGTAAGCGAAGTTCATGATGTCCTTTCTGGTCACAGACGATCCATGGTCCGAGGGTCGGAGCCTTGACGGCCGTCCTCGCCGCGGTCGAGCGCTGTGATGATCTCATAATCCTGGTCGGATAGCGCGACGTCAAAGATGTCCATATTCGACACGATGCGCTCCTTCGTGACGGACTTCGGGATGACGACATCGCCGCGTCCCACATGCCACGCCAGCACGGCCTGGGCTGGGGTGATGCCGCGGCGCTCAGCGATCTCGACGATGGCGGGGTCGTCTAGCACGGCCCCGCGGCCCAGGGGAGACCACGCCTGGGTGATGATCCCCGCGTCCGCATTGGCCCGGCGCGATGCGTCGTTGGTGAAATAGGGGTGGATCTCGATCTGGTTGACAGCGGGAACGGTTTCGCTTCCCTCGAGGAGTACGTCCAGGTGTTCGGGGAGGAAGTTGGAGACACCGATGGCCCGTGCGCGACCGTCCGCGAAGAACTCTTCGAGAACCTTCCACGTCGAGAGGAAATCGCCCCCGTACAGGGTGGGGAGGGGCCAGTGGATGAGGAACAGGTCGACGTAATCGGTTCTGAGATCCTCGAGTGATTGCGCGAAGGAGGACCGAGCATCCTCCGCCCGATGGTTCGTATTATTGAGCTTCGTCGTCAGGAAGATCTCGTCTCGCGGGATTCCCGATGTTGCTATTGCTTCCCCGACTTCGGCCTCGTTTCCATACATTTGGGCCGTGTCGATGTGACGATATCCAGCATCGAGGGCAAGACGGACCGCTCGCACAGTGTCTTCGGGAGCGATCTTGTATGTCCCGTACCCGAGTTGAGGCATGGGGTGTCCGGTGTTCAGAGTCAACGTCGTCATGCGTTCATTGTTCCCTGTCCGGCGGACGAATGGAAACGTTGATGCTGGGAACGAAAAGTCTGAGACGTGCTACCCCGTGACCAGCGGACTTGGTACGTTGGTGTTATGCAGCTCATACCCGTCCTCGTGGTCGAGGATGTCGATACCGCCCTCGATTTCTATTCGAGAGCATTCCGCGCGGAGACCTACAAGGTCATCGACCAGACGACCACCCTGCGCATCCAGAACCAGGCTTTTGCGATCAGGGAGGCCGACGAGTCGGATCCTGCCGGCAGAGCAGACAGTGTCCTGCTGCTGATCGAAACCGCAGCCCCCGACTCCGTGGCGGAAGTCGCCATCTCCCACGGCGCCACCGCCGTGTCCCCCGTTGATGATCGTGAGTCCGGCATTCGTGCCGGCCGCTTGCGCGACCCGTTTGGATTCCAATGGATAGTCAGCACCCCAGTACCCCGGTAGGCGGTTCCTACGATCTCGGCTTCGCCCGGCTCGCCGTCTTCTGCGACGGCGACACGGTCATCGCCTCAGGCTTCCAGTCGCTCGACGAGATCGCGGCAGGCCGACCCTACACGGAAGGAGACCTCCCGGAGACGGTGACGCAGGCTCTTGCCGCGTGGCAGGACGGCCAGTGGGAACCGCTCATGACAGTGCCGGTGCGTTATGCGGGAACACCGAAACTCGCGCAGCTGCGACGCGCCATGAGAACAGTCCCCGCCGGCCAGGTCGTGACATATTCCGATCTTGCAGCATCTGCAGGGCTGCCGGGACTCTCACGACTGGCGGGGAGGGCGTGTTCGGAGAATCCCTGCCTGCTGTTCGTGCCCTGCCATCGGATCGTCGCCGCGGGCAACGTCGGCCCCCAGGTTATCGCCGGATCCTATGCAGGTTCCGAGACCGTGAAGGCACTGCTCCTCGAGCACGAAGGGGTGGCGGTGCGGACTCGTCAGCGCGACAAGGCCTCAGGCTTCTGATCTGAGAGGGGGCATACTTGTCTCATGGCACGTGAGACAGACAGCTACCGCATCGCATCCGACACCTACCTTGACCACCGCATGACGGTGCCCCTCGACCATGCGGGCGGATTGACCGAGACGATCACGGTGTTCGCGCGCGAGATCGTGCGCGACGGCCAGGAGAAGTCTCCCCGTCTCGTCTTCTTCCAGGGAGGGCCGGGATCGCCGGCCCCGCGTCCCGCCCCGCTGGGTGGATGGATCGAGTGGGCTCTCGGGCGCTACCGCGTCGTCCTCATCGATCAGAGAGGCACCGGAGCATCTCATCCGATCGATGCTCGGGTTGTAAAGGCCCGGGGTGACGTGCAGGCGCAGGCTGATTTCCTGTCGTACTTCCGGGCAGATTCGATCATCGCAGACGCAGAAGCTCTTCGCCGTGATCTGCAGGGCGATGAGCCGTGGCACGTGCTGGGGCAGTCGTATGGCGGGTTCGTCAACACCGCCTACCTCTCCCAGGCGCCCGAGGGCCTGGCGTCCGTCATGATCACAGCCGGCCTGCCGTCGGTGACGAAACATGCGATTGAAACCTATCGGCTGACCTGGCCATCGACAGAGAGACGAAACGGCGACATGTACGACACGTTCCCGGGACTGCGGGAACGAGTCTGGGATGTTGCCGTCCACCTCGAGAACCACGACGAACGCCTCGTGACGGGCGAACGGTTGACCCCTGCTCGGCTCCGCATGCTCGGCATGGTGCTCGGCTTCTCCTACGGCCCGCAGACCCTGCACTTCCTCTTCGAGGACCCCTTCATCCGCGTGAACGGCGAGCTCGCACTGAACTCCCGGTTCCTCCTTCAGGCATCGGAGCGGCTCTCGTTCGCGGGCAACCCGATCTACGGGATCCTCCACGAGTCGATCTATGCGGGAACGGTGCCGGGGGGAACGCGATGGGCGGCGCACCGAGCCCGCGACGAGTTTCCGCAGTTCGCGATCCCGGGATCAGAACAGTCCCCGTTCTCAACAGAGCGGGAGGCGAGACAGGCAGGCGCGGAGTTCCTCTTCTCCGGCGAGCACGTGTTCCCGTGGCAGATGGTGGAGGACCCGGCGCTCTCGCCGATCGCGGAGGCCGTGAACGTTGTCGCCGAACGCGAGTTCGACTCGCTCTATGATCTCGACGTGCTGGCCGCCAACCGCGTGCCAGCATCGGGATGGGTGTATTGGGACGACATGTTCGTCCCGGCGTCCCTGTCGCTCGAGACAGCGGATCTCATCAACGGCTTCACCCCCATCCTGACGAACGATTATCACCACGATGGTCTTCGCGTCGACGGCGCACGCCTGCTCGAACGAATGCATACCCTCAACCATCAGAAGCTCTCGACCGCGCGGTAAGGCGCCAGGCTGCAGCGGTAGGTCCCCAGACGCCACACCGTCTTCCCTGCTGACATCATCATGTGAGTTGCCACGTTATTGGATCAAAGAGCGTGGAAGTTCTTACAGTGGATGTATGAGCACAGGACCGAAGGGTGGGCCCATGAACATCTCACAGGAGATCGTCAACGACTTGGTTCTGTCCGTGCCCGACAACCTCACGGCAGAGGATCCTCCGGCACAGATCCGGGAGGATGGGTGTGCTCCCGCCTATCGATGGGGAGCTCGCCTTCTCCTCTTCCCCTCCCGCGAGGAGGACGTGGAGCGCTTGGAGCGCGCACACCGGTGGACTGCCGAGGCGACGGCGCTGCTGCGCGATGCTCATATCGCAGTTCCGACCCCCCGCTACCGGGGGGAACCGAGTAAGATCTGGCCCCACCCGTGGTACGTCACCGATGCCGTTGGGGGGCGCCCACTCCACACGGTCGAGCCTGACGGGCGTGGGCGGATAGCCCGAGATCTGGCTGTCGCTGTCGCGGTCCTTCACGTGGATGCCCCGCCCTCCGCCCCGGACATCCCGCCGCTGAGTCCATGGGACGCGAAAATTGAGAGGGATGCGGTGCGGGGCGCCGACAGGCTGACAGAAATGATCGAGCTGGGAGCCAGGGTCCCGCCCTGGCAGGGCAACCCGGTCTGGTGCCACGGCAACCTCAATCCCGCCACCATCGCGGTCCACGACACGTCGCTATCCGGATTGATCGACTTCGGGGCCCTCGGACGAGGCGATCCCGCCGTTGACTACGCCGCATTCTTCCTCTGCTTCACCCCATCGCAGCGGGAGGATGCCAGGGTGATCCTTCGGACCATCGGTGCACCAGATGATGACGACTTGTGGATCCGTGCCCGTGCATGGGCGGCACGGACGGCTCTCACCCTCCTCGCATCCCACCAACCAGACATGTCCGTCGTGGGAAGGCAGGCTTGTGAACTCGTTCTCGAGTCTGCGTGACTATCGTTTCCAGCACCGGCTCGTCGGGTCGTAAGCTGAAGGAATGGGTGACACGATAGCGCAGCTGATCCGGGATCTGACGGACGACGATCTCATCGCCCTCTTTGACGGACCGACAGTGGAGCGGGGGCGCAGCTACTATCGGGAGGGACGAGTCGAATCCGTGTCGGATAGCAGCGGCCTCGTCGCGAGGGTGCGCGGCAATGGCCGCTCGTATCTCGTCCTGATCGACGACGTCGAGCCCTTCATCGGGCGCTGCACCTGCCCAGTCGGCACCTACTGCAAGCATATGGTCGCGACACTGTTCGCTCTCGGCGCGGGAGGGGACCTCGGCTGGCGGGGGCTGCTGACTGCGATCACAGCAACCCAAGAGAAGCGGGGTGCCAGTCTCGCTCTGGGTCTCGGCACGAGGAATGAAGGGGTGCCGCTGAGCCCGTTCCGCAGAACGGGCGAGCACTGGGTGGCGGTACCGTGGCCGGACCTGACGAACAACAACTGGCAGTCCACGACCGCTGGCCTCGATGAGAAGCAGGTGACAGTCCTCCGTCACCTCCACCGCTCCGCGCGACGCAGCCGCCCATGGAACTCGCCCTCCGACATCCTCCTGTCCGATCTCGGTGCGGAGGGGCTTTCCTTCCTCCGCCAGGTCACCCACTCGGGCGCCGTTCTCCTCGACCCGGACATGCAGAGACTGGACGTGGTGGAGGAGCCATGGCCGGTCAGGCTGGAGATCGAAGGGCATTCAGACCTTGTCGTCCAGCCGGTTGCGAGCAGGCCCGATGGTGTTCGTGCCCTCGTCCTTCCCGGGGTTGTTCCCGCCATTGCGCTGTCTCGCGGACATGTGGCCCCTGTCGACCCGGTGATGCCGGTCCAGATCCAGTCGATGATGGCATCGAAGGGAAGCCTGCACGTGGCGGCGGAGGAGAGGCTCGAGTTCGAGGCAACCTTCGTCCCCGCCCTGGGGCAGGTCGAGATCCTGTCTCCCGACGGATCTTTCACACCCACACTGTTCTCCGAGCCCCGTCTCCATCTGCACGTGGCGCGACCCGCCGGGCTGTCCCTCCTCCTCACGTGGAAACAGTCCCGAGCCGTCCCCGGCCACGACAGTCTCGTCACCGATCATCTCGACGTCGGTCTCCTGGCAGAGGATGTCTCATTCGTCTACGGGGTGTGGCGGGAGGCAGGCCTCCCGGACATTCACATTCCGTCGCCCACGCAGGTCGGACCCGAGTTCCTCGGCGTCTTCCGCGACGTCATTGTCCCCACACTGGAGAACCACGGCATCGGGGTGACATTTGCTGGCCGCGGCGATATTCAGCTGGTGAGCGCCGCCCCCGAGCTCAAGGTGAACGCCGCCAGTGAACGCGACTGGCTCGATCTTGCGCTGACGGTCAGCATCGAGGGGCATGACGTGCCACTCCCCGTCCTCTACCCCGCCCTCGTCGGCGGGCAGCCATATCTGGAGTTCGGCAGCATCCTCATCAAACTGGGGGAGGAGTTCGATCATCTTCGCGCACTGCTGCGTGAGGCCGCCATGCTCGGCCGGATCCGGGGGACGACGATCAGCGTCCCGGCAGCCCAAGCGCATGCCCTGAGCATTCCGGAAGAGCTGCTCGACGGAGTGCTGGCCGACAGGCTGGCGGCCTTGCACAGTTTGGGGGAGCCCGTGCCCGTGCCGGCTGGGCTCACGGCCACGCTGCGGCCCTACCAGGAGGTCGGCTACTCGTGGCTGGTGCGCCTCGCGGAGGCCTCCTACGGCGGGATACTCGCCGATGACATGGGCCTGGGCAAGACTCTCCAAATCCTCTCCACGATCGCACGCCTGAAAGAAACGGGGCGCCTCGCGGCACCTGTCCTCATCGTTGCCCCAACCTCTGTCGTCTCCACGTGGGCAAACGAAGCCGCCCGGTTCACTCCAGGACTGAACGTCCGCGCCGTCACGGCGACCAGGAGGAAGCGCGCAGAGCGGCTCCGGGACATGATGGATGCGGACATTATCGTCACCTCCTATACGCTCCTCCGGCTTGAGGGCGATGATTACGAAGACATTCGGTGGGCGGGACTTGTGCTCGACGAGGCGCAGGCAGTGAAGAATCCCCGCACGATCGGATATCGTGTTCTGCTCATGCTGGTGCGCGACTGGACGTTCGTCGTGACCGGCACCCCGGTGGAGAACACGATCGGTGACCTGGGCGCGCTCTTCGCCCTCTCATCCCCCGGCCTGCTGCCAGGGCCCGATGGATTCTCGGAGAGGTTCCGCCGGCCCATTGAACGCAACGGGGATCCGGCCGCCCGTGCCATGCTCCACAAGCTCACGCGCCCCTTCCTCATGAGGAGGCGGAAGAGCGATGTGGCGACGGACCTCCCGGAGAAGATGTCCACGATTCTCTCTGTGCCGATGGATGAGGGGCACCGTGAGCGGTACTCGAAACAGTTGGAGAGGGAACGCCAGGAAGTCCTCGGTCTCATCCGGGACCCGGACGGCAACCGCATGTCGATCCTTGCCTCGCTCACTCGGCTGCGTCGTCTCGCGATCGACCCGGGGCTTCTCGAGGATCGGCAGGAGCCCTCCGCCAAGACGCAGGTTCTTCTCGAGCATCTCGATTCCCTCCTCCCCTCAGGCCATCAGGTCCTCGTCTTCTCGCAGTTCACGAGCTATCTCTCGAGAATCGCGTCCGAGTTGGAGAAGGCGAAGATCCCCTACGCTTATCTGGACGGATCGACACGGAACAGGGATCGGGTGATCTCTTCGTTCAAGTCAGGAGAGAAACCGGTCTTCCTCATCTCCCTCAAGGCCGGCGGCGTCGGCCTCACACTCATCGAGGCCGACTATGTCTTCGTCATGGATCCCTGGTGGAATCCTGCCGCGGAGGAGCAGGCGATCGACCGAGCCCACCGCATTGGACAGGACAAGCACGTCCACGTCTATCGCCTGGCATCTGCCGACACGATCGAGGAAAAGGTTCTCGCGCTGCAGGAGCGCAAGCGGATGCTCGCGGACATCGTCGATGCTGGGGCAGGATCGCCCATCACGCCCGACGATATTCGAGCACTGCTCGAGGACTGATCCTCAAGCACAGTCGTGCCCTCCGTTACTGCATGGCGGGCAGACGTTGCGCCCCGCCCGGGCGGGGCGCATAACGCTACGAGAGCGGTTCGTCCGCGATAGGGCGGAGCAGGTAGGCGGCGGCCTCCGGGTCCTCTTCTGCCCGCAGCCTGGGAACGGAGGTCTTCTCGGGATTGAAGCCCGTCTTCCCGGCATAGAACGCGCGGATGACCTCCATATCAGCCTTGATATCCCACGTCGGTTCGAAGGTGGGGCCTGTGCCGAAGACCTTCGTCGAGGCGTCGACATAGCCGAAGGTGATGGGAAGCTTGTTCTCGTACGCCATTCGATAGAAACCGGACTTCCAGAAGTCACGCTTCGATCGGGTGCCCTTGGGTGTGATGCAGAGGGTGAATGTCTCGGACGTCGCCACGGCCCGTGCCACGCTCGTCGTGACCCCGGTCGACTCGCGGCGGTTGACGGGAATGCCGCCCAGCCATCGAACGATCGACTTCAACACCGGGTACTTCATGACCTCGTCTTTGACGAGGAAGTTGAAGGACCGGCCTTCGCGCCACATAATCAGAGCCATCACCGCAGCGTCGAGGTTCGACGTGTGCGGGGCTCCGATGATGATCGACTTCTCGGGCCACTGCTCGACCTTGACAGTCCAGGGGATGACTGCGATAACGAGTTTCGCGAAGCCGCGCTTGATTGCTTTACTGATCACTTCTCACCGCTACTGAATAGTTCCAAATTTCGGATTTCGTGCCCACAGGCTTCACGCCGTTCGCACGCGTGTGGCTCTCGCGGAAGGCCTGCGAGTTGCGCCACGCATCGAATGACTCCTCATCGCTCCACCGGGTGACGACCAGCCACGTGGTGCGACCATCTTCCGGCCGGAAGAGCTCGAAGCCCTCAGAGCCGGGAATCCCCTCCATGGAGCGCACGCGAGGGGCGAAACGCTCGGCAAGGGTGTCTCCAGCCTCGAGGGGAACATCGATGGCATTGATTTTGATGACGGTCATGGCCAATCCTCTCAGTCGAACTTAGGTTACCCTAACGAACTTAGGGTAACCTAAGTTCCACGAGTTCAAGGAATTGGTCCGTACCGAGGGCCCCTGGCACCAGTGTGTCGTGGACGATAAACGTGGGGGTGCCGGTGATGTTGAGAGACAGGGCCTCGTCGCGTGATGCCATGATGTCGCCGAGCACGTCCGAGTCCGTCAAGGCACCCTCGAAGGCCTCGAGGTCGGCCACGCCGACACGCTCCGCCACCTCAAGGAAATAACTGCGGTCATAGGCGGGGTCCAAGCCGTCGTAGGCGTCTCTGTAGAGAGCGTCCCCGTATTCCCAGAAGAGGCCCTGCTGCCCCGCAGCTCTTGCTGCAAGGGCGGCATAGACGGAGGCATCTCCCAGAACCGGATGATCACGGTACTCGAAGCGAACCTGACCCGATTCGATATACGGATCGAGAGCAGGCGCCACCTCGACGTGCCACAGAGCGCAGTACCCGCAGCGGTAGTCGGCGTATTGGACGATCACGATATCCGCGTCGACGTCGCCGAGGGCGTAGGGATCGTCCGGATCCCTACGCTGCTGCGCCATGAGGAGCGCCACCGTCTCCTCGGGACTGAGAGCGGCAGGGCTCGTCGGAGACGATTCGGCTTCGGGTGCGGACGTCGACTCATCAGGGGCCGCTCCGTCCTGCGGGCCGCCATCGCCCAGCGCGAGGACAAGCGCGACAACCAGCACGATCACCGTGACGAAGAGGATCGCGACGGTGACGAGTAACCCCCGGCTCCTGCCGGCGGGAGGCGAATCCTGCCCAGCGGTGAGCCGGGGGTCGAGAGTCACTGCTTCCAGGCCTGCATCTGCGCCAGAGCATCATCGGGCTTGGAGATGCAGGAGGCGAAGGTGTCCAGGTCGACGTTGCCGCCCGAGAGGACGACGCCGACGCGGGAACCGCGCTCGATCTGGCCTGAGGCGACAAGGTTCTTGATGCCGGCGAGGCCGAGGACGCCCGTCGGCTCGGCAACGAGCTTGAGGCGGTCCGCCACGAGCTTCATCGCCGTGAAGATCTCGTCATCGGACACGGTGATGATCCCGTCCACGCGCTTCTGCATGAGTTCGAGAGTGAGCTCAGAGATGTGGCGGACACGAGCACCGTCCGCGATCGTGGTGGGAGCCGAAATCGTCACGACCTCACCCTTCGCGAGGGACTGCTGAGCATCGTTCGCGTTCTCCGGTTCCACACCCCACACGTCTGCGTTGGGGTTGAAGACCTTCGATGCGAGAGCGGAACCCGAGATCAGGCCGCCCCCACCGACAGGGAGCACAACATCGTCGAGGTGGCCGACCTCGCGGATAAGCTCCATGATCGCCGTGCCCTGGCCCGCGATGATATCCGGATCATCGAACGAGGGGATGATCTCAAGATCCCGCTCTGCAGCGAGCTGCTGCGCCATCTCTATCCGGTTGTCCGTCTCAGGGTTGTACATGCGGACCTCAACCCCATAGGACTTCGTCATATCGACCTTGACCTTGGGAGCATCCGTCGGCATGAAGACGACGACGGGGATCTCCAGCTGGTAGGAGACGAGAGCCATGGCCTGCGCATGGTTGCCCGACGAGAAGGTGACGATGCCGCGATCCTTGGAGACGAGACCCCGCTCGGCGCGGGCCAGGACAGCATTGAAAGCGCCGCGGGACTTGAACGAACCGGCACGCTGTTGGTTCTCGCACTTGATCAGCACCTCAACTCCGAGATACCGGTTGAGCAGCCGAGAACCGACAACACGGGTCTCGTGCGTGTAGGGCTTGATGCGGGCCGCGGCGGCCGCGACGTCTTCGAACGTGGGCAGGTCGGTCATGATGTTCTCCTTCAGAGCAGGAAACTGAACGCGGGGGTGTCCGGTTCGAGCTTCTCGATTACCAGCGGTGACGCCTCCATCCTCTCCAGCAGAGAGGTGATACGCGTCGGGACATCGATTTCGATGCCAACGAGCGCCGGGCCCGTTTCTCGGTTGTTCTTCTTGGTGTATTCGAACAGGACGATGTCTTCACCCTCGGACAGGACGTCGTCCAAGAAATGGCGCAGAGCACCGGGCTGCTGTGGGAATGTCACCAAGAAGTAGTGCCGCAATCCCTCGTGGACCGCGGATCGTTCAATGATCTCATCGTACCTGGACAGATCGTTGTTGCCGCCCGACACGAGGCAGACGATGGGACCGTCGGCGGCAGTCACGAGACCGAGGGCGACAACGGTCGAGGCCAGCGCCCCGGCAGGTTCGGCGATGATGCCATCGCTCTGGTAGAGCTCGATCATCTCCGTGCACACGGCACCCTCGGGCACCGGAACGATCCTGTCGACGAGATCGCGGACGATCGGGAACGTGATATCGCCGACGCGTGCGACGGCAGTCCCGTCGACGAAGCCATCGACCGATGGAAGCTTGACGGGCCGCCCCTCATCCAACGCCACCTGCATGGAAGGCGCACCTGCAGGCTCCACGCCGATGATGGTCGTGTCCGGATAGTTCTCCCTGACCCAGATAGCGGTACCGGCGGCGAGACCGCCGCCCCCGATCGGAACGATCACGGTCCGTGGGCGCACGGAGGCCTGCTCGAAGACTTCCTTGATGACAGTGCCCTGGCCGGCAATGGTCCGAGGATCGTCGAAGGGATGGACATAGATCGCGCCGCTCTGCTCGGCAAAAGCCTGGGCCGCGGACGATGCCTCATCGAATGAATCGCCCCCGATGATCTGTTCGATCCAGGGCCCGCCGATGTCTTGGATGCGGCGACGCTTCTGGCGGGGTGTTGTGGACGGCAGGAAGACTCGTCCGTGGATCCGGAGCTGACGGCAGGCGAAAGCCACACCCTGGGCGTGGTTGCCGGCTGAAGCGCAGACGACGCCGTGGGAACGCTCCTCCTCCGAGAGGGTGGAAATGAAGTTGTAGGCGCCCCGAACTTTGTATGATCGGCCGACCTGGAGATCTTCGCGCTTCAGCAGCACGTCCCCGTGCAGGATGCCAGAGAGCCGAAGAGACAGTTCCAGCGGCGTGCGTCGGACCATGGGTCCGAGGCGTCCCGCCGCTGCGGTGACGTCTGCTCCAGTTAGTTGTGGCATGTCTCCATGGTGCCACGCGTACGGCGAACAAGAGCGGCACTTCGTCCCAATTTCATGGATCGGAGAGTAAAGATAAGATCACAAATATGGACATTGACCCGATTGAACAGATCTTCGAGTTTGAGCGAAAGTTCTACGTCTCCCAACTTCCGGACGTTGTTCAACACGCCCACCACACCCTCATCATCCAGGGTTACGTTTTTGCTGAGGATGGATATGCGATCCGGGTCCGTGTCACCGTTCGTGATACCGCGATCGACTTTTCGGGCTTCAACCCGGATGTCGACCGCTTCGGCGCGTTCGAACGACGCATCCTGGCAGGCCTCCAGGGCTCGCTCAGCGGCGCATGGATCACCGTGAAATCTCCGCCCGTGTCCGCGCAGCGCTACGAACTCGACCAGCAGCTCGACAGTGCCGTCGCCATCTCCATCCTCCAACGGTGCCCCACCATTGTCATCAAGAACCGCCACTCCGTGTGGCTTGGAGAGGATGGCTGGGAGATCGACGAGTTCGGTGGACAGAACGCGGGACTCGTCATCGCCGAATGTGAGCGCACAGGCCCCGTCGTCAACCTCACCATCCCCGATTTCTGCGAGACGGAAGTATCGTCCGATCCCCGCTTCACGAACGACTACCTGTCAGCGCAGCCATGGGTGGGCTGGGGGTCCGCATTCCGTGCCGAGCTTGCCGCCAAGGGGCCCTACTTCGAGGACCTGTGATGGTGGTCCATATCGTGTGCATGGGAGTGGCAGGGACAGGGAAATCCACTCTAGCCCGTCGTCTTGCACGTGAATTGGACGGTTTTGCCTTCGCGGAGGGAGACGACTTCCACAGTGCGGAGAATCGAGCCCGGATGAGTCGTGGGGAACCGTTGACGGACGAGGACAGGGCACCGTGGCTGGCGGCGATCAGAGACTGGATGGCAGAGAAGGCTGAAGCCGGCACATCCACCGTCGTCGCCTGCTCCGCCCTGAAACGCCGCTACCGCGATGTTCTGCGGGAGGGGGGTGGCCGTGTCTTCTTCGTCCATATCGCCCCACCCGACGAAACCGTACGCGAACGTCTCATGAAGCGAGCAGGGCACTTCATGAAGGTCGATCAGCTCGACAACCAGCTGGCCGTACTCGAGCCGCTCGAGGGTGACGAGGACGGTGTCGTCGTTGCCGACAGTCACGAACCGGACAGGATCATCACTGACATCCTGCCGCTGCTTACGAGGCTCGACCGAGATTAAGAGGTGCGGGACGTCCGTAAGAATGGCGATCATCTGCCCTGTTTCCGCGTATTCTTGGCACTATATCGGTGATGACAGGATGGACGACCATGAGTTTCTTGCTCAACGCGATTTGGCTCTTCTTCGGGGGATTCGTGCTCTTCCTCGAATATATCGTCATCGGCGTACTCGCCATCATCTTCATCATCACGATCCCCGCAGGCATTGCCTGCTTCCGCATCGCCGGATTCGTCCTGTGGCCCTTCGGCCGAGTCGTCGTCGAACGGCCCGACGCCGGAACAGCCAGCACGATCATGAACGTGATCTGGTTCCTGCTCCCGGGATGGGTGCTGGCTCTCGGACACCTGACGACCGCCGTCGTCCAGGCACTCACCATCATCGGGATCCCGCTCGCGATCGCCAACATCAAGATGATCCCCATCACCTGCTTCCCGTTCGGGAAGGACGTCATGTCGAAGCGCGAAGCCGAGATGAGACGGGTCCACATCCTCGCGGCAGGCCCCGCCACACCCTAGTTGTGATGCATGACGGTCATGGATGGCTGGGCAAGGAATGCGAGAGCCGCGATCGTGAAAGCCGACATGGCGGACGCTGCCCGATTCCGGTCAACCCCGTAATTGTCGGCCAACCAGTCCGCACCGACCTCGAGTGACCACGCATCGACGTCGAACACGTCGATATGGCCGAGACGGTCGAGGGTGTTCTGGTCGATCGTCGTCCCCTTCTCATGGTTGATGACGATCGCGATCTCGGAATGGAACCCGCGCAGCGGCGTGACTGTCGTATGGGGCTGGTCATCGAACATGCGGTAGATGCCAGCCGAGTCGAGCTTCTCCCCGGCGAGCGATGCAAGAGGATAACCGGTCGCCATCGGCATATCGAGAGCCTCCGCAACCTCCCGCACGAGAGCCTCATGATCATTCGCCAAGTCGATGATGGAGGAGACCCAGTCAAGCGCTCCACAGCCGCTCGACCTGTCATCCGGCCCGACATGGATGGCACCCTCGGTGCCATGCCACGTGAGTTTCGTCGTCAGCTCAGACGCCCCCCACATCGGATCAGTCGCACCACGCGTAGCCGCCAGCCCGACAAGGAGGCTCAAACTACCCCCGGGCGCACACGGCACGATCTGGGCGTACGGCGTCGTGGGGCGCCGACCGTCGATGCACCGCCCGGGCAGATCCTGATCGGTCAGCGTGTAGAGCGTCCCGTCGGCGTTCGCCTGGGCGAGAGGCCCCAGCGCCGGATGATCCGGGTCGGGGGCAATGGATCCGATGGCTAGCTTGGCGAATTGCTCCATAACCCTACTTCCAGCCGAGTGTCATGAGGAAACCGACGATCATGACACCGAAACCGACGAAGAGATTGTAGTTGCCGTTCTCGAACGGGATCGGCCAGTTGCCGCCCGTCACGTAGGCCGTCACGACAACGATGAGGCCGAGGACCATGAGTCCGACCATGAGCGGTGCCCACCATCGCGGCGATGACTGCGGCTCGCGATTCTTCTCGATCTCAAGCTCGCGCTGCGCGCGCTTCTTCTGGACTGCGGCCTTGCGACGCCTGGACTCGGGCATGTTCGCTCCTTCGTTTAGGGATGGCATAATCTTAACTGGACCAACGCGGAATTGAGGAGGGGCACCGATGCGCCGACACGCCAAGGCCAAACCGTCAGCCTTCTCGAGAGTACTCGGTGTGACCGGTGAACTTCTCATCACCGCCGGCGTCGTCGTCCTCCTCTTCATTCTCTGGCAGGTCTGGTGGACCGACATCATTGCCGGGCGGGAGCAGGCGCGGCTCGTCGGAAACTTCTATGACGAGGTCGCCGACAGCGGCGACGGCATCGGAACCGAGCATCGAGACGACCCTCCCGTGGTCGATGTGGACAGCATCAGACCCACCATCGGAACAAACAACATTTGGGCGATCCTCCACGTTCCCGCCTTCGGCGACGACTACCAGGTGGGCATCGCCGAAGGCGTCGACCTCAGGACCATCCTCGATCAGGGCAGCCTCGGCCACTACCCGGAGACCCAGCTCCCGGGAGAGCCCGGCAACTTCGCTCTCGCGGGACACCGACAGACTTACGGTGCGCCGCTGTGGGCCCAGCCCGACCTCGAGATCGGAGCTCCCCTGATCGTGGAGACAGCCGACAACTTCTATGTCTATCGCGTGACCGAGCACGAGATCGTGGCACCCAGCGCAGTCGAGGTACTCGCCCCAGTCCCGGGTGATCCTGGTGCCGCAGCAGACGGTCACTATCTCACGCTCACAACCTGTCACCCCCCATTCGTCTCCAACCAGAGATGGATCACGTACGCAGAACTCGACTATTGGATGCCCCGCTCCGAGGGCGTCCCGAAGGAGCTGTGATGTATTCGGCCCTCTTTCGTCGGCTCCCAGGCCCCACATGGTTCAAGATCATCGAGATGATGATCCTTGCAGCCCTCGTCATCGTCGTCCTGTTCGGCTGGGTCTTCCCCTGGGCGGCAGAGAACCTCCCCATCTCAGAGAACACGGTCGGCTAATGAGCACCATTCTTGTCATCGATAACTACGACTCGTTCGTCTACACCATTGCCGACTATCTCCAGCAGCTCGGAGCGACCGTCGACATCGTCCGCAACGACCAGGTCGAAGCAGAAGACGCGGAAGACTACGATGGTGTCCTCATATCGCCCGGCCCGGGCGCGCCGGCGGATGCCGGCGTCTCGATCGACATGATCCGCTACTGCGCGGAAACGAAGAAACCCGTTCTCGGCGTATGCCTGGGACACCAGGCGCTCGCGGAGGTCTTCGGGGGCGTCGTCTCACATTCCCCGGAACTGATGCACGGCAAGACGTCACACATCCACCACGACGGGACCGGCGTGTTCGAGTCGCTTCCCAGTCCGCTCGAGGTCACCCGCTATCATTCGCTGGCGATCGAGAACGGTACCAACCCGGACGAACTCGAGGTGACGGCGAGCGTTCTCTCGGCCCGCGGCGAGGTCATCATGGCGGTCCAGCATTGTTCGCTTCCCCTGTGGGGGGTCCAGTTCCATCCCGAATCCATCCTCACGCAGGGCGGACACCGCATGCTCGCCAACTGGTTGGCGATAACCGGTGATGATCGGGCAGTATCGCGCTCTGCCGGCCTAGCGCCCTTGATTCAGCGCGGCTAGCAGCCCGCCCGATAGAGATCTGGGAGGAGAGCCATGCTCCCCTCCCAGTCCTCTACGGTGACGGCGACTCCGACGGCTCGTCCGATGGTTCGGGAGTCGGGGTCGGCGTCGGCGTGGGTGTCGCGGGAGGCTCTGTCGTGGGCTCCTCGGTCACCGGGGGAGCCTTCGCAATCGTGATCGTGATCTGAGTGCCGGTCGTGACGATCGACCCCTCACGATAATCCTGTCCGATCACCGTGTCCGGAGTAGCATCCGCTGTCTCCTGCGGCTCGATCCGATAGCTCAGGCCCCGAGCATCCAGCTCGGCAGTCGCGATGTCGACATTGAGGGTCAAAAGGTTGGGGACCGTGACTCGGCCCGAGGAGACCTCGACGTTGACCACCGTCTGTCGCGGCACCCGGGAGTTCGGCGCAGGATCCGAGGAGACGACTTCGCCCTCGTCGTAGGTCGGGTTGTTGTCGACCGTCGTCGTCGTTCCCCAGATCAGCCCCTCGTCTTCGATGGCGCGACGGGCGGCCTCCACACTGAGCCCTGTCACGTCGGGAACGGTGGCCTCCCCGACCCCTGCCGAGAACGTCACCTCAACGCTCGAGCCCTTCTCAACCTGAGAACCCACCGGGGGATTCGCAGACACGAACAACCCTGCGTCGATCTCGTCGGATTCGACGGGTTCCGCGATCGTCATGTCCAAGTCCTGCTCCGCTAGAGCATTGCGGACTTCCTGTTGGTTCATGCCCTCAAGGTTGGGGATTTGGACGAGCTCAATGCTCGGCGTCGGCTCCTCGGGAGGATCATCGTTGCCGAAGACCTGGAAAGCCACAAAACCGAGCACCGCAAGGAGAAGAACAATGACTGCCCACAGCCACCCATTGTTCGACTTCTGCTGCTGGGCGGGCAGTTGGCCCGTCTCATACGGGGGGTAATTGCCTGTGTGAGCAGACGCCGCTGTCGGGATGGAGCCGGGGGCGGCGGCCCCCAAGACAGCCGTGGCCGCCGCGGCAGGCACCGCATAGGCAGTTGTCGCTGGAGCACCCACCGCCTGCCCGCGGACCGCGGACAGCAGATCAGCACGGAACTCAGCGGCACTCTGATAACGATCCTCCCGGGTCTTCGAGAGAGCCTTGAGCACGACACGGTCGATGTTGTCAGGAATGTCTGCAGTGACAGAGGAAGGCGGCGCGGGAACCTCCGACACGTGCTGATAGGCAACCGAAACGGCGCTATCGCCGGTAAAGGGGGGCTTGCCCGTCAACATCTCGTACAGCAAGCATCCCGCCGAGTAGAGATCAGAACGAGTATCGACGACTTCGCCCCGGGCCTGCTCCGGCGATAGGTATTGAGCCGTACCCACCACCGTGTTCGTCTGGGTGACCGTGGAATGTGCGTCAGCGAGAGCGCGCGCAATGCCGAAGTCCATGACCTTGACCGAACCGTCTGGGGTGAGCATGATGTTGCCCGGCTTGATGTCGCGATGAATGATGCCTTCGCGATGAGAATACTCGAGTGCTGAGAGCACGCCGGCCGCGACATGTGCGGCCTCGTCGATCGGAATCGGGTCACCGTCGGCCAGCAGGTCGCGAACCGTCTGACCGTTCACGTACTCCATGACGATAAACGGGAGCGTGATCGTGCCCTGGTTCGTCTGGATGTCTTCTTCACCCGTGTCGTAGACGGCGACGATCGACGGATGATTGAGAGCCGCCGACGATTGGGCTTCGCGACGGAACCTGGCGAGGAACGTGTCATCGGTTGCCATGTCGGATCGCAGGATCTTGATGGCTACGGTGCGCGAAAGACGGGTGTCGTAAGCGATGTACACCTGAGCCATGCCGCCGCGCCCGATGAGCCGACCGACCTCGTAACGGTCTGCCAGCATTCGGGGTAGTTGGTCCACCATGTTTTCCCTTTCGTTACACCTAATCCGATAGCGCGGCCAGCATGACCGACTGCGCCATGGGGGCGGCGAGAGACCCGCCGTCAGTACCAAAACCCTGGTAGCCGCCGTTTTCCACGACGACCGCGATCGCCACCTCAGGATTATCGGCCGGAGCGAACCCGATAAACCAGGCATGTGGGGGGATTGTCGTCGATATCTCTGCGGTACCCGTCTTGCCGGCAACCTCGACACCCTGGATTTGTGCCCGATAACCAGTCCCGTTCGCCACGACATCGACCATCATGTCCGTCATCAGCTGCGCAGTGTTCTCGCTCATGGCAACCGAGTACTCCTCGGGATTCGTCACGCTGAGGACACCAAGGTCGGCAGACAGGGTCCGATCCACAAGGTAGGGCTTCATGAGTGACCCGTCATTGGCGATGGCGGAGGCGACCATCGCCATCTGCATCGGAGTCACACGAACATCGAACTGTCCGAACGCACTCTGCGCAAGCTCGGCCTGCGTCGCAGTGTCGGGGAACTGTGACGGAGTGACAGTCATCGGGATAGAGAGTGACTGGCCGAAGCCGAAGGCTTCCGCCTGCTCCCGGACCGTGTCTTCGCCCAAGTCGACTGCCGCGATCGCAAACGGAGTGTTGCAGGACTGGCGGAGGGACTGAAGGAGCGTCGCCTGCCCGGATCCGTCCCCACAGGCGAGTTCGCCAGGGTTGTTGATCGCGTGAGTCGTACCCGGCGGAGTGTATTCCGTCGGTGCGTCGATGAGATCGTTTGGCTGATAGCCGTTCTCCAGCATCGCCGTCGCTGTGACAACCTTGAAGACCGACCCTGGGGCGTAGAGATCCCCGCCGATTGCGCGATTGATGAGGGGTTGAGTCTCGTCCGCGACCAGTGCATCGTAGTTCGCTCGTGCGGCCTCGGCGTCGTGGGTTGCGAGGAGGTTCGGATCGTAGCTCGGGATCGACACCATGGCAAGGATGCGGCCGGTGTCGGGTTCGAGGACGACGATTGAGCCGCGCTGCCCGTTCAGGGCGTCAACAGCGGCCTGCTGGACGTCAGGATCGAGAGTGAGCTCGACGCCCCCGCCGCGTTGGGCGTTGCCCGTGATGAGGTCCTTCAGCCGCTGGAGTGCGAGGGACTGGGAGGACCCGCCGAGGACGCTGTTCTCGTAACGTTCGACCCCGGTGATGGAGTTGAAGGCGACCGAGAAGTAGCCGGTCGAATGGGCGTACAGCTCCCCCTGCTGGTATGTGCGCAGGAAGTTGTAGAGATTGTCGACCGGTTCGGACGTGACGACGGGTTGATCAGCCACGATGATCGGGCCTCGTTCGCGGCCGTACTCCTCATAGATCGTGCGGGAGTTGCGGGCGTCAGCGTTGAGCTCGGGAGCGCGAACGAACTGAATCATGGTCACGGACACGAGCAGTGCAAGGAACATGAGGCACGTGAGCGTGGCTATTCGTCGGATGGGTTGATTCATGGCAGCTGCACCGCCTGAGTCTCCTGTCGATCGGCTGGGGACGAAGGGCTGCGCGGAGTCAGATCATGAGGGGGCTCGCCGCCGCCGTCGTACTCCCAGGCGGGCGGCAGCGGCTCGGACGACCTGATCTGCGGTTCGCGGGCAGCATTCGAGACGCGCAACAGCAGACCGATGACGATCCAGTTGCACAGCAGGGAGGACCCACCGAGTGCGACGAGCGGAAGCGTGAGGCCGGTCAGCGGGATCAGACGAGTCACGCCTCCGACCACGACGAACACTTGAAGAGCAATGACGAACGACAGGCCGGACGCGAGAAGCTTCCCGAAACCATCCCGGACGTAGGCGGCGCTGCGCAAGCCCCGCACAACGATGACCAGATAGAGGGAGAGGACGGCGAAGACGCCTATCATTCCCAGCTCCTCGCCGATGCTGGAGATGATGAAGTCTGAATTTGCCTGGGGGACGATGCCTGGATAGCCCTGGCCGAGACCGGCGCCGAACAGGCCGCCGGATGCCATGCCGAAGTTGCTCTGGACGACCTGGTAAGAGCCGAAAGGTGCGTTGTACACGTCCGGGTCCATTGCGTTCAGCCACACGGTGAAACGGGCAGTCACATGCGGGAAGGCCTGGAATGCGACGAATCCGCCGCCGAGGGCGAGGAGCCCGCCGATGATCATCCACGACAGACGGTCGGTCGCGACGTAGAGCATCGACACGAAGAGCCCGAAGAACAGGATCGAGGTGCCGAGATCCTTCTGGAAGATGAGGACGGCGATGCAGACGGCCCACGCGAGCAGGATAGGGGCCAGGTGGCGGAGCTGGGGGAGTTGGAGTCGAAGAAACTTTGGGCCCGCAAGAGCAAGATTGTCTCGGTTCACGACGAGGTAACCGGCGAAGAAGACGGCGAGGAAGATCTTCGCCAGCTCGGCAGGCTGGAACGAGAAGCCAGCGATGTTGATCCAGATCCGTGCGCCGTAGATCTCTCGACCCAAGCCGGGAATCAGCGGAAGGAGGAGCAGCAGGGCACCGATGACGAGTGACGTGTAGGTGAAACGGCGCAGAATCCGGTGGTCGCGCAGAACGACGACGGTGAGGACAGCAACCGTCAGTCCAAGAAGGGTGAAGACAGCCTGTGAACTCGCGTGAGACGTGTTCTTGGCAATGTCGAGACGGTCGATGACGGCGATGCCAAGCCCATTGAGCGCTAGCGCTGAGGGAAGGATAACCGGGTCGGCATAGGGCGCCGCCCAGCGTATGAGGAGATGGGCGGTCAGAGCGACACCAAGCGCCCCAGCCGAGATGATGACGAAGTTGCCAGGCAGGCTTCCCTCGGCGCCGAGGTTGACGAGCGCGTATGCGCCCACCCCGATGAGGACCGCGATCACGGTCAGGAGGAACTCCGGGAGACGTCCCGGACTGGCCGCGCGGGGAGCCGCCGTCACGGTGTCTCCCCAGGCTGGCTGCCGCTGCCGCTCTGCGTCGGTGGAGTCGGATCCTCCGACGGCGATGCCGGCTCGGTCGTGGGCTCGGTCGTGGGCTCGTCTGTCACGTCTTTGAGGAAGCGCTCCTCGAGCTCGGCGACAAACTGCTCTGCATCGGCTCGTGATGACAGCGTGACAGGTTCGCGCAGTCGACGCTGCGCAGTGTCGGTCAGGTCGTCGATGCGAATCGCGGAGCGCTCTTCCAGGTGGGATAGATCGAACGGTCCCACGGATTGCGGCACTCCCCGGTAGATCCCGACATTGCCGTCTGCGGCGTACACGTAATACTGGGATTGCGTCCAGAACCATCCGCCGAACAGGCCCCCGCCGACGAGGAGGAGCAGACCGAAGATGACCGCGACACGGGCAGGCCACTTCCTCTTGACGGCAGCAGCCGGCTCGTCCGCATCGCTGCGAACGGCTGTGCGTTCGAGATGATTCGACGCTCCATCGTGGAAGAGTGAGGCGGCCGAGCCCACGACAACGGGCGAGGTGGAGGGCGCGGTAGCGGCCGTGACATCACGGTCGTCGAGGACATCGGCAAGAACAACGGTCACGTTGTCGGGTGCCCCTCCTGCTAGCGCAAGTTCAATCAAACGGTCAGCGCACTTGTCGAGGTTCTGGTAGTGCATCATGGTGTGCGCGATCGTCTCGTTCGAGACAACCCCGAAGAGACCATCGGAGCAGAGCAGCCAACGATCACCGACCACGGCTTCCCGCACGGATTCGTCGAGCTCGACCTCCCCTTCCGTGTCGCCCAGAGCGCGCATGATCACGTTCTTCTTCGGGTGATTCTCTGCCTCCTCAGGAGTGATCTGCCCGTGGTCGACGAGATATTGGACGAGAGTGTGATCCTTGGTGACCTGGATGAGGGAATCGCCGCGAAGGAGATATGCGCGGGAATCGCCGATGTGGACCATGGCGAGCTTGTTGCCGGATCGGAGAATGGCGATGCAGGTGGTTCCCATGCCCTTGAGGCTTCTATCGCGCTCCGCCATGTCGACAAGTTCGTCATGAGCGCCGGTCACTGCGTCGCGCAGCAACGGAAGGAGATCTTCGGCCCGATGGATATCGTCGAGTGCTGCCAGCATCGACACCGTCACACTCGAGGCAGTGTCGCCGCCCGCCGCCCCGCCCATGCCGTCCGCCATGACGAGCAGGTGCGGCCCGGCGTAACCAGCATCCTGGTTGTTCCTGCGAACTGCACCGATGTCGGATCGTGCAGCGAAACGGAGGTGAACAGACATGGTGTCCCTAACTCTGCAGCGTGAAGGTCGTCTGGCCGATCGTGACCGAGTCACCGGCCTTCACGGGCATAGGGTGGTCGATCGGTTGGCCATGGACGAACGTGCCGTTGGTCGACTGGAGGTCTTCGACAAACCACTGGCCTTCCGACACGAAGAATCGAGCGTGCCTGGCGGATGAGTAGGAGTCGTTGAGAACGAGCGCTGAATCAGGGGAGCGTCCCACGATCACGGAGGAGTTCCCCAGCGGGACCGTCGTCCCCGCAAGAGGCCCGCCGGTCACCAGGATCTTCGTCGGGGTAACGCCTCTCGGCTTCGGCGACGGTGACTTCCTGGAACCAGCAGAGGCAGTAGGAGAAATGGGACGAGGCCGGCGGGGGATTCGAACCCCGTAGATGTCCTTTCGCAGGGTTGACATGATCGACAAGACAAAGACCCACAGCAGGACGAGGAAGCCCAGCTGGAGAACTGTCAGGACCAGGTCGCTCATGCGTAGTTCTCCGGGCTCGTCCAGAACATGATCCGGGTTCGCCCGATCGTCACCGTGTTGCCGTCGACGAGCGTTGCGGCGCTGATGCGATGGCCCTCGACGAATGACCCATTGGTCGATCCGAGATCGGTGGCGATCACGCCCCTCGGTGTTACCCGAAGCTCGAGGTGGTGACGCGAAACCCCGGTATCGTCCACGACGACGTCAGCGTCGGATCCGCGCCCGATGATGGTCACGGGGCCTGTGAGCAGATAGCGCTGGCCCTGGACGTCGATGATCGGGTTTGCGGGAGAAGGAACAGAATTGGTCACGGGTGCAACAGCTCCTCGTACGGTTTGAGAGGTGACCCGGACGGTTCCGGTGCCCGCCTCCTCATCTGATTCGAACGAAATTCTCAAGGGACCGAGGAAGGTATAACCCTGCGAGGTGGCATAAGTGACGGCGTGGTCGATGAGCTCTTCCTCGATCGCCTCTTTGCCCCACTGGTCGATCTTGGCGAAATCATCAACCGAGAGGAGCACGCCGAATTCGTTCGGGGAGATCGTGCGCGAACGCGAATAGACAGCCGCCCCCTCGTCCATTGCACGGTTGAGCGCCGACGCGATCTCGACGGGCTTCACCTCAGACTTGAAGGCGCGACTGAAGACGGAGTTCACGGCATTTTCAATGCCGCGCTCGAACTTGCCGAAAGCTCCCACCTCACATCCCCTTTCCGAAGACTGTAGGCCAGACAAACAAACCTAGGTCAAGACTAGTAGGAAACTCGTCCCAAACGACCATGGCGGGGAGTCCCGGGGGCATTTCGTTCGTCGCGATGGTTTCTCTGCTTCTCCATTATCCCCCGTGTTTCCTTGACAACAACCCACTTTGGTCACGCCAAGGGGAGAACGTGCAAATCGTGCGATCAGTGGACGTCGCCGGTTTCACAACGTCGCAAGTTTGAGAGAGCGCACTGATCAAGGTAAGCTAAGCGAGCTGGTGACCAGCATTGCGCAAGTGGCGGAATAGGCAGACGCGCACGGTTCAGGTCCGTGTGCCCGAAAGGGCGTGGGGGTTCAACTCCCCCCTTGCGCACCAGCTCTCGGGACATCGTTTATCGGTGTCCCGAGTTTCGTATTCGACAGCAGCGGTTCGTCGTGCCGTGTGTCCGTGCCCCGGATAGAATGGCGTGACTACGAAAGAAGGCTGTCATGATCAAGGATATTGGACCGAACCCGCACGCTTTCGACATCGAGACCGCGACACGGAAGAACGAGAATTACCGGACGACCGTGTGGACGGGGAAGTACCTCCAGGTCACTCTCATGTCCATCGAGCCCGGCAGCTCGATCGGTCTCGAAGTGCATCCCGAGACCGATCAGTTTCTGCGGATCGACGCCGGCACGGGACTGTGCGTCATGGGAGACGCTGAAGATGACCTGAGCTTCGAGCAGGAGGTCTCTGACGGCTGGTCGATCCAGGTGCCGGCAGGCAAGTGGCATGACGTGAAGAACACCGGTGATGAGCCGCTGCGGCTCTACACCGTCTATGCCCCGGTCCACCACGCGCAAGGAATCATCCACGAAACCGCCGAAGACTCCGAACGCGACGAGGAGAACGGCGTAGACGTGCCGCCAGAGTGGACAGTGCAGCCGGAAGACCCTGCAGAGGACCAGCACGCCTAAAGACCGGTGGCTGCCCTCAGAGGGCAGCCACCGAAACATGATCGCTCAGATGTTCTGGCTCTAGCGAATTTACTTCCACCACGTGTCTGACATTGCTGCCGGCATGTGTCGCTTGTGCCGTGATCTGAGGTAGTAGGCCTCGATGCGTTCTGCGACCTCGACGCTGACCGTCTTCCCCTCGAGATAGTCGTCAATGTTCTCGTAGGTCAGGCCGAGTTCGTCCTCATCGGTTCGCCCGGGGTTCTCGTCGAGGAGATCAGCGGTCGGCACCTTGTTCCACAGCTCTTCCGGGCCGCCCAGCTCTTTGACCAGGAGTCTCACCTGGCGCTTGTCGAGGCCCGCAAGGGGAACAATGTCGACGCCCCCGTCACCATACTTGGTATAGAAACCGGTCACAGCCTCCGCTGCGTGATCAGTACCCACCACGAGCATCCCAGTATCTCCCGCCACGGCATACTGCGCCATCATCCTCATACGCGCCTTGGCGTTGCCCTTGGTGAAGTCGGACATGCGAGCATCGACCCCAAGGCCATATTCTTTCTCGAAAGCGTCGACAGCGGGTCCGATATTGAACGTGACGCGGCGGTCGGGGGAGATGAACTCGATCGCGGCCTGAGCGTCCGACTCGTCCGACTGCACGTGATGGGGAAGTCGAACGGCCACGAAGCTTGCATCATGACCCTGCTGACGGGCTCGCTCGACGGACAGTTGGGCGAGACGCCCGCCGAGCGTTGAGTCCACGCCGCCCGAAATCCCGAGAACATATCCTCGAGCTCTCGCTTTGATGAGGTAGTCCGTCAGGAATTGGACTCGATCCTCGATCTCGGAAGCCGGATCGATCTCGGGCTTGACGCCCAGGTCACCAATGATCTCTTTCTGAAGGTCTCGCATGGTCCGACACTACCGGAAACACATACCCAGTTCCCGTGGATATTATACAGAGAGCCTGTGGATAACTCATCGTTTTTGGTGGAAAAGTGGCGAAAACCTGTGGACAATGGAGGATTTACGGTGGATAACGCTGTGGGAAACATGCCCTTCATGAAATGACACCGGTGTTTTTCAGGAGGTGAGAGGTGCGGCAGGTGTGGATATGCGGTCGACTAGTCTTCCAGTCGTCCCCAGTTCGATTCCATGCCCCGGAGCCGGTCGAGTTCGCGGCGATCCTTCTTCGTGGGCCTCCCCGCTCCGCGCTCGCGGATAAAAAGGGGCGGGATATAGACCTTCGCGCGCTCGGGCGTGTGGTTGATGTAGCACTCCTGGGCCAGCGGCGCGCTCGTGCGCTTGACGATGAGCTTGGTGACCTCGAGGATCCTATCCATCCCCTCGATCCTCAACCTCACCTCGTCTCCCACTTTCACCTTATGGCTGGCCTTCACCGGGGCGCCATTGACGCGGACGTGGCCGGCCTTGCAACTGTTGGTCGCTAGTGTGCGGGTCTTGAGCTGGCGCACAGCCCACAGCCACACATCGACACGAACACTCTCACTCATGGTGCCAGTGTAGATGCTGGTGCGCGGCTGACAGTCGGTGATATCTGTGCGGCACAACTTCCTGGCATCCGCAGGCGGATGGTCTCGGATCGCTGCTCGAAGGCTGTTCCGTCAGCACCGCAATGTCGTTCTGCGACTAGGCCGGGCCGGGGGTCCCGGCGTGCCGAGACCCCCCGCGCCACATCCCGCTATTTCATGCGCTTCTTCGTTTCGAGGTTCCGCTTGTAGAGCACCTTCTCGTCAATGGGGGCATTGTTGGATGCTCGGTGGTGACGATAGTATTCGGCGGCTTGGACCTGCCGCTCGCGTTCGAGCCCGGAGGATATGGGGGCCCTCCAATGCTCTTGCGTGTAGCCGAAGGCCGCCACGAGGTCGAGGGCGTGCGGCCTGATCTTCGTCAGGAGGCGTGCGATGTAGTCGGATAGGGTCCGCGCACGGCCAAGGGAAAGATGACCGTTCATGAGGTACCAAGAGAGTTCGCGCTCGATCGTGGTGAGGGCAAACAGATCCCTCAGGCGGACGAGCACCGCTCGCGTAGCCTCATCCTCGACCTTCGCCAAGCCCTCGTTGAAGGCTGTCAAGAGGATGACATCGATGTGCGCCTTCGCGGTCTCGATGAGCTCGACCTGATGGGAGTTGACGAGGGCCGCAGCCTTCTCCTTCGGCATATTGGGAGCCTGTCGAAGGTTGAGGCTCAACTCTTCCACCATGGATTCGGCCCGGGTCGAGATGAGCTCGAGCTGGAGATCCGGATCCCTGAGGGACGCCGCGGTACGGCGGACCGAGCCGAGGTCGGATGCGGACTGGAGGAGGCGGCGCCATGGGGTGTGCCGGGCCGAGATGGTTTCTGCCCGAGAGGTGATGAACTTCGTGACATCGCCAGCATCCATGCCCTTGAGCGAGTTCGCGTATTCGCCGAGGAGGCGCTTGCCGACCAGCTGGAGAAGGATGTGGTTATCCCCCTCGAAGGTCGCGTAGATGTCGAGGTCATCGTGCAGTCCCACGAGCCTGTTCTCAGCCATGTAACCTGCTCCACCACAGGCCTCGCGAGAGGTTTGGATCGCATCGAGGGCGAGCCAGGTCGAGTTCGGCTTGAGTGCGGCCGCCAGGGTTTCCAGGTCCTCCCGATTCTCATCGGTGTCGTTCTCGCCGCTGAAGACCTCGTGGAAGGCATGGAGGAGGTTCTCTTGGGCGAATGCTGCCGCATAGGTTCTCGCCAGGAGCGGGAACAGCCGGCGCTGGTGCAGCTGGTAGTCGAGGAGGACGACTTCGTTGATTCCGGTGAAGTCGGCGAACTGTCGGCGCTGGCTGCCGTAGGTGATGGCGATGCCGAGAGCGAGTTCGGCCGCGTTGATAGCGGCGCCCGAGAGTGAGACGCGTCCCTGGACGAGAGTTGTCAGCATCGTGAAGAATCGCCGCCCCGGGGAGGCGATGGGGGAGGTGTACGTGCCGTCGGGTGCGACATCGCCGTAGCGGTTGAGCAGGTTCGTCCGGGGAACTCGGACGTGATCGAAGGCGATGCGGCCGTTGTCGATGCCGTTCAGGCCGCCCTTCTGGCCATCGTCCTCGATGGAGATGCCGGGGAGGACTTCACCGTTCTCCCGAATCGGGACGAAGAAGCAGTGCACCCCGTGGTTGACGCCCTTGCTGATGAGTTGAGCAAACACGACGGCCGCGTGTCCGTGCAGCGCCGCGTTGCCCAAGTAGTCCTTGGTCGCCGCTCGGAAGGGCGTTTGGATGATGAATTCTTCGGTGTCGGCATCGTAGAGGGCTGTCGTTCCGACCGCTGACACGTCGGAGCCATGGCCGATCTCGGTCATGGCATAGATGCCGGGCAGCTCCAGGCTCATCGTCTTCGCCAACCACTTCCTGTGGTGCTCCTCCGTCCCCAGGTGGAGGATCGCCGAGGCGAAGAGCCCGAACTGGACGCCTGCCTTGATCTGGAGGGACGGGTCAGCGGCAACGAGCTCTTCGAACGCGGCGAGATTGCCGCCGGGATCGTTGTCGCCGCCGAGAGACTCGGGCAGCATCTGCGCCGACCAGTTGCGCTTCGCCAGCTCCTTGAGGCGTTCGAGAGTCATCGCGCGATGCTCTTCCTTCGACACGTCCATCGGACGTGCGAACGCAGGATCCGCAGAGATCTCTCTGCCCCACGCCCTCATCTCCGCCCATCGGCCGTCGAGGATCTTGGTCAGTCCCTTGACGTCGATATGGTGTGCGTCATCGACGTGGAGGTGAGATTCGGCGGGCGGGCCGCTTGATTCGTTGGCGGCGATGGGGCCGGCGGAGTGGGCCGCGAAGGCGGCGCTGTCAGAGGGTGCCCCGGAGGGCACTGGGGGTAGCGTTGTCGTCATTGAGAACTCCCGAAAGCAGTGCAGAAACGATGAATGTTGTGATCTGGTCTTTACTGATGCTGTGATCCGAATCCATCCACCACTGGAACGTGGCATTGACGAATCCGATCGTTCCGACTGACCAAGCGTGTAGCCGGTCGCCGGTGAGGATCCCCTCCATCGACTGTGCGACAAGAGCCGCACAGTCCTCGAGGAACTGCGACAGTCCATCAGAGGGTTGGATGACGAAGTGATAGACGTTGACCGAACTCGCGGCGGAATCGACATACATGCGCACCATCGTGCGAATGGATTCTTCCGGGGTTGAGCCGGCCCGAACGCCTTCTTCGAGCTTGTTTGTCATGCGTGTCAGGATCGACTCCCCGAGCGCCTGTTTCAGCTCGTCCTTATCCTGAAAATATCTGTACACAATCGACTTGGATGTGCCGCTGGCGGCAGCTATCGCGGCCATGGTCACGTCAGGACCATCGGAGTGGATAAGCTTGCGAGCGACGTCGATGAGCTCTGCACGTCGCTGTTCACGGTGATCATCCCAGCGCGTTGAGCGCCGATCAATAGATGTAGCAGGGTTCACAAAACCGACGGTATCAGATACTCTCGGTATTGCATACCTTCGAGTTGGCATAAACGAAACGGAGAACTCGTGAATTATCCCCGCAATGTTGCGGTGCTGGGTGGAAACAGAATTCCATTCGCCCGCGCTGGCAAGGCCTACAAGAACGTCAGCAACCAGGACATGCTGACAGCCGCCCTCGACGGGCTGGTTGCGAGGTTCTCCCTGCAGGGTGAGCTCCTCGGCGATGTGGCTGCGGGCGCCGTGCTCAAGCATGCGAAAGACTTCAATCTGACGCGTGAGTCGGTGATCGGGTCAGCACTCGATTCCCGCACGCCTGCGATCGACATGCAGCGAGCATGCGCCACCGGCCTCGACGCGATCAACTTCGTGGCGAACAAGATTGCTCTCGGCCAGATCGAGGTCGGTATCGGCGGCGGTGTCGACTCAACGTCAGACGCCCCGATCGAAGTGAGCGGTGCGCTCCGCAAGATCCTTCATCGCGCCAACGCCGCACGCTCGACGAAGGAGCGCCTGCAGATCCTGGCCTCCCTCCGCCCTGCCGATCTGAAGCCCAGCGCACCGTCCGCAGCTGAAGTGCGGACTGGTCTGAACATGGGCCAGCACCAGGCGCTGTCGACGGAGCGCTGGGGTATCACCCGCGAGGAACAGGACCAGATCGCCTTCGAGTCCCACAAGAACCTCATGGCAGCCTATGAGCGCGGTTTCTTCGATGACCTCATGACCGGTTACCAGGGTCTCTCGCGAGACGAGAACCTGCGCGTGTCCACCATGGAGAAGCTCGGATCCCTCAAGCCGGTCTTCGGCGGGCCGGAGGGCACGATGACGGCGGGCAACTCGACGCCGCTCTCGGACGGAGCCTCCACTGTTCTCATTGCTTCGGAAGAGTGGGCGCAGGAGCACGGGCACCAGCCACTTGCCTACATCCGCGATATCCACACTCGCTCCGTCGATTTCACGGCGGGAGCGGACCTGCTCTCCGCACCTGCCTACGCCGCACCCGAGATGTTGGCCCGCAACGGCCTCACGCTCGACGATATGGACTTCGTCGAGATCCACGAAGCGTTCGCGGCCACCGTCGTCATGATTCTGAAGGCGTGGGAAGACGAAGAGTTCGGCCGTGACGAGCTCGGACTCGACGGGGCCTTCGGCTCGGTCCCCCGGGACCGCCTCAATGTCCTCGGCTCCTCGCTCGCTGCGGGCCACCCGTTCGCCGCGACAGGCGGCCGCATCGTCGCCTCTCTCGCCAAGATGCTGTACGAGGCGGGTCCCGGCAAGTTTGGACTGATCTCAATTTGTGCCGCCGGCGGGCAGGGCACCGTCGCCCTCCTCGAATCTGCACGCTGAAAGGGAATCTCCTATGAAGTTGGATTACACGGCATTCGTTCGCTCAGCCCCCGGCAAGTTCATCGCCGGCAAGACAGGGCTCCCTCAACCGACTGACCTGCCGCGTTTCGCGGACAGGCCGCAACCGGTTCTTGGGCCGGTGCTCGTGCTCGGCACGTCGCAGGCCGCGGAAGAACTCGCCGCCCAACTTCTGGAGTGGGACTGTGACGTTCGTCGGCACGCCGATGATCTCGATAAGATCGGCACCATCGTGGTCGTCTTGGATGAGATCTCGGCGCCCGGCGACACCGGCCCGATTATTCGGGACATGCCGGGTGCTTTCAAGAAGATGAAGCTCGGCGGGCGGGTTGTCACCGTCTCCCGGACGGCGAACAGCGACGATCCGCATGTCAATGCCGCCAGGGCTGGAGTCGAGGGATTCGTTCGTACTCTCGCGAAGGAAGCACGGTACGGGACGACCGCCAACGGCATTCTCGTCGATGACGGTGTGAGCCTCCGGGATCCGTCCGTCATCGGTGCCCTGCGGTTCTTCGTGTCCGCGAAATCCGCATTCGTCACGGGCCAGACCCTTCGGGTGTCGGCTGAGGGAGGGGGCCTTCCCGCTGTCTGGGAGGCACATCTCCAGGGCCGCACGGTCCTCGTGACTGGTGCGGCTCGAGGGATCGGTGCCGCCATCGCGCGCACTCTCGTCCGCGATGGCGCGAAGGTGATCATCCTCGATGTTCCCGGCGCCGGAAGTGCGCTCTCCGATCTCGCCAACGAGATCGGTGCGATTCCGCTGCAGATGGATATCACGGCTGAGAACGCCGGTGAGCGGATCGTCGACGAGCTGACAAAGCGAGATCTCACGCTCGATGCCTTCGTGCACAATGCTGGCATCACGAGGGATAAGTACTTCGCCAATATGGATGAGGATCGGTGGAACTCTGTCATCGATGTCAACATCGCGGCCCAGCTCCGGATCAACGATGCCCTCCTCGCGTCCGACCGTCTCGGTGACGACTTCCGGCTGGTCTCGCTTGCGTCGACATCCGGCGTGGCGGGGAATGCTGGCCAGGCGAACTATGCCTACTCGAAGTCGGCCGTCATGGGCATGGTTGCGGCGCTCGCACCGATACTGGCCGAGCGCGGGGGAACCGCGAACGCTGTCGCGCCGGGCTTCATCGAGACCGAGATGACGAAGAAGATTCCGCCCATGCAGCGGGAGATCTTCCGACGCTCCAACTCTCTCAAGCAGGGCGGGCTCCCGCTCGACGTGGCCGAGACCATTTCGTTCCTGTGCAGCCTTCCGGCTGGCGGGTACGTGGGTCAGACGCTCCGCGTGTGCGGACAGAACCTGGTGGGCAGATAGATGCGGATCGAGCACGAGAGGCTGCCTTCCTTCGGCGAGACCTTCACCGCTGCGGCGATGCAGGCCGTGCGTGTCAAGGCGGGACGCGGCGCAAGCAGTCTTCCGGGAACAGAGGCGCGAGCAACCCTCTCGGCCGACCCGGAGAAGCATGCCGACTTCGTCCATCTCGTCGGCGACACGGTGACGGATCACCTTCACCCCGGGTACGTCCATGCGCTCGGCTTCCCGCTGACGATGTCGCTGCTCGTCCAGAAGGATTTCCCGCTGCCGCTCCTCGGCATGCTGCACCTGACGAACAGGGTGACGCAGAGCCGCGGCATTGAGCTGGGGGAGACGATGGAGCTGATCGCTTCCGTGGAGAATCCTCGGGCGCACTATGCCGGGACGCTTATCGACTCGATCGTCCGCGTCATGGTCGACGGCGAAGAGGTCATGGTCGACACGGCGGGTTATCTCGTCCGGGGCTCGGACCTGGGCGGCCCCCGCCCGGAACGTCCCGATCGTGAAGAGTTCGAGCCGGGCCGTGCGACGGCCGTCTGGTCCCTGTCGGGAGACACCGGTCGCCGCTATGCGAAGGTTTCCGGTGACGGCAACCCGATCCACCTCTCGAAGGTGACGGCGAAGCCATTCGGTTTCGACAAGCCGATCGTTCACGGCATGTATTCCGCGTCTCGCGCCTATTCCGCCACCGGGAAGGGCAACGACGGTCCGCGAGACTGGTTCGTCGAGTTCGAGGCGCCGATCTCCCTGCCTGGCAAAGTCCAGTTCGCGACGACCATGGTCGATGGCAAGGCGGAGTATGTGGGGTGGCGGGCCGCTCGAGGCGAGAAACCTGCCCGTCGTCATTTCACGGGCTGGGTTGAGTAAGTATCAATGGGATTTTGTCCCGTTTTTCACCAATGTTTCGTCAGATCTGATTAGATGATTGGTATGCGAAAACGTGGTTGTGCATTGGCACTGGCTGTGCTGATGTCGGGATGTGCGGCGACTGACGAGCCGTACGTCCCGAGCCACACGCCCACCTCGATCGAGCCTGCGGGAGATCCCTCCGCGACGCGGGGGCCGGTGAACTCCGAGTTGTTCTCGGCGATCGAGAAGGCAGAGAACTTCTTCGGCGGCCATGCTGTCGCCTTCGAAAGCCGAGCCGAGGCCTATACGGTGTCTGTCATATCGCGCGGGACGCTGCGAGAGATCACCATCGTCGGATCGGGAGTCATCGTCAACACCCTCCGAGATTTCGACGAGGGGCTTGAGGATTTCTTGGAGAACCAGGTCGTGACACTGGCGGACGCGGTCGATGCGGCATCGATCGCGACCCCCGGCAGGGTCGATTCTGCTCGCATCGTCCTCGACGACGGCGACCCTCACTATGTTGTCGTCATCGAGACCGACGAGGATCTTGTCGAGGTCAAAGTGGACGGCTATAGCGCGCAGATCCTCTGACGGCCCTGCGGGTCTTTTGCCCCGTGAGCACGGGGTTTGTCGGCGGCTCTGAGACAGTAGTCCTATATGCCCGCTTTTTCCTTATCTATCCTTAGCCCATGACGGTACAGGACGAGCCTCTCAAGGGGCGGATGGACGTGCCCCTCGAGAAGTGCGAGGAGCTCGAACGCATCCACTTTATCCTCGGGAAGCGGTGGATGGGTCCGATCGTCGACACCCTCCGCCAACGTCCCGCCCACTTCAACGAGCTCTCGAAAGTTCTCGACGTGTCGCGGCGCATGCTGTCCGCGCGGTTGAAGGAACTGATCTCTATCGGCGTGGTGGAACGCACGGACGAACACGGGGAGATCCTCTACGCGCTCACGCCGTCCGGCCAGGAGCTGGGCCCCTCGCTCGACGTCATGCGCGAGTGGGCAATCCGGCACGTGGATCTCATCCGCGATTGATTCGCTACACTATGTGACGAAGCGTTCCGCTTCCCGAACACGCCCGGTGGTGGCAGCACCGAGCTCTCCTTCGTCACCCTGAGGTTCGCATGTCTGCCTATTCTTTTGCCCCGGTACGCCGGGGACACTACGACATCATCGTCGTCTTCTTCGTCCCCTTCCTGCTGCTGTCGAATATCGGCGCCACGAAGCTCATCGAGATCGGAGTTTTCGACTGGACGCTGATCTTCGACGGCGGGGCGATCCTGTTCCCGCTGACCTATATCCTCGGCGATGTCCTGGCCGAGGTCTACGGGTTCAGGCCCGCCCGCCGCGCGATCCTGCTCGGCATGTTCGTGTCGATCATGGCATCGGCCGTGTTCTTCCTCGTCCAGATCGCTCCCCCCGCTGCGGACTACGAGAACCAGGCCGCCTTTGAGGCCGTGCTCGGGTTCGTCCCTCGGATAGTTGCCGCGTCCGTCGCCGGCTATGTCGTCGGCCAGCTCATCAACTCGTGGGTGCTCGTCACCATCAAGAAGAAGTACGGTGAGAAGAACCTGTGGGCCCGGCTCATGGGCTCGACCGTCCTCGGAGAAGCGGCAGACACGATGATCTTCTGTGTCGTCGCCTGGGTGGGCGTCATGCCGGCCTCCACCATCCTCAACCTCATGATCGTCGGCTACGTCTACAAAGTCGCGGTCGAAATCGTCCTCCTTCCCGTCACCTATCGTGTTGTCGCCTGGGTGAAGAGAACGGAACCCGCCTACCAGGAGATCCTGTGACCTTTACTGTCAATACTCGCCTCGACGGCCTCGGCCGCGCCGGCACTCTGACGACGCCGCACGGCACGATCCACACACCGGCCTTTATCCCCGTCGGGACGAAAGCGACCGTGAAAGCGGTGCTGCCCGAATCGATCAAGGATGTGGGTGCGCAGGCCGTCTTGGCCAACGCCTATCACCTGTTCCTCCAGCCGGGCTCCGACATTGTCGACGAGGCTGGCGGCCTCGGTGCGTTCATGAACTGGCCAGGCCCCACGTTCACGGATTCCGGCGGTTTCCAGGTGATGAGCCTGGGCACCGGTTACAAGAAAGTCCTGTCCGAGCAGTTCGCTGGATCCGGCCAGAAGGGCCGTGACGGCTCCGATCTCGAAGTTGCGGAGAACAAGATCCGGCGCGCCCACATCGACGACGATGGCGTCACGTTCAAGTCTCACCTCGACGGGACGAAGCACAGGTTCACGTCTGAAGTATCGATGCGGATCCAGCACGAGCTGGGCGCCGACATCATCTTTGCCTTCGATGAGCTCACAACGCTCCTCAATTCTCGTCCCTACCAGGAGGAGGCGCTGGAACGGACCAGGCTGTGGGCGGAACGATGCCTTGTCGCACACAAGAAGCTCACCGAGGAGCGTGACGGCAAGCCCTACCAGCAGCTGTTCGGTGTGCTGCAGGGCGCCCAATACGAAGATCTGCGCCGCAAGGCGGCGCGTGACCTGGGCGCCATGGAAGTCGATGGCCAGATGTTCGACGGCTTCGGCATCGGCGGTGCCCTCGAGAAAGAGAACCTGGGAACGATCGTGGGCTGGGTGAGCGAGGAGCTTCCCGAGAACAAGGCACGTCATCTCCTCGGCATTTCCGAACCGGATGACTTGTTCGCGGCAGTCGAAGCTGGAGCGGATACGTTCGATTGCGTGAACCCGTCCCGAGTGGCACGCAACGCCGCCATCTACTCCCCGGACGGCCGCTTCAACGTGACACGGTCCGAGTTCCGGAGGAACTTCACGCCCCTCGTGGAGGGCTGTGGATGCTACACGTGCACGCACTATACGAAGGCATACCTTCATCACACGTTCAAAGCGAAAGAGATGATCTCCTCGACTCTCGCCACCATCCACAACGAGTACTACACGGTCCAGCTCGTCGACTCCATTCGCCGCTCCATCACCGATGGGACGTTCGCGGAGTTCAAGGAAGAAACGCTGGGACGGTTCTACGCCAACCGGCGCTGATTAGACGCGTCCGGTTGGCGCAGAAGCCGGCTCAGTCGTTGCGGCGGTAGTCGGCCGTGAGAATCCTCGACTCGATCGGCCGCGATGCGCTGGCGGCAGCGAGACAGAGGACGAATCCGAAGAGCACGACTCCGAGGAGGCCCGTCAGCCCGCTCATCTCGATCGTGAACCCCGGGGTGGCGGCCGTCATCGTCGCCATTGCGAGGAAACCGAGCGGGATCGCGAGCCCGAGGGTGGCGACGAGGGGGAGCAGGACCTGACGGTATCGTGCGGTCCCGAAGACTTGACGCGGGGTGCCCATGCGGGTCAGGGCAACGGTCTGATCTGCTCGATCCACGGTGAATGCCGCCTGGTTGATCAGCGTTGAGGTGGCTGCCACGACCATCCCGATCACGAGGGTCACCATCGTGCCGGTCGAAATGTCCTTGACTTGCAGGTTGAAGATGGGATCGTCGGGCGTGACTGGCATGCCGGCCATGAACGCGGCGATGAAACCGATGAAGGCCAGTGCCGCCACGTTCCGCCACGCATCCCGAGGCTGAGCAACGAGCCGTCTCATCGCCAGCACCGTGGCGGGGCTGGATGATCGGGCAAGCGGCCGGGCGATCAGCTGAATGAGCCATGGTCCGACCAGATTGACCGTGAACAGGAGGAGGACCAGGACGCCCGCGATTGTCGCGAACACCATGAAGTCCGATTCGCGAAGGTTGAACGTCTGCGAGGCCACGATGAAGAGGACGATGGCGAAGGCGAAAGCGATGACGCGCCAGAACTTCAGTGCCTTCGGAGATTCCCGCCGAGCAACCCCAAGGGGGCTGATGACCACACGCTGCAGTCCGATCACGGTCGACAGGGCGGAGAGGACGAGGATGACGACGACAACCGTGCCGTTCACCCACCATGGCGCGACCATCTCCCCAGCGGATATGGGGGAGCTGTGGAAGGAGATGAACTGCCACAGCGGCAGGCTGAGGGCGAAAAGGAGCGACCCGAGCAGTGCTCCGGCGACCGTGAGGACGACGGACTCGATGACAGACATGAGAACCACTTCCCCGCCCGTCATCCCGATCAGTCGAAGGGAAGCGAGCCTGCGGGCGCGTCCGGATGCTCCGAGCCGGGCCGCCCCTCCGCCCAGACCGAGAATCGGTACGACAAGGATCGCGCACGCCACGATCGCGAGGAACACGTAGGTCTGCGCGAACTCCTGCGCTGACCAATACTCGTATTCGCTATTGGAGACGACGTCGACTAGTGCTTGGGGAGGGTTGTTGTAGCGGTCGACGAACATACTCGTACCCCCGGCCACTGTCAGAGCAAGAAAGCTCGTCACAGCGAAAGCAAGGATCGCGAGAACATCAAGTCCGGACCGGTTGGTTCTTATCCGGGAGATCGCGAGGCGCGACGACAGGCCGATCATCGTCCCACACCCAGCTTCCTATCGTCGTGGATAATCGCATCCCGAATCTCGACAAGCCGGTTGCACCATTTCGCGACCTCCATGTCATGCGTGACGACGATGAGAGTCGCCCCCGACATCTGGCACACAGTCGTCAAGATCTGCATGACCTCATGGCCCGTCGCCTGGTCGAGGGCACCCGTCGGCTCATCCGCGAACACGACCGCGGGATGATGGACGAGGGAACGTGCGATCGCGACACGCTGCGCCTGCCCGCCCGACATCTCGCCCGGTTTGCGCCCAGCCATGCCGCTCAATCCGAGGCGATCAAGCCAGTGGGTTGCCTCCCTCATCGCCTTCGACCGTTTCCAGCCGGCAAGCAGGAGCGGGAAGGCCACATTCTCGGCTGCCGTGAGCTCGTCGACGAGCTGGCCGTCCTGGAACACGAAACCGAAGCGTTCGCGGCGCAGATGCGAGCGGTCACGGTCCCTCAGATCTGTCACGTTCGTCTCCCCCAGCCGGACCGTACCCGAATCGGGGCGGAGAATGCCGGAGAGGACATGAAGGAGGGTGGATTTGCCGGAGCCGGAAGGGCCCATGATGGCAAGAGACTCCCCTGACTGGACATCGAGGGAGACGTCGGCAAGCGCCTTGACCGTCCCATAAGTCTTGACGAGGTGTGTTGCGCGTATTGTGTCGTTCATGGTTCCCATTCCACCCGAGGGCCTCGGCCTGCACCATCCACCCCGGTGCCGTCTTGGAGTGGACCCAGGTCTACTCCGTCCGGGAGCTGACCACCCTAGAATAGGGCTATGAGAGCCAGCCTGAACATCGCCATCGCCGTCGGGGTGTTGGCCATTCTCGCCGTGGAACTGGTTCTCGGCTACCGCGACGGGGCCGTCTTCACACTCCTTGCCGTGGTCCTCACGCTCGGCCTGAGCAGGCGGACGCGAGACGAGACCGGTCACGTCGAAGACCATGCCGACAACCTGGCAGAGCTGAGGCGCTCGCGGAGAGAGATCGTCGGTGCATTCGAGATCGAACGCCGCCGCATCGAACGAGACCTGCACGACGGCGCACAACAGTATCTCGTGGCCGCGACGATGAAGATGGGAGAGGCCGCTCTCGAGGTCGATCCAGACAGCGCTGCGGGGCGTCTGCTCGCTGCCGCCCAGGATGATGCGGGCTTGGCCATGAAGGCGCTGCGTCACACCGTGCATGGGATACACCCGCAGGTGTTGACAGATATGGGGCTGGAAGAGGCCGTGCGTGATCTGGCTCGCCGCTTCACCGATGTGGACGTTCGCTGCCCACATCCGCTCCCCTCGCTCCCCACGGGCGTGACGGCGTCAGGCTACTTCTTCGTCTCGGAGGCGCTGACGAATGCTGTCAAGTACGGCGGTCCCGCTGTCGTCCTGTTGACCGCGGATGAATCCCTCCACATCACCGTCACCGACCGAGGGCCCGGAGGCGCAGTCATCAGGCCCGGCCACGGCCTGTCTGGCATGAGGGAACGACTCGCGGCCTTCGGCGGCACCCTTCATCTTTCAAGCCCCACCGGCGGCCCCACAGAGGTGCGCGCCACCATGCCGCTTCTGCTCAACGTCGGAGAGTCAGGATACCTGTGAAGATCATTGTCGCCGACGATTCAGCACTCCTCCGGGAGGGAATCATCGGACTCGTCGAACGGCAGGGCCACGACGTTCTCGCCAGCGCGGAGGACGCGCCCGGGCTCGTCTCGGTCACAGCCTCCGCGATCGCGGCCGGGACGATCCCGGACGTCGTCATAGCGGATGTTCGCATGCCGCCGGGGATGGCCACGGACGGCCTGGATGCTGCCGTCGACCTGCGCGAAACCTATCCCGAGCTGGGGATCATGATCCTCTCCCAATATGTTGCCCCCGCCTACGCGTCCCGCTTCCTCACGGGTGGAGTGGGAGGCTTCGGATATCTTCTCAAGGACAGGGTGGCCAAGGTTGGTGACTTCATGAGGTCCCTGACCGTCGTCGCCTCGGGAGGAATCATCATCGACCCCGAGGTGGCAGGCCAACTCGCGCAAGCGCGCTCCGGTCCTCTCGATTCCCTCACCCCGCGCGAGCGCGACGTGCTGGCCCTCATGGCGGAGGGCCTGTCGAACAGCCAGATCTCAGCCAAGCTCTACCTCTCAGCCGGGGCCGTCTCCAAATATGTGGCGTCTGTCTTCCTCAAGCTGGGCCTGCCGGTGGGTGAGGAGAATCGGCGCGTGCGTGCCGTTCTCGCCTACCTGACAGCGAGCAGGAGCTAAAGAGCGGGCAGGTTCCAGATGGTCGTACCGTCCACGGCGACTGACGCGCTGGAGGCATCGAGATCGAGTGCGACAACCATCTCCCGCCCCTCGCCCCGCGTCGCATAGACGAACCGCGTATTGGTGAGTTCGAGCGTCTCGGTGCGTGCGGATGCCAGCCAGCGGTGCTCCCGTCGCAGGTTCGCACCCCACCGATAGATGTTGAGCATGCCATGATCTGTCGCCTCTGCCGGTGAGGTGGGGAGCATGGGACGGATCGGGTCGTCCGCAGCGAAGCCTTCCCCCTTGGTGGCATGCCAGCCAAACTCATCGCCAGCATAGATCGAGGGAATACCGGGAGTGGTGAAGAGGATGACAGCTGCCATGGCGGCCTTCGTCATCCCCACCGTCGAAGCGATCCGATCGACATCGTGGTTCCCGATAAAAGTATTGGGGGTGAAGGTGTCGAGGAAGGTCGCATGGCGCTGGAGGGACCAGTCGAGCTCATAGAAGTTCTCCTCCTTGAGGCTGGACCAGATCGCCTTCCACAGCTCGTATTGGGTGACAGTGTCCAGGCGGTCGGGCCCGGTGAAGCTGGGATAGTCGCCGTGGATGACTTCCCCGAGGAGCCAGGCGTGAGGGTAGGCGGCCCGCACGGGCGGCACGATCTTCTCCCACACGGCCGGATCCATGCGGTATGCCGCGTCCATCCGCCACCCGCGCACACCGCGGTCGAGCCAGTGCAGGAGCACGGACACGATGTAGTCGATGACGACGGGATCATCGTGATCGAGCTCGAGAAGGGAATCGTGCCCCTCGAACACTCGGGGGCTCCCGTCATCGCTTCGTGCCACATGGGAGTCGAGGACGTGGCCGCGGGCCACATGGTTGAAGACGCCGTCGAGAACGATCCCCAACCCCCGCTCGTCTGCGAGGCGGACGAATCGATCGAAGTCGTCGTCCGTTCCCAGGCGCGGATCGAGGGTGAGGTGGTCGAGGGTGTCGTAGCCGTGGGTCGCGGAGGTGAAGACGGGTCCGAGCAGAAGAGTGTCGGCCAGGCTCGCGGCGTGATCGAGCCAGGACTCCAGCCTCCCGAGCCGGTGTTCGCCGGTGCCAGGATCGGTCCAGTCCCTGATAGGGGAGCCTGTAGCGCCCAACGGATAGATGTGCCAAAGAGTATCCACCCGACCATCTTCCTCTATCGCCCACCGTGAGCAAAGGCTCTCACCGGCGCGGACTTTCTTGCGGTGACAGGTGGGCCGTGTTCTAGACTGTCACCGGAAGGGGAATGAGTGCGAAGAATCCTAGTGGGCCTTGCCGTTCTTGTCGCGGCCTCACTGACTGCGTGCGGCTCCGTTGCGGGACCGCTGGATCTCGGTACCCTGGATGGTCAGTCGGAGCAGCCGACACCCTCGGTCGTTCCCTCTGATGATGAGACCGGCGAGAGCACGTCTCCCGTTCCCGACCCGGACCAGGACCCTTCCCAGGCCACGGCGATTGATGAGTCGATGACCGTGTCCCTGCCGGACGACTGGCGTTACGCCCCCGAACTGGAAACCCCGTACACGGTGTTCACCTGGTCGAAAGAGGACGGCACTCAGAACCTATCCATGGCGCCGCTTGGGCCTTGGTCACAGATCGAGTCTCCCGAGGAGTACGTGGAGGAGCTGACCGCCAACGGAACGTTGGCAGATGCGACGGCGACCATCGAGGGCGATATTCGGATCGACGGATATGACGGGTTCTGGATGTCGGTCGAGGGCCCCGGGTACGTGACCAACATCTACTACATCAACGTCAAGGGTGGCATCAAAGAAGTCACCGCGAACGCATACCATTCCCTCGGTCTTGCAGAGATAGACAGGCTGGTTCACACAATTGATTTCTACTAGGTTCGCGGCAACAGTACTGGCAGGCCTGCTCGCACTGTCAGCCTGCGGTGACACGTCCGAAACGGACAGCACGGCGACAAGCCGAGCCCTGGGCGCTGTCGAGTCCGAGACGACCACGGTGTCCGAACCCGGCGTGACGGTGACGCGCCCCGCCGGCTGGTACGAGGTCGAGCCGCAGGACGGATTCGCCTACCAGTACCTGTGGAGCGGCAACGACTGGGACGACGTCCTGGCCCAGTATTTCGAGACCAGCGACTACGAGTTCTCGAGCGAGTTCTTCATCGACCTGCTCGATTCGGCTCTCGGAGACACCTCCACCCTCGAAGTCCGAGAAGTCCAGACCGAGTTCGCGGGATATCCGGCGATCATCATCGACATCGTCTACACCTCCGGATCGTACACGTCCCTCACCTACGTCAATGTTGACGATCGGCTGTGGGAGTTCACGGTGAATTCACAGACACCCGAAGGTCTTCGTCGCGGGGAGAAGATCAACTCCACGGCAATCTTCACCCCGTAGGGCTGGCCCAACCGCGCCTGACCACGGCCCGAAGGACAAGGCCTACGGCAAGGACGCCGAGGCCGGATCCGATGGCGGACAGCGGCAGAGAGAAGGCCACTGCCACGCAGCCCACCAGTCCGATCCACTGCACCGCGCGCCTTCGACGTTGGGTGAGCGCACTCAGGTTCGCGACCGCATAGTAGAGCAGCACGCCGAACGATGAGAACCCGATCGCGCCGACGAGCGGAACGAAGAGTACGAGAGGGATCGTGATGGCCAGGAGAGCAAGGTCGATCCGATAGGGGGAGCGACCCTCGCGAACGGCGCAGAGCACTCGAGGCAGATCGCCCTCCCTCGCCATGGCGAGCCCCGTCCTGCCGATCCCGGCCGTGACACCCAGGAGCGAACCGGCGCACGCCGCCGACACTCCGACCGTGAGGATGGCATGGACGGCGGGGCTGGTCGACAGGTCGGCAAGCGGGTGCAGAGAAGACGTCAGGGCGTCGATGCCGAGGAGGGAGACGAGACTGAACGCGACGAGGCTGTAGAGGACAAGAACCAGGGCGAGAGCTATGACGATAGCCCGGGGGATCGTCCGCTCCGGCTCCTTGACCTCTTCGCCGAGTGTGGCGATGCGAGCGTAGCCTGCGAACGCGAAGAAGAGCAGCCCCGCACCCTGGAGCACTCCGACCGCAGACCCCTCCGCCACTGTCACCTCGACGGGGGACCTCTCATTCCAGCCCGCCGCGAGAACCGTCGCAACGGAGGCGAGGGTGATGGTGAGGATAAGAGCGGTGGCGGTCGCGGTGCGGGTGATGCCGGCAAGGTTGATGACGGTCACGGCAACAAGCACAAGCACGGCAGCCAACCGGCTGTGATCGGGAGCCGCGTAAGCGCCGAAGGTGAGTGCCATGGCGCCGGCGGATGCTGTCTTCCCGATGAGGAAGCACCAGCCTGCCGCGAATCCCCACCACGGTCCCAACCGTTCGCGGCCGTACACGTATGTCCCGCCCGATGTCGGGTATTGGGCGGCGAGTTGGGCCGAGGAGGCGGCGTTACAGATCGCGATTGTCGCGGCGAGAATCAACGACAGGGGGAGCAGGTGTCCGGCCGCGGCGGTTGCGGGGCCGAAGGCGGCGAAAAGACCGGCCCCGATCATGGAACCCATGCCGATCGTCACGGCTCCGGACAGTCCCAGTTGTCGATGCATGGGGCTAGTCTGCCGTGTCTGTCCGTTCAGAGCACGCTACCGGCCCGGCCGGGAGGGTCGTGGCCAGGGAAGCTCGAAGAACAGCCATTTCACCGGCGGTATCCAGCGCGCCACATACACCGTGATGGTGGGGATGATCAGGCCGACGGCGATCATGATGAAGAAGTGGATGATGCTGTCTGGTGCGAACCGCCAACCGACCCACCAGATGTAGCCGAGAAGCAGCGGGTAGTGCATGACGTAGTAGTAGAGGGAGTATCTGCCGACGAACTCGAGCGGCCTCGTCCACCGCGACGACGTGATGAAGGAGGCGAATCCGAGGACAAGCGCGATGAAGGCGAGCGGCCCCCAGATGTACTCCAGGCGATACCGGACCGGCGCCGAACCGCTCACGTACAGGAATGTCGGAATGAGCCAGAGGATGAGGAGCGTCAGCGCGACGGGGGGCTTTCGCACGAATCGAATGATCCTCTCCAGGTGCTGCATCGCGACCGTTCCGAGGAAGAAATAGGTCATGAGGTTCGCGAACCGGAGGTCGGTCGAACCGATGGCGGTGCCGTCGATCAGCTGGTATGCGCTGTAGGCGAGTCCGAGGACGGCCCCGGTCCAGAGGGGGAGGCGGAGCCAGGCGATCGCCTGCGCGATGAGGTAATAGAAGAACAGGTTCCGCAGATACCACAGGGGAGTCTGGTTGGGGTTCTCGGGGCGCAGGATGTTCATGGGGATGTCAGACAGCAGGGCCGCCTCGTGGATCCACAGGACGACGAAGAACATCGCGATCCAGACCGCGTACGGCCACGCCAGCTTCGTGAACTTGCCGGGGAGGAACTTCTTCCAGCCCTTTGCGATGGAGCGGGGGACGAGCATGCCTGACAGGAACATGAGAAGCGGCATGCGAATGAGGACGAGGATCTTGTTCGATACCAGCATCCATTCGGAGCTCTGGAACATTGCGCCCGTGCGCCCGATGGCCTCCGCGTGCCCCCAGATGACGGCGATGATGGCGAGTCCGCGCACCAGGTCCATCCAGATCGCACGCGACCGCACCGTCTTGCTGGACGTCTCCTGAACTGTTGGCATGAGCACCAGATTATCAGCGGGATTGCACGGTCCCAGAATACCGAGAGAGGGGTAACAGTCCTACCGTGACAGTTTCCGCTGGGCCTTCTCGATCTTCATGAGCGTGCTCGGACTGCTCAAGGCCCGAGCGAACTGGATCGCCTCATCATCGAGGATCGTCGACATGGAGACCATCCGTGCGCTGCGATCCGCGGGCGGGAGCTGCTTGAGGATCTTCTTGACACCCTTCCGATCCACGCGCTCGATCAGAGCATCAATGAGACCATACTCCGCAGCTTTCGTCACCCCGATCGTGTCCGAGGTCTTCATGAGATCATCTGCGATACTGGCGCCGACCTGCCTGCGGAGCAGTTCGTGGGTGCCGAAGTCGGAGGGAAGGCCCAGCTTCGCGTAGGCGGTGGTGAAGCGAGACCGATGCGTCGCGATCCTGTAGTCGCAGGCGAGGGCGATGCCGAGACCGGCCCCGGCGCATGCTCCATCGATGAGTGCGATCGTCGTGGCGGGGGAGAACAGAAGGTCCTCGATGACATTCCCGCCCCGGCGGACAACGTCCGCCGCCCCGTCCACATCGCTCTGCGCCTGCTCGGCCAATGCTGCGACGGTGGAGAGACCCCCGCCGGTCGAGAATCCGCCGTTCTTCCCCGTGATGACAAGAACGCCGGGGGGAGCGTTTTCGATCTGTGCCGACAGAGCGCCGACCAGCGCCATGTCCAGCGCGTTCTTCGTCGCGGGGTCATCGAGAGTGATCCAGAACTGGTCCTTGTCCTGGAAGGCGGTCACTCGAGGATCAGAAGCATTCACGTCTTCCACAATAGCGTCAACGAGCAGAGCCCACGAGCACGGATCACCGCAGCGGTTCGAATGCGAGGGCGGTGGCGGAGGGAATACCGGGCAGAGAGGCCGCTGCGCGTACGCCATCGATCACGGCCATGCGGACCGCCTCCGCGGCAAGGAAACAGACAGCATTCAGCGGAGCCTCCACGGAGCCCGTCGAGACAGCGAAGATCGTATCTCCGTCATCCATCGTATGAACCGGTCTGATCGAGCGGGCCAAGCCGTCGTGGGCCGCAGAGGCCACCTTCGAGGCGTGGGGTTTCGTCAGGGCCGCGTTCGTGGCGACGATGCCGATGGTCGTGTTCGTGAACCCGACGCTCGACCCCACATACGCTTCAGTCGGCAGGAAACCGTGGCCATTATGCGTTCCCGCTATCTTCTCCGCGCCGTCATAGATATCGCCGAGTGCGTTGACGACGACTGCGGCGGAGACGATGAGGTCCCCGCTGGTGACGGCCGCCTGGCCGAGACCCCCCTTCATGACACCACCGGCAGGCCCCAGATATTTGCCCACCGTCGCGCCAGTCCCTGCCCCCACGTTCCCCCGCGACCTATCGTCGGAGGCGGAGAGGGTGGCCTGCCTGCCAAGCTCGGGAGTGGGATAGGCGCCGCCGCTGAGCGGCAGGTCGAAGATCACGGCCGCCGGAACGATCGGAACAATTCCCATCCCCGTATCCAAGCCCCGGCCCTGCTCCGCCAGGGTAGACATGACACCATCGACGGCTGCGAGGCCGAAGGCGGAACCGCCGGTCAGAACGATCGCCGTCACCTGTTGGACGGCGGCAGTCGGATCGAGGAGGTCCGTCTCTCGCGTTCCGGGAGCAGACCCGCGTACGTCGACACCGGCAACACCTCCCGTGTCGATGATCGCGACGGTCACGCCCGTGCCCGCCCCGCTCGCATGCCCCATTCGCACACCACCAGCATCCACCAGTGCGCCATTCTTCACGATCTCCATGCGCCGACACTACCCGCGCGGGAACGAAAGAGCGACTACCGTGGGTGGGGTGAGGTTGGATATGCCGGAACATCCGGTCAGTGCCGTTCTCCCCGCTCTCGGGGAGGCCATTGTCGGCCACGGCGCGGCCGTGCTGTCGGCGCCCCCGGGCACAGGCAAGACCACTCTCGTCCCGCCCTACCTGGCGGAGCTGGTGACAGGCAGGATTCTGGTCTCCCAGCCGAGGAGGATGGCGGCACGTGCCGGTGCGCGGCGCCTCGCGTCCCTCGTGGGTGAACCTGTCGGACAGTCAGTCGGGTATTCGGTGAGGGGAGATACGCGGCGGTCCCGCCAGACGCGAGTCGAGTTCGTGACCGCCGGTGTCCTGCTGCGCCGGATCCTGTCCGAACCCGACCTGCCGGGAGTGGCTGCTGTCGTCCTCGACGAAGTGCACGAAAGGCACGTGGACTCAGACCTGGCGGCGGCCCTCCTCCTCGACATCCGAGACCTGACAGGGCTGAAGCTTGTCGCCATGTCGGCCACGGTGGCGGCAGACGCATGGGCGGGGCTCATGGACGCCCCCATCATCACCGCGCACGCCCGGACCCATCCTGTCGATATCCACTATCGGCCCGGACCCCAGCCGCTCGGCACACACGGGGTGGAACGAGACTTCCTCGCGCACGTTGCGCACGAGACCCGGCTGGCGGCCGACGAGAACTCCGGAAGCGTCCTCGTGTTCCTTCCCGGCCGGCGAGAGATCGAGAGAGTCGCCAGCCAGCTCGATCATCCCGGCGTCCGCGTCCTCCACGGCTCCATTCCCGCACGTCTTCAGGACAGCATCCTCACGGGCAGTGACGAGCAGCAGATCGTTCTTGCCACATCGATCGCGGAATCGTCCCTCACAGTGCCGGGGGTGGCGCATGTCGTCGACTCGGGCCTGTCACGAGAACCGAGGACCGCCTACGACTCCGGCATCTCCCGCCTCGTCACCGTCTTCGAATCGAAGGCGGGGGCCGCGCAGCGGGCCGGACGAGCAGGCCGTCTCGGCCCCGGCCAGGTGCGCCTCCTCATGAGCAAGACGAGCTGGTCAAGGCTAGCGGACTACCCGCAGCCAGAGATCCGCACGGCAGACCTCACGGAGTTCCTCCTCTCGGCGCACCGGTGGGGGAATGTCGAGGATCTGCGGCTGCTCGACGAGCCTCCTGCCGCGGGGCTCAGCTCCGCGCGGAGGATCCTCCTTGCGCTGGAGGCGATCGACCAGAACGGCATCACCCCCGTGGGAGAGCGGATCTCTCGCATGCCGGCACACCCGCGGACGGCGGCCGCGCTCCTGCGCCTCTACGCCTCGGTGGGCACGAGAAGGACGGCAGAGATCGTTGCCCTACTCGACGAGGACCATCAGGTTCCAGGGGCCGATCTTGCTGCGGCCTGGCGGGACATGATCCGTCATCCCACAGCCTCGTGGAAACAATCGGCCGCCCGTCTCGCCGGGCTCGTCCCCGATGTTCGCGGCGATTCGATGACAGCAGATGAAGCGCTGGCCGCGGTCGTCTCGCACGCCTACCCGGACCGTCTCGCAATGCGTCGAGCGGGCAGATATGTGACCGCGTCGGGAACGGGAGCGATACTCCCGCACGGATCCCCTCTGACAGGATCCGAATGGTTGGCGGTTGCCGACATGACGGACACGGGGCGTGCGGATGCGATGATCCGCAGTGCCGTCCCCATCGACCCGGCGGTGGCGAAGCAGACCGGCGGCAGGGACGAAACGCGACATGAACTGGCCGATGGCAGGGTTCGAGCCTGGCAGGTGCGGAGCATCGGCGTGATCGAGCTTCACCGGACGCCCACACGAGTCGACAAGAGCATTGCACGGGAGACGATCAGGCAGGCTCTGGCGCAAACCCCGAGCATCCTCACATGGTCGCAGAGCGCAGTCGATCTGAGGGAGCGTCTCGCCTTCCTGCACAGAATCCTCGGGGAGCCCTGGCCGGATATGGGGGACGAAGCGTTGGCGGATAGGGCCGAGGAATGGCTCGGCCCCGAACTCGACAGGTGGAGCGATGGTGGCATCATTCGGGCCGACCTGGCCGAATGTGTGCGCCGGCTCCTGCCGTGGCCGGAGGCGCTCCGCCTTGACGACCTGGCACCCGCCCGCATCGAATCACCCGCGGGTGGCACCGTGAGAGTCCGCTACGACAGGGAGACGCCGTACGCGGCGATGAAGCTCCAGGAATGCTTCGGCTGGCAGGAATCACCATCCGTGGCGGGCGGGGTGAGGCTCCAGATCCACCTGCTATCACCGGCGGGGCGTCCGCTCGCGGTGACAGACGACCTGGCATCGTTCTGGCGCGGCGCCTATGCTCACGTCAGGGCAGAGAACCGGGGCCGCTACCCGAAACACCCGTGGCCGGAGGACCCGTTGACGGCAGTTCCGACACGACGAACGAAAAGGACAAGCCCATGAGTCAGCTCAAGGCTTTGAAGAGACAAGCCGCCGATGCTGTGCGGGAGATGAGGGACTGGCTGGTGCGAGACGGCCACGCGCCCTCCGAGGTGGAGGTCCTCGGCCGCATCGACGGCCCCGGCGTCACCTTCTTCGTCATGAGGTTCCGTCTCGACGGGGACTGGCTGTTGGGTGTGGCAGGAGGCTACGTGGCGGACACGCTCACTGTCACCGGGCACACTCTCACAGCCTACGAGCCCGTCACGGACAATGTCGGAGAGGACGCGACAGCCCTGATCACCGCGATGGATCGCGCTCTGACAGCGGGGTCCGTTGCCGATGGCAGGACGGTGTCCGAGCGGCTCACGGCAACACTCCTCGTGCACGAGAGGGTGGACGTGTCTCGTCTGCAGGGGATGCTCGGCGGCGACATCATCGACGGCGCACTGGTGCTCGGCACGTCGACGCTGCGGCCGGGACCGGCCCAGGATGTCACAGACGCAGCTGAACGGGCCTACCTTTGGCCCCAGGCCGTCTCGCAGACGAAAACCCATACGGCAAGCATCATCATCGACACGGCGGGCGGCGAGGAGAGGGCCCGAATCCACACTCGTCTTGTCGCTTCCCTCCTCGACGAGAATGTCGCGGCGGTGGCCGCGAACGGCACCGTCTATGAACCGGCCTTCTATCGGCAAGTTGTTGACACGACCCCCGAGGACTCACCGGCAGTCCTTGTTCTCGTCCATCTCGGCATCGCGACCCGGCGCGGGCGGCTCTATGGCTTCACGGAAGGATTGGCGGACGTGGGGAAGGACGAGTTCCTCCTCTCAGGGTCGAGCCCCGAGGAGCTGCAGGGGGTTCTCCTCGAACTCGCCTCTCACGTTCTTCTGACAGGAGCCGTGATCCCCGATGATACCGAGCTCACTCTTTCGACGGGAGCGAAGATTCACCTGTCGCGGCAGGGCGAGGGAGCGGAAGCAGTCCTCGCCGGCAGGCTCTGACCCGCAGGGTCAACTGGTCGATCCGGACGCATTATCCGTCACTGCCGGTCGAGCGCTCCGCAAGGATGAGGCACTCCATGTGGCCCGTGTGCGGGAACATATCGAAAAGCTGTGCACGGACGGCACGGAAACCCATCGTCCCCAGGTCGTCGGCCGCTGAGCGCAGGTTGCATGACGAGTAGAGGACGCGGTCGATGGGCGAGTCACGGATCCACTCCGCAAGATCACCGATCCCACGCCTGGGCGGGTTGACGATCAGGAGATCCGGGGCGGAATCCTGCTGCCGCGCCCACAACCCCGCGTCGGCTGCGATGAAGGTCGGTGGCCCGCCAGCCGCCCGCACAGCATCCTCCGAGAGTTCAACGCCCCGCACGGTACGCCAGGGACGTGCGACCGACTTCGCGAACCCGCCGACGCCGCAGTACAGATCCCAGACTTCTTCCGGGTCCGTTTCGTCCACCCATGCGGCCGCAGTCGCGTAGAGAACACGGGTGATATCCGTATTCGTCTGGAAGAATCCCTGCGGCCGGAGTCTTAGATCGAGCGGCCCCAGGCTCATATCGAGAACATCGTCCCCATAGAGCGGAATCTCGGTGGGACCCTCCGGCAGTGCTACGTGATGCGGATGAATGTTCGCCGTCACGACGTCGACGGGAAGCCTGTCGACCAGCCAGTCGAGATGAGCGAGCAGGGAGGGCACGAGTTCTTCTGTGCGTAGCACGAAACGGATCATGAGCCGATCGATGGGACTGGCCGTGAGGATGATGGACTTCAGCTCTCCCATGCGGTCCGGAATCGAATAGGGGACGAGACCTGCCCGTGCGATAAACCGGGCGAGAGTCTCATGTGCGGCCGTGATGATCGGCGGATACAGCAGGCAGTCGCGCAAGTCCTGCCCACGACCATCGCCCACGATCCCGAGACGAGGGTGCTCCGGCGTGCCAGTGACGACGATCTTTGCCTTGTTGCGGAAGCCGAACTCTGCGCTTTCGACCGGTGCGAACCATTCGTCACAGGGGAGGGTCTCCTCCGCGCGGCGCTGCTTGAGGGCTACCTGCTCCCGGTACGGAACAGCGAGATGTGTGCATGAACGGCACAGCCCCGCGTTGAAATATCCGCAAGGTGTGAGGGGGAAGTGGTTGTCCGTTGCCACCCCATCATCCTAGCGGACGGTGTGGGGGCGCAGGATCGCTCCCGCACCCCCTCCGCTCACGCTGTCGGGCCCGGGTCGCGCAGATTGCCGTCGGCGTCGAGGTGGCGGCCAGAGGCCGTCTTTGCCTCATCGACGTCCCACACGTCGGTGAGACGGACCGCCTGGTCGAACTCCTTATCGATTTCGGCCTGGATCTCGGCCGGGTAGGCGGTCTTCTTCGAGACGAGCCACGTGACGAGGAGAGCCGCGAAGAAGGCGGGAACCATCTCGTAGAGGTCGAAGATGCCGCCCGCGTCGATGTTGCCCCACACGAAGACGATGACGGCGCCGGTGATCATGCCCGCCATCGCACCCCGCGAGGTGAGTCCCTTCCAGAACAGCGCCAGGATAACGATCGGGCCGAAGGAGGAGCCGAAGCCCGCCCAAGCGAAGCCGACGAGATCGAGGATCGTGTCGTTGGGGGAAATCGAGATCAGGGCTGCGACGATTGCGGTCAGGAGAACGGCGAAGCGTCCCGCCATGACGCCGCTCTTCTGCGACATCTTCTTCCTGGTGATGCCGGAGTAGACGTCCTCGACGAGAGCAGAGGAGCTGACGAGGAGCTGGGAGGAGATGGTCGACATGATCGCGGCAAGAACAGCCGCGAGAATGAGGCCACCGATGAGGGGGTGGAAGAGGGCAGTCGTGAGCGCGATGAAGACCGTCTCCGGATCGGCAAGCGGGTTGGCGTCGGGGCGGAAGTAGGCGATGCCGACGATGGCAGTGAGAACCGCGCCGCCGACGGAGATGATCATCCAGCTGATGCCGATGCGGCGACCGTAGATGGCGTCCTGGGGGTTGCGCAGCGCCATGAAGCGGACGATGATGTGTGGCTGGCCGACATAGCCCATGCCCCATCCGATTGCGCCGAGAACGGCCATGATCGTCAGGCCGGCGAAGGGATCGAGTCCGTTGGCCAGCCCGGAGCCTTCAAGCGTTTGGCTGCCTACGATGTCCGACACGTCGCCGACGCTGCCCACGTTGATCGTGGTCGCTATCGGGACGATGATCAGCGCCGCCATCATCAGCAGGCCCTGCGCCATATCCGTCCATGCCACCGCGATGAAGCCGCCCGCGAACGTGTAGAGGACAACGATGACGGCGACGAGGAGCATGCCCCAGATGTAGTCCCATCCGAAAGCGGACTCGAAGTATTTGCCGGAGGCGACGAGCTGGGCAGAGATGTAGAAGATGAAGAAGATGAGGGTGATGATTCCGGCGACGATCGTCAGGCCGCGTCCGGTGCCCTGGAGGCGCGCATTGAAGAACGACGGGATCGTGATCGAGTTGCGGGCGATCTCCGTGTAGGCGCGAAGCCTGGGGGCGATGAACTTCCAGTTCAGGTATTGGCCGATTGTCAGTCCGACCGCGATCCAGCCCTCGACGAGGCCAGCCGCGTAGATAGCGCCGGGCAGGCCCATGAGGAGCCAGCCCGACATGTCGGATGCTCCAGCGCTGAGCGCTGCCGGGATCGGGTGGAGGTTGCGCCCCGCGAGCATGTAGTCGTCGTAGTCTTTGGTTTTTCGGTAACCCCACCATCCGATGAGGATCATGGCAATGAAATAGGCGACGAGTGCGATCGTCTGTCCGGTGAGCTGACTCATGACTGTCCTTCCCCGGCGCGGCGGCGCCGAGTGGTTGTTCTCCCGGGATTCGTATCACCATCGCAAGAACACACCCACAGGAGAGATCTGCACCACTTTCTTGATATCGAGATAGTAACGGACTGAGGGGCGCCATGGGGAGCTTTTATCCAGTTGTGGCCGTTTGTTCGAGGTTTGCGGTGGTTCGGAGACGACAGTGGGGGCCGCCGAAGCGACCCCCACCGCTCTGGTGCGAGTTATTCGACCGTGAGGCGTTCGCGCACCTCAGGGTTCTCATCGAGCCATTCCGCGACGGTCTCAGCATTGTCGCGATCGGCATTCTCGTTGAGGACGTAGTTCTCAACGGCGGAGAGCTCCTCATCGGAGATCTCGAAGGACGAGAACATGGCGGCGATCTCAGGGTAGTCGTCGGAGAAGCCGGAACGACCGAAGGACTTGATGTCCTCAGCATCGCCGTACGCACCCTCGGGATCCTCGAGGTCACGGATATCGTAGGCGCCGTACGCCCAGTGCGGGGACCAGAGGGTGACAACAATATTGCGCCCCTCCTTCATCGCACCATCAAGTTCGGCCAGCATCGCGGCAGTCGAGGAGATCTTGAAGTCCATGCCCTCAAGCCCGTAGGTGGGCATAACCTCGTCGCGGGTGATCCGGGTCAGCCCCGCCCCGCCATCGATGCCGATGATCTCGTTGTTGAACTCATCAGCGGCGTCCGCGAGCTCGTCGATCGACTGGATGGGAGCATCGTTGTTGACGGCCAGAGCAAGCTTCGCATCCGAATACCAGGTGCCCAGATCCTCGATGTCGTCCTCGTAGCTCTCCAGGTATTCCGAGTGCGTGACGGGCAGCCACACGTCGAGGAGAAGGTCGATATCCCCGCTCGCGAGGCCGGTGAAGATGACGCCGATGTCGGCGTTCGTCAGGGTGACATCGTAACCCTGCTCGTCGAGAGCGATCTTGGCCATGTGGGAGACGACGACGCCCTCGTCCCATCCGGCAGGGACGCCGATTTCGATCTCTTTCGTCACCTCGGCGTCACCTGTCGTCTCTGTCTCTTCGCTCTCGCTGCCACAGGCGGCGAGGAGCGTCAGTGCGACGGCGGCAGAGAATGCCACGCTTCGTGTCTTGCGAGTCATGTGTCTTCCTTCTGTTGTGTGTCGATGCTGGCTTCCGGGTCCGGCAGCCATAGGCACTTTCTGGGATTCTTACTGGGTGAGCTGGTCTCGTTTCGACATGCCGAACGCGGAGGTCACGCGATCGAGGTACATGGCGAGAATGACAACGGACAGTCCTGATTCCGCGCCGAGGGAGATATTGACCTGGGTGACTGACGTGTAGACGTCAGCACCGAGACCGCCCGCGCCGACCATGCCCGCGATGACAACCATGGAGAGAGCGAGCATGATGACCTGGTTGACGCCGCCCATGATGTTCTGTCGGGCGAGCGGGAGCTGGATCTGCGCGAGGATCCGGGCGGGGTGAGCGCCGAAGGCGTGTGCCGCTTCAACAACCTCCCGATCGACCTGTTTGATGCCGAGTTCGGTGAACCGCACGGCGGGAGCGATGGAGAAGAGGATGGTTGCGACGATGCCGGGAACGACACCGATCCTGAACAGGACGACGAACGGAATGAGATAGACAAAGGCCGGCATCGTCTGCAGGAAGTCGAGCACCGGACGGACGATCGCGGAGGCAGTGCGGCTCTTCGCTGCCAGGATGCCGAGCGGAATACCGATGGCGATGGCAATGATCGAGGCGACAAGGACAAGGGCGAACGAGGACATGGCGTTCGACCATTGGCCCACGCCGTAGATGATGAGGAAGCCGAGAAGCGAACCGACGGCAAGCTTCCAGCCCTTGACGGCGAAGGCGACAAACGTCAGCAGCGCCATGATCGTCCAGACGGGAAGATCATCCGCCACACTCTCCGGAGGGGTGAGGAACCATTGGCTGAGAATGAAGGCCAGCGCGAAGGCGCCGGCACCACCCAACCCGGCCTTCCATCCCTTCCACAGCGTGATCGCAAGCGTGACGATCACGGCGATCGACAGGAAATCGGGCGTGAGGAGGAAGTTCTCGAGGAACGTGTAGAGCGGCATGAGGATGTCGCCAGAGATCCAATCGAAGACACCCTTAAGGTTGCCCGTCATCCAGTCGACTGCGGACTTCGCCCAGTCGCCTAGCGGGATCTCGAACAGAAGACCATCGGCCATCAGAAACTCTCCTCTGCAGTCGTCTCGGCTATCGCCGGCATCTCACCCGTCGTGGCGGCCGCTGACGGCGCGCTCGCGGCAGATGCTGCACTCAGATCCACCGGCATCACCACGTCTTCCTGCCCAAGTGCACGCAGAAGCGTGACGTTGGGGATGACTCCGAGAAGACGGTTGTCGTCCGAGACGACGGGGACCGTCAACTGGTCGCTGGCGGCAGGTGCAACAACCTGGTTGAGCGGAGTATCCGGTCCCACCCCGGGATGAGAGGGGTGGATGAGGCCCTCGATCGATGTCAGTCTCGGATTCCGGCGCAGTGCGCGAAGGATCTCTTCGACATAGACGCAGCCGAGCAGGTTGCGGGATCCACCATCGGTCACCCAGCCGCCCGGAGCGTCGATCTCCTCCAGCTTCTTGAGGACGACGTTCGGACCATCGCCCCGGTAGAGACGAGTCAGGGGCTTGACCATGATCGAGGAGGCTGTGATCACGCGGGACCGGTCGACGTCCTGGACGAATCGCTCGATGTAGTCGTTGGACGGGTTCGTGAGAATCTCTTCGGCCGTACCGATCTGGTCGACGGATCCGTTCCTCATCACCGCAATCCGATTGCCGACGAACATGGCTTCGTTGAGGTCGTGGGTGATGAAGATGATGGTGCGCCGCTTCACCTCCTGGATCTCCAGGAGAAGCTCCTGCATGTCCCGCCGGATCAGCGGGTCGAGAGCGGAGAACGCCTCGTCCATGAGCAGGATCGGAGCATCAGCGGTCAGTGCCCGGGCCAGGCCTACGCGCTGCTGCATGCCGCCGGACAGTTCGGAGGGATAGCTGTTCTCCCAACCCTCCAAACCCGTTGTCTTGAGCGACTCGGCGGCGCGCTCCAGGCGCTCCTTCTTCGCTACGCCGGCAATCTCGAGGGGGTAGGCGGCATTGTCGATCACAGTGCGGTGGGGCAGGAGTGCGAAATGCTGGAAGACCATCGACATGGAATCCGCACGCAGGGCGCGAATCGCAGACTGCGACATTGCCGTGATCTCGTCATCGCCGATGAAGATCTTTCCGCCTGTGGCCGGCCCGAGGGCGTTGAGGGTCCGCAGGAGTGTTGACTTCCCGGACCCGGATAGGCCCATGACGACGAAGATCTCACCGGGATCGACCGTGAAGCTCACATTGTTGACTGCGACTGTGACGTCGTCGGGAAGCTGGTCAAGGCTCGCTCCGCTCTGGAGCATCTTCGTCGCCTTGGCACCGTCCTTCCCGAAAACCTTGTAGACGTTCTCGCACCGGAGACCCTTCATCTACTTCCTTACTCTTCCGCTCAAAACTCGTCGTGTGCTTTTACTTGTTCGTGAACTGCGGCACACGAATGACATACTTTGCAGGCAATTACCAGACTTCCAGGGTTTCCACAGGCCCTCAAATAACGATCCGATAACGCGATGGCGTGATTGTGGGAGAGAGGCGCGAATTGGCGGGAATCGCACGGTGACGGCTCGGCGCGGGCTGTTGCCGAATTGTGACCCACCAGACTCATTATTCCGTATATTCTGAGAAATATGCATAAATGATTCGTTTGGTCCCGTGCTTAGGGCCCGTCCCGGCCGGCATGTGTGCGCCACTGAGCCAAGAAAACTGAGATCCTATCGGTTCGCGGCCCAAAGCGCCACGTATGATATGCAAAAGTTATGAAGATGAGATGTTCGTCGGCGTGCTGATCGCCGCAAGTATGGTCTCGTCAAGGAAGCGTCGAGTTTTTCCCAGGGGATGCAAAAAGTCCGGCACCAGTGGTGCCGGACTCGCTGCGCGCCCGGAGGGATTCGAACCCCCAACCTTCTGATCCGTAGTCAGATGCTCTATCCGTTGAGCTACGGGCGCCAGTCGCTTGGACGTCATTTATCATAACGCGATTTCATGCCGGGACGCGAATCTGGATTGCATGAGAGCCGTCACGATTTAGACGCGTACAGCAAACTAGCCGATAGCCGACAGCGCCTTCGCGAGGCGGGGGCGGACCGGAGTCTCCCACGTTCCGACAAGCTCCTCGACGTCTCCCTTGAACTGGCGCTTGAAGTGGAGAACCCCAGCATCGGAGGCGTCATCGGTGAAGATGCCGGTGATGCCGAACGTGTTGTACCGGTCAATACCGTTGGCGCTCGCCCACTCGAGCATTGCACGGTGGACGAGATAGATGCCGTAATACGACTGGTACTCACGGTAGGAGCCTGACAGCAGGTAGACGAGCTCGTTGGGGCATGCGATGAAGAGCGATCCGGCGAGGACGATCTCGTTGCCGGCACGATCGCGGTGTTCGCGGGTCTCAGCGGCACGCCGGCCGAGCACATTGAGGCGTTCCTGTGCCTCATTGCGGGCGGTTCGCTGCTTCTTCGCGAGATTCTTCCCCTCGCCGGCCAGGGCCTTCTCCTGCTCATCGATCCTGGCGATCGTGGCCGAAAGCTCCGCGGACTCCGCCGCGATTCCCGCAAGATAGTCATCGCAGTTGAGAACCGCGACCGGGGCGAACACGTTCTCCGGCTCCACCCGCTTCATGCCCTGGTAGAACGCCATTGCATGGTTCGAGATCTCCTGCATCTCAGACCGGTCTGCCGTGTGGGACAGGATGTCGTTGAGGATATGGAACTCGTCCGCCTCGAGGAATCTCACCTCGACACCGGGCGTCCCCCGCACGGTTGAAGCCCGTCCGGACCACCTGTCCGACAGACTTCGTCACGTCCGCGAAGGTCATGCCCGAAATGTCTTTCGTGTAGAAGAAACGCGCCTGGATGTCAGCTGACTCGTAGAACTCGCGGCGGAGACGACTGATCCCCAGCTCCGCCATCGTCGCCGCAAACACGTCAGCCACCGGATTATCGGCCACGGGCGTGATGTCCTCGTAGAACCGCTCGGCAAGGAGCGGGTTGAAGCGCAGCGCCACCATCGCCCGATCCTTCTTCAAGTAGGAGATGAGATGGTCGAAGAAGAAGCGGACAAGGTCTGGCCGGGAATAATCCATGACGGGCCCGTATGCGATGTTGGCGCGCTTGAAGACTTTCTTCCACGGCTGGTAACGGACGAGCGCCGCGGCGACCACGCGCTCCTCCCCGTCGATGGTCTCGACAACGCCCACCTCGTGGATTTCCGTGCCTTCGCTGCGCCGCTCCGCGGCGTAGCCGGGGAGCTGGGGGAACAGTACTCGTTCCTGATCGTGTACGAAGCGGGCGTAAGCGGACTGGGAGAGTCGGGTGAATCGCATGCACCTATTGTGCCCTCTGCGGGCGGGGCAACCTAGAAGGCGGTGTCAGAGGGCGTCGGATAAGACGAGATGAGAGCCCGCAGCTGGTTCGCATCGGCCGCATAGCGGTAGGCGAAACGCTTGATGTTGGGATCCCTGCGATAGGAGAGGGGATGGACGGGGGGTCGGCGGATCATGAGCCGCAGAAGGTGAGTGCGCAGTGCCCTGTCGCGGACCCAGCGGAGTATCGCCAGGGGCGGGACGAACGCATAGATCCCCTCACGCGTGCCGACTCGCGGGGATAGCGCGACACCGTCGACGAAGTCCGCCACCATCGCACGAGCAAGGTTCACCCCGCCAACAGCAGTGAAATACGAACCCCGTCCCCAGCGGGGATTGACGTCGAGGACATGGGGTTCACCGGTGCGGGAATCGATCTTGATATCGATCGAGAAGAAACCGCGCAGCCCGAGTGAGGTGACGACCTGTGAGGCAATCTCGCGAAGATCTGGCCGATCGGTGACGTGGATGATCCCGGCGTTGCCGATAAAAGATGACTGATGGAGTCCAAGGACCTGCCGCCCCATGGCTACGGCCGTGACCGTGCCCGCTGCATCGACATAGCCGGAGGCGATCCACGAGTAGGTGTCATCTCCGACGACCATGTCCTGGACGAGCATCGAGCCAGTAAAGCCCGCGTTCGCGATCGCCGACAAGATGGCGAGAGCATCATCGGCAGACGCGGCGGAATAGACCTTCTTCTGCCCCGCGAAGCGAAGCCTGCCGAACGCCATCCCACCATCCTTCGGCTTAATGACAGCGGGGAAGGTGATCGGCTGGAGGAGCTCCTGCCAGGACGCATCCGGATCCGATAGGTCGATGTCGACTGTTGTGATGGTCGGCAGTCCGAGAGATTCACACAGACTGTTGAGGACGGCCTTGTCCGAGGCTCGTTCCACGATCTCTGTCGACGCCAGCGGAATGATGTAGCCAGCCTCCGTCAACGTCTCCCGGTGCCGGAGGACGAGGTCGACATCGCGATCCATGAAGGGCATGAGGATGGGAGTGCGGTCCGTGTCGGCGATCTTCAGAAGAGTCGAGACCATGAGCTCGTCGTCGAGCGTGCCGCCTTCGCCGACATAGACATTGTCGATGATGCTCGAATAGGAGATCGAGCCGCGAGACTGGCCCGAGACCGTCACCGATCGGCATCCGAAAGCCTCGTGGAACATCCGTGCGCACGAATACGTGCCGACATCGGTGCCGAGAAGGACGGGCATGAGCTCGGGACGAGGTGTCGATGAAACCATGCTTCGAGTGTGCCACAGTCGCCAGTGCCTAGCCGCTGCGACGGGCGACGCTGAATGCTGAAAGACTGGCCGCGTCAGAGTCGTGGCGGGCTAGCATGGTGGCTCACAAGAGTTGAGGGGAAGAGCATTGTCAACGACACTGAGCATCGATCTCTGGACGGATATCGTCTGTCCATTCTGCTACATCGGGGAGTCCCGCCTGCGGCGTGCTCTCGAACGAAGAGGCATCGCCGCTGAGATCAGGATCCGATCGTTCGAACTCGATCCCGATGTGCGGGAACCGATGAACGTGACGGATCGTCTTGCTCAGCGCAAAGGCCTGACCCGAGCCCAGGTGGTGGAGATGGAGGGGCAGGTCCAGGCCATGGCGCAGGCCGAAGGCCTCGACTATGTCACCGACCGGCTCCAAGGCTCAACGCTGCCCGTGCACCTCATCGCCCAGTACGCCAACACGGTCAGTGCGGAGGCGGGTGAGGAGTTCTTCCGCAGTGCACAGACCTCCTACTTCAACGGTTCGTTCAACCCTTTCGACGAGTCTGAGCTCATCGGCTTCGCCGTCGACTCCGGCCTGGACAGGGCAGGTGTCACGGCGGCGCTGACCGATCCGGACCTGCTCGATGCGGTGCGAACCGATCAGCAGATCGCACGCCAGCTAGGCGTCCAGGGGGTTCCCTACATCCTGCTCGACAGGAAGCTCGCTATCCCGGGCGCCCTCAGCCTCGAACAGTTCGAGAGTGCCATTGCCCAGGTGGAAGAACTCGGCTCATGAGCGAGGGCCATGACTTCGACCTCTCCGCCATCGTCCAGTTCGGCGGGGGAGCGCTCTGCGGCATCGACGGCTGCGAGACCGAAAACCTGTCGGACCCGGCCGAGAATGACCGAGTCCGACAGGCGATGACCCTCAAGGAAGAGTCGACTATTCGACCAGAAGGTCAGGATCCGATCCCTGGGTGAACTGCGACATGTAGAGGCGATGGTAGGCGCCGTCCCGTGCCAGCAGCTCATGGTGGCTGCCCTGTTCGACGATCGCACCATCCTCCATGACGAGAATGATGTCGGCCTCGCGAATCGTGGAGAGCCGGTGCGCGATGACGAAGGACGTGCGGTCCGACCGCAGGGCGGTCATCGCCTGCTGCACGAGAAGCTCGGTACGAGTATCGACGGATGATGTCGCCTCATCCAAGATCAGGAGCGCGGGGTTCGCGATAAATGCTCGGGCGATGGTGATGAGCTGCCGTTCGCCTGCCGAGATGTTCTCCCCACCATTCTCGATGACTGTCTCGTAGCCATCCGGGAGGGTGTGGACGAAACGGTCGACGTAGGTCGCCTTCGCCGCGGCAATGACTTCCTCATCAGTAGCATCCAGCCGCCCGTAGCGGATATTGTCCATGATCGTGCCGCCGAAGAGGACGGCGTCCTGGAGGACCATGCCGATCCGTGACCTCAGGTCGCCGCGATCCAGGAGGGACGTATCGACTCCATCGAGGCGTATCTGGCCGCCCTGGATCTCGTAGAACCGCATGATGAGGTTGACGAGCGTGGTCTTCCCCGCCCCCGTGGGGCCGACGATGGCAACGACCTGGCCGGGCTCGGCGCGCAGCGAGAGGTCGGTGATCAGAGGCTTGTCGGGGCTGTAGGAGAAGGTCACGTGATCGAACTCGATCTTGCCCGCGACCGGCTCCGTGAGTGTGGCCGGCTGACGGTCCGACGGTGCGAGGAGGCCCGCCTCCGCGAGTTCGCCCAGATCGGGCTCCTGCTCGTCCGCATCCAACAGTTCGAAGATCCGCTCCGCTGATGCCACGCCCGAGATCAGCATGTTCGCCATTCCGGCAACCTGGCCGAGAGGCTGATTGAATTCGCGCGAGTATTGGATGAAAGCCGTGACCGCTCCGAGTGTCATCTGTCCGTTCGCGACACGCAGGGCGCCGACGACGGCAATACCGACGTAGCCGAGGTAGTTCACCCACTGCATGATCGGCATGATCATGCCCGAATAGAACTGTGCCTTGAAGGAAGCCTCGTAGAGCTCCTCGTTCCTCTCATTGAAACGTTCGCCCATCTCGTCCTGGCGGCCGAACGCGGTCACCAGTTCGTGGCCCGTGAACGCCTCCTCGATGTGGCCGTTCAACCGTCCCGTGTTCCTCCACTGGTCGGTGAAGAGACGCTGCGATTTGGTGCCGATGATCCCGATGACGACCCCGGAGAGGGGGAGTGCGACGAGGGCGATGAGGGCGAGCTGCCACGACAGGGAGAACATCATGATGATGATGCCGATGATGGTCAGAAGCGAATAGATGACAGACGTGAAAGCCTGCTGCATGGCGTTCTGAACGTTATCGATGTCGTTCGTCGTGCGCGACAGGATGTCGCCGCGGGAGTTCGTGTCGAAATACGACAGCGGCAGACGATTCACCTTCCGTTCGATGTCGTTGCGCATGCGGAAGATCATTCGCATGACAACATCGTTGAGAAGCCTGCCCTGAAGCCACATGAAGAACTGCGCCACGAGGTACATGCCGAGAACGATGCCGATGAGGAGAGCGAGTCTCTCGAAGTCGATGCCGTCACCGGGGACGAAATCCATGCCGGACAGCATGTCGGCCAACTGCATCTCGCCCGAGGCCGCCAGGCCCTCGATGACCTGTTCGCGCGTCAAATCGGCGGGCAGGTCTGCCGAGATCGCGCCGCCGAAGATGACATTCATGGCGTCGCCGAGGATCGAGGGCGCCCACACGGACAGAACGACGGCGATGACAACCATGATGAGGACGGCGAGGAGGGCCGCCTTCTCGGTCGCGAACTCGCGCAGAAGCCGGATGGCGGAGGGCCAGAACGCTTGCGCCTTCCGCGGCGGGGCAGAGTCACCCCACATTCCCATATCGACAGAGTCCTGGAACTCCTCGATCTCAGCGTCGCTGAGGGCGCCGGAAGAAGACTTGTCGGTGCTCATGCGAGCTCCTCCTTGCTGATCTGAGAATGGACGATCTCCTGATAGGTCGAGGAGGACGTCAACAGTTCGTCGTGGGTGCCGCGGGCTACGATCTTGCCCTCCTCGAGAACGAGGATCTGATCCGCGTCCGTGATCGAGGAGACGCGTTGTGCGACGATGATGACCGTCGCATCCTGCGTGTAAGCGCCCAAGGCGGCCCGGAGCTTCGCATCCGTCGTCACGTCGAGGGCCGAGAACGAGTCGTCGAAGAGATAGATGCGGGGGCGGGCGGCAAGGGCGCGGGCGATGCACAGCCGCTGGCGCTGCCCTCCCGAGACGTTCGTGCCGCCCTGAGAGATTGCCGAATCCAGTCCAGTCTTGGCCGCTTCACCCGAACCTGTGGAACGCTCCGACACGAAGCCACTGGCCTGAGCCGTATCGAGGGCGAGCCACAGCTCCTCATCGGCAGCGTCCGGTGCGCCGAAGCGAAGATTGTCTGCCACGCTTCCCGAGAACAGGTAGGGGCGCTGGGGGACAAGGCCGACCGTGTCGGTCAGGGTCTTCCGGGCCAGTTCCGTCACTGGCACGCCGTCGATCAGGACCTGCCCGGCAGTCGCGTCATAGAGGCGCGGAATAAGGTTGATAAGGGTGGTCTTCCCCGATCCGGTTGAACCGATGATCGCTGTTGTCTTGCCGGGACGCGCGAGGAATGACACGTCGTCGAGGACGGGCGATTCCGCGCCCGGATACGAGAAGGAAACATTGCGGAACTCGACAGAACCCTCATGGGTGTCAGGGAGCCGCGGGGCCAGGGGTTCCACGACGGATGACTCCGTGTCGAGGACCTCCCCGATCCGCCTGGCGCAGATGATGGCGCGCGGGAAGATCATGAACATGAAGGTTCCCATCATGACCGCGACGAGAATCTGGAGAAGATACTGCATGAATGCCGTCAGGGCACCCACCTCGACGAGACCCTCGTCCACACGGATACCGCCGAACCAGAGGACCGCCGCGGTTGCGAGATGAAGGATGATCGTGACAAGCGGACCCATGAGAACGAACAGCCGCCCGATACGGACAGAGATATCAGTCAGGGCCGCATTCGCATCCGAGAAGCGGGCGGCCTCATGGTTCTCACGTTGGAAGGCCCGAACAACACGAATCCCCATGATCTGCTCGCGCATGATCCCATTGATCGAATCGATAGCGTCCTGCATGCGCTGGAACAGCGGCATCAGCATCTTGATAATGACAAGCAGAATCGCGAGAAGCACGGGAACCGACGTCCACACGAGCCACGACAGACCGGGATCTTCACGGATCGCCATGACGATGCCGCCCACGGACATGATCGGAACCATGACCATGAAGTTCAACGACATGAGAAGAACCATCTGGACCTGCTGAACATCGTTCGTGCCGCGAGTGATGAGAGTGGGGGCGCCGAACCTGCCCACCTCTTCCGAGGAGAATGTATCGACACGGGAATAGACGGCCTTGCGAAGATCGCGGCCGACCGACATCGACACCCGCGCACCGAACCACACGGCAGTGACAGCCGTGACCAGCTGGACGAGAGCCACGATCAGCATGACACCGCCCGTGTTCCAGATGAAATCAGTATCGCCTCGCGCAATGCCCTGATCGATGATGTCGGCATTGAGGGAGGGGAGGTACAGAGTGGCCAGAGTGGTGGCCGTCTGAAGTATCACAACCGCCAACACCTGTGCGCGATACGGCGAGGTGTAATGGCGGATCAGCTTCCACAGCATGGGAGTCACTTCCGTTGGGCACGGTCCGCGTAAAGCGCACCGAAGGGTCGAGCGATGCGAAGGCATCATCAATGAGTCAAGGTACCAAAATGGTGTGGCGGTAAGCGCACGACGACTCGGTTACACCGGACCGAGGAACGCCCGCCACGCGCCCAGATCAAGACAGCGCGCGTGGTGACCGCCGTCAGCGAAGATCTCATTGTGCGCCTGTCGAGTACTGTCCGTCTAGTACGATTCCGCCACATTCACGAACCCGACTTTGTCGGATATCGCGCGGCAGGGGGGCCACTCCCTATAGGCTCTGTGCAAAGCATGGGGGAACGACATGTCGAACAACGCCATCGGAACAGACATCTATGTGGCAATCCCCGAACGCGGCCAACAGGTATTGCCACTCCTCGCCGGAGATCTCGTCGACGTCCGGGTACTGGCCCGCGAACGCTTTGCGCTCTTTGCGGAACGACCAGGTGGGCGCCTCTATCGTCTCCACGGTGAACCCTCCGGCTCGAGAGACTATCCCGAGTGGCCCACTCTCATGTTCCGGGCACTCTTCGTCGGGGAATCCGTCCTCCGTGTCGTGGAAGAGCTCCCCGACTGGTCGGTCTTCGGCCCGCGAGGAAAAGCCGTGGAAGACCTCATCGACCAATACCTGTTTCTCGACGACACGGGGAAATCGTCCTACCATCGCGTCGAGCAGGTCGGCAGAGCACTCCTGCGCGACTATGCCAAAGAAGAGGCGGGTGGGGACTCATTCCTCGAATCCATCTTCGACGGCACAGTGTATGGCGGGAGGTTCGAGATGGCATGCAGGGCACTCTACTATCTTGCGAACTCCTCCTGTGCGGCAGGCCCCCTCGCGCTCGCGGCCGCCATCATCCTCAGAGAGGGACTCGGCGAAGAAGCTTACGAGCATCTCGTCCAGCCCTACCGACTCGCCAGCATCCCCTTCCTCGAGCAGGTGGAGTAGGGCCAGAACCTCGAGGGACAGCCCTGTCCAGCAAACGCTCCGAGACGGCCCGGATCGAGCAGGCTCCCGGACCAGCGGATCATACTGATGTCTACCTGCTCAGGCTTGGGAGAACGAACGGATCGGAACCGACCCGCAGCGTATTGTCTTCGGCTCGAGCGATCCGAACCGGAACGCAAGACGGGGTGATACCGGAAAACCCCCCTAATCGCTGGTATTTCAACGATTAAGGGGGCTATCGCGGAGATGGAGGGATTTGAACCCTCGAGGGGCTATAAACCCCTACCTCCTTAGCAGGGAGGCGCACTCGACCTGACTATGCGACATCTCCAGGTGCTATGAGCTAGCGTGCCCTATTTTACAGGTCAACGGGGCCAGATGCTAATGGAGCTCCCGTGCGGGGCGCCATACCCCTATTCCCGCGAAGGAGTCTGTCCGATAGGGACGTGATGACGCACCGCTTCGAGGAGGGATGAGGTCAGGCTGCGGGAGTGGCGAATCAGCTCCTCCGCATCGCGTTCAAGAGCTCGAACGGCGAGGGTGACAGTGCAGAGCCTCTCCTGCTCCTCGAGCGGAAGAAGAGGAATCTCTAGATCGGTGACGGGGATGCGCCGGATCGCTACTCCATCCCTGAACCTCTCATTCCATTTGCCCGTCACTGCCAGAGCAAGGAACTCTGGTGTGAGGACAGAGCGATCGAGAACTCGGAGCCGTTCCACCCCCAGTGCTACGTGATGATTGCCCGTCGTGTCCACCATTGCGTTTAGCACGTTCATGGTCGAGATGAGAACGTCCCCTGGCTCCGTCTCCTCCATGGGAAAGAGGGCAGGTGTGTCCAATGGCTCCGGCAGGGACTGCTTGGCCACGTGGGAGGACGTGATGATCGCGCTGTTCTCGCTCGAATCGGGAGATTTCCGGTGACGTCCTGGCCTTCGCTCGACAATTCCCATCTCAATCAGCCTCTCGATCGTCACGATCCGCGCCTCGGAGAGCCCGGCAAGGGAGTCGATGTCGACAGAAACTGTCGCCAGGCTCGAGATTTTCTGCTCCAAGGCTTCTGCCGAGTCGGCGACTCGGCCAGAGATCTCGGATGGGTCGACATCCGTCGCGCCGATCCAGAGTGCCGGAGTGAGAGCGGAGCCCTCGGCGATGATGTCCGTGACGTCGACGCGGAGGTGGGGCGCGGTGATCGGTGCTCCCGTGAACCAGGTGGGGGCAACGTTCTCGGCGTCCGGTGTCTCGCTCGCATCGACCAGGAGCACGTCCGTTGACGAGGCGTCAGGGTTGCGGAGCACCCACAGCACGGTGGCAACGGCAGAGGAGGGAAGGAGCCTGCCAGGCAGGCTCACAATAGCCTCGATGCAGCCCGCCTTGATGAGCTCCGTGCGAACGTCCTGGTCCACGCGTGAACGACGCAGTGCTCCGGTGGTTGTCACGAGGTAGGCTCTGCCGCCGGGCGCCAGGTGCGCAAGCGCGTGCTGAACCCACAGGAGATCCCCTCCCATCCTTGACGGGATCCCGTATCGAAACCTCGGGTCCGACAGGAGTGTCGAGTGATCCGCGTGTGGACTGAACGGCACCTCGGCGATGATGACGTCTGCCTGAAGGTCTGGGACCGGGTCATCGGCAAGAACGTCTCCCAAGACGAAGGTGATGGTGCTTCCGCTGAGCATCGAGCGCAGGCACGCCAAGATGAGAGCGTTCGTGTTGATGTCTGATCCGATCAGCGCTCGTGCACGGCGGTGCTGGGCCACCTGGACGAGACTGTTGGCGATCCCGCTCGCCGGATCGTAGACCGTACCCTGCGTCTCCTTCGCCAATGAGGCGAGGAGTGTCGATGAGCGTGCGCCGATGGATCCGAAGGTAGACCCCATCCTGCTCTCACGGTTGAACCGGCTCATGAGCTCGTCTGCGTATTCCGCCATGCGGCTGCGCTCCGCCGACTGGACTGCGCTGAGAAGGGGTTGGAGTGCGTTCGCATCAACGCCCCGGAGGACGTCTCGCACATCGAGCGCCAGTCTCTCCCGGTCATCCGTCGGGTAACCCTCGCGCAGCTCCGCCTCCGCCTCTGCCAGAAGGTCGAGCTTCTCATCTGGACCTGCGTCAGCAATGTCGTCGAAAGTCTCCGGCAGGTGCTGCCTGAGAGTGAGGAGCAGAAGCGTGAGAATGTCGATCATGGCGAAGTCGACGCTGCCGCGAAGGGTGTTGAGGGATGACCAGATTGTGGCGACCGTGTCTTCCTCCTTGACCTCGTAATCGCGGTCGGTGAGCCATGCGATGACCTCTTCGCGCGAGAACAGGGGGCGGGATTCGGTGCCCCCGACAGGCTGGGGGAAGTCGGGATTGCGCCGACGCCAATTGCTGACGACAGGCCTGCTCACCGAGGCAAGTTCAGCAATGTTCGTGGGAGACAGGAGCTGGTCGCGCATACTAAGCAGCCTTCGTGTAGGTGGTGGGAGAGAGGAGGTCCTCGAGGACAAGAACTCGGGAGGCAGATGCGGAGAGGATAGGTGAGAGCTGGCCGCGCCACGACGCGACGGTGACAGGCACGCCTGCCGCACGGAGGGCCCTGACGCTTGGTGCGAAGCCATGGTCGCCCGAGACGAGGACGATCTCGCTGTAGCGGCCGGCCAGGTCTTCATTAGCCATGACATCGATAAGTGCCTTGTCGGCAGCATCGGGCCCGGAGCCTCCGGTGACAATGCGGGCAGAGCCCCACGACAGTCCGACGTTGAGCAGGCCTGTCGCGCACGTGCCGACGATGACCTGCTCGTCGCGAGTTATGTCAAGCATGGTGGTGAGAAGGGAGCGCCCCCACTCGGCTGCATCCCGAGTCATCGCCGCACCGCCAATCATGTTTTCGATATCGACAAGAAGAAGTCGGCGATTGCCGAATGTCGCACGCCTCGACGCGCTATCCGTGAACATCATAATCTCAACTCTCTGTGTGAACTAAATAAACAACCTCTTGAGAAAAGAGTAGGATGCGGCTCTGGCAAAAAAGAACGTTAATCGTGTTAACGCGAAGCGTGGAGATTGGGTTGTTAACAATTGTGCGATGTGCGGAGACGAGAAACCCGGGCCGGCCAGCGTACTGGCACAACCCGGGTCACGGCGGAGGGTGGGGGATTCGAACCCCCGATGCGGGGTCGCCGCATAACGGTTTTCAAGACCGTCTCATTCGGCCGCTCTGACAACCCTCCAAGCCAGGCCATTCTACTGATTCCTTTCCCGACATGCACATCGCTGTCAGAATGGCGTCATGACCACAATGCTTGCCATGACGGACGACTCAGACTTTCGCCTCATCGACACCACCATCCCCGCGCCAGCTGCTGGCGAGATTCTCATCAAGGTTTCACATGCGGGAGTGAACCGCGCAGATCTCAGCCAGGTCGAAGGCACCTACCCGCCGCCTCCCGGCGCCTCCCACATTCTCGGGCTGGAAGCATCCGGCACCAGAATGGACACGGGTGAGCCGGTCATGGCGCTTCTCTCCTCGGGAGGATACGCGGAATACGCCGCCGTGCCCGAGGGTCAGGTCATGCCCGTGCCGACAGGAATGAGCCTTGACGCTGCCGCGGCAATCCCTGAAGCCCTGGCAACCGCCTGGTCCAATCTCGTCGACGTTCTCGCGGTTGCGGAGGGTGAAACCGTTCTCATTCAGGGCGGGTCTGGATCGTTGGGCACCATCGCCGTGCAGCTGGCCAGGGAGCTTGGTGCCCGCGTCATTGCAACGGCGGGAGGCCATGAGCGCTGCCGGCAGGTTCGTGCTCTCGGCGTTGAGTGCATCGACCATGAGTCAGACATCGTCAGCCGGGTCCGAGACCTGTGCCCGGAGGGCGTCGACGCTGTGCTCGACATCGTCGGCTCCGACGTCGGTGACCTGCTCCCGCTCATGGCGACGGATGGCAGGATCGCAGTCGTCGCGCGTCAGGGCGGCGCCGAAGCCACCATCAACATCGGCAGGCTCATGGTGAAGAGAGTCTCGATCCACGGCACAACCCTGCGATCCCGGCCCATCCACGAGAAGGAACAGATCCTTCGAGCGGCCGCTCAGTTCGCTCTCCCCCGATTCGAGGACGGGAGAATACGGCCGATCATCGCCCGCAGGTTCCCCCTGGCGGAGGCGAGGCAGGCACTCGACTACGTGAGAGGATCGCGGCCCTTCGGCAAGGTCGTCCTCGACTGCTAGAGGAGCCTTTCGAGGACGATCGCGAGACCATCTTCATCGACCGGCGCGGTCTGAGCATCGGCTGAACCATGAACCTTGGGGCTGGCATCTCCCATCGAGATACCGGTCCCCGCCCACCCCAACATCTCGATGTCGTTCTCACCGTCGCCCACCGCGAGTACGTTCGATGTGGGCAGGGAGAATTCCTGGCGCAGCTTTTCGAGGGCGCTAGCCTTCGAGACGCCATAGGGCGAGATGTCGAGCCAGGCAGTCCACCCGACCGCATACTCCACACCGTCCAAGCCGAGCCCGTCGATACGGTCCTGAAGCTCTTGAGCGCTGAGAGAAGGGGCGCGAACAGTCAGCCGTGTCGCATCGTCTCCCGCAAGCTTCGCCGCAGGGGTGATGACCGAGTGTCCGACAAGCTCTCCATCCGGGAACGGTGCCGACAGCCTGCGGGGGCCGCGTGCAGGCTCGACCGCGAGAAGCGCTTCTGGCACATGAGTCCTGATGATGTCGATCTCGGCCGCAGGATTGAACGTCGTGTAGTCGAGAAGCCGGGCACCCGGGTAGATTCCCGGCTCAGCGACCCCGGCCTCGCGCGACAGGGTGATCGCGCCGTTCGCGCAGATCGCGACACCGTCGGGAAGGCGGAGCTGGTCCGCAACCAGCATCATGGCGTCGATGCCGCGCCCGGTCGCTATGACGACACGGGAGCCGACAGCGAGGTGGGCGTGGATCGCGTCCGCGACGCGAGGCGACAGAGACGTGTCGTGACGGATGGTCGTGCCGTCCAGGTCGAGGGCGACGAGAAGCTCGGGACCGGCCCCGGGCAGGCTCGACATCGCCTCATCGAGCCGTGCGGCGTCGTATGCGCTGGCTGTCACTGTACGGAGATCAGCTCCCGGCCGCCGAGGTAAGGCCGGAGCCCCTCGGGAACGTAGATGCTGCCGTCCTCGCGCTGGTGATTCTCGAGGATCGCCACGAGCCAGCGAGTCGTCGCCAGTGTGCCGTTGAGCGTCGCGACGGTCTGGGTCTTCCCATCAACCTTCTCCCGAACGGAGAGGCGTCTCGCCTGGAAGGTCGTACAGTTCGACGTGGACGTCACCTCCATCCACCGTTCCTGGCTTGGCAGCCAGGCTTCGCAATCGAACTTACGGGCAGCAGAGCTGCCGAGATCTCCCGCCGCCGTGTCGATGACGCGGTAGGGAAGCTCAACCTTGGCAAGCATCTGCTCTTCGAAATCGAGCAGACGAGCATGCTCGTTCTCCGCATCGTCCGGGGTGCAGTAGGAGAACATCTCCACCTTGTTGAACTGGTGGACGCGGATGATTCCGCGGGTGTCCTTGCCGTACGAGCCGGCCTCCCGCCGGTAGCAGGTCGACCATCCCGCGTAGCGCTTCGGGCCGTCCGACAGGTCGATGATCTCATCGGAATGGAACCCGGCCAACGCCACTTCGGAGGTGCCGACCAGATAGAGGTCGTCCGTCTCCAGGTGATAGATCTCGTCGGCGTGCGCGCCGAGGAAGCCCGTCCCCGCCATCACCTCCGGCTTCACGAGGGTCGGCGTGACCGTCAGGGTGAAACCGTTGGCCTCGGCAAGATCCGCTGCCGCCGTGAGCAGGGCGAGCTCGAGCCGCGCGCCGATGCCGGTGAGATAGTAGAAGCGCGACCCGGACACTTTTGTTCCCCGAGCCATGTCGATGGCGCGAATGCCCTCGGCAAGATCGAGGTGGTCTTTCACGGGGAAATCGAATGTCGGAACATCTCCCACGTGCTTGAGGACGACATAGTCGTCCTCTCCGCCGGAGGGCACCCCATCGACGATGATGTTCGGGATCAGCATGCCGATCCGCTCGTATTCCGCGTTAGCCTTCGCGGCGGCGTCCTCGAGCTCCTTCACCTTCGCCGCCAGTTCCTGAGCCTGGGCGAGGATGGTGGGACGCTCCTCGGCGGATGCCTTCCCGACCGTGCGAGACAGAGCCTTCTGCTGGGCGCGCGTCTCCTCTGCCACCTGCAGAGTCGAGCGACGGGCCTCGTCTGCTCGCAGGAGGTCATCTACCAGGGTCTCATTGGCGCCGCGGGCCCGCTGCGATGCTTTGACAGCTTCGGGGTTCTCACGGACGTAGCGAATATCGATCATGTCACCAGTCTAGCCCGCAGGGGTTATCCTTTCGATATGACCTGGGAATCATGGCTTGCGATTGCGGCCCTTCTCGTGGCGCTGAGCGCCCTGTTCCTCGCACTCAGCAACCGACAGGCCATCGCAACGCGTCTCGCCAAATCCTCCGAGCACGGCCAATGGGCGCTCGAACACGATGCGGACAACGTGAGATCGAAGCCCGTGGTCGTCATCTACAACCCGGTCAAGAACATCAACGTCCCCACCTTCAAAGCCCTCGTCGAGCGCATGGCGGCGGAAGCCGGTTATCAGGACGTTCGCTTCAGCGAGACAACAGTCGAAGAACCGGGCAGCAGCCAGGCGAAGCAGGCTGTCTCCGACGGTGCCGGTCTCGTCATCGCGGCCGGTGGAGACGGTACCGTGCGGGCCGTCGCAGCAGGGCTCGCCAAGAGCGGAACAGCTCTCGGCATCGTTGCCCTCGGTACCGGAAACCTCCTGGCCCGAAATCTCGACCTTCCCATCTCCTCGACCGAGGCGATGGTGCGGACCGCACTCACGGGAGGCACGCATGCCATGGATGTCGGGTTCCTTCAGGCGGACCCGCTGACGGAATCCGAGCTGTTGGTCCTCGCGAACGAAGACCCCGATGCGCTGTCGGTGCCGGACGGCGATCACGCCTTCGCCGTGATCGCAGGCCTCGGTTTCGATGCCGCGATGGTGGGCGATGCTGATGCCGAGCTCAAGTCCAAGATCGGCTGGGTTGCCTACGTCGCCTCAGCCGTACGGAATCTGACAGCCACGAAGATCCACGCGAAGATCACGGCCGGAGCCGGGCACGAGGTGCCGATCGATGCTCGTTCGATCATGTTCGCCAACTGCGGGAAGCTGCCCGGCGGTGTGGTGCTCGCTCCCGATGCTCGACTCGATGATGGTTGGATCGATCTCGTCGTCATCGACACGAAGGGCGGCCTTGTCGGCTGGGCCGATCTTGTTCGCCGCATGGGATTGGCCGGCATGGGTGTGACGAATGACGGTCTCCCGATGACGGGCATGATCGACCTGCGCAAGACGAGCCGGGCCAGCGTCGTGACGGAATCACCCGCCCGCGTCCAGGTTGACGGTGACGTTCTCGGCTACGCGTCGACAGTGAGGGCGCGAGTCGAGCCTGGTGGTCTCCTCGTCAGGTTCTGATCCTAGTCTTTGGTCTCAAGCAGGCCCGCCACCCATGAGCGTGCCGACGAGAAGTCCTGATCGGCCGTACCGGGGCGAAGCTTGACAGGTATCTGGTGGGCGCTCGGATAGGACCCGAAGAACCGAACCAGTGGGCATGTCCGATGGAGGCCGATCAGCACTGCCTGGACGCGCTCATCCGCGACATGGCCTTCGCAGTCGATCGAGAACTGGTAGCGGCCGAGAGAGTCGCCGACGGGACGGGATTCGATCCTCGAGAGATTGACCCCGCGGGTAGCGAACTGCTCAAGCATCGTCAGGAGGGCGCCCGACTCGTCCGAGGGCAGCTGCACCTGGAGCGTTGTCTTATCGGAGGGGGTCCGTTCCGGCAGCGGAACATTCTCCGGGCCGACCGTGATGAACCGGGTGACAGCATCCGGGTTGTCGGCGACACCCTCCGCGAGAACCGTCAAACCATACTGTTCCGCGGACAGGGGATTGCACAGGGCCGCATCGAAGTTTGTCGCTCCTCCCGCCATCGCCGCAGCCGCGGCCGCCGTGGAGGTGGCAGGAACATGGATGACATCGCCCAGGTTGTCGGCGATCCAGTTCTGGCATTGGGCCCAGCCGTGGGGGTGGGTCGAAATCCTCTTCACATCCTCGAGGCGCGTCCCCTCGGGGGCGGCAAGGACGAACGTGATCGGGACGAGCATTTCCCCGACGATACGGAGGGCGGAGCCGTTCGAGAGGGAGTCGATGGTGGCATTGACGCCGCCCTCGACAGAGTTCTCGATGGGAACGACCGCGAAGTCTGTCTCACCCCTGCGGACCATGCGGAGGGCCGCGGGGACATCAACCGCAGGAACGTGCTCGGACTCGTCGCTCGAGACCTGCATGAGTGCCATCTGCGTGAACGTGCCCCGAGGGCCCAGGTAGGAAAAGCGCATAGGCACCATTGTAGTCCCGTCCTTTCACCGTCATTCTCGTGTCCATATAGGATCGGTCCATGAGATCGCTCGCAGCCGCCGTCATCGCCGCTTGTGCCTGTGCGCTAGCGATCGTCTCGCCCGCCGCAGCCCACTCCGATCCTCCCGTTGTCATCATCGGCACCGGAGGAGTGATGTGGGAATACGTCACTCCGGAGGACACGCCCAACCTCTTCGCCTTCTCCGAGCGTGCGGCAGTCGGCAACGTCTCCGTCCGCTCCGTCTATCCCACAACCTGCCCAGCAGACGGATGGCTCACCCTGGGTGCAGGAGAACGAGCAGGCGATAGCGTCTCCGATTCCGGGGCGTGCCGGCTGCTCGAGGAACCGGCACAGAGCGAGACGGGCTTCCTCGTCCCGAACTGGAAGGACTATCTCGCCTCTGCCGAGAATTCCCCCTACCGTGCGACCCTTGGTCAGCTGAACGACCTGACGCGGGATCGTGACACTCTCGCACTCGGCCCCGGTGCCGCGATCGCACTGGCGGACGATCGTGGACGAGTTGAGGACTACGGTGACGTGTCTGATCTGACCGACCTCGCGCCGGGCAAGGATCTTGTGCTCATCGACCTCGGCGGGCTGTCGGAGCTCGAACCGCGCCAGTTCGCGCAGACGGAATCGCGGCTGACGGGCGATCCGCTCTCCGCCTCTTTCGTGGGCCAGAACTGGAATGACAGCGACCTGAGAGAGCTCATGAGAGAGCTCGACGCACGTCTGGGAACAGTGCTCGACGACGTTGAGAAGGCGCTCCCCGATGCACATACGACAATCGTGTCTCTTTCCGACTATTCCGCAACCGCGTCGACGCTCCAGGTGGTCATGACAGAGTCGGACGAGCCTGGCCTAGTCACGTCAGCGACGACGCGGCGCGACGGCCTCATCGCCATCACTGACCTCCTCCCCACCATCGTTCCAGGCGCGGCGGGCCCAGGGTCGCCGTTGACTGTCACTGAAGGAGGGACAGCCGCAGACAATCGTGAAACCGTCACCGATCTTGACAGGCTGACTCTCGCGATCGCCCCCGCAACGGGACCGGTGTATGCGCTGTGGGGAACGATGTGGCTCCTCACGCTGGCCTTCCTGCGCAGGCGTGGCCCCGCCCTCTATACTGCACTCCTTGCTTCCGCCGCCGTGCCGGCAGCCAACGTCGCGATGATGGCAACCCCCTGGTATCGGGCACCCTTCCCCACCGCCGTCCTTCTCCTGGGAACCTTCGCGCTCAGTCTCGTCATCGCAGGCATCGCGTTCCGAACGAGGAGATTCGGGCGTGAATACCCGGCAGGGACTGTTGCGGCCGTGACCGTGACAGCCTTCCTCCTGCCGGTGCTCCTCGGATCCACACTCGCCCTCAACTCAGCATTCGGCGCCCTCCCCCAGCTTGGTCGCTTCTACGGGATGACGAACATGATGTTCGCAATATCGGGAGCCGCGAGCCTCATCCTCGCGGGAGTCATCGCCAGCCGGGTCGCGGAGAACAGACGTGCCGCGCTCATGATCCTCCTGCTCGGGGCAGTCGTCATCCTCATCGACGGCTCACCCTGGCACGGTGCGGACTTCGGTGGGCCCCCCGTGCTCACGATCGCGTTCGCAGTGCTGGCGATGCTCGTGGCGGGCTGGCCGATCACCGTGTGGCGGGCCGGCGGGATCCTGATCGCAGCAGGTCTTGTCGCGGCACTGTTCGCGACTGTCGACTATCTTCGCCCAGCAGACGAACGCACCCACCTCGGCGACTTCGCGGAATCCGTCCTCGACGGCTCCGCACTGACCGTGATTCTCCGCAAGGGCTCTCAGGTGCTCGCGCAGTGGCCGCTGATCCTCATCCTCCTCAGCGTGGTCGTGGCCCTTGCCCTGTGGTTGAAGAAGAAGGGTGCGATGGCACTGTTCGCTGAGAAGCGGGACGATCCATGGCTGTGGGTGGGTCTCGCGCTCGTCATCCTCCTTGTCGGAGGAATGCTCATCAACGATTCCGGTGTCATCATCGTCGTGACCGGAGGAATGGTTGCATTACCTCTGATCGCGTCACTTGACCGGGCGGATCAACCAGCGGCGGTCTCGCCTAGAAGGGGCGCACCCGGTAGGCGCTGAAAGGCTCGCCTGGGCGCTGGCTGCTGGGATCGACCCGGTAGTGGGACGCTATCCGAACGCCGCGCAGCCTGCGCATGTTGACCGCGAGAGCAACATCCCGGTACTGGCCGGCACGATGAAGCTGGCCCGAGAAATCATTCCCGGTCGGACGATGCTGGAGATCGCACGGGATCTCCTGAAGAGTCATACCCGCCACGAGCATGTCGATCGTCATCGCCGTCTCAACACCCCAGCCGCGTGCCAGCGGCTTCGCCGACTCGTAGGCTTCCCTCGTCATGCAGCGCTGTCCCGACAGCGGCTGCGTCGGGGACCATCCGGTCAAAGCGGAAATGGCTCGGCGCGACAATCCCGTGACGAGTCCGTGCCCGCCAGCACCGGCCTGCTTGGGAAGAACCGCGATCGTGCAGTCTGCCTGGCCCGACATGACGGGCTCGACGAGGGGGGCGGTTTGGACGGCGGTCTCGCTGAGATCCGCATCGATGAACATGAGGAGCCGGGGTTCGCGTCCCTCCGCGTCCCTCATCGCCACCACGGATGCTCCGGTTTCCAGGGCGGACGCCTTGCCCCTGTTGACCGGATGGCGCACGACGGTCGCACCGGCCGCACGTGCAGCTGATTGCGTGTCATCCGTCGAACCGTCATCGACCACGACGATGAGGTCAACGTAGGGAATCGCGCGCGCTGACCGAATGGTCGAAGCAATCAGATCGACCTCGTCCTTTGCGGGTATGACGACCGCGACGTGCACACGAGAGGAGTTCACAACGTAAGCTTAGCGCCCTAACTGGTGAGAGATTGACAACAGACCGAATACTGATGGGTTGGCGCAGCTGATGTGCGCCAACCCGCCTATCGGAGAGTCACCTGCCGGGACACGATGCCGGACCTGGCGCGGCGCTCTTCGGGAGTGAGGGGCTCGGTGGCGGCGATGGCGGCAGCGAACTCGTCCTCGAAGGTTGCCATGGGGGCGGATAGCTCATCGGCTTCCGTGCCGGGAGCGAGCTGCCAGACGGGGATGAGGAGTCCGCACGCGCGGAACGCGCCCACGAAACGAGCATCCTTATCGAAGCCCTCCGATCGTGCCGTCTGGAGGCGTGCCAACCCGTCGAGGACACGGTCCTGATCCTCTGTGCGAATCCAGCGCACGAACTCGTTGGTCATCCGCACCCAGTACGCTCCGCGAATCGCATCGATAGCGACAGTCGGGGCAACATTGTCACGCGTCTGCTCGATCGCCTGGCGGACATCGTCGCGATCCTTCTCCTCGTCGCTCACCCAGTAGGCGAAATCCTCGTACAGGACGAGGTCGAGGGGCTGATCGACAAGAACGTCTGACAGTCGCGGGCCCGGCTCTGCCAGTTCTGCGGACTGGATGGCTTCCCCGGGCTCGAGCTCGAGGGCGTCGATGATGAGAGCGGCAAGGTCGCGGGAGGCGTCTCCCGAGCCGGTCACCGTCTGCACGGCGACGAGCAGTTCACCGTCTTCGCGCCGCACGGCCGCCGCCATGTTCGGCAGGAGCGTGACGAGGGTGATATCCCGGCTGCCATACTCGGGGGCTGTCGTGGCCGAAGCAGTCGCCGCAGGAAGGATCTCCTTCATGGCAACCAGCTCGACCTCTGCTGTCAGGCCCTCGTAGGGGCGCTCGACAAAGGGCACACGCTTCTTCTTCGGCGCCTTGTTGAGGCGGCTCTTCTTACCCATGGGGCTCCTTAAGCGATCGTGGGGATGTCGCCATCAGACGACACAAGCGGCAGGCCGTTGTTCTGCCACGCGGCCATGCCATCAGACAGATCCCATGCATCGATACCGTTCTCTGCGAGAATCTCGGCGGCCTGTGCGCTGCGCCGACCCAGCCGGCAGACGACCATGATGTCAGTATCGGGGACTTCGTCGATCCTGTCTGCGAGCTCGTCGAGCGGAATGTGAAGAGCTCCGGGAGCGTGTCCCGCATCCCATTCGTCTTCGCCGCGAACGTCAATGAGAGTAAACCCTTCCGGAATGGGGTTGTCAGCGTTCAGATCCGTCGTGACGAGGGGTCCCGGGTGAAGTGGAATAGCCATGCGTCTAGAGTACGGTGAAAGAATGTTGAGACGAAACTTTTCACCCCTCTTCCTCATCCTCGCTCTCGCAGGCTTCTTCCTGGGAACGGCGCCCGTGCAGGCTCACGACGTTCTCATCGGGTCAACCCCGGAGGACGGCGCGGAGCTCGACCAGGCTCCCGCAGAAGCGGTCCTGACCTTCTCGGCGGCCCCACTCGACGTGTCGCCCCAAGCCGTCCTGCAGAAGGATGGGGAGACGATCGAGACCGAGCCCGTCACACTCTCCGGCAACGATGTCATCCTGCCCCTGCCTGAGCTCGAAGCAGGAAGCTACACGATCATCTATTCCGTCGTGTCCTCTGACGGCCACCGGATCGACGGCACCACATCATTCTCGGTGACGATCGGTGCGCAGACGGCGGAAGAAACCACGACCGAGGCGGCCACAACGGAAGCCAGCCCGTCCGAGGCAGAGACGACAGCCCCTGCGCTGGCCGAGACCGTGGAGACGAGCGACAGCGAGGACTCCGCGGTCGGATGGATTCGCTGGGCCGGCATCATCATCGTCGTCCTCGGGGGCTTCGTCATCGTGTCGCGAATGCTTCGCAACCGTTAGCAAGATCTCCACGCGGGCCTATTACCTCCAGTCTCTCCCGAGGAGTATGTTTGACTGCTGACGAGAATGTGAAGGGATGAACGTGGCGAAGCGCGAGAGGGATCTGACGTCGAAGAGGGCTTATCGGGGAATGACTCCTGAGCAGGCCGCGGAAGCGGAAAGGAAGCACCGGGAGGTGCTCTCGATTCTCACCGGACTTCTTCTCGTCCAGTTCATCGGCATGCTGTCGAGCACGATCGTGTCGAATGCGATGCCGGTCATCGTGGCCGAAATCGGCGGCACTCAAACCCACTTCACGTGGATCCTCACCTCCGCTATTCTCGCCAACACTGTCATGACAGCGCTCTCGGGCAAGCTGGCAGACCTGTACGACAAGAAGAAGCTGTTCATCGCCTCCATGGTGATCTTCAGTGTCGCTTCCCTCCTGTGCGGTTTGGCGACCACGCCCGAGATGCTGATCGCTTTCCGCGTCCTCCAGGGCGTCGGCATGGGCATGCAGATCATGCTGTCCATGGTCATCATGGCGACGATCATCCCTCCCCGGGAACGCGGCCGCTACAACGGCTACATGGGGGCCACGATGGCACTGGCGACAGTCTCGGGCCCGCTCCTCGGCGGTCTCATCGTGGACACGCCCTGGCTGGGATGGCGGTGGTGCTTCTGGGTCACCATCCCGTTCATGCTCGGCGCCATCTGGGTCATCCTGCGCAGGCTCCAGATCCCGCCCGTCCGCAGCGGCAAAGTCCATCTCGACATCCCCGGCGCCGCTCTCATCGCGTCCTCCTCCGTGTCCTTCCTCGTCTGGATCTCCATGATCGGCAGCGGCATGCCGCTCACCGATCCGACAGCCCTCATCCTCATCGCCGTCGCCGTGGTCTCCACCGTTCTCTTCATCGTCGTCGAGACGAAGAGCCCCGAGCCTCTTATCCCGATGGAGATCCTCCTGCACCGCAACACGGTTCTCGCCGTCATCGCAGTCATGGGGGCTGGCACGATCATGTTCGGTGCGTCCGTCTTCCTCGGACAGTACTTCCAATACGGGCGCGGCTATTCGCCCACAGCGTCCGGCCTCCTGACGCTGCCGATGATGCTCGGCATCGTCATCGCCTCCACGTGGATCGGCCAGCTCATCACCCGGAAGGGCATCTGGAAGCGCTATGTCGTCTCCGGCATGCTCCTCCTCACCGCGGCGGCAGGCCTGCTGTGCTTCACCCGCCAGGACACGAACCTGATCGCCATCGGCCTCGTGCTCTTCGCCGCGGGCTGGGGGCTCGGTGCCGCCAACCAGAACCTTGTCCTCGCCGTACAGAACACGGTTCCCCTGCGTCAGATGGGAGCGGCAACGTCGACAGTCACGTTCTTCCGCAACCTCGGAGGCGCAGTCGGACTCCAGGTTCTCGGTGCCTCCTACAATGCGGCCACCGATGCCTACATGGTGAAGGAGCTCGGCGAGCTCCCGGAGGTTCCCGCCAACGCGGCCGGCTCATTGGATCTCGGCGCACTCCCCGACGCCGTCGAAGCGGTCGCACGATCTGCTTTCGGCAACTCGCTGTGGGCCGTCTTCATCGCCGCGACAGCGCTTCTCCTTGTCGGCTCCATCGCCACCATGTTCATGAAGGGCACGTCGCTGCGCGACACGGTCGACATCGAGAAGAAGATCCATCGCACAGTCGAGGAGGACGAGGCTCCCCGAGCATCTGCCCGCCCCAGCTCCTGGGAGGCGACACCGATCCTTCCCCACGACGAAGCGGACCAGAACAAGCCGCGAACCCACTAGCCGGCAAGGCCGCTTGACAGTCCTCGTGGAAGACAATGGTGGGGGTTGGGCATCGCCCAACCCCCACCATTGCTTCTCAGCAGGTCTCAGTCGACGACGCCGTAGAGCCTGTCGCCAGCATCGCCCAATCCGGGAACAATGTAGGCGTTCTCGTCGAGCCTCTCGTCAACAGCCGCGAGAACAACCGTCACGTCGGCGCGATCGCCGATATGCTCCTCAAGCGTCTTGAGGCCCTCGGGTGCACCGAGCAGACAGATCGCGGTGACATCCTTCGCCCCGCGCTCGAGCAGGTAGTCGATGGAAGCGATCAGTGTGTGGCCGGTTGCGAGCATCGGATCAAGAACGAAGCACTGCCTGTTTGACAGGTCGTCCGGCAGCCGGTTCGCGTACGTGATGGCCTCAAGCGTGTGCTCGTCCCGCTTCATGCCGAGGAAACCGACCTCAGCAGTCGGCATGATCCGCTCCATACCGGACAGCATGCCGAGACCTGCACGCAGGATCGGCACGACAATGGGCAGGGGGTGAGTCAGTGCGGTGCCGATCGTCTTGGCTACCGGAGTCTCGATCTCGATAGGCTCGACATCGATGTCCCGCGTCGCCTCATAGGCGAGCAGTGTCATCAGCTCTTCGACGAGCTGACGAAACACGGGGGAGGGCGTCTCCTTCTTCCGAAGGGTCGTCAGTTTCTGGGCGACTAGGGGATGGTCGATGACCTGCAATCTCATGTCAACTAATCTAACGTAGTAAAGCCGCTTGCGCAGGAACCGGAGGGCCCATGTGCTCAGAACGACTCAGACAATTCGAGAGTCACATGCGTCACTGCCTCGACCTGGCAGAGATCGCCGCCTCCCAATCGGACATTCCCGTCGGGGCTGTCGTGTTGGACGAGACCGGTGCTGTCATCGCAACGGGCCACAACACGAGAGAACGCGACCACGACCCGGCAGGACATGCCGAGATCGTCGCCATGCGGGAGGCCGCCCGCGTGCGGGCCGGGTGGCGCCTTGACGGCTGCACGCTCGTTGTCACTCTCGAGCCATGCACCATGTGTGCGGGAGCGATCGTTCTCTCGCGGCTATCCGCCGTGGTCTTCGGAGCGTGGGATCCCAAGGCCGGTGCGGCGGGATCGCTGCGCGACGTGCTGCGTGACCCGCGGCTGAACCATCAGGTCGAGGTCATTGGCGGAGTCCTCGAGCAGGAATGCTCCTCCCAGCTCACCGGCTACTTCTCTGCCCGCCGATAACTCCGCCACATTCTCCCGATCGGATTTGTGCCGATGGGCATCGAGACAGTAACCTGAATTGCTGATGGTGGAGTGTCCGAGCGGCCGAAGGTGCAGCACTCGAAATGCTGTTTGGTGAAAGCCAACGTGGGTTCAAATCCCACCTCCACCGCCACAGATTCCCCCGGAATACCAGTAAAAGGTAGTCCGGGGGAATCGCTTTGTGTCACCGACGTCTAGAGGCCGACCTGATTGACGCCGTGGGTAGCCTGGTCGAGTGAGAAGCCTTCGTAGACGAGCTGATCAATGAGTCCTTGGCGGGAGAAGCCCATGAAGTCGAGGTAGCTCTGTGCAGACAGCGCCGCCTGTTCATACCAGTCGACTGAGACTGTATCGACACCGTGCGTGGCCTGCTCCGTCGAGAATCCCTCATACTCGAGCTGGCCGATGAGACCGCTCCGGGAAAAAGCCGTGAAGCTCAGATAGGACTCGGCGGACCCGGCCGCCTGCTCGAGCCAGTCGACGTTGAGCGAGTCCACCGCGAACTGCGCATCGGCGTTGCTGTACCCCTCGTATTCGAGCTGGCTGATAAGCCCCGACCGAGAGAAGTTCGTGAAGCTCAGGTAGGATTCCGCTGATCGGATAGCGCTGTCCTGCGAGACGCTCAAGGCGGGTTCCGGTGTCGGTGCAGGGGCGGCCGGTGCTGGTGCGGGCGTGGTGGCCTCGACGGTGGGCTCAGCCGCCTGCACTGATTCAGTCTCTTCGGCGCTGGGCTCAGCAGTCGGCTCTGGAGTTGCAGCGGGAACCGCGTCTTCCTTCTTCTCTGCCCTGTTCCCCTCCTCATCGACCTGGTAGTCCACGGCAGTGTCCGCCCCATCGTCGGCGGTTCCGGTGCCGGACAACGCCGAGCCGATGCCGATCGCGAGGAGGACAGCCAGCGCCCATACCCACCACCGTGCGTACCAAGCCTTTGCGGTGGTCACGTTGTCTGCGTTCATTTCCTTGTTCCTGTCTGCCATGATCACTCACCGGCGGGTGGCTTCGTTGCTCTTAATGAGCGTAGGTGCCGGCACGGGCACATTGTGCCGCTGGATCGTCAGTGCTGGGTTCAGAAGCTGAATCGCCGTGCTTTTACAAGGAAACTGCGCCGCCAGCAAGCTGACAGCGCAGAATCGTCGATCAGGCAGGCCTGATGAGGAGCGGGCTACCGGGAGCGGAAGCTCCTCGAGTAGTCGGCCGCTGTGCGTCCCGTCGAGGAGGAGCTCGCGGCGGCAGGACGGCCGCGACGGCGTCCACCCGTGCTCGTCTTAGCCTCCTGGCCCTGACGTGCCGGACGGTTACCGGAACCCTTCGAGGTGCCGCGCGTCGATTGACGCCGACGCCCTCCGCCTGACTGCTGCTGCTGGGGAGGAGCAATGTCCTTCCCAGCCATCTCAGCCGCCCTATCGGGGGAGACGAAGACCCTGTCGCCGGGAGCCAGCGTGTGCAGGATCGCGGAGTCGGGGTACGCATTGGTGAACGTGGGCGTGATCTTCGCCTTGTTGAGGAGATCCCTCACGTCGCGGCGCTGTTCGGGCAGCTCGAGAGTGATGACGGTGCCGGCCTTGCCGGCTCGCGCCGTCCGGCCAGACCTGTGCAGGTACGCCTTGTGCTCAACGGGCGGGTCGGCATGGATGACAAGAGCGACATCGTCGACATGGATGCCGCGAGCGGCAATGTCCGTCGCCACGAGCGTCTGCACGCGTCCCGAATGGAAGGCATCCATATGGCGCGTCCGAGCATTCTGCGACAGGTTGCCGTGGAGATCGACGGTCGGGATACCGGCCTTGAGAAGCTGCTTCGTCAGCTTCTTCGCCCCGTACTTCGTGCGGGTGAAGATGATCGAGTTTCCGGGCGCTGCCGCGAGGGACGCGATGACATCCGTGCGATCATCGGCCGACACGCGCAGGACATGATGCTCCATGGCAGAGACGGGGGAAAGGGCCGAATCGGCTTCGTGCGTGAGGGGCTTGTGGAGGAACTCTTTCACAAGCGTCGAGACACCAGCATCGAGAGTGGCAGAGAAGAGCATCCTCTGACCGCGCTCGGGAGTGGCCCGCATGATCCGACGAACATTGGGAAGGAACCCCATGTCGGCCATATGGTCTGCTTCGTCGATCACGGTGATCTCGACTGCCGACAGGTCGACAAGACGCTGATCCATGAGGTCGAGGAGCCTGCCGGGGCACGCAATGAGGACGTCGATACCTGCCTGCAGTGCTCGAGCCTGGGGCTTCTGGTTCACACCGCCGAACACGACAGTGGAGGCGATGTCCGAGTTCTTCTCGAGGACGAGCAGGGACTCGTGCAGCTGTGTCGCAAGCTCGCGCGTCGGCGCGAGGATAAGGGAGCGCGGCTTCTTGGGCTGCCTCGCGCGGTTCGATTCTTCGAGGCGGGCGACGAGCGGTATGAGGAAAGCGAAAGACTTGCCGGACCCTGTCCTGCCGCGGCCGAGAACATCCCGTCCGATCAGAGAATCGGGCAGAGTTGCGGCCTGGATGGGGGTCGGGGTGTCGATGCCGTGCTTCGCGAGAGCGGAGACAAGGCGGGCGGGCACACCGAGGTGTGCAAAAGTGGATGACATAAAAATGTACCAATCGGGAGTTGTCTCACCGGGGTGTCAATGTTTTCTAAGCAAAGTGGGCGTCCTGCAGAATTTTGATTGACCTGCGCGCCAGCGGCCCGGGGTAAGACTGGGCGGACCGATACCCCGACTGTATCAGGGCTATCGACATTTGCCCGGTTCAGGTGTTGTTGCTCACGCGCAGGTCTGCGCGATTCCAAGGCGACAATGCGTCATCCGAGTCCGGCTGGGGCGGGGAGAGAGTGCCTCCGGGTTTCAGGGGAGTGGTCGGCACGGACGTCGGGTAAGACGCCCGGCTGTCGGAGCCGGTGAGCCCTGGAGCCCAGCACATCTGACGGCCGGCCCCGGTGAGCCATCAAAACACCAGAGCGGCATCGTCCAACCAGGGGCAGTCGCGCGGGACACGAAGGCCTCCGGCAGGAATGGGTCACCACACCCTGCCGGAGGTCGTGTCGAGAGCGTTCACAGCGGCCGAGGAGCTAGATGGCGGAAGCGGTTGCGTTCGTCGATTCTTGGCGTGCCAGAGCACGGCGCAGCGTCACGAACAGGACGATCATGCCCGCGCTCAACAGCATGTGTCCCAGGCCTGCGATGCCGGAGATCATCGGCGTGCCCTGCTCTCCCAGGACGGTGAGGGAGCCGTGCCAGATCATCATGGAGGCGGTGAGGATCAGGCCTGCGTTATAGAGCCAGAAGAACCATGTGAAGAGCTTCTGGTCTTCTGACAGGCCGAAGAGCTTCTCCAGCGCCAAGACGATCAGCAGGACGATGAAGCCGAGCGACAGGAAGTGCGTGTGCACGCCTGCGAGCTGGGTGAATTCGCCTGCCGGGAAGTCGTTGATCTTGGTGAACTCGCGGTAGAACAGGCCTGATGTCACGCCGAGAAGCATGTACAGGAATGCAGCATTAGACAGTCTTTTCATCGTTGGTATTCACTCTTTTGTGGTGGTGTGTGGACGGGGTCAGATCAGACCTGATTGTTGGGCGACATGGATTGCTTTCGAGCGGCTGCCCACGCCGAGCTTCATGAAGATGTGGGTGAGATGTGTTTTGACGGTCGCCTCCGTGACGAAGAGTGTCCGCGCGATCTCTTGATTCGATGCGCCGCTCACGAGCTGCTTCAGCACTGCATGTTCACGTTCGGTGAGTTTCGGTGTCGCTCTGGTCATGCCTCGAACGACGCGGGAAGCCACACTGGGGGAGAGCACAACCTCGCCCGCGGCGGCGCGATGGAGTGCGTCGATGATTGCGTCGGGCGCGGATTCTTTCAGCAGGTACCCGACTGCACCGGCCTCGATCGCGCCGAGGATCTCGGCGTCACGGTCGAAGGTCGTCAAGATCAGGACTGCGGGTGGCGGCGTGAGAGCGCGCAGGGCCGCGGTCGTCTCGATGCCGTCGATGCCGTCACCGAGGCGCAGGTCGCACAGGACGACGTCGGGGTGCACCACGCCGGCCAGCACGAGAGCCTCTTCGCCCGTCGCGGTCTCACCCACGACACAAAGCGTGGGATCATCATCCAGCAGCGCCCGCAGGCCGCTTCGGACGACGGGATGGTCGTCGACGATCAGTACTCGGATGGTCATGGGATCACCTCAACATCGACAGCCTTGCTCGGCAGGTGGATCGGCAGGCTCGCAGAGATCGCCGTTCCCCTGCCGGGGGCGCTCTCGATATCGAGCTCTCCGCCCAGCTCGCGGAGCCTGTCTCGCATGAAGCCCAGCCCGAAGTTCACCGAGCTGTGTCCGCTCGATTGCTCCCACTCGGCAATGTCGAAACCTCTGCCGTCGTCGACAAGATCGAGCCGTACAGCATCGACCGCGTCGATGACGCTCATGACGACATGGGTGGCCTCAGCATGCTGGCGAACATTGGCCAGTGCCGACTGTGCGGTGCGCAGCAGCGCGACTTCAACATTCGTTGGCAGCACCGGAAGGGAATGGTCGACCTGGAGAACGACATCGATCCCGTGCTCGTCGCTCAGGCGGGTGCACATGCGCTGCAGGGCAACAGCGAGGGCCCCATCCTCCAGCTGTGCAGGAACGAGAGCGGCGACGATCCGCCGCACATCTGCCAAGCTCTCACTCGCCATGGACTCGACCTGGGACAGTGTCCGTGCCGCATCACGGTCTTCGGTGCGTTTTGACCCGACATGTGCGAGCAGCTTGATCGAGGAGAGAGCCTGCGCGACCGTGTCGTGGATGTCGCGAGAGATCCGTGTCCGCTCCGCGATCATGCCCGAATGTCGCTGTGTGCGCGCCAGCTCGTCGTGCAGCTCCGACATCTCTGCCTGCGCTTTCGTCAACGAGGCGACCAGTTCCTCTCTGGTCACCGCATCTCGCAGCAGCTGGAGGTAGCCGAGCGACACGCCGAAGGCGAAGACGCCGCCGATCGTGGGGCCGAAGATGTTGGCATAGCTCGTGGATCCGTCGTGGAGGATCGGCGTCAGGATCACGACACCCAGCACGAGAGCGGAGAACACCAGCCCCCATCTCACAGGCAGGAGGTGGCCGGCGAGCAGCCACAAAAGGAAGGCCACCGACACGAACTCTGCTGAGATCGCTACCGTCACCAGCCATATCAGCGCAAATCCGACCAGCCATACCGCCGCGAACCGAGTCGAGCGGTAGCGGGCAGGCAGCAGCGACCCCGCCGTGTGCCACGAGACCAGGGCCAATCCCGAAACGATGGCGACGAGAACGGGAACGCCGTCGAGCACCGCTCTTACGGCACCCACGGTTGTCAGCGCCGCGGCCATGACGTGCTGGCACACATTCATCAACCGCACCGTCAGGTCGACGGACAGGAGCTGAGAGCTCGACACGCGCGATAGCGGAACTTCGACCAGGCTCATCGCGATGCCGTCCGCCAGTTCCCGCCATCATGACCGGTCGCTGAGAGCGAGCGGGGGCGTGCGGAGCGCACAGAGAAAGACCGGGGGAGCATACCAACCATGACAGTCCATTCGGGAACGCGCCGCATCGTCCGAAGATCCGAAATCAAGATCAGACTTTCGATTGATGTTTTGACGACGGATATGTGCATCGACGACGGGACTTGAGGGCATAGGGTGCGCGTGGCCTATCCGGACGCCACACGTCGGTGATCCGGCCGTCCATGCCGCTCTCTCGCACTATTTCCGCGGGTTCTGCGCCCCTGGCGCCGGGAGCCATCAGCGTTTCCGGTACAGCTTCTTCACCTGATAGACCGGCTCCGACGTGACATGAACCCCGAGGTTGCGGAAGATGTCCTCATCGACGGGGCCGAGGATGCTGGTCGTGTGCACGTCACATCCGCTCAGGTTCTTCAGCTCGGCAAGAGCACGCTGAGCCCGTTCGTCCGTGCCCGCGGAGACGGAGAGAGCGATGAGAACCTCATCGGTGTGCAGCCGCGGGTTGCGGGAACCCAAGTGTTTCGTCTTCAGATCCTGGATCGGCTTGATCGAATCGGGAGAGAGGATGTGCACCTTGTCATCGATGCCGGCAAGAGCCTTGAGGGCGTTGAGGAGCATCGCCGAGGAGCACCCGAGGAGCTCTGATGTCTTGCCGGTGATGATCCGACCGTCTGCGAGTTCGATCGCCGCACCCGGCGCCCTCGTCTTCTTCTCCACCTGGAGCGCTGGCTCGACAGGACGACGGTAGCGAGTATCGATGCCCAGCTTGCCCATGACGATCGCGATCCGCCCAGACTCCAACGGGTCCAGCCCGTCCCTGTGTTCCGCCACGGCCGCCTTGTAGTAGCGTCTGATCACTTCTTGGCGTGCAGCATCGCGGCAAACCTCGTCATCGCTGATGCAGGTGCCGACTAGATTGACACCCATGTCAGTCGGAGACTTGTAGGGCGATTCTCCAAGGATCTCTCGCAGCAGCTGGGCGAGAAGGGGGAAAACCTCGAGGTCGCGGTTATAGTTCACCGTCATCTCCCCGTAGGCGGCGAGATGATAGTGATCGATCATGTTGACATCGTCAAGATCCGCCGTGGCCGCCTCGTAGGCCAGGTTGACGGGATGGTCGAGAGGAAGATTCCAGACGGGGAACGTCTCAAACTTCGCATAACCCGAAGGAATCCCTCGCTGGTGGTCGTGGTAGAGCTGGGACAGGCAGGTTGCTAACTTCCCCGAGCCGGATCCGGGAGCTGTCACGACGACGACGTTCTTCGTCGTCTCCACATACTCGTTCTTCCCGAAACCATCCTTCGAGACGACATATTCAGGATTGGCCGGATAGCCCTTGATGATGCGATGGCGAGAAACCTTGAATCCGAGCCGTTGAAGCCGAGACCGGAAGGACTTCGCAAGCGAATTATCGTCCGTCATCTGGGTCAGCACGATGTTCTCGACAAGGAACCCGCGCTCGCGGAACACGTCGACGAGTCTCAGCACGTCCTGTTCGTAGGTGATGCCGAGGTCTTTGCGCATGCGCTGGCGCTCGAGGTCTTTCGCATTGATGACGATGACGAACTCGACGTCATCCTTGATGCGCTCGAGCATCGTGATCTTGTTGTCGGGGGTGAAGCCCGGTAGGACGCGCGAAGCATGGAAATCGTCGAACAGCTTCCCGCCCATCTCCAGATAGAGCGTCCCGCCGATGTGGGCCCTGCGCTCTTCAATGTGCTGGGATTGCAGGTCAACATATTTCGCACTGTCGAAACCAACGGATGTGACTGTCATGATGCTCGATTCCACGCTGTTGTAATCGGGGAGCCCTCAAGAATCTTAGGCCGTTCGGCTCTCATTTGAGAACCTGTTCCGCGAGGCGGCGATTGTCCCGTGCGACACGTGGCCTGAAAGTTCCCTGGACGGAACACTCCTCCCCCCTTGGCATCCGACACGTTGTCGTGAAGGGTAGAAGATGATCGAAAGGGGAGAAACATGACTGAATTGACCGGACAGAAGATCGCATTCCTCACGAAGCGCGGGGTCGAGCAGCCCGAGCTGACAGAGCCGTGGAAAGCTATCGAGGCGGCTGGCGGCCAGCCGGTCCTCGTCAGCGACGAGCCAGGCACGATCACGGCCATGATCGGCGATTGGGACCACGGCGACGAGTTCCAGGTCGATGTCACCCTCGACGACGCGAATCCCGATGACTACCTTGGTCTCGTGCTCCCCGGCGGCACGCTCAACTCGGACAAGCTCCGCACGAACGAGAAAGCACAAGCTTTCGTCAGGGCGTTGATGGACGCAGGCAAGCCTGTCGCGCCGATCTGTCATGGCGCGTGGGTGATGATCGATGCCGGCGTGATCGCAGGACGCACCCTCACGTCGACGACGAGAATCAAAACAGATCTCGTCAATGCTGGGGCGACCTGGGTCGATGAAGAATTCCACACCGACGGCAACCTGTTGTCGAGCCGGAGCCCGCGCGACCTGCCCGCGTTCAACGCCGGGATTGTCAAGGCCTTCGCCGCCGCAGCCCGCGGAGAACGCTAGCGGGTGCGGCGCCAGCCCACGACACTATCGTCAAGAGATCTCGGGCATCGTGGGGTAGACAGGAGTCATGAGCTTTTCTGACTTCATCCCGTCCGGGAACCAGGCTGTCGACCCTGATCTGTACGACATCGAGAACCAAGCCATCGATCACGAGGGAGTGCTCTGGCGTGCTCTCATCGACGAGGCGGACTGGGCAGGCAAGACACTCGTCGACTTGGGATGCGGGTCGGGATGGTGGCTTCCGCGCTATGCGGATGCTCAGAAGGTGATCGGAATCGAACCCGACACGACTCTGCTGCCGCTCGCGCGTCAACGAGCTGGCAGTGCCACCGTCCTCCACGGATCGGCGGAACACATTCCACTCGGGGACTCCTCTGTCGATGTCGTCCATGCCAGGTTCGCCTACTTCTTCCCACATCCAGAGTTCGACACCTCTGCGGGGCTGAACGAGGTTGCGCGCGTTCTCCGCCCCGGCGGTCGCCTCGTCGTGATCGACAACGACACGGAAGAAGGGGAGTTCGCGGAGCTTCTGCGCATGAGCCCGGCCGCGGAACTGCAGGGGCAGGACACGTACGCGCGTGAATGGTGGAAGAAGCAGGGTGCGACGACGAAAGCCATCATGAGCTCCTGGCGGTTTGCGAACCGAACAGATCTGGAGGATGTCTTGCGCCTCGAGTTCCCGAGCGATCTTGCAGACGGATGGCTCGACCAGCACCCCGATCGCCTCCACATCACCTACGGATATCTGCTCCACACGTGGACAGCTGTTAGTCTCGGCTCGACGAAGGAGAAACCTCATGAGACTGCGATTCGTGACGCGAACACGACTGAGCCCCGATGACGCCGCCAAACGCCTGGTGACGATGAGTGCCCACCGGGTGCCCTTCACAGAGATCGCACAGGACGGGGACAGTGTCCTCGCGACGACCACACTCGGACCGATTGTCATACCAGACAACATGACGATCAGCCCCCTGGAGCGCAGCGGGAAGAACGTCCGCGGCCTCATCACCAAGACCGGGCCGGTTCTCGAAGGAACCCTCGCGTTCGCGGCAGTGAGCACCGCGCGCGGCACGATCATCGGCTGGGAGCAAGACATTCGCTTCGTGTCCTGGCCAGTCCTCGACCCGCTTCTCGCGATCGTCATGAGGATCGGATACGGGATTGCCTTCAACGGACTGCTCAAGGCCTAAAGCCGGAGCAGAAACAAAGAAGTGGCGGTATCTTGCGATACCGCCACTCTGTGGTCGGGGTGACAGGATTTGAACCTGCGACCTCTTCGTCCCGAACGAAGCGCGCTACCAAGCTGCGCCACACCCCGTGCAACTCATTCATGATAGCGAACATCGGCGAGTAGACGAAAACGGGAAGGCTACTCTCTCGTGACTAGTTGGTCACGCCAGGTCGATGATCTGCACCTCGGGCCGGCAGGCCAACCTGAACGGCGCGTAGGGAGACGTTCCCATTCCTCGAGAAATAGCCACCTGCATCGTCTGATCATGACCGATCGGCGGCCAACCATAAACGCCGGCGACATGGTCAGTGTCCAGGTCACAGTTCGTGATCAGCGCACCATATCCAGGTACGCACACCTGCCCACCGTGAGTATGCCCCGCCAGGGCAAGGCCGACGCCTTCGGATGCCATCTCGTTCAAGATCCGCGTGTAGGGAGCGTGGGTGAGGCCGATCGTGAACGCAGCATCATGATCGATGGGTGCAGGATACTCGTCATAGTCGATGTGGGGGTCGTCGACGCCGATGAGGCCGATCTGTTGGCCCGCAACATCGATGACATCTCGCCGATTGCGAAGATCGACCCAGCCGTTGTCGACCAGGGCGGCCGTCATTTCCTCGTGAGGCAGCTCGTCGGGTTCCTTCTCCCCGCTTGCCAGCGGAGGAATGACGTAGCCCAGCGGGTTCTTCCACACGGGCGCGTGGTAGTCGTGGGAGCCGTACACGAATGCGCCGGGAATGCCGGCGAGGGGCTTGAGAGCGCGCAGGAGGGCGGGAAGAGCCTTCGTCGACGACAGCTGGTCCCCAGTCAGGAAGACCGCGTCTGGTTTGAGATCAGCGAGATCTCGAACGAACTCGACCTTCTTGTCATCGCCCGGCATCATGTGCAGATCCGAGATGTTGAGAATTCGCATCGGATGGTGCGCCGCCGGCAGGATCGTCAGGTGGTGGAAAGATCGAGTGAAGGCGCGAGCCTCGACAAGCGACCAGGCCGCCACTCCGACCGAAGCGGCAGCCAGTCCACCGAGTGTCCGCATCACTCGCCGTCTCCCTCGTCCACGTCACCCTCACTCGGGTTCTGATCGGGCTGGGTGTCCTCCTCGACGGGCGGGGCCGGATCGGACTCCTCCGAGGGTGCGGGTTCGGGCTCCGGCTGTGGTTCAGGCTCAGGCACAGGCACGGGACGTATCGCCGGATTATCTCGTCCCTGCGGGAGAACCGTTGCGCCGTTCTCGTTCGCTGCGACGGTTTGGAGGCTGAAGGGAACCGGTGCGACACCTTCGAGGATGCGGGCGTGATAGGCGGAGAAGACCTGTGCCGGATAGAGGCCGCCGTAGACCTCAATGTTGTACTGGCCGTTGATCGTCGTATAGAACATGGAAATGTTGCCTTCCATGTGGCCCAGCCAGATCGCGGACGCCTCGTGGCTCGTGTAGCCCATGAACCACGCGTGGTAGTCCATGTTGGCCGTGCCGGTCTTGCCTGCGGCGTCGTGGCCCGGTATTTCCGCCCGGAAGCCCGTGCCTCCTGGCGAGACGACCGTCTGCAGAGCGGATGTCGTCGTATCGGCGACGTCCTCGTCCAGGACGCGAACGCAGCTCGGGCTGATATCGGCGATCACGTCGCCATCCTGGTTCTCGATCTTCGTGAACGACAGCGGCTCGCACATGATGCCGCCCGAGGCGAGAGTCGCCATCGAGTTCGCTGTGGAGAGCGGGGTGACGTTGTTGGAGCCGAGAACGGATGACGGGTTAGGGGTCAGAGCCGCACCGTTGCCGGAGCGCACACCCATCTGCTCCGCAACACCCACAATGTTGCACAGGTCGAGTTGGCTCGCCATGTCGATGAAGGACAGGTTGACCGAGCGCTTCGTCGATTCGAGAACCGTCATCATTCCCGAACCGATCCCCTCGATGTTCGACGGGTTGTAGGCGTCCGCATATTCGGGGGCACACGAGATCGTCCAGTCGTCGCGCGTGTAGGTATCGCGTGACGCATCGACGAGCTCATCGAGCCCGCGCCCGGCGCGGATCCACTCGATGAGGGTGTACACCTTGAAGGTTGAACCGGACTGGAAGCCGTAGCCTCCGCCGCGATCCATCCCGACATTGAGATTGACCGTGGTGGCGTTCGGATCTTCCGGGGTTGCGCTCCCGTAGTTCGTGTTCTGGACCATCGACACGATCTTGCCCGTCCCGGGCTCGACAGACGACATCGCCATCTCGACGGACGAGGGATCGTTGACGGGAACATACGTGGTGACAGCGTCGAAGGCGGCCTGCTGCTTGCTCGTGTCGAGAGTCGTGTGGATGACAAGGCCCCCGCGGTAGAGCTGGTTCAGCCGGTCCTCCTGGGAGTCTCCCCACGACTCCGAAGCAAGGAGGTCTTTGACGACATACTCGCAGAAGTAGACGGAGATGCCGGCGGATTCGCAGCCGTTGACAGGGGCTGACACGTTCAGCATGTCCGCAATGGGGAGGTTGACCGATTCACGGAACTCGTCTTCCGTGATGTAGCCGAGCTCGTACATCTTCGCCAGCACCGTGTCTCGACGATTCTTCGCCTCGTCGGGGTTCGAAATTCGGATTCCATCGCGCAGGGGACTGCGTGATGCCGGCTAGCATCGCGGCCTGCGGAATGCTCAGTTCGCTTGCGGGGACGGAGAAGAAGTATTGGGATGCTGCTTCCGCGCCGTATTGGGACGGGCCGAACATGGCGATGTTGATGTAGCCGGTGAGGATCTCATCCTTTTCCATCTGCTTCTCGATCGCCATCGCAGTCCGCGCCTCGGACAGCTTCCGGGCAAGGGACCGCTCGGTGGCCTGAGCGATCAGGTCGGGATCGTTCGAGTTACGACCCTCCTCGATAAGGAGGTTCTTCACGTACTGCTGGGTGATGGTCGAGCCGCCCGCGAGCTGCCCGCCGGTGAAATTGTTGAAAGCAGCGCCGATCAGGCCCTGCGGGTCGATTCCGTTGTGTTCGAAGAACCGCTCGTCCTCGATCGCCACGACAGCGTTCTTGAGGTGCTGGGAGATGTCCTCGGATGCGACGAGCACACGGTTCTCGGCATAGAAGCGCGCGAGCTCCGTCCCGTCGGCAGCCAGGATGACGGACTGTTCGGACGGCTCGGTGAAGGTCAGCTCCGTCGGGAGGTCATCGAAGAGCGACGTCGTCGCATTCGATACCGTCCCCGTGGCGGCGACGAGCGGCATGGCCAGCCCGGCGAGGACGAATCCGCCAGCTGTGCATGCCAGCAAGAATGCCAGGAGGGCTGACACCATTCGGGCGGGAGTGGTCTGGGGGGAGCTCGACATGGTTACGAGTTTAGAGGGTGATTCGGTCCTTGTCTGTCTTCGGTTATCCACTCCTCAAACCGCTCTGCGCTTTTACCAGATTTCACGGATAAATGTTGATGAAATCGGTTGTTATTTCGCAAATTCCCAGGTGGACGATATATTGAAGGGGTAGGTGACAACGATCACGCCATCGATCATCGCCAGAGTCGAGGAAGCCTCAGGTGAAGGAGCGAAAATGTCTCTTTTGTTAGAAGGACAGACATGGGCAGCGCAAGCAGCATGCTCGAATGTTGATCCAGATAGTCTTTTTGTGAGGGGTGCTGCGCAAAGGCAGGTGCGCCAGGTCTGTTTCAGCTGCCCGGTGAGGCTGGAGTGCTTGGCCGATGCATTGGATTCCAATACGACGTACGGCGTGTGGGGAGGGTTGACGGAGCGCGAGCGGAGGGCTCTTCAGCGGCGATTCCCCAACGAGCAGAACTGGTATCGCAGGCTCCACACATCGGCGGATCCGATCTCTGTGGAGCTTCGTGCAGGCAGGGTTCCGCGTTTCACCAGCCGCTAAGAATTGAGAGGGTCAAGTTCGGTACCCTTGTTGCATGACGCAATGGGAATACCTCACAGCACCGCTTCTGATCCACAACACGAAGACGATTCTCGACAACTTTGGCAAGCAAGGTTGGGAACTCGTCACGATCACTCCCGGTCCCCAAGGGACAGAGAATGTCGTCGCCTATTTCAAGAGGCCGAAAGACGCATGAACGTGACGCCGAGCCAACGTTTGGCAGAGCTGGGACTCGAGCTTCCCGCCGTCACGGCGCCGCTTGCCGCGTACGTCCCATCAAAGGTGACGGGGAACGTCGTGCGGAGCTCGGGCCAGCTTCCCTTCGTCAACGGCCAGCTGGTCGCGACGGGCAAAGTGGGTACGGGAGTGTCGCCGGACCAGGCTTATGATGCTGCTCGAATCTGCGCGCTCAACGCGGTCGCGGCTGTTGCTGAGGCCGCGGGAGGCATCGATGCCATTGCCTCGATCGTCCACGTGACAGGCTTCGTCTCATCCGATCCCGAGTTTGTCGGCCAGCCGGCTGTCATCAACGGCGCCTCCGACATTCTTGGGGAGATCTTCGGCGACAGCGGCAGGCATACGAGATCTGCTGTCGGGGTCGCAGTGCTGCCGATGGATGCTCCGGTGGAAGTGGAGATCACCTGCGAGCTCGCCCCCAACCATAAAATTTAGGGGTGCGGTTAAACGTGAAACGTGTGGGGTGCTAGTCGCGGCTACCACCCCACACACGTCAGGAGGCGCGCTTCTCGAGGCGGCCGATCTCGATGAGCGTGACGGCCCGGCCTTCGAGGCGGATCCATCCGCGGGACACGAAGTCGGCGAGAGACTTGTTGACGGTCTCGCGGGAGGCCCCCACGAGGTGAGCGATCTCTTCCTGCGTGAGGTCGTGTGCGACGTAGACGCCTTCCTGGGTTCGCTCACCGAAACGGCGGGCAAGATCGAGGAGTGCCTTGGCAACGCGTCCGGGAACGTCAGCGAAGACAAGATCTGCCATCTGCTCGTTGGTCTTGCGCAGGCGTTGGGCGAGCTGGCGGAGCATGTGCTTGGCCATGTCAGGGTTCGTGTCGATGAAGCCCATGAGGTCGACGTGGGACAGCGCGAGGAGGGTCGTCGGGGCGACCGCGGTCGCGGATGTCGACCTCTTGCCCTTGTCGAACAGTGAGAGTTCGCCGATGATCTCGCCGGGGCCGAGAATGGCGATGAGGTTCTCTCGCCCATCGTCAGCCGCGTGGCCGAGCTTGATCTTGCCGTCGACGATAATGAACAGGTGCTCTCCGGAATCCCCTTCGTGGAAGAGAGATTCGCCGCGACGGAGGGTCTCCTCAGACATCAGCTCGGCGAGCTTAGCCTGATCCTCCTCAGACAGGCCAGCGAAGAGCTGAACCGAAGCGATGATGCTGGTCTCCAATGCTTTCTACCTTTCATGGTTGCCTCAACGGCGCTGGCGGTATGGCCAGTCGTCGACAATTCAGAGTCAAGACTATCCTATGTGACAGGGGGCATAATGTTGAGTATGACTGCCAAGGAACAGAAATTCCCCCCGCGCCCGCGATCGCGAGCCGCACGAGTGGATCAGGCAGTCCGCGTGAACGAGGTGTTGGCCGAGTTCTACCCCGACGCGAGATGCGAACTGGACTACTCGAATCCGCTCGAGCTGCTCGTCGCAACCGTCCTGTCTGCCCAGACCACGGATGTCAGAGTGAACTCCGTAACCCCCGAACTGTTCGTACAGTTTCCGACAGCGAAGGACTATGCGGAGGCAGACAGAGAGCTCCTGGAATCGATCCTGCGGCCCCTCGGGTTCTTCCGTTCGAAAGCGGCGTCCCTCATCGGAATCGGCCAAGCCTTGACCGAAAAATTCGATTCGACTGTTCCCCCGAACCTCGACGACCTCGTGAGCCTGCCCGGCGTGGGGCGCAAGACAGCGAATGTCGTGCTCGGCAACGCCTTCGGGATCCCCGGCATCACCGTGGATACGCACGTCGGAAGGTTGGCGAGGCGCTTGGGATGGTCGAGGAACACCGATCCCCTCAAGGTTGAGAAGGATATCGCCGACCTGCTCCCAGCATCTGTTTGGACGATGGCGTGCCACCGCCTGATCTTCCACGGGCGAAGGATCTGTGCGGCCCGAAACCCGCGATGTCAGGAGTGCCCGGTGAAGGAGCTGTGCCCGACGGGGAGAGATCTATAGGTTCTCGAGGAACCCCAGCAGGAGCTTGTTGAACTCCTCCGGGGACTCTTCGGGTGGGAAATGGCCCGTTCGCGGCATGACGACATGCGAGTAGTCTGCGGTCACACGCGACGCGGTGCGTGACCATGCGCGGGCGGGCAACAGTGGGTCGAGATCTCCCCGGATCGTCAGGACGGGAGCTTTGATCGGCCGCGAGATCTGTTCCAGATGTTCGCGCCCTGAGGGCCTCCGCGGAGATGACCACGTCCATCTCAGCTGATGAATCTGGGCCTTCGCTGCACTGGGGAGCTGCAGGGCATGAGCATAGTGCTCGGCTGCTTCCGTCGCGCCGGTGTTTCCGGGTGCCGAGAATTCTGCCAGAAGCGCCTCTAACGACTCGGGGTTCTGGAGTCGATCTTCTGCGATGCGGGGGAGGAAGGCGGCGAAATAGTGCCGCCACGTGCGGAACGTGACGTGGAGGCCAAGCCGGTAGGTATCCGCGGGATGAGGTGCGGACACGGTGACCAGGCCCTTGACCAGATCAGGTTCGAGGCTGGCGGCAGACCATGCCAGGCTGCCGCCAGCCCCCAGTCCGACGAGGACAGCGCTCGATGCTCCGAGGCTGCGGATCACGCCATGGATGTCACGGGCCAAGGTCGGCATATCAAACGTGTCACGGGTTCGATCACTCCCGCCCGCCCCGCGAATATCCATCGCGGCGACAGCGTAGCCCGCCTCCGCGAGTGCGGGGATCTGGTTCCGCCAGGCGTACCAGTACTGCGGAAAACCGTGAAGGAGGAGGACGAGCGTTGCATCCTCTCGATCATCGCCGGCGGTGGCGACATGGAACTGGGCGCCACTGGCGCGCACTAGACGATGACGCCAGGGGCCTGGCAGGGTCACGCACGAATTATCGGCGGGCACGATACTCCTCAAGATCTACGGGTGCAGGCAGGGGCCTGCACCCGCACTGAATCCTTCCTGAGGATATCCTAGGCGTCCGTCCGCCTCGACAGGAGGACTCCCCGCCTACCGAGGATTTCTCCCCGCTCCTGGCCGTGACGCCGCGCCTGGTGAGAGACGATGCCGGTCATGAACAGGAGGAAACCGAAGCCGGTGAGTCGGCCAGATGCGAGATCGTCTGTGAGATGGTGGCCGACATTGCCTGTGAAGTCGTTGTAGCTGACGAACTGTTGGATGGGCGAACTCTGGAGCACATCCTGGACAACGGTGGGGGCGAAGATCGCGATAGCGCCGGCCACGGTGATGATGAGACCGAAGACGATGGCGCCAACCGATGACAAGCTGACGAGATACCACAGCACCGCGAGGCACAGTAGCGCTCCGAGGAGCTCGAGCACGACGAGCCAGTCCACAGTTCCGGTGTTCCAGGCAGAGTCCTCGAGGCCGCTCAGGCGGACGCCCGAGTCGGCGAGCAGGTACCAGGCGAGGGGCGCAAGAAGTAGCGTCGCGAAGAAGACTCCGACATGTGCCCAGCCGCGTCCTCGCGGCTCTTCGGGGATCGGTTCTTCGAACTTGTGGGTGAAGCGCTGTTCCGGGTTGCGCTGGAGAGGCTCAGGGGGAGTGGACACATATGTCGGCTGGCCCGCATCACCGGTTCGCTGGAAAACAGACGTGCGCGTCGGGTACGCATTATCGCTCGCGGCAGGTGAGACCGGTGCCGGAGGGGCGATAAGCGTCTCATCCGCGGACCTCTGCGGCGTGACGATCGTTGCGTCATCAGTCGATGATTCTGCGGAGCCGAAGGCCCGCTCCCAGCGTTCTCTCTCAGACTCTGTGTTCGCGGCACTGTCCTCTTTGTCATCGTCAGAGAAGTCAGGCTTCCACGACTGAGTCGATTCAGTCTCGGAATCGACCGGGGGAAGGATTGGGTCGTCGAGACGCGGCGACTGGTCCGTTGCCTGGTCCTCGGGCTCGACGGCGGCGTCAGATCCGCCAAGCTCGTCGCTCTCTGGCCGGACCTGTGACGCTGCGGTGTCAGGCTCGCCGGCAGGCTCTGGGAGCGGGTCGAGAATATCGTCGTGGGCGTCCTCGTGGTCCGGGCGCGAATATGGATCGGTGGGTGTCGACACGGTGACCTCCTAGTCTGTGATAAGTCGACGCTATACCGAACAGGGATCGAATTGTGTATCACGCGCCCGCCGACCTACCGTTACAGCCATGGACAGTGGGGATACGGCAATGGGTTCTGCTCTCGATGCGCTGGCGACATTGCCGGAGGCATCCGCTGGCGCCGCCCGAGTATCTCAGGCGGTGAGGGCTGTTCGGTTCTCGACGGGCCTGCGCCGGGGCTGGGCGGAGGCCCGCACCGAGGCGAGTATCCAGTGGGTGGTCAACGACTATCGGGCGAGCGGTGGGGAGATCTCCACCCGCACGCTGAGGGAACAGGTTGCCTGGCTGGGGGAGCCCAGCGCGCCGCGCGCTTCGGCGGCGTGGCGCTGCCACTCCGAGGTCGTCGCCGATATGCCGCCGCTTGTCACGAAAGATACTGCCCCCGCACCGCATGCGTCGACGCGAACAATGCTCGCCCGCCTTCACCGCGACGCTTCCTCCGCGCATCCAGACATGAGTGTGCGACAGCGTGCCGGGATCTTGTCCACTGAGGACTCCGTCCGACAGGATCTCCTGCTAGACATCGCAGAGTCGGCCGCCCCCGGTCTTGTCACCATCGCCGTGCTTCTCGGTCAATGGCTCTCCCAGCCGCTGTCTGCCGAGGGCAACGCAACGATCAGGGATAGCTTCGTGCGGTGGTTTGCCACGGTGCGAGGTTTCGAGCCGACAGGGACAGCCGTTCTGGATATCAAGACTCTCGAATCGCATCTGTCCGACTACGAGTCGGGAAGCTCTGCCGGGATGGATGCGTGGCTTGGGCACGTGGCCGACATGTACGTGTCCGCCATGACGAGATCTCTTCGCATCTCACAATCGATCCTTGCCGGGCGTACTGATCCCGAACTCGGCTAGGGGCATCCACAGAACCGATTCTCGACGCCTGATCGAGGGAAGATGCGCACAAGAATCGGGCCATGAACGACAAGGTTTCCCATCGCAGGGTCAGGACCCAGCCGCTGACGACAGTTCTCATCCGCGCGTCCAGCCCAGAACTCCTCACGGACATCGAACGACTCGCAGAGGTCGCGGGAGTCGATACGGCCACGGTTCCTGTATCGGGAGAGGCGCCCCCGGCAATACTCACACTCGTCGAAGAGTCGGGCACGACGAGAACGGCAAGAGCCAGTTTCAACGAACTGTTCCAACCGGAGTTCGCAGGTAAGTCGGTCAGCGTCAATCCGCGCACAGAACCTGCGGACCTGCTGGAACTGTTCGTCGCGGCGGGCGCAACCCAACGAGGCGTCATCGTCGGCGTGATCGGCTGTCACGGCGGCGCGGGAGCGACTGTGCTTGCAACGATGCTGGCGCGACAGCTAGCGCAGGATGGGACGACGTCGCTCATTGACATGGATCCCCTCTCGCCCGGGTACGGGATGCTGCTCAGCCTCGAGGCGGGAGGCAAACGGTGGCCAGATATCGGCAAAGAGAACGGAACCCTGCTTCCGGGTCGGCTCGTGGATTCGCTTCCGAGATGGAAGAGCGTGCGAGTTCTCACCGGTGACGACAGGGGTGCTATTCCTCTCTCCGGCCGTGCAGGAATCCTTGCAGCGTCAGCAGTATCCCAGGTCAGTGCGGTGACGGTCGTCGACCTGCCACGCTTCGCGCTCCTCAAACTCAACCCGGCCTCGGAGTGGCTCACGTGGCTCGACCATCTCGTCACAGTGACACGGCCAGACGTCACGTGCCTCGCCGCAGCGAAACGGACACTGAGCCTCATCCCGCCCGCCCTCGCCCACACGCTCGTCGTGGGAGGTGTGAAGAGCGTCGGGCAGGCGGACGATGCCGCCCATCAACTTGGCATGGAGGGATGTCCGCTCCGGTACGAGCGAACATTCGATGGCGACATCGCCCACGGAATGACACCGGGAGATCGCCTCCGCTCGGGATCCGCCCGCGATATTCGCCGCATCGCAACCAGGGTCCTCTCGTGAGCCCTCTCTTCGCAGACCTTGCCGCCGCACGTGCCGCCGTGGTCGGCGGGGACCGGATCGGCACGGTTCTTGCAGGGGCCGTCCCCGATGCGATCTCCATCGCCTCCGTCGCCTCTGTCGGCCAAGGAATCCTGCAACAGCTCGAGGGTGCAGGCCCCGTGCTCCAGCCGCTCCTCGAGGATCCCGAGGTGACGGATGTCCTCGTCAACGGAACCGAGGGCGTGTGGGTGGACCGAGGGAACGGACTCGAACGCGTGAGCCACACGACGGAAGACCTCAATGACCCCTTGGAGGTGCGAAAACTCGCTGTCCGGCTTGCAGCGACCTGCGGTCAGCGCCTCGACGATGCGTCCCCGATCGTCGATGGAACATTTCCTACCGGGGTACGCCTTCATGCAGTCCTTCCGCCGCTTGCTGCGGAGGGCACTCTGATCTCTCTGCGCACGCAGCGAACTGTGGCACTGACTCTCGATGATCTCGTCGAATCGGGAACCTCGAGTGTGCCCATGGCACGAGCTGTGTCAGCGATGGTCGGTGCAAAAGCGAACGTCATGATCTCGGGTGCAACCGGTTCGGGCAAGACAACCCTCCTTTCTGCGCTCCTCGGGTTGGTTCCGCCTGCCGAACGGATCGTCGTCATCGAAGAGTCGGCCGAACTCCGGCCCACCCATCCCCATTGCGTCCACCTTCAAGTGCGTCACGCCAACGTGCAGGGGGCCGGCGAGGTCTCGATGAGCGATCTCGTTCGAGCGGCAATGAGAATGCGACCGGACAGGCTTGTCCTCGGTGAGTGTCGAGGCGCAGAAGTCAGAGATGTTCTCGCAGCCCTGAACACAGGCCACGAGGGCGGGTGGGCCACCATTCATGCCAATACGGCGCAGGATGTGCCGGCCAGGCTTGTGGCTCTCGGGGCGCTCGCGGGCATGTCAGAACCAACAGTTGCCGCCCAAGCCTCGTCAGCGCTCGACGCCATCATCCACATCCGCCGAACATCAGGTGGGAGGCGGATCGACCACGTGGCCGTGCTGTCGCGGGATGAGGGGCGCCTGGTCTCGGAGCCTGCACTCGTCACGCGTGGCGGCGAGACAGCACCTGGGCCAGGATGGGAGAGGCTGGCGGCCCGATTGGGCATCGAGAAGAGCTTCCTATGATCGTCGCGCTGTGCGCTGGCCTTGCTCTCGCTGCCGCGATCCTCACGACGACGAGCGGACGTCGTTTGCCCCGACCTGCCGTGACTCGCTCTCGAACGAGACGAGCCTCGATCTCCATACCGCGCCGCCACGACATTGATCTCGGCGTGCTGGCGACCGATGTTGCGACGCGACTCCGTGCGGGCATGGGGGTCGAACAGGCGTGGCGACTCTCTCTCCAGCGGGCGGGGCTGCCTGCCCGCCAACCAGTCCTCGATACGCAGGGGTCCCCGCGGATCCTCAACGAATTGGACGCGAGCGATGGAGTGCTGGCAGAAGCCCTTGCCCTGGTCAAGGGGGAGCCGAGAATAACCCACCTGACGCGGATCGCGCTCCCGTCGCTACTGACCGCTACGCGCCTCACGTGGCAGACAGGAGCTCCGATGGCGGACGTCCTCGACGAGTGCGCCGCTGGTCTCACGGAGGCGGGAGAGGCGCAGACGGCCCGAGAAATCGCTCTTCAAGGGCCGAAGTCGACAGCTGCGATGCTGGCGTGGCTGCCGCTGCTCGGACTGGGCCTGGGGCTGTTCATGGGCGTCGACCCCCTGGGTTTCCTCTTCGGATCCACACTCGGTCGAATCTTCCTCATCGCTGGTTCTATCTGTGAAATAGCGGGAATCGTCGTTGTGAGAAAGATGGTTCGCTCCGCACAGTCGGATGGTGCGATCGGGCGGGCCTCATGATCGCCATCCTCGTCGCGACTGTTCTTCTTGCGCTGCTGTGGCCGCCGCGCCGGCTTCCGCGCCCGCCCAAGGCGCCCCCGATCAAAGCGAAGCCCATTGATGAGGCGATGATCATCGATCTCGCGACTGCTCTCGTGTCCGCGGGGGCTGCTATTCCGACCGTCCTACAGGCGCTCGGCACGTGCCTGCCGCCGGGGGATGAGGCTGAGGACGCGATGAGGGCGAGCCGGTCCCTGCTCATGGGCGCGTCCTGGGAGGAGGCGTGGCAGACCAGCTCGGGCCGGCTATCGAGGTTGTCAGCCGCACTCGAACCGGCTTGGGTCGACGGCGCCCCGCCCGTTGTCATGCTTCGCCGCGCCGCCGCATCCGTGCGGGCGCGGCGTCTCAAGGATGCTCAGGAGGCCGCTGCGCGGCTCGGTGTCCGTCTCGTCCTGCCGTTGGGCCTCTGCTTCCTGCCGGCCTTCTTCCTCATCGGGGTTGCGCCAGTCATCATCTCCATGGGGATGATGGTCTTCGGCGGTCGCTAGAAGAGTGCAATCTTCGGTGCCGGGGGAAAGATCGTATCGAGCTCGGCCATGTCTTCCGCAGTTGGTACCCACGAAGCTGAGCGGGCGTTCGCATAGACCTGTTCGGGCTTTGTCACGCCGGCGATGATCGACGTGACGGGGTGGGAGGCCAGAAGGAAGGAGAAGGCGACCTCCAGCTCCGTCAGGCCGCGCTCCTGTGCGAAGGCGCGGAGCTTCTTCAGCTGGTCGAAGTCCGTTGACTCCATGAGTTGTGGCTTCGCAACATCGAGGCGGGATCCATCGGGCGCAATGCCATCCGTGTATTTGCCGGTCAAGAGTCCGTTCGCGAGGGGGTAGTAGGGGAGGACCCCAAGGCCGAACTGGGTCGAGGCGGGCAGGACTTCGAGCTCCGCGCGACGATCGAGAAGGCTGAAGTTGTTTTGAGCGGAAACGAACCGCTCTGTGCCGAGCTCCCGAGCAACATGGTCGAAATGAGCGATCTGCCAGCCGGACATGTTGGAGTGCCCGATGTATCGGACCTTGCCGGACCTCACGAGATCGTCCAAGGCGGACAGGGTCTCTTCAATGGGAGTGAGGGGATCGGGTGAGTGGTAGATGTAGAGGTCGATGTAGTCCGTGCCGAGGCGGCGCAGGGATGCCTCAGCCGCGTTGATGATGTAGCGGCGTGATCCGCGCGCGTTGAAGTCGGCTCCGTTGGCCCCGCGTGCATCGAGGCCGAACTTTGTCGCGATCACAACCTTGTCACGATTGCTGCCCAGGGCTCGTCCGACCAGGGTTTCGGACAGTCCCGCCTCCATCCCGTACATGTCGGCAGTGTCGAAGAGGGTGATGCCAGCGTCAAGAGCCCGATCGATCACCGCTTTCGTGCCCTCATAGCTCTCGGTCGCAGAGCCTTTGCGGCCGAAATTGTTTCCGCCCAGACCCACTGTCGATACTGTGAGTCCGGATTTACCCATGCGTCGCATCTCCATGTATCCAGTCTAGGGAAATGCGGGTGGAGAGGGAGGGAATGGACGGGAGCGGTCAGTTCCTGTCATGGCGTCAAGGTGGACGTGTGCTCTCCATATTTTGAAATAGCGTTCTCTGCTTCTCCCGTCTCGACGAATCAACGGACGTCGATCGCCGGATGCGCGAATGGGCGCGTAGAGGCATGCCACATCATCACGCATAGCTGCTCGGAAATGCGGTTCATCCAGTCAATCCGGCAGCAACCTGTCCACAGCGGAAGAAGGCAGAGACACCTCCACATGAGCATTTCGAGGACGGCACGGGGATAGCCTGCCGCGGGACAGTTGCACTGTGCCCAACCGGGCGCGCGACAACGAAAGGACAAAGCCATGAATCCCCATCTCGAAGAATGCCACGACCTCGACGACCCGGAAGCCGGTATGGCGACCGCGGAATATGCGATCGGTACAGTCGCGGCAACGTCATTCGGAGGGCTTCTCGTATGGATCCTTGACCAGCCATGGGTCAAGGAAGCGCTCGAGAACATCTTCCGCTCCATCTTCAACTTCTTCTAGCGCTGAGTGGCCGGCCCTTCGGGGCCGGCCACGGAGGACCTCATGAAACAGACACAACGACAGCGCGGCAGTGACAGGGAGCGGGGCATGGTCACAGCAGAGCTGGCCATGACCCTGCCGGTCGTCATGACGGTGCTTTTCCTCGTCGTCAGCCTCGGCCTCGCGCTCGTCACGCAGCTGCGTATCACCGACGCGGCACGGGAGGCGGCTCGAGGATATGCGATGGAGATGAGCGAGAGTGAGATCCGCGCAATCGTCTCTGATCGGGCCGGTCACAAGGCTGAAATCCGTGTCCGCGACTCGGGAGAGACCCTGGCAGTGACAGTGCAGGCTCCCGTGGGAGGGCCATGGAGCCTCCTCGATCTCACTGCGGAATCAACGATCACGGTGTTCGCAGAAGGGGGAGGGTGATGTCGGATCGAGAACGCGGATCCGGCACCGTCCTATCCGTCGCTATCATCGGCGTTATCAGCGCTCTTGCACTCATCCTCGCGACGCTTGCCGCAGGCTTCGACGCCAAGCATCGTGCCGACAGCGCTGCCGACTTCGGCGCGCTCGCGGCTGCGGAGAGCCTCCACGATCCCTTCAGCTCGCGAGCTCCGTGCGAGGCTGCGGCGCTTGTCGTGACGGATGCGGAACTGGTCTCGTGCACCGTGAGAGGCTCCCGAGTGGTCGTCGAGACACAAGCCTCCGTGACTTTTGGGATCATAGCGACGTGGCGGTTGACGGGAATTGCGGAAGCCGGCCCACGTTAGCCGCCCGACACAAGCGGAAGCTTAAAGCGCCTGATTACGGGCAGATCCTATGCCCACCGGCGACGTCGGTGGACATAGGATCCGAAGAAGGAGCGAGAGTTTGTCCGTCGCACTGTAGCGAGATGGTCGTGGCTGGTGAGAGGAACTAGCTGAAGAAGGTCAGTGAGAACTCATCTGCGCGGCTGATGTCGGCCCCTGAGAGATCGACGCTCAGCTGAGAGCTGTCGATGACACTCTCCGAGGGTGATGGGAGTGCCTGCCATACCTGTCCGACCCGGTAGGCGACTTCGTACTTGAGGCCGATGCAGGCGGGGGAGATCTGCGAAAAACTGACCTCCGAGAGGCGCCACGGAACATCCCCCGTACCGACGAAATCAGGTTCCCCCATGGTCACGGCGAGGGGCTGTGAGGCGGGCTGGCATGTGGTCGAGACGCCAACAGCGCCAGCCTGAAAATTGCCAGACCATCCGGCGCCCAATTGAGTGGCTGCTGCAAAACCCAAACTGCTCACTGTGAGGACGATGACGGCAGAGAGAAAGATCTTCGTCAGGAAATCGGCTCCCGAAAAAATATGTAGGGTACCCTCTACGCCCTGCATTCTGTCCGCTTCCCTGTCGCGGCAGTGCCGTCTCCCACATGGAATATGGTGCGTGTCACAAGCGCCGTATTCCGACACAGTAGCACTCGATTTGAGACTAAACGCTACCGTTCTGTATTTGAGACATACCTGTCCAATAAGTGGTGGTGGCGGTGGAGGGGGTGCGGGGCCACGTTTGTGCAATCGGGATCGCGGTGGTGCGCAAACTCAATGCCTGCCTACCGTTTGGTAGATATAGGCGTTTCTGTGGGCGAGGGTGATGCGTTCGTGCCACGTGATCTGCGCATTCGTCTGAGCCGGTCGTGCCTGCGATGAGTTTGTGTGGCATTCATGGCGCCGCCGATTCGCCTTCATGTGTGCTTGCGCACGGCAGTCGCTCGTGGTTGGCGCTATGGTCGCGTACTCATCATGTCCTCCAGCAGCGCGCTGCCCAGGATGAGGGCACCTACCTTCGAGAGCGGAGAGTTGCCGTTGCCGCACTTCGGTGATTGCACGCACGACGGACATCCCTCCCGGCAGGGGCAGGACTCCAGTCGACTCACCGTTGCCGCCAACCATTCGGTGGCTGCGTGGAAACCGCGCTCGGCGCATCCAGAACCGCCGGGGATAGCGTCGTGAATGATGATTGTCGGTCCCCCCGTCTGTGGATGGTGGGCGGTCGAGAGTCCTCCAATATCCCAACGGTCGCATGTGGCGAACAGCGGCAGGAGTCCAATGGCGGCGTGCTCGAGCCCGTGGAGCGAGCCCGGAAGGATGTCGAGGGTCAATCCGGCCTCGGTGCAGCGCGTCTGTGAGATCGTCCACCAGCAGCCCTGTGTGGGGAGCTGGCGCAATGGCATCTCGAGCGGCATCCGCCCCAGGTAGAGGCCGTCTCGGCTCCGACGAGTGTCGTAGCCCGTGACTCGCGATGCGACGAGGACGTCGCCAAAAGCAAGGATGCCGTGGCGCAATTCTCGCTCTCGGGAAGTCGCGGTGATCTCGACCGCGGTCTCTGCAACGGCGAACGTGCGAACCTCTTCATCCCGATACGGCTCGACAATCGCGCGCTCCTCATCGAGAGACGTGACGAGGTACGGCGCTCCCTGGTGAACGTAGATCGCGTGTGGATGGACGGCCGTATCGGCCTGCCCCGAGGACACGGTGCCAAGCAGCACTCCCGTGCTTCCCTCGATGATCGAGATTTCGCTTCCCCCTCCGCGAATGTCGACCATGGCGTGAGCTGAGACGCCAAGTGCAACATTCCAGCGCCAGGTTCCGCCCCGATGCGTCAACAGTCCAGCATCGACCAGCTCATCGAAGTTCGCGGTCGATTCGAATCCGAAGACTGCAGCGTCGGAGGCCGTGAGGGGAAGCTCTGCGGCTGCCGCGCAGACTTGGGCAGAAACGGCATACGGGTTTGTCGGATCGAAGACCTGGGCCTCAACGGACTGCGTCAGCAGATCGTCAACATGCTCTGCCAGATATTGATCGAGTGGATCATCTCGGGCGATAAGAACGCCGATGCCGTCTTTCCCGCCACGCCCTGCCCGGCCCAGCTGCTGGCGGAACGATGCGTGAGTGCCCGGCCATCCCGACATGATGACAGCGTCAAGGCCAGAGATATCAATGCCGAGCTCAAGAGCGTTCGTCGTTGCCAGGGCCCTGATCCTTCCCTCTCGCAATCCCGCTTCGAGATCCCTGCGCTCCTCCGGCAGGTAACCTCCGCGGTACGCGGCGACGCGGTCGGAGAGCCCCGAACAACGTTCCGTCAGAGACTCGCGGACAAGCTGTGCCACCGTCTCCGCGCCCGCACGCGAACGCGCGAAGACCAGTGTCGAGGCGCCAGCGTCGACCGCCCGAGCGGCAGCCTCCGCCGCCTCCTTCACCGCGGAGCGGCGCGGAGCTTCACTCGGGCCGTCGAGGACGAGGATGTCCGCCTCCGATGCGGAGGGGAGGGGGCGTCCGCGTGCGACAACCAGATGAGTAGCGGAATGTGCAGAGCAGTCGGTATCGATGACAGCGATGTCGTCACGGGCAACGCCGAGGAAACGCGCGGCCGTGGCTCCCGGGTCGTTGGCGGTGGCGGAGAGGAACACGACCGTCGGGTTGGCGCCATAGTGGCGCGCGATGCGGAGCATGCGGCGGGTGACGAGCGCGACTTGAGCGCCGGTCATCCCGCGATAGGTATGGAACTCGTCGATGATGATCGTCGAGAGCCCGGCCCACATTCGGCTCCAGTTCTGGTGGCCGGCAAGAAGCGAGAAGTGCGCGAAGTCCGGGTTTGTGAGGATGAGATTGGCGTGGGCGCGGGCCCACCGGCGGACCTCGGTCGGAGCATCGCCGTCGACAGCTGCCGCCAGTGCGGGAGAGGCCGTTGCCGCGATCATTCGGTTGAGGCTATCGAGCTGATCCGCCGCCAAGGCCTTCGTGGGCGCGAGATAGAGTGCGGACGGTTTCCTCCGGATGTCGGCGAGGCTGACGGACGACCGGTAGCCTGCGATGTCTGACAGGACCGGCATCCAGGCGATGAGTGACTTCCCCGAGCCTGTGCCCGTAGCGATGACGGTGTGCCGATGGTCGTGGATCGCCTCCATGCCCTCCGCCTGATGCTGCCAGGCCTGGATGCCGAGGCGTGCCAGCCCCGCCGTCACATCGGGGTGGAGCCACGAGGGCCAGGGTGCGTGCACTCCCTCCCTGGCCGGGGTGTGGTGAATGCCTGCCACCTGATCAGCGCTGAGACCGTCCAGGATCGCGTTCCACAGTGTCATAGGTGCCAATGTAGCCGCGACCGGTGCCAGAAGCCTCGCCACCGCGCCAGAGAACTCGTCTTCTAGACGGTGTCTTGCCCGCGGCCTTTCACTGCGTCAACGGTCGCGATCGTCAGGGCGATCAACATGAAGAAGGTGATGAGTGCGAAGCCCCACGCCAATGCGACGTCATAGCCGGAAGATACGTGGCTGAAATAGAGGCCGGTGACGGCGGCCGTACCCATGGCAGTGCCGACCCGTTGGCCCGTCTGCATGATTCCGCCCGCCGTGCCGCCATGATTGGGCGGAACCTCACGCAGCGTCAACGTCTGATTCGGAGACGTGATCCACCCGGCGCCGAAGCCGATGGGGAGGACGGCAAGCATCAGCCACCACACGGGAGCTCCTGCCATGATGGCAAACGCTGCGATCACAGTGAGGACGAGGCCTGCGATATTGAGGAGGAGGCCGGTGACGACCAGCCATCGTCCGTGCGTGACGACGAGGCGGCCCCCGATGTAGGAGGTGTACACGGATAGGATCGCGGCGGGCAGTCCGACCATGCCGGCGACGAGTGCTGTCTGCCCGGCTCCCTCCTGCACGAACTGTGCAAGCAGGACCCAAATCGTCGTCGTGCCCGCGAAGAACACGGCGATCATCGCGGATCCGAGTGAGAATGATCGGATCCGGAAGAGCGAGAGATTGACCATCGGGGAACGCCCAGAAAACCTGTAGTGCTGTTCCCACGCGAGCCAGCAGGCTCCTACGACTGCGCCGAGGGCGAGGAACCACCAGGTTTGGGGACTGTCCTCCGCCATCATGAACGGCAGCATCGTCAAGAATACGGCCGTCCCGAGAAGGATGGCCCCGATTGGATCGAGGTCGTGCTTGACCCCGCTCGTGCGAGGCGTCTTGGGCAGCCAGGCGAGTGCGAGAACGATGGAGATGATCGAGAGCGGAACGTTGATTCCCATCGTCCACCGCCACCCCACCCCAGCCGGGAGCCAGCCGATGATCGCGCCGCCGAGGACGGGCCCGATGGCGACGGCGAAGCCGACGACGGCACCGAAGATGCCGAAGGCGCGGGCGCGATCTCTGCCCGTGTAATGCTGCTGGATGATCCCGGTGATCTGGGGATTCATGATGCCGGAGCCGACGCCCATGAGAGCGCGCGCGATGTTGAGGACAACAATGCTGGGGGCGAGAGCGGCGACGAGCGAGAACGTTCCGAAAATGGCGACGCCGAGAATGAAGAGGCGCTCGCGGCCGAGGAGGTCCCCGGCTCTGCCGGATGCGATGAGGACCACTCCGAAAGTCAGCGAATAGCCTGATAGCACCCACTGGAGGCCCGTTGAGGACGCGTCGAGCCCCACGCGGATCGACGGCAGTGCGACGTTGATGATGGAGACCGCCACGAGCGCAGTGAAGAGCGCAGAGAGGAGGACGAGAAGGACTCGGTTGCGGTCGGTGGGTGTCAGCGTCGGGGTCACAATCACCAACCATAGCCCTCGACGTGCAAGCAGTTCTGGGTTCGGTCGATGTTCCTCGCCGAGTTCAGATACCATTCTTCCTAGTGTCAAGAAACAGTAAGGGTAGGGGTAGGGAATCGTGATGAATCTGACAGGTGTGGCTGATCGTCTTCGGCTTGAGCTTGCCGACTACACCGTCGCGGGTGTCAACACCGCACTCGGCAGAACGGGTGTCGCCGCAATCGAACGGGAACAGCGAGTCCCTGGAATCCTCCACGCCAGTCGCCAGCCGGGCCGGTTACCACTCCTCGTGAAGCTCTTTCTCCTCGGCCATGCGCTCACGGCAGAGGAATATGAGGTTGCTCTGCCGTCGATTCCGCTCGAGGAAGCGATCGACACAGGCCTCGTCACGAAAGACATCAAGGCACGGATCGCTCTACGCCCCATAGCGGTGCCTGAGAGGCACGGCGGGGGAGAGCTGATCATCGCCTCCGATCTTGGCCCGCTCCAGGGATGCTCTCCCAAGCATGACCATGTCATGCCGGTCGGAGGCGCCACGAAGACCCTGGCGGCCATAACCTCCTACGAGCCGGGGCAGTCTGTCCTCGATCTCGGCACAGGATGCGGGTACCATGCACTCCTCGCCGCACGGGCCGGCGCCAGGGTCGTCGCCACCGACGTGTCCGAGCGGGCCCTCGACTTCGCTCGTCTCAACGCAGCCCTTGCGGGCCTGACAATCGAGACCCGGTTGGGCTCCCTCTACGAGCCGGTGCCGGAAAGGTTCGATCGCATCGTCACGAATCCTCCCTTCGTCGTCACACCTCCCAGCGTTCGAGAGATCATCGGCACCTATGACTACCGCGACGCGGGTGTCGACGGCGACTCGCTGCTGACGAGCATTCTGACGGGCGTGGGGGATCACCTGACCGACGACGGTGTGGCCTGGATGCTCGGCAACTGGCTTGTCGACGCCGAGGTCGACTCCGGAGAGTTCGGTGTCGCCTGGCAGGATCCAGTCCGCGAATGGCTCGGGGATCGTGAAGCGTGGGTCGTGTTGCGCGATGCGACGGATCCCGCCCAGTATGCGGAGATGTGGCTGCGCGATGCTGGGATCACCGGTTCGGCTTTCACGATGGCCTACTGCTCCTGGTTGAAAGAGATCAATGCCGAGTCAGTCGCCTTCGGATACATCACCGTCGGAGCCCTGCCAGGCCCCCAGCGCCTGGAAGACTATCGCGGTCCGATCGGGGATTCCTTCGCAGACGCCGCCTGGCAGAACAGGAGACTCGCGGCGCTGTCTGACGATGCGCTGATGTCCAAGCACCTGCGCACCAACGGCGTTGTCGAGAAACGCCTGCATACCCCCGGCCAGGCCGACCCGTGGTTCATCGCACTGTCGGGACACGGGCGGGAGATTCCTGTCAGTGCGGAAGCGGCAGGCTTTGTGGGTGCGTGCGACGGGGAGCTGAGCGTCGCGCAGATCATCGGCGCTCTCGCGGGGCTCCTCGATGCGTCCACGGACGACATGGTGCACGCGGTCCTCCCCACCGTTCGGGAACTCATCGGGGCAGGTTTATTGGTCGACATCGGGTGATATCGTTTTCCGCAATGCGGGGCTGCAGATTGTCCTAGGGAGCCTTACTCCTTATATATTGTGGTCAGTCCCCATCGGGATCCGTGTCAACCGAAGGAAGTTCAGTGACCAAGCTTGTCATCGTTGAGTCCCCTGCTAAGGCTCGCACCATTGGCGTCTATCTCGGACCCGAGTATGTCGTCGAGGCCTCAGTCGGGCATATCAGGGACCTTGCTGAACCCCGTGAGCTTCCCGCGGACATGAAGAAGGGCCCCTACGGGCGGTTCGCGGTCAACACGGAAGACGGGTTCGACCCCTACTATCTTGTCGATCCGAGCAAGAAGAAGAAGGTTTCCGAGCTCAAAGCCCTCCTCAAGGACGCCGATGAGCTCTATCTCGCAACTGATGAGGACCGCGAAGGCGAGGCCATCGCGTGGCACCTCCTCCAGGTTCTCAAGCCCAAGGTGCCGGTCAAGCGCATGGTCTTCCACGAAATCACGAAGGAAGCAATCGAGCGTGCGCTCGAGAACACGCGGGAGATCGACACTCAGCTCGTCGACGCCCAGGAGTCCCGCCGTATCCTCGACCGCCTCTACGGCTACGAAGTCTCACCCGTCCTGTGGCGCAAAATCAACCAGGGCCTGTCGGCAGGTCGCGTCCAGTCCGTCGCGACGCGCCTTGTCGTCGAACGCGAACGCGAGCGAATGGCGTTCGTTCCCGCTGGCTATTGGGGTGTAAGGGTCAAGCTCAGCGGCGGAGACGAGGGGGCCCGTGAAACATTCAAGGCCCGCCTCGCAACGGTGGATGCTCGTCCCGTCGCTCAAGGCAAAGACTTCGGTGACGACGGGAAGCTGATCCCCGCTGCCGTGCGCAAAGACGTTGCGGTCCTCGATGAGGAGTCGGCGACAGCGCTCGCGAATGCTCTCCAAGACGCCGCGATCGGCGTCACCAATGTGGAGTCGAAGCCGTCGAAGCGCCGCCCCTCTCCTCCTTTCACCACCTCGACACTGCAGCAGGAGGCGTCGAGGAAGCTCGGCATGAACTCACGCCAGGCGATGAGTGTTGCCCAGCAGCTCTACGAAAACGGTTTCATCACCTACATGCGTACCGACTCCGTCGACCTGTCGAAGGAAGCGATCTCGGCCGCCCGGGCGCAGGTGAAGGAGCGCTACGGAGCCGACCATGTCCCGGACAAGCCCCGCATGTACTCGAAGAAGGCGAAGGGGGCGCAGGAGGCCCATGAGGCCGTCCGCCCTGCAGGCGATACGTTCCGCACCCCGGACCAGGTGCGCGGATCGTTGAACTCGGCCCAATACAAGCTGTACGAACTCATCTGGAAGCGCACCCTCGCATCACAGATGTCGGACGCCAGCCTCCTCACCGTGTCCGTGCAGATGTCCACTGAAGTCAACGCTGCCGGCTTCACCAAGGTGGGCCTTGTGGCTTCCGGCACTGTCGTGACATTCCCTGGCTTCCTCGCGGTCTATGAGGAGGGCAAGGACTCATCGCGCCATGACGACAAGGATGGCGAATCCCGCCTTCCCGATCTCTCCGAAGGCGATGTTGTCGACGTCGTCGAGCCCGGGGCCGTCGCAGAGGGCCACGAGACCACTCCGCCTCCCCGATACACGGATGCGTCCCTCGTGCGGAAACTCGAAGAGCTCGGCATCGGCCGCCCCTCGACCTACGCCTCGACGATCTCTGTCATCACAGACCGCGGCTACGTCGAGCGCCGCGGCCAGGCAATGATCCCCACGTGGACTGCGTTCTCCGTCATCAGGCTTCTCGAAGAGAACCTCCCCGGCTACGTCGACTACGACTTCACGGCACAGATGGAGGGAGAGCTCGACTCGATCGCCAGCGGCAAGGCCGACAGGGTCGCCTATCTCGAGGCGTTCTATCACGGCGATGACACGCACAAGGGCCTCCAGCATGAGGTGGAGAACCTTGGCGAGATCGACGCACGCGCCCTCAACACGGTCGACATCGGGGAAGGAATCGTCCTGCGGGTCGGCAAATACGGCCCCTACGTCGAACTGCAGCAAGGCGATGAGGATCCGCTCCGCGCTAACGTCCCCGATGAGCTGTCCCCCGACGAGCTGACGGTGGAAAAGGCGAAAGAGCTGCTCGAAAAGGGCAAGGACGATGGTCGAGTACTCGGAAACCATCCCGAGACAGGACTCGAGATCGTCGCGAAGTCGGGACGCTTCGGACCATACGTCATGGAGGTGCTTCCTGAGGATGCGCCGAAGACCGCGAAGGCCAGAACGGCCTCGATCTTCAAGTCGATGAGCCTCTCCACGATCACCCTCGAGCAGGCTCTCGAACTCCTCACCCTGCCGCGTGTGGTCGGAAAGGACGCTGAGGGCGTTGAGATCACAGCCCAATCGGGCAGGTTCGGACCCTACCTCAAGAAGGGCACCGATTCTCGCAGCCTCGAAACTGAAGAGCAGCTGCTCACAGTGACCCTCGAAGAGGCCGAAGAGCTGTTCTCGAAGCCGAAGGCTCGAGGTCGAGCCGCTGCGGCCGCTCCGCTCAAGGAATTCGGGGAGGATCCAGTCTCGAAGAAGCCCGTCGTCCTGAAGAACGGCCGATTCGGTCCCTACGTCACCGACGGTGAGCTCAACGCCTCACTTCGGGTCGCTGACTCCGTCGAAACCATCACCGATGCGAGAGCCTACGAACTTCTCGAGCTGCGGCGTGAATACCTGAAGAACAACCCACCCAAGAGGAAGGCCACGCGCAAGGCGCCCGCGAAGAAGGCGGCCACGAAGAAGACAGCCGCTACCGCGAAGAAGACGACGACAGCTGCCGCGAAGAAGACGACGACGCGCAAGCCTGCCGCGAAGAAGACTGCCACCACGTCGACCACGACAGCATCGTGACCGGGCACTTCATCTCCATCGAAGGTGGCGATGGGGCGGGAAAGACCACGCAGATCACTCTCCTCGCAGACTACATCGCCTCCACGGGACGCGAAGTAGTCGTCACCCGTGAACCCGGGGGCACGCCCTTGGGGAAGCAGATCAGGCAGGCCCTCCTGCACGGGGAGGACCTCTCTGCGCGCACGGAAGCGCTTCTTTATTCCGCCGACCGGGCCCACCATGCCGCCACGGTGATCCGGCCAGCCCTCGACAGGGGAGCAACCGTCATCACCGACAGATTCATCGACTCCTCCGTCGCCTACCAGGGTGCCGCTCGAGCACTCGGAGTCGACGAGATTCGAGAACTCAACAACTGGGCGGTCAACGGCCTCAAGCCGGAGCTCACGATACTCCTCGATCTCGATCCGGTTATCGGTGCCGCCCGGGTCGGTACGGAGAAAGACAGGCTCGAGTCGGCAGGAGACGCCTTCCACCAGCGCGTGCGCCAAACATTCCTCTCCATGGCAGACGCGGAACCGGAACGATTCACCGTCATCGATGCGAGCGGACAGATAGCGGCCATCGCCGCCGAAATCAGGGCGGCCTATGAGCGTCTTTGACGATCTTGCCGGCCAGGACGCTGCGATCGGCGTTCTTCGTCGCGCGGCGATGGATGCCAGGTCGGGCGGCACCGGCATGACACACTCGTGGCTGTTCACCGGCCCGCCAGGCTCGGGGCGTTCCACAGCTGCCAGAGCCTTCGCGGCGGCACTCGAATGTACTGGTGACGAAGCAGGATGCGGAGAATGCCATGGATGCCGAACCGTCATGGCGGGATCGCATCCCGACGTCGAGATCCTTGCCTCCGAGGTCACGACGATCACCGTCGCATCCGTCCGCGAGCTCGTTTCCCGTGCCCAGGCAAGCCCGACCGCGGGCGCGTGGCGTGTCCTCATCATCAAAGAGGCCGATCGGATGCTGGAGCGCACGACGAATGTCCTGCTGAAAGCTATCGAGGAACCGCCGCCGCGCACGGTATGGATCCTGTGCACGCCATCGCCGCGCGATGTTCTGACCACCATTCGCTCTCGGTGTCGCGGATTGAACCTCGTCATTCCGTCGCCCGAGAAGGTCGCGGAGCTGCTTGTCCGAAGGGATGGAATAGACCCCGAACGTGCGCTTGTCGCCGCGCGAGCCGCACAGTCCCATGTCGGTGCAGCAAAGGCTCTCGCAGTCGACTCGACGGTGCGGGAGCGCCGCGAGCTGAATCTTCGAGCCGCCTACCGTGTGAGAACGACGGGTGATGCCGTCCTGGCGGCAAAGGAGCTCCTCGACCGTTCCGAAGAGCAGGCCAAGAGCACCGGTGGTGCTCGGGAGGACCGGGATCATGCAGACCTTCGGAGATCGATGGGACTGGCCCCGGGCGAAGCCATTCCGCCAGCGATGAGGAGCCAGTTCAAGCAGCTGGCGGACGAGGGGAAGAAGCGTGAGACGCGCCAGAAGCGGGACGCGTTCGACAGGGCACTCATTGACCTGCTCTCCTTCTACCGCGACGTTCTTATCGTTCAGCTCGAGGCCGGCACTGATCTCGTCAACGTCGATTTCGAGAGAGAGATTAGCGAGATAGCAGACGCGACAACGGCTGAGAAGACCATCGATATCCTTGAGCACATTGCGTTGGCACGCGAACGCATCGGCGCGAACGTGGCGCCCCAGCTCGCCCTGGAGGCCATGATGATAGCCCTCCGGCGGGGATGAATCCCCCGAGCCTTCGTCGCACATGCTCAGGCTTCTGGTCTACCCTGAAGTCGTGAAAAGATCTCTCGCCGCTCTCGCCTCCCTCACCATCGCTCTCGCCGCATGCTCAACAGCAGTGCCGGGGGATGACGCCTCTGAAAGCGGCACCGCGACAATCGAAGCTCCCGCTGGTCTTGACGAGTTCTACCACCAAGATGTGGAATGGGAGGCGTGCGAGGGCTCTGGCGCGGTGACGACGGAATGCGCGACGGTTAGGGTCCCCCTCGACTACGACGAGCCCGAAGGCGAAACGATCGAACTCTCGATGCTTCGAGTCCCTGCAAGCGGTGACGCAATCGGATCCCTCTTCGTGAATCCTGGCGGCCCGGGCGGGTCCGGTAAGGACATGGCATCCGACGCCTCCTACTATTTCAGCGATGCTCTGAGGGAAAACTACGACATCGTCGGCTTTGATCCACGCGGTGTCGGCGATTCCACTCCGATCGACTGCCTGCCTGATGATGAGCTCGGAGACTTCTTGGATAAGAGTTACCCTGACACTCCCGAGGGTGAGGCGCAGTCGTTGAAAGATACTCGCGCCATCATCGAAGGCTGCGTCGACACGAGTGGGAACCTCCTGGAATTCGTATCCACGATCAATGCTGCGAAAGACATGGATGTCATGAGGGCGGCGCTCGGTGAGACACAGCTCGACTATTTCGGTTTCTCGTACGGCACCCATCTTGGTGGGCAGTACGCCGACATGTTCCCCGAGAACGTGGGACGCATGGTGCTTGACGGTGCGGTCGATCCCGCCGTCTCGGCACTTGATTCGTCCTATTTCCAGGCCGTCGGGTTCGAGCAGGCACTGACCGCCTACGTCGAGTCGTGCCTCGACGATACGGACTGTCCACTGGAGGGCGACACGGTCGAGGAAGCGAAAGCCCACCTGCAGTCCGTCATCGAGGCAACCCAGGACAATCCTCTTCCCACGGCCGTCGACGACAGGGTCGTCAACCCCGCCATCTTCTACACCGGGATCGCCACCACCCTGTATTCGGAAGACACGTGGTCCTACCTCACCGAAGCTCTCATCATGGCCATCGAGGAAGACGATGGCACCTTTATCCTGACCTTCAACGACCTCATGATCGGTCGAGACACCTATAGCGGAGAGTTCTCTGACAACTCCCTCGAGGCGCGTTGGGCGATCAACTGCGTCGACTTCCCCGCCGTGATCGACGAGGAGGCGGTTGCCGCGAACGATGTTCGACTGAACGAGGACGCACCAACATTCGCCCCATATTTCGAGGGCGGCGACACGTTCTGTTCGGAGTGGCCACACACGGCCGACGAGGTGCCGGGACCCTTCGTGGCAGCCGGCTCCAACCCGATTCTCGTCATCGGAACCGTGGGGGACCCCGCCACCCCCTACCAGTCATCCGTCAACCTCGCAGAGCAGCTCGAAAACGGCATCCTTCTCACGTGGGAAGGCGAGGGCCACACAGCATACGGCAGTGCTGGCCCCTGTATTGAAGATGCGGTGGATGACTTCTTCATCAACGGCACGCTCCCAGAGGATGGATTGACCTGCCCCGCCTAGCCTTCTGCCCAGAACTCGAGTGGCCAGCGCCATAGGTGCGCATTTGTGTTCTGGCTCCTGGCTTCGGTAAGCTCGTCGTGCTGATAAAACAGCGCCGCCTTAGCTCAGTCGGTAGAGCGATTCACTCGTAATGAATAGGTCAAGAGTTCGATTCTCTTAGGCGGCTCCACCACGATTCCCCACCACGTCAACAAAAGACGTGAGTGGGGAATCGCTTTATGCGAGACCATGCTTCCCGCCCGGTAGCCATCATGGTCGCCATCTAATTCACGTCTCCTGCTATGTGGAGAGAGTCTTCGATGAGCTAAGCACACGGTCGTAAAATCTGCGGGTACTGGTCCAACGGCTGGTGGGAGGAATCTCGTCGCGCACGAGTTGCTGTGAATCCAATTGCGTGAACGTGTGTCGCCTTCAGCGGCAAATAAGTGAGGCCCATCCGATCGGGACGGGCCTCACTAACTATGACACTTGGGAAGTAATGTCGTGATTTCATCATAAATCTCGCTGCCGAGTATTTATCGGGACCAAAGGCCGAAATGGTGCAAAGTGGAGACGATTTCACGGATGCTCCCGCGATGAATGAGGTTGTGACCTGCGCTGATTCGTGTTTTCGCAATTGTTGATTCTGGTGCGCGAGGGGAGGGTGGACGAGGCCGAGCATCCAGACTGTGGGCGGTGTTTTCCTGCGATGCGGGGACGGAGCGCCCTGGAGTACGCTTCGGGAGAGCATGGGCCATCCCACGCATGATGAGATGCCAGATTCGAAGGAACCAATGACTACTTCTCCCGAAGATCGACACGAACACCGCGATGAGGTTCTCGCACGTTCGGAACGTCTGGAACGACTGCCATTCACGAAGAAACTGGGCAAGCTTCTCGGCACCTCTGGTGTGGGATGGGCGCTGGACGCCATGGACGTCGGCCTCATCTCTTTCATTGTTGCTGCGCTGGCGGAACAGTGGGGGCTGACTGACTCCGAGCGGTCATGGATCATCTCCGTCGGTTTCATCGGAATGGCAGTCGGTGCGACTCTCGGTGGGCTGCTTGCGGACAGGATCGGGCGCAGATCAGTCTTTGCTCTGACGCTCTTGATCTACGGTCTTGCCACTGGAGCGACGGCTCTCGTCGGGTCCGTCGGAGTCCTCCTCGTTTTCCGTTTCATTGTCGGCCTAGGCCTCGGTGCGGAACTGCCCGTCGCTTCGACTCTGGTCTCCGAGTTCGCCCCTCGTGCGATTCGTGGCCGTGTCATCGTGTGGCTCGAGGCATTTTGGGCGTTGGGTTGGATCGCTGCGGCTCTGATCGGCTACTTCGTCGTGGCTGCTTCGGATGATGGCTGGCGGTGGGGTCTCGCCATCGGCGCGATCCCGGCGCTCTATTCCCTCATCATACGAATCCATACTCCCGAGTCCGTTCGCTTCCTCGAAACGAAGGGGAAGTTCGATGAAGCGGAGAGCATCGTTCAAGACTATGAGGCTTCCGCAGGCCCCGAGTACGCCTATGACGGCCCGACGATGCGATCGGAGGAGGATGCTCAACGGTTCGCGGTTCCCCAGCCCGAGCGTCACCTGACCATCTGGTCGCGGTCGATGCGCAGGCGCACCGCCGCCCTGTGGGTGATTTGGTTCGCGATCAATTTCTCCTACTACGGTGCCTTCACGTGGATCCCGTCCTTGTTGACCGCGCAGGGTTTCTCCCTCGTGAAGTCCTTCGAGTTCACTCTCATCATCACCCTCGCCCAGATACCGGGATATTTTGCGGCCGCCTACCTGATCGAGAAGATCGGCAGACGCAGCACTCTCGGGATGTTCTTGGCAGGCTCCGCTGTGGCGGCAATCCTCTACGGCCAGGCGACGGCGGAATGGCAGATCATTGCGGCGGGCATGATGCTCAGCTTCTTCAACCTTGGCGCATGGGGCGCACTCTATGCGATCGGGCCGGAACTCTATCCGACGAGCGTGAGGGGGACGGGGACAGGTGCGGCCGCCGGGTTTGGTCGTATCGCGTCGATCATCACTCCGCTTCTCGTGCCGGTGTTCCTCGGATGGGGAGGCAATGTTCTCGTCTTCACGATCTTCTCCGCTGCCTTCGCCATCGCCGCCGGTGCCGCATATTTCCTCCCCGAACAGCGGGGCAAAGCCATCAACTGAGGGCTGTTGCTCAGCCGATGGCGTCGAGTCGTTCGCCCACGCGGGTGAAGACGCGCAGGAGCATATCCTCGTCCCCCGGTTCGAGATGGGAGAGGAAGAGATCGTCGACTTGGCAGGCGTGGAGTGCCGCTGCTTCCTTGAAGAACGTCCTCCCGTCATCGGTGATGCTTGCGAGGGCACCTCTTCTGTCCGTGCCCTCAGTCTCCCGGACGACGAAGCCGCGATCGACGAGGTGTGTGACGCGGTAGGTGATCCGGGACGGCGCAAACACCATGCGGTTGGCAAGCTCGCCCATTCTCATCGACCCGCCGGCTTCGACGAGGAGCAGGAGAAGGTTATAGTCCGCGAGAGTCAGGCCCAGCTGGTCCTTGAGCGACTTCTCGAGCCGGTCGCGCAGAAGCGCAGTCGCCTCCCAGTAGGCCCGCCACGCTTGACGTTTCCCATCCGTCTCGCGCAGATCCGGCCTGCCGGCACGTGTCCATACGCTATCCGTTGAGAAGCTGCTCAAAGGGAGTCACCTCGATCTCGGTTGGGTGATGTTTCGATGCCCGTGGCCGGGAGGGAATGGCGTTGATCAGGTTGGCGAAGGTGGCGCCGGCATGGTGGATCCGCTCATGGATCGGAGCTGTCTTGGTCGAATCCGACGAGCCGTACACGTCACCCCAATCGTCTGCCGCCGCGTAGACGGAGACGGGGGAGGTCAACGCCTTGAGGTAGGCGAACAGCGGCCGCATCGCCTGGTCGATGACGAGGGAGTGCCGTGCGGTTCCTCCCGTTGCGCCGAGGAGTACAGGGGTTCCCGCGAACTCTTCCTCATCAACCAAGTCCCAGAACGACTTGAACAGGCCCGAGTATGAGGCTTTGAACGTGGGACTGACGGCGATCACGCCATCGGCTCCCATGACCTGGTCCAGCGCGTCCTGCAGACCGGGCGTGATCGTGTGGGCGATGAGGGAGTCGGAGATTGCGGTGGCGAGCAGACGCAGCTCGATGACATGAACGTGGGATGCGATACCGGACTGGGCGAGGGTCTCCGATGTTGCCTCTGCGAGACGATCGGCAAGCATACGCGACTGTGACGGGTCGCCGAGCCCGCCCGAGACAACGGTGAGACGTCGAGGATCGTTCCGTTCGAGAGTCATGCCTGTCACCGTGCCCTACTGGCGGCGTCGAGCTTCGCCTTGCGCTCTTGAGCATCGGACCATGCGCGTGAACCTTCCCTGCCTCCCGGCACTGGAGATTCGCCCCTCCGGGCACGCTCGACAAGGAAATCGTGCGTGGGAGCGTCGGGGACGTCCGCGGGACGGTTCTTCGCAAATTCTTCGCGCAGCACGGGCAGGACGTGTTCGCCGAACATGTCGAGCTGCTCGAGGACCGTCTTCTGGGGCAGGCCAGCGTGGTCGATGAGGAACATCTGACGCTGATAGTCACCGACCCAGTCGCGGAACTCGAGGGTGCGGTCGATCACCTGCTGGGGAGAGCCGACCGTGAGAGGCGTCATCTCCGAGAAGTCCTCAAGGGAGGGGCCGTGTCCGTAGACGGGGGCGTTGTCGAAGTAGGGACGGAACTGGCGAACGGCTTCCTGAGAGTTCTTGTGCATGAACGCCTGCCCGCCGAGAGCGACGTACGCCTGGTGGGCTTGCCCGTGGCCGTAATACTCGTAGCGCTGACGGTAGAGGCGGACCATCTCGATGACGTGTTCCTTGTTCCAGAAGATGTTGTTGTGGAGGAAGCCGTCACCGTAGTACGCGGCCTGTTCCGCGATCTCGGGCGATCGGATCGAGCCGTGCCACACGAACGGAGGCGTATCGTCCAGCGGTCGTGGAGTCGCGGTGAAGTTGTTGAGCGGTGTGCGGTACTTGCCCTGCCAATCCACTCGGTCTTCATGCCACAACCGGTACAGCAGGTTGTAGTTCTCGACCGCAAGGGGGATGCCGGCGCGAATATCCTTCCCGAACCAGGGATAGACGGGCCCGGTGTTGCCGCGCCCGAGGGCAAGATCGACCCGTCCTTCTGCGAGATGCTGCAGGTAGGCGTAGTCCTCTGCCAGGCGGACGGGATCCATGGTGGTGATGAGAGTGGTGGAGGTCGAGAGGATCAGCTTCTCTGTTTGGGCCGCGAGATAGGCGAGCAGGGTCGGCGGGTTGCCGGGCGCCACGAAGGGCGGGTTGTGGTGCTGGCCGGTCGCGAACACGTCGAATCCCACCTCCTCGGCGTGCTTCGCGATGTCGACGGTTGCCTTGATTCGCTCATTCTCGGTCGGCACATGCCCGTTTGTCGGATCCGGCGTGATGTCGCCGATGGTGAATACTCCGAATTGCATCGCTGAACAGTCTCCCTAAGTCTTTCAAATTTGAACTACTTGGGGTAACGCAAGATCGGGGAGTTTATTCCCGCCCCCATCGCGCCCTCATTCCCGCTTGTCGCGAACAGCGTTCCGTGACGTGAGAAGGCTCGTCTACCGTTGAGGCGATGCCCCTCATTCGGAGGGGCGATAGAGGAGAACAACCATGATTTTTATCGTCGTGAAGATGCCGGTGAAGCCGGAATATGCTGACCGCTGGCCTGAGCTCTCGGCCGAGTTCACGCAGGCGACACTCGCTGAAGAGAAGAACAAGTTCTTCGAATGGTCGCGTTCCGTGAACGACCCCAACACGTACGTGCTCGTGGAGGGCTTCGAGGACGATGGCGCCGCTGCACACGTCCAGTCGGACCACTTCAAGAAGATGCAGGAGGAGTTCCCGCAGTACCTCTCCGCCACACCCCAGATCATCTCCCGCCAGATCGAGGTCGATGACTGGGACGAGATGGGCGAACTGAAGATCGGCTGATCCCCCTCGGCGTGCGATACAGTCGTCCGCGCCCACAGTATCGGGGCCCGTCGCATGGTATTCCTAGAGCGACGGGCCCTACATGTTGGAGGAAGAATGAATCCGCACATACCGCGCGTGCTCACGGACGGCACGGCACTGATCGTGCCGCTCTTCGGCTCCCCGCAGAGCCTCCCCGAGAAGATCGCACAGGCGCGTGAATCTGGCGCTGACATCGTGGAATGGCGGGCGGATCTGTCAGAGGACTGGGAATCCTGCGCCGCCGTTCTCGCGGACGCCGACGTCCCGGTGATCGCCACGCTGCGGACCGATCGGGAGGGTGGGGCCTTTGCGGGGCGCGGGGAAGACTATCTCACGGCCGTGACGATGCTTCTCGCCGCGAAACCCGATCTCATCGACGTCGAGATCAACCGGTCAGCCGCCTACCGCGCGATTGCCCTCGCTCGCTCGAGCGGCGTGCCTGTCATCGCTTCGCACCACAATTTCGACATGACTCCGCGCAACGACGACATCCTCGAGATCCTCCAGGCAATGGTCGAGGCCGATGCCGACATCCTCAAGATTGCATTCCAGCCTCTCACCCCGGACGACACGTGGCGCCACATGGAGCTGTCGCGGAGCCTGACAGGCAGATTCGGTCGACCCATCATCTCGATCTCGATGGGAGATGATGCCGCGTGGACGAGGCTGGCCGCGAAAGCCTGCGGCTCCGCCGCAACATTTGCGAGCCTTGGCGAAGGTTCTGCTCCCGGTCAAATCGATGCATCCCTCGTGCGGGGTGTTCTCGATGCTTTGGGCCGGTAGAATAGTCCCGTGGAGAACTTACTCGCCGTCCTGCCGTCCATCCTCGCCCTCGGCGCCTTCGTCGCGGTGATGAAACTCGTGATGAATTCCGATCGTCTCGAGCGTAAAGCCGAAGCCGAACTGGATGCTCAGGAAGCGGCAAAGGCCCGCGAGAACACGGCCGACTAGGTCTGCCGTCCCGAATCCGCCTGATCTGACATGGAAAGATAGATATATGGTCTACAAACTGGTTCTGCTCCGTCACGGCGAGAGCGAATGGAACGCAAAGAATCTCTTCACCGGATGGGTGGATGTCCCGCTGTCTGAGAAGGGCGTTGAAGAAGCCAAGCGCGGCGGCACCCTGCTGACCGAGGCTGGCGTGTCACCCGACGTCCTGCACACCTCCCTGCTGCGCCGCGCCATCTCCACCGCCAATCTGGCGCTGGATGCCGCTGATCTGCACTGGATTCCCGTCAAGCGCTCCTGGCGTCTCAACGAGCGCCACTACGGCGCTCTGCAGGGCAAGGACAAGAAGGAGATCCGCGACGAGTACGGCGAAGAGCAGTTCATGCAGTGGCGTCGCTCGTACGATGTTCCGCCGCCGGCAATCGAGGCCGGTTCTGAGTTCTCGCAGGACTCCGAGCCCCGCTACGCGGGTGAACCGATTCCCGCAACCGAGTGCCTGAAGGACGTCCTCGAGCGTCTCCTGCCCTACTGGGACAATGAGATCGTGGCCGACCTCAAGGACGGCAAGACCGTCCTCGTCGCGGCACACGGCAACTCGCTCCGCGCCATCGTCAAGCACCTCGACGGCATCTCCGACGACGAGATCTCCGGTCTCAACATTCCGACCGGTATTCCGCTCTACTACGAGCTTGACGAGAACTTCAAGCCGATCACTCCGGGCGGCACCTACCTCGACCCCGAGGCGGCGAAGGCGGCAATCGCAGCCGTTGCCAACCAGGGCAAGTAAGACACTGTGACTGAGGGGGCCGGTTCAGACGAACCGGCCCCCTCAGTCATCGTCAGCTTTGGCCTTCGGATGCTTCCGCGATCTCGCGAATGGACTCGTTCCGTTCGGCAAGGACGCCGGTGACGAGGAAGGTGATGCGGCGGGCAATCGACACGCCGTGATCCCCGAAGCGCTCCATGTAGCGGGCAAGGAGGACCGTGTCGATAAGCTCCTGGCGGCTCAGGTCGAGGGACTCGTCGAGGACGAGGCCGAACGACTGCTGGTGCAGGGCATCAAGGATGTTGTCTTCCTCTTCGATGCGCTCCGCCAAAGACAGGTCGTGCGTGTCGAGGAGCTCGGCGACGCGCTGGCCGACGACGGTTGCATGCTCGGCCATGCTGACCAGCAGCTCGTAGACGGGGCCGGAGTTGACGCGCTCGGGGTAGCGTCCGCGTGCCACGTAGGCGACGTGCCGGGCCAGATCTCCCATCCTCTCCAGCGTCGAGGAGATACGCAGAACCGAGACGACGGTACGCAGGTCTGCGGCGACGGGCGCTTGGCGGGCCAGAAGCGAAATCCCCATCTCGTCGAGGTTGCGCTCGAGAGCATCGATCCTCTTGTCGGCATCGATCACCTGCTCGGCAAGCGCGATGTTCGCGTCCTTCAAGGACTCGGTAGCGCGCTCCATCGAACGCGCCGCCTCGCGGCCCTGCTTGAGCAGGTCGTCGCCGAGCTGCTGCATTTCTTGCCTAAAGATCTCGCGCACGTGAACTCCTGTCGCCGGTGGTCGTAGATATCCGAGCCTCACTTCATCATAGCTCGGTTAACATTTGGTGGTCTTGAGGTGAACTCTCGTCGTCAACGCGGAATCGAGAGGGGTATGGCTCGCCAAACCTGTCTATTGTGAAGGCATGCCTGATATCGGTATCCCGCATCTCCTCCTCGCCATCATCGGTGGCATCCTCACCGGATGGATCCTGGCGTCGACGCGGCTGCGCTCCCTGCGCTCGCAGGAGGACATCGACATGATGTCGTCTGAACTTGCCGACCGCGACGTCCAGTCGCTCCTCGCCGCCATCCCCCAAGCGCACATTCTCCTGACACGCATGGGAGATGTCGAGAAGGCCTCGACGGAGGCGTATTCTTTCGGCATTGTTCGCGGGTCCCGCATCATCCGCTCCGAAATCGTGGCGGCCGTGCAAGAGGTCGCGAAGACGGGGGACGTGAAAGACCTCGAGCTCTCACTCCGGCGATCATTCTCCGGAACAGCGAGAGTCGTGCTGTCGGTCAGGGTTGCTCCCATGAGCGGGGAGCGTACGCTCGTACTGTTCTTCGACACAACAGAAGCGAAGCGTCTCGAGGAGACGAGGCGCGATTTCGTGGCCAACATTTCCCACGAGTTGAAGACCCCGATTGGTGCGATCGGGCTGCTCTCGGAAACGATCCAGGACTGTGCAGACGAACCCGAGCATGTGGTGACCTTTGCGGAGAAGCTCCAGCGCGAATCGGCGCGGCTTGCGTCACTCGTCCAGGACATTATCGAGCTGTCGCGGGTGCAGAACGGTGCCGCTCTTGCGAGCAGTGAACTCGTCGATGTCGACGACATCGTGTCTGAGGCTATCGACCGATGCCGGATCGAGGCTGAGAGTCGCGGCCTGACGATCGTTGCCGTCCCGACGCCACAGGTCAGCGTTGTCGGCGATCGTGCGCTGCTGACCACCGCGATCCGCAACCTTATCGACAACGCGATCCGCTATTCCAATCCCGGTGGGAGAGTCTCTATCGGGGTATCCCGCCACGAAGGGGAGGTCCGAATCGCCGTCGTCGACCAAGGCGCCGGCATTCCCGACGAGCAGAAGGATCGTGTCTTCGAGCGTTTCTACCGGGGAGACGACGCTCGGACGAGAGACAAGGGCGGGAGCGGGCTCGGACTGAGTATCGTTAAGCATGTGGCAGCCGACCACGGTGGCCGCGTCATGCTGTGGAGCGAGGCGGGCAAAGGTTCGACCTTTACGTTTATCGTCCCCGACGTCACCCCCGCAGTGCAGAACATTGAAGAGGAAGAGGCACACGAATGACCCTGATTCTCCTCGTGGAGGATGAAGCGTCCTATCGCGATACGCTGTCGTTCAATCTCCGCAGGGACGGCTACGACATCGTTGCCGTGGGAGACGGGAAAGAAGCACTCGACATGTTCTCCCGCATCCATCCCGATATTGTGCTCCTCGATCTCATGCTGCCGGGCCTGTCGGGGACGGAGGTGTGTCGCCAGATTCGGCAGAAATCGAACGTCCCTGTCATCATGCTGACCGCCAAAGACTCGGAGATAGACAAGGTTGTTGGGCTCGAGATCGGTGCCGATGACTACGTCACCAAGCCCTATTCCTACCGGGAGCTCGTCGCTCGCATGAGAGCCGTCCTGCGTCGCGGCGGGGTCGAAGGAGACGAGGAGGCTGATGCGACGATCAGCATCGGCCGCATCACGATGAATGTCGATCGCCACGAGGTGACGATCGATGGGGAACCTGCACCGATGCCGCTGAGGGAGTTCGAGCTCCTCGAACTGTTCCTCCGCAACCCGAACCGAGTCTTGACGCGGGGCCAGATCATCGACCGAATCTGGGGCTCCAACTACGTGGGTGACACGAAGACGCTCGACGTCCACGTCAAACGCCTGCGCTCAAAGATCGAGGTCGACCCGTCCGCCCCAGAGGTGTTGAAGACCGTCCGCGGTCTCGGCTACAAGCTCGTGTCAGAGTCCTGAACACGAACGGGGCGCTCGAGCGCCCCGTCCTGATGTTCCACCGACAAGATCAGTCGCACTCCGCATCCGGGAAGGCGTCGACATAGTCGGGGGAGCATGCTGAGATCACGGGGATCGCGGCGGCAGATTCCGCTCCGCCCGCGCTGACGGTCGACCGGACGTTCGTTCCCGGCACGAAGTCGCCCCGCACGGTCACGAGGTTGCCATCTTCGATGTCGGCGAGAGTGCCGAGGTTAATGGAGGAGCCGGCGTCGACAGCGAAAGACTCATCGAGTGCGTCGCTGACGATCACGGCCCGAACATCATCCCCGCCCCGATTGTTGATCGACCCGTAGAGGATGCCCTCGCCCGAACCATCGGACAGGATCATGAGGTTTTCGAAGACCACATCTGAGTCGAGGTGGACGCGAATACCATCCGAGGGTGCGTACGGTTTCTGGGTGATGGCCTCGGTTGTCGTCGAGCACGAGGCGAGCACGAGTAGGGCACCGGCGGCGGTGAGTCGCAAAAGTTTCACATGTCCTCCTATTGTCAGTTCCCCAGGGTAGCCTAAATTATCCACGGGGACCGCCTAAAACGGCGAGATATCGGGAATCCAGTGGGCTATTTTCCGGAGGTGATAGAATAGGTTTCTAGTCGGGCTCCATCCGTGAAAGGCTTTCCATTTATGTCGCTTAAGATCGGCGAGACTGTTGTCTACCCCCACCATGGGGCTGCTTACATTGAAGATATCGAGACGAAGGTCATCGACGGCGAAGAGCTGAAGTACCTGACCCTCCGTGTCATCCAGGGAGACCTTGTTATCCAGGTCCCCGCTGCCAGCATCGAAGATGTTGGCGTCCGTGACGTGTCCAACCACGCCCAGCTCGAGGAAGTCTTCGCCGTGCTCCGTGAGGAGACGGTCGAGGAACCCACGAACTGGTCGCGCAGGTTCAAGGCCAACGGCGAGAAGCTCACCTCCGGTGACGTCATCAAGGTCGCCGAAGTGGTTCGCGACCTCACGAGGCGCGACGAGGGCCGCCACCTGTCGGCCGGAGAGAAGCGCATGCTCATGCAGGCACGCCAGATCCTCGGTTCCGAAGTTGCTCTCGCGAAGGACATCGACGAGGAAGAAGCATCGGACCTCCTCGACGAGATTCTCGGCTGAGATGACGACCGCCGTTGTCGTGACGGCCGCTGGCATGGGGACCCGTCTCGGGTTCAACATGCCGAAAGCGCTTGTGCCGCTGGCAGGGCGCACCCTTATCGAGCATGCTCTCGACGGCGTGATCGCCTCGAGCATTGCTGACCGGATCGTGGTCACGATCCCCCCGGGAACAGAGGACGTGTTCTCGGCACTTGTGGGCGCCGACGTCACGATCGTGGCGGGCGGCGATCACCGGCAGCAGTCCGTCAAGAACGGCATCGATGCTGTGGCCGATGCCGACATCATTCTCGTGCACGATGCGGCCCGATGCTTGACCCCGCCGGCAGTGATGGTGCGCGTGCGGGACGCGATCCGCGCCGGTCACGCAGGTGCCGTTCCCGCTATCCCCGTCACCGATACGATTAAGCAGGTGGAGCCGGGCTCCCCGTACGAACCGATCGTCCACACGCTCGACAGGAGCGTCATGAGGGCCGTGCAGACACCCCAGGGATTCCGTGGAGACGTGCTTCGAGCCGCACACGCCACACGGTGGCCGGGCGCTGATGGTGCGCCGGACGACGCGATCCTGGTCGAACACGCCGGCCACGATGTCGTCATCGTCGAGGGGAGCCACATGGCAATGAAGATCACGACCGTGCTGGATCTGCGTCTTGCGGAGCTCCTTCTCCAGGGACAGTCATGAGAGTGGCGACTGCGCTCGATGTTCACGCGTTTTCGACCGAGCCGCGTCCGCTCATGCTGGCCTGCCTCGAGTTCGCACCGACAGGAGGCCTGGCAGGACACAGTGACGCCGATGTCGCAGCTCATGCAGCAGCCGATGCTCTCCTCATCGCGTCAGGAATCGGTGAACTCGGCACAGTCTTCGGTACGGATCGACCCGAGTGGGCGGGAGCCTCCGGTGCTGCGCTGCTCGGCGAAGCGGTACGCCTCGTGCTGGCAGATGATTGGCATGTCGCCAACATATCGATACAGATCATTGGGCAGAAGCCGCGGTTCGCTCCCCGCAAGATCGAGGCGCAGGACGCGATGAGCAGGCTCGTTGGCGCTCCCGTCATGATCGCGGCGACGACCACAGACCATCTCGGTGCGCTGGGCCGCGTCGAAGGGATCGGCGCCCTCTCAACAGCGCTCCTCACCCGCTGACGAGAGGTCAGGCCGCGGAGTCCGTCAGCTTCTCTTCTGCCGGGCGGACCTTGAGGAACGATGCGAATCCCGCGAACAGGACAATGGCGATGCCGAGGATTCCGAAGTAGGCGGCGTCTTTCTTCGAGGAATCGAGAAGAATCGCGCCGATCGAGATTGCTGTCGCGTACATGAATGGGGAGAGGAACGAGACCGCTCTTCCCGTTGTCGCGTAGAGGCCGAAGATCTCACCCTCCTCCCCGGGCGGGATGATGCGGGCGAGATACGTGCGGGAGCTTGCCTGGGCAGGGCCGACGAAGATGCACAGAAGCAGGCCCGCGATCCAGAACACGATCTTCCCCTGGTCGTGCAGAAGGAAGATGAGCAGGCCGAGGATCACCATGGAGGCGAGAGAGAACAGGATGACGGGGCGAGACCCCACACGATCATCGATGTAGCCGAACTTGATGGTGGCGATCCCGGCAACAAGGTTCGCGGTGATACCGAAGATCAGCACTTCGCCGCTATCGAAACCGAAGGCGACGCCTGCAAGGACCCCGCCGAAAGCGAAGACACCCGCCAGACCATCTCGGTAGATAGCGGAGGAGATGAGGAACCAGACGATCGAGCGGTCGGTCCGCCACAGCCGGGCGACAGATCTCAAGAGCATGCGGTAGGAGTCGATGATGCCGACCCTGCTGGTCGTCTTCGCCTCAGTATCAGCCGCTGTCAGCATGAGGGGAAGCGAGAATGCGAGCGTCCACACGGCGCACAGGACCATCGAGACTCGCACGCTCATGCCGTCACCGGAGGTGACGCCGAACCAGCCCACCTCGGGGCCGATGATGCCGACGTAGAGGAACAGCATGAGGACGATGCCGCCGACGTAGCCGAGACCCCAGCCGATGCCGGAGATCTTGCCGATGTTCTTCGGTGTGGAGATGTCGGTCAGCATCGCATTGTAGACAACGGAACCAGTTTCGAAGGCGATGTTGCCGATGGCGAGGAGCAGGAGGCCGAGCCACAGGTAGGACTCGTCGGGGCGAACGAAGGCGAGGGCTGCGGTGGCGATGATGGTCACGGATGTTGTGAACGCGATGAGGCCGCGCCTCTTGCCGCTGCGGTCGGTGGACTGCCCGATTACGGGGGCGATGATGGCGACGAAGATCCCGGCCGCCGTCATCGTCCATCCCAGCGATGCGTTCGCGTTGTCCCCGAAGAGGTCAGCATCGGCGATGTAGACGGAGAAGACGAACGTTGTGACGACGGCATTGAAAGCAGCGGAGGCCCAATCCCACAGCGCCCATGCTGTGACTTTCTTCCGCATCGAACGGTCTTGCGTAGTGCTCATTCATGCACCGTAGCGCGTGAACGCTGACAAAAACGAAACAACGGGGAAAAGTATCGCCCGTCAGACATGTCGAATAGTGGGCGGAGACAGGTAGCCTAGATGTGTGACTCTGGAAATTCATGACTCAGCGACAAAAACCCAACAGGTGTTCGAGCCTCGTGTCCCCGGCAAGGTGGGCATCTACCTCTGTGGGGCCACCGTACAGGGCTCCCCTCATATCGGACACCTGCGGTCGGCGCTGGCCTTCGACGTTCTCGCACGGTGGCTGAGCAGATCGGGGTACCAGGTCACGACGGTCCGGAACGTCACCGATATCGACGACAAGATCCTTGCCAAGTCTGCCGAAGCCGACTGGGAGTGGTGGGCGTGGGCCTATCGTTTCGAGCAGGAGTTCTCCGCAGCCTACCGGGCTCTCGGCGTCCTGCCCCCCACGTACGAGCCACGGGCGACCGGCCACATCACCGACATGATCAGCCTCATCGGCACGATCATCGACCGGGGCCACGCCTATGCGGGGAACCCCGGCAACGTCTATTTCGACGTGGAGTCTTTGCCTGACTATGGTTCACTCACCCGCCAAGACCTGAGGAATATGACGGTCGACGAGGACGATGTCGAGACTGATAAGCGCAATCCGCACGACTTCGCACTGTGGAAGGCTCCGAAAGACGGTGAGCCGGAGACAGCCGCGTGGGACAGCCCCTGGGGGCGCGGTCGTCCCGGATGGCATATCGAATGCTCGGCCATGGCAGGACGCTACCTCGGCGACGCTTTCGATATTCACGGCGGCGGGATCGACCTCCGTTTCCCCCACCACGAGAACGAGCAGGCGCAATCCCATGCGGCAGGCAGGAGCTTCGCAAAATACTGGATGCACAACGCCTGGGTGACGGTCGACGGTGAGAAGATGAGCAAGTCCCTCGGGAACTCCCTCATCGTGTCCGAGATTCTCAAGAACGTGTCGGCGCCTGTCCTCCGTTTCGCGTTGACAACGGTTCACTACCGCTCGACGGTCGCATACTCACCCGTGACCCTGTCCGAAGCCAGCGCCAACTGGGAGAGGATCTCAGGTTTCCTCGCGCGGGCTGCCGAAACCGTCGGCGAGGCGGACAGCGATGCTGTCGCCGGGCTGGGGGCGGGCGAGCTGCCGGTCGAGTTCAGGGAAGCCATGGACGACGATCTTAACGTGTCGGCCGCCATGGCAGTGATCCACGATCACATCACGAGAGCGAACGTCGCGCTCTCGGCGCGCGACGATCTGGCCGTGGCAGAGGCCCAGGTGACGATCAGGGCGATGCTCGACGTCCTCGGCCTCGACCCGCGATCGCAGCAGTGGCGCGATGCTGGCGGGAACTCGCACGACGAGGCGCTCAGTGTCCTCGTCCAGGACGTGCTCGATCGTCGCGCCCAGGCAAGAGCCGATAAGAACTGGGAGCTGGCAGACAGTCTGCGCGACACTCTCACCGAAGCAGGAATCAATGTTGAAGACGGCGCCGATGGCGTGCGTTGGCACGTCAAGGAGAACTCATGAACAATCATCGCCCCGCCAATAAGAAGGGCCCGAAAGTCGGGTCCGGCGGTGTGCGCCGCCGCAGGCTTGAAGGCCGCGGCCCCACGCCGAAAGCTGTCGACCGCGAATACCATCCCGCGCACGCGCGAGTGAAGGCCAAGGAGGCTGAGGAGAAGCGGGCAGAGGCGATCAAGATCGCTCGTGCCGGCGGCAAGCTCCCCTCCTATCTCAAGCTCGAGCCCGGCCATGAGCTGATCGTCGGACGCAACGCGGTCGTCGAGGCCGTCCGTGCCGATGTGCCGCTCACGCGCGTCTTCATCGTGACGGGAAACACGACGGATGAGCGGATGGAGGAAGCGGCCCGTACCGCGGCCGAACGCGGCGCTCCCGTGATCGAGGTGACCCGCGGTCATCTCGACATCATGACGGAGAAAGCCTCACATCAGGGCATCGCCATCGAGGTTCCGCCCTACGACTACACGACGATCGAAGCGGTCGCTGACGACATTGCTGCCTCCGATCGGACAGGACTCATTCTTGCTCTCGATTCGGTGACCGACCCGCACAACCTGGGCGCAGTGCTCCGGTCAGCATCGGCCTTCAACGCGGACGCCGTCCTCATCACCGAACGCCGCTCTGCCGGTGTCAACGGCACCGTGTGGAAGGTGTCGGCCGGTGCGGCTGCCCGTGTCCCGGTCGCCCGCGAAACAAACCTTGTCCGTTCGCTCCAGGACCTGAAATCACGAGGCTTCTTCGTTGTCGGACTCGCTGGGGAGGGCGATGTCATGCTCGATGAGCTCGAGCTGGCCGACATGCCTCTCGTCCTTGTGACAGGCTCTGAGGGCAAGGGCCTGTCGAGACTCGTGCGCGACACGTGCGACCAGATCTGTTCGATCCCGATCTCGGGGGAGATGGAGTCGTTGAACGCGGCTGTTGCCACCGGTATCGCCCTCTACGAGGTGGACTGCCGCCGTCGAAAGGGTACGAAATGACGATGTGGCGTCCCGTCAGCGGGGACATCTATGGCCTCGATGCTGAGCTGTTCAACGAGGAAGCATTCCAGGAGTTCTTTCGCGAGGAACGAGTCCTCGCACGCGGACACAATGTCGAGAACGGCCACTACGAGATCGAGCTTGCCGTGACAGGCAGGCGCCGCCGCGTGGCAGTCCTCGACGCAGACGGCTATGTCATCCCCGGCATGCCGCTGTCCGAGCTTGTCGACACGATGGATCAGAAGCTGCGCAAGGTCCAGATCGTCATCGAGGACGAGATCCGCTACGGCGATATCAACCTCGGCTCGGTCGCACCCGACGTGGAGGCTGACATCGCGGTCTTCGAGGAGGGGCTGGCCGGAGTCCGCACACCGGAGGATGCTGCCGATGACTCGGATGAGGAGGATGCGGAGGAACTGCCCGACGCGCCGCTCCTCATGATCTCGGATCTCGCGTTGGCGGAAGTTCCTGCTATCGCAGCGGTGACGAAGGTGCCGATGGCGGTGATGCCGCATGGCAACGTGCGCGTCCTCGTCGCAGCGAAGGCAGTCGACGTGAAGAAGATGATCTTCCCTCGTCCCGTCTACCATCTGACCCTGAGGACACAGGGAGATGACGCCCCTCTGCTGACGCTCGGTCTCGACAATCAGAGGCTTCTCACGTGGACGTGGGAGGATCAGCTCCCTGTCATGGACTGGATGACGGACTATGAGGCGGCCCTCGAGTTCGCTGACGAGAACCTTGGTGCGGGTGCTATCGCCCGCCGGTGCGTGCTCGAAATCGATCAGGGATCCGCAGGAGACGTGCGTCGGGCACTCCTGTCGTCGAAGACGATGGGACCCGCCTTCTTCGTGCAGGCGATGGGGCTCGGCCCTGAAATCCTCGACGTGCTCGAAGGACGTCTCGACGTCGCCGAGATTCCCGACGCGGAGGTGTTCAAGCAGGCCAATCTGTCTGACACCATCCGCCAGGTCGTGGCGCTCGAGATCTCCGGCCATGGTGTCGCGACGCCGAAGCTGTGGGAGAACTATCGCAAGCTTTACCTCGGCAATCCGGGCCTCATGAGTGCGACGGCAGCGATCCAGGCGGCACTCGGCGGGTCAGTCTTTGTCGGTGCACTGCAGGCGAAGGGCAAAAAGGCCCGCTGGGGTGCAGGCCTGGGTGCGTTCCTCATGGTGAACTCTATTTCGCGCGTCCTCACGACTCACTACATCCAGGAGTCACTCGAGCACAGCGAGGCCGTCCGGAAGCTGACGGAAGCGGCCGCGGAGGAAGCCCGAGAAGAGGAGCGCGAGCGGCTCGAGCGGGAAAAAGACGCGGATGACTGACATCGAATCGTTCTGGAGCCATGCAATTATCAAGGCCCGGATCAACCCCCTCGAGGTTGTGACGGGGCCTGACCGTGAGTCAGTGCTCACGCCTCCAGCGTGGTCTCTGGACGATGAGACAGTGACGGCTGCTCTCGAGTCGAAGTCGACCGTCCTCACGTCCCTCGAGACAGACCATGAAGATCTGCCCCGCGTCGGGGCGTTATCAATCCTGCTCTGGGAGGACGGCACCCCTGCTGCGCTTCTGAGAACGACGGACGTCTCCGTCTATGGCCCTGACGAGCTGGACGGCCGTGCAGAAGTCGGAGACTGGGCCGCCCTTCGAGACACGGTCTCCAAGGGATCCAGGGTTGTTGTCGAGCGTTTCCGGGTCATCGCCGACAACTCGTAGGCGAATCAATCCTCGGTCCCGCGCAGAGCCGCCACCTCGTGACGGCAGTGAGTCGAGTCAGCGTTCGACGACGACGCAATTCTCAGGATTGGTGAGCTCCTGGCCGCCAGCCAGTGCTGCGAGTTCCTCCGCTGGGAGAAGGTTCGTGTAGCTGCTGCTGAGGACGATATCGAGCACTTCCGTTGTCGCCGTACCGTCAAGGAGCACAACGGCCTCCGGGAATAGGCGCGCCACTGTGTAGGCCTGCGGCAGTGCGCTTTGAGCGGCATAGATGACGACCGGCTCGGCAGGTTCCGTCCCGCCCCAGTTCAGTTCATCAGAGATGGTGATGCCCTGCTCGGTGAGACTGCCGGCAACGCTCCCTGCCAGCCCCGTCCGGTTCGAGGCGTTGTAAACGTTGGCGGTGATGGAGGAGTTCTCAACAGAGAGCGTTCCCTCGGGCATGCAGGGGACCACGTTGCCCTGCTCCTCCTCCGATGCGGTGAAGTCCCTATTGAACGGAATGGGGAGGATACCGGAGAACCACAGCAGGCCGAGGAGCATGAGGAGAGCAAGAACGAGAGCCATACTCCCGAAGACAACGGTTTGCCGCTGCTGGAGACGCCGCTGATAGCTGAGCCGTGGATTAGTGTTCACGTACCCAACGTTATCCCACACCGCCCCGAACATGGAGATAGATCGGCGTGTAGGGCTTCCGCTTGTGCGCCGCAAGGATGCCTGCGGGAGAGGGCTCCCCATTCGCCAGAAAGAGCGAAGACACCAAGGTTCCTAGACTTGCTCTCGAGGGGAGGTTGCCATGAAGCGTCGAGGAGTTCTTGCCTTGTCCGTGCTTTTTCTCGCTGGCTGCGGAGCGGTCGCGGAGGAGGACACAGGACACCTGGAGTCTGTGGGAGCGTCAGTCTCCGAGGGAGCGGGAGTACTTTTCGATCCGACGTCCCTCGGTCTCACCAGTGGATCTGGCAGCGGCATCGGCGGAACCTCCGAGAACCCACAGGCCGCTGATCCGCTCAACCCTGGATTCTCAATCGGACCCGCAACGGGCAATTCTTTCCATCGTCTCCTCCTCGACACGGCAGACGTGGTTCCCGACCAGAGCATCCTCCAGGTGGGCGAGCATCTCACCGATAGCGATATTCGTGAAGCCGTGACGATGACGTCCCGGTTCGCGGCAGAAGAGCTTGCAACATCAGAGCTGGCCTTCGACTACACGACAGAAGGTGCCCAGCAGTGGCTGGACGAACACGCAGAGCTTTTTCTATCGCCAGACCTCATTCGGAGCGCGCTCCTCGGCGAAACCGACACGAACGATTCTCTCGCCTTGCTCTACACGGATCACGGATGGGACAGAGGCGTTCCCGTCAATGCCAGCCGAGTCCAGAACCTCCAGGTGACCCTCACGTCACTGACGTGGGAGCAGGACACTCTTTCTCTCACCTACAGCATCACCTTCGAGGCTGAGGTGACAGGTGCAGGTGGCTTAGATACGCGAGCCATCGAACAGACGCGACTCCAGCCGACCTATCGCGTGAGACAGGTCGCTGGGCAATGGAAGATCGAAGACTACGCGACGCGCTGGCAGACGACATATCGGTTCTAGAGCTACACAACATGACAGTGGCTGGACGAGACATTCTCATCCAGCCACTGTCTGTGAGGAGAGCTAGAGTCCGCGGAGAGCTCCGAAGACGAAGCCCAAAGCGACCGCGATAGCGATGTTGATGACTCCTGGAACCAGGAAGGGATGGTTGAAGATAGCCTTCCCGATCCTTGTCGTGCCAGTGTCATCGATCTCAACGGCAGCGAGCAGTGTCGGGTAGGTGGGCAGGACGAAGAGAGCAGACACCGCGGGGAACGCTGCGATCGCGGCGACGGGGGAGACCCCGATGGCGAACGCTGTCGGCATGAGTGCTCTCGTCGTGGCGGCTTGGCTGTAGAGCAGGGCCGCGGCGAAGAACAGGATGATGGCGAGAGTCCACGGGTAGTCGCTGAGCATGTCGCCAGCGGTCTCCATGATGAGCTCTTCGTGGTTCGAGACGAACGTTGTCCCGAGCCACGCCACACCGAGAACACAGATGGAGGCGGACATGCCCGACTTGAAGGTGGAGGCGCCGAGAATCGATGCCGTGGGGACCTTGCAGAGCATGACGATCAGCGCCGCGACGGACAGCATGATCGAGATGATCGCCTGATCGCGGCCCATGACCGGATCGGAGATAAGGCCGACGTTCTCGCTGATCGCAGTCGCGTACGACATGACGGCAACGAGGCCGAGGACGAAGATGAGGACAGACAGCTTCGCACCCTTGGGGAGCTCGCGCGTCTGGGATCCCTTCATCTCGATCTCTCCGGCAGCCAGCCTGCGCTGGAACTCGGGATGTGTGGACAGCTCCGACGTGCCGCGAACCTTGTCGACAGCCATCATGATCGCCGCGGTGCTCATGCAGGCGATAAAGGTGGCTGGGATGGCGATGGCGAGGAGATCGATATAGGAGACGCCTGTTCCTTCGCTCTCGAGGAGAGCGGCGAAGAATACGACGGCGGCCGAGATCGGAGATGCTGTGATCGCCATCTGTGACGCAATGACAGCAATCGATAGGGGGCGTGAGGGGCGAATGTTGTTCTCTTTCGCGACCTCGGTGATGACGGGCATGGTCGAGAAGGCGGTATGTCCCGTGCCTGCCATGACGGTCATGAGATAGGTGACGAGGGGAGCGAGGAACGTCAAATACTTCGGATTCGAGCGCAGAACCTTCTCGGCAAGATTGACGAGGTAGTCCATACCCCCCGCCATCTGCATCGCGGCAATCGCTGCGATAACCGACATGATGATCGAGATGACGTCGAAAGGCATATCGCCGGGTGTGACGCCGAGGAGGGCGAGCGCAAGCACGCCGAGACCGCCGGCGAAACCGATAGCGATGCCGCCGAGCCGGGCACCGATGAAGATCGCTGCGAGAACGATCGCGAATTCGAGTGCAATCATCATGATGTTCCAGCCTCATCATCGTTGTCGTCGGTGAAGAGCTTGCCCTGGTAGACGGGGTTCTTCAAAGCCTCGGGTGACAGGAGTTCGTCGATGCGGGCCTCGTCCAGAAGCCCCATCTCCAAGACGACTTCCTTCACGGTCCTGCCCGAGCGTGCCGCCTCCTTGCCGACGAGGTCACCATTGTGGTGGCCGATCACCGGGTTGAGATAGGTGACGATGCCGATCGAGTTGAGAACGTTGTGCAGAGCAACCTCGGGGTTGGCGGTGATGCCGGTGACGCACTTGTCCTTGAGAGTCACTGTCGCGTTCTGGAGAAGCGAGATCGACTCGAAGAGAACCTGGGCGATAACGGGCTCCATGACATTGAGCTGCAGCTGGCCGGCTTCCGCCGCCATACTCACCGTCATGTCGTTGCCGATAACGTTGAAGCACACCTGGTTGACGACTTCGGGGATGACCGGGTTGACCTTGGCGGGCATGATCGACGAACCCGCCTGCATCTCCGGCAGGTTGATTTCGTTGAGGCCGGCCCGCGGCCCGGATGAGAGGAGGCGCAGATCGTTACAGATCTTGCCGAGCTTGACTGCGACGCGCTTGAGGGCCGCGTGCATCGATACATACGCCCCAGCATCCGACGTCGCTTCGATGAGGTTCGCTGCACGAACGACGGGAAGGCCGGTGATGTCGGCAAGCTTCGCGATGGCAAGCTCGGAGTAGCCCTCGGGGGTGTTGAGGCCGGTGCCGATCGCGGTGGCGCCGAGGTTGACCTCGAGAAGGAGCTCGGCCATGCGGTGCAGGTGACGGACCTCCTCGCGCAGAAGGACGGAGAACGCCGTGAACTCCTGGCCTAGGGTCATGGGCACCGCATCTTGGAGCTGTGTCCTCCCCATCTTCAAGAAGTCGGCGAACTCGTCGCCCTTCGCGGCAAAAGCATCTGCCAGGCTATCGACCTCGTGCCAGAGCGACTCCACGCTCGTGTAGAGAGCGACGCGGAACCCGGTCGGGTAGGCATCGTTCGTCGACTGGCTCTTGTTGACGTGATCGTTGGGGTTGATGACGTCGTAGCGGCCCTTCTCGAGCCCCATCGATTCGAGAGCAAGGTTGGCAACAACCTCGTTCGTGTTCATGTTGACCGAGGTTCCCGCGCCGCCCTGGAAAAGGTCGATGGGGAACTGGTCCATGCAGCGCCCATTGACGAGAATCTCGTCACAGGCAACCTCGATCGCTTTCGCGATGTCAGAGGGGATGGTGCGCAGTTCGCCATTGGCCTGCGCGGCGGCCTTCTTCACCTGAACCATGGCCCGCACCATAGCGGGCACGTCGTTGATCGTCGATGTGCTGATGTGGAAGTTGTCGATTGCTCTCTGGGTGTGGATGCCGTAATACGCATCCGCCGGAACCTCAGCTGTTCCGAGTAGGTCTTCTTCCGTCCTTGTCATCGCCATTGGTGCTCCTAAGTCGTGCCTCGCGTCCTTGCGAGGCTGGCTACTCCCGCCTTTGGGGTGTATCGGCGGGTGGTGCTTCCTGCTCACTGCTGTTGTGCAACAAGTTACGCGTATTATGGCATCTCCGCTCGGGGGACTTGTCCGACTTATGTCCCTTTTTGCTTGCACATCCTTCCATGTGAGCAAGGGGTGATATGCCCGCTAGTTCATTCTCTTCCGCGCTGAACATGATGATGTATCGCACATGGGCATGGTGGCGCCAGTATCCGCCGCAACAGGTGACCAGAAGAGGTCGATCGTGTGAACAATTCGTAGCAGAAAGGTGTCGGAGAACGAGGATAAACGTGCCATAATCTGATTGGCCTCAGCGGGTGGGCAATTCTGTCCGGCCGCCAGAAATGGATATTGGAGTGGCATGGCGAGTCCGAAGCCAAGTTCTGCTGAACAGATCATCTTCAAGGACGCTACGGAGCGGAACACAGGGTGGAATATCGCCTTCTCTCTGCTCCTCGCGGTCACTTTTGTCATATTTGCCAAATGGGGGCTCGGATATATCGGCGTGGATGCGAGTCTTCCCGTCTTTTTCCTCGCCTCCTGCTTCGGCCTGTTCATGGCCTTCAACATTGGCGGAAACGATGTGGCGAACTCGTTCGGCACATCTGTCGGCTCGGGCACGCTGACGATCAAGCAGGCGCTGCTGATCGCGGCCGTGTTCGAAGTCAGCGGCGCGATCATCGCCGGCGGCCAAGTCACCGAGACCGTGCGCAGCGGCATCGTCGATCTCGAGACGATCGACATCAGTCCCAACGATCTCATGTTCATCATGATGAGCTCGCTCCTGGCCGCCGCTATATGGCTGCTGTTCGCCTCGAAGATGGGCTACCCGGTTTCCACGACGCACTCGATTGTCGGCGGCATTGTCGGCGCCGCCCTCATGGTCGGCTTCGTGACGGGGCAGGACAACGCGCTCGACATGGTCCAGTGGGGCGAGATCGGCAAGATCGCCGTGTCGTGGGTTCTGTCACCGCTCCTCGGCGGGCTCGTCTCCTACGGGATGTATCGCTGGATCAAGAAGTATATTCTCCAGTTCAACGAACAGGCCGAGGCTGCACTGGAGGCGCTCGGTACGAAGCGCAAAGAGTTCGTCATGCAGCACCGCCACTCGTTCGAGGTCCTCTCCGACCTTCAGGGTGTTTCCTACACGGAAGCACTGAGCCGCGATTCGAAGCGAGTATCGTCGGGAGATTTCGAGCTCGATGAACTCGAGTCGGACTACTTCAAAGAGCTCGAGCTGATGGACCGAGAGGCGAAGAAGATCGATGCGCACCGCGCCCTCGAGAAGTGGGTTCCGGCCCTCGCCTCCTTCGGCGCCCTCGTCATCGCCTCCATGCTGATCTTCAAGGGCCTGTCAAACCTCGACCTGGCCCTGTCCATGTCAGGCAAGATCGTCATTCTCGCCATGGTGTCCGCTGTGGCATGGATGGCGACCTCGATCCTCGTGCGGCTCCTCAAGAAGAAGTCGCTGCAGCGGTCGACCTTCCTCGTCTTTGCGTGGATGCAGGTGTTCACAGCCTCTGCCTTCGCCTTCTCCCACGGCTCCAACGACATCGCCAACGCTATCGGCCCGTTCGTTGCAATCCTCGATGTCTTGCGCACGGGCAACGTCTACGAGACGGCGGCGATCCCCACCATCGTCATGATCGCCTTCGGCGTGGCACTTGTCGGTGGCCTCTGGTTCACCGGCCGCAACGTGATCCGAACGGTGGGGACGAGCCTGACACGCATGCACCCCTCCTCGGGCTTCGCCGCGGAACTGTCCGCAGCCATGGTGGTCATGGGTGCGTCCGTTCTCGGTCTGCCAGTGTCGTCGACACACATCCTTATCGGCGCCGTGCTCGGCATCGGCGTGGCCAACAGGGCTGCCAACTGGAAGCTCATGAAGTCGATCGGCGTGACCTGGGTCGTGACACTCCCCGCGGTCTCCGCAATGTCCGCCCTTGTCGTCCTCGGACTGCGCGCCATCTTCTAACCCAGGAAGCGTCAAGGTGGCCTCTCTATACTTGTGGTCCCACACGTCAGGAGAGACATGACCATTCGCAACGCAATCCTTCGAGCAGTACCCGGCGCCTACATCCTCAACTCGGGCATCAACAAGCTCGGCATGGACGAGGAGACGGCCGCTGGGCTCCAGCGCATGGCGGCAGCGGGCGTGCCGATCATGGCAGAGATGACACCCGCGCAGTTCGGAAAGTTCCTCAGCTACGGTGAGACCGCCGTCGGTGCGGCGCTCCTGTTGCCGTTCGTGCCCTCCCGCCTGGCGGGAGCGGCTCTCGCAACCTTCGGTGCAGGACTCATGGCAAGCTACTTCGCTCTGCCCGACATGACGCTCGAGGACGGCGTGCGCCCGTCCGAGGCGGGAACCGCTGTCGCCAAAGACAGCTGGCTGGTGGCGATCGGTGCCGCCCTCATGCTGCCGCAAAGCAGGCGTGAGAGGCTCTAGACCTCCCACCGCACGTCCGCGGGCGCCAGGTCTGTGCGCCATCCGCGCCACACGGCGTGCCGCAATCGACCGTTGCGCGTTCTGCCCGCCACGGTGACCTCTCCGACCTTCTTGGGGGTCACCCACCAGGCGTCAAGCATGTCTGCTTCCGGAACGTCCGCGACGGGTGGCGTCTTTCGTTCAAGACGGTGCAACTCTTGGTCGATTGCCACGAGCTGCGACTGCGAGAAGCCGGATCCGACGCGGCCAGCGTACCTGAGCTCCCCCTGATCGTCGGGGACGGCAGCGAGCAGGGATCTGATGCCGCGGCCGTCCCGCCCGCGGCGCACCCCGATCACCACAATGCTCTGATGAGGGTGGAATTTGAGCTTGAGCCAGGCTGTTCCCCGTTCTCCGGGGAGATAGACCGAGTCGGTGCGCTTCGCGACGACACCCTCAAGGCCCAGCTCTCTGCTGGCCTTCTCGGCCGTGGCCAAGTGGCCGAGGTCGTGGGGAGGGATCGCCACATGCTCTCCCGCCGCCACGCCCGCTTCCAGAATGCTTCGACGTTCCAGGAATGGACGGCGGATCAGGGAGCGGCCGGCTGATGGTGGGCCAAGGTGCAGAATGTCGAAGACCATATATCGGAGATCTGCCTCCTCATCCCCGCGGAGCGCTGCCTGTAGTTTCCCGAAGTCCGGCCGCCCCTGCTCGTCAACAGCCACCAGTTCGCCATCGAGGATCGCACCACCAGCGGCGAGAGCATCACCTGTCAGGAGATGGACGAGCTCACTGAGTTCGGGAACCCTGTCCGTCATGTCCACCCCGTTGCGACTCGAAAGGACGACGGCACCATTCGTGCCGTCGGTGACGATTCCCGCGACGAGACGGTATCCGTCCCACTTCATTTCATAGGCCCACGAACCCTCAGCGACGTCACCGCGAACTGCTGGGCGTGCGAGCATAGGGGAGGGGAGATCGTTGATCGTCGGGACCGTCCGGGGTAGTGTCGGCGCTCCCTCGGGTTGAGCGTCCGTGAGGCGGAGCAGCCACGCGTCCTTCCCCATGGATGCAGTGTTGACGAGAGCGAAGCGCCGCGGGATCCCGCCGAGACCTCCCGCCTTCTCTCCGTGAAGCACCGCAATCACCTCGCTCCCATCCACCCACTTCTCGCACTCGAAGAAACCGCTGTCCCAGATGCTGACAGTCCCGGCCCCATACTCTCCGCGCGGGATGACTCCCTCGAATGACGCGTACTCGATCGGATGGTCCTCGGTTTTAATGGCGAGTCTGTTCGTGCCGTGCTCGGCAGGCGGCCCTTTGGGAATCGCCCACGACACGAGAACACCGAAGTGTTCGAGGCGGAAATCCCAGTGCAGGCTGCTGGCGTGATGTTCGTGGATGACAAAGATGGGCCGATGCCCTTCCGAGCCCTGCGACGGTGGCTGTGCCGGGACTGGTTCTGTGGTTCTCCCCGGGTCCCTCATGGAACGGTAGGTCGATAACCGATCGATCGAGACATCCTCGTCCCCGAGCGCCGCGATCGGATTGAGGCCCCGCTCGAGACGCTCGAGGACCTCTCCCATCTCCAAGTGACGCAGCCCAGGAGCGGTGATCTCCTCCCACGTCCGTGGGGCAGCCACGGTGGGGCGCAGCCGCCCCCGCAGGGAATACGGGCTGATCGTCGTCTTAGAGCTGTTGTTCTGGCTCCAGTCGACGAGGACGCGGCCGCGACGGCGCGACTTCGTCATCGTCGAGACAACGAGGTCCGGATGATCCGTCTCGAGTCCGCGTGCCAGCTCTCGGGCGAAAGCGGAGATGACGTCAGAGTTGTGGGTGCCATCCAGCGGTGCGTACAGGTGGATGCCAGTGGAACCTGACGTGACAGGAAACGTCGACATTCCCATGTCGTCCAAGATGTCGCGGCACAGGCAGGCAACGGCAGCACAGTCCTGCAGGCCCATGCCTTCGCCCGGATCGAGATCGAGGACGAGGCGGTCTGGATGACGGGGTTGGCCTTGGCGTCCGAAGCGCCACTGGGGGACGTGCAGTTCCAATGCCGCCACCTGGGCGAACCATGCGAGCACGGCGGCTTCCTGTGCAAGCGGATACGTGCTGACCCCGGTCGAGTGTGTCTGCCTTCCGGTCGGAATCCAGCCGGGTGCAGAATCTTCGAGATCTTTCCGGAAGAAGACCTCACCTGGACTGTTCGCGGTGCCCACGCCATCGACCCATCGTTTTCGGGTGACGGGTCGTCCGTGCATCAGCGGGATCATGGCGTCCGCGACGGTGAGATAGTAGTGGAGGATTTCGGCCTTCGTCGTCCCTGTCTCGGGATAGAGCACCTTGTCGAGGCGTGACACCGTGAGGAGTCTGTCCCCGACTCGGTACAGCTGTCCGCCACGCCCCACGTTCATCACCTCGATCCAGTCTCCTGAGGGTAACGTTCGGCGACACTTCCCTCAACAGCTCGCTGTGATGCTGCTTACGCTAGGATCGTCGCCATGCGAGCAGTGTGGACAGGGGCAATAACTTTCGGGCTGGTCAACGTTCCGGTCAAGGCCTACAGCGCCGTGGAGGATCACGATATCTCCTTCCACCAGGTGCACGATGCTGACGGTGGGCGGATCCGCTACAGCAGAGTGTGCGAAGTCTGCGGCAAGAAGGTGGAATACAAGAACATCGACAAGTCGTACGAAGAGGACGGTGACACGATCATCCTCACGGACGAGGACCTCGAGTCGCTTCCCGAAGCGGCAAACAACGAGATCGAGGTGGTCCAGTTCGTCCCCTCCGACCAGATCGATCCCATCATGTTCGAACGCAGCTATTATCTCGAGCCCGAGGGTAAATCCCCCAAGTCCTATCTGCTCCTCCGGCGCACTCTCGAGGACACCGATCGCACAGCGATCGTCACCTTCGCCCTGCGGCAGAAGACTCGCCTCGGTGCACTGCGTTCGCGCGGCAAGGTTCTCGTCCTCCAAGGGCTGCTGTGGGCGGATGAGGTGAGGGAGATGGACTTCCCGGCAACGAGATCACGCGCCAAGATCAGTGATCAGGAACTGAAGCTGGCTTCCCAGCTTGTCGACCAGCTCGCCTCAGATTTCACGCCCGACGAGTTCGAGGACGAGTACCAGGTCGAACTGCGAAAGCTCATCGACGCGAAGCTCGAACAGGGCGAGACACTCGATACGGCAACTACCTTCGGCGAGAGCGACACGGCGGACGATGCTGACGTCATCGATCTCATGGAGGCGCTCAAGGCTTCACTCGATAAGAAGCGCGCGAAGACGGGCGCCAAGAAAGAGAACGGCTCGAAGGGTTCGCGCAAGAAGGGGTCCAAGGCCGGATAGGCCGCTGTCACGGACCATCACGCTGTCATCGAACGCGGCCTGTTCTGCTAGCACAGCCAGCCGAACAGCTCTCGCGCACGTACTGCTGTCGATTGGTGATTCCGACCCGGGGACGATGGTGGGAGAGCGATGAGCCGCCAAGGTCCACCAGTCCGACCCTCAGCCGACCGAAGCCGCAACCGTAATCGGACCCCACCGGTGATGACAGGCCGAACACCCCACCAGCGCCGGGCGTTCGAATAGACTCGGATGTTCGATAGGCGGGTGGAACGAGAAAGGGACTTCCCGTCAATGACGAAAAGTCCCTGTTCCTGCGGAGGATGGGGGATTCGAACCCCCGAGGGCTTGCACCCAACCCGCTTTCCAAGCGAGCGCCATAGGCCACTAGGCGAATCCTCCTCGCGTGCCGCGAACCCGCAACATGCCTTTCGATCTTAACGGACGAGTATGCGCAGAGGGAAATCAGGGGACTGTCGGCTGCGCCATGATTTCGCCGCCGCGCGGAACGTGCGGGGGTGGGCCGGGGAGTTCTCCGAGGGCGAAGAGCAGGTGACGGCGACAGTCTTTAGCCCGGTAGCCTGCGTGTTCAGCGTGACGTCGTTGCGCGCAGAGTGGGGGATAAGCGATACCGACCCGTGAGACGTCTATACAAACCCGACCTTCCTTTGTCAGAATGACAGCAGATCATTGACAACGAAACTATCGCCTTGGAAGGAGATGTGATGACCGACAGCCGTCTCGTCCCACCTCTCCTCGACCACATCGTTGTCACCACTCCAGACCTTGATGGTCTCGTCGAAGAGTTCGCCGCCACCACGGGCGTCCGGCCCGAGAAGGGCGGTTCGCACGAGAAGCTGGGCACGAGAAACTATCTCGTCTCCTTCGGCACCGATTCTTATCTCGAGCTGCTGGGCATCGACCGCGACCTCCCGGAGCCCGCCCAAGCGCGCCCCTTCGGCGTGGACAACGTCACCTCAACCACGGTATCCACATGGGTGCTCCATCCTGAGGATGCGGATGCGACGGTGATCGCCGGTCGGGAGAGCGGCATTGATGTTGGGGATCTTGCGCCTGCTTCGCGCCGCAAGCCCGACGGAGAGCTGCTGTCGTGGCGGCTGACGCCACCGCTCGGAGGCGGAATGAACGGTGCGATTCCGTTCCTCATCGACTGGCAGGATTCGGTATCCCCTGCCGTGTCGACACGTGCCCGGGTCACTCTCGATTCGTTCACGATCCACACCGATAATCCGGATGCTCTTCGAATGTCCCTGGCTGCCCTCGGCACCCAGGCCGACATGTGTTGCCTCGAGTGTCCGTGCGGTGAGTGCCGGGGGGAGCTTCCCTGTCTTGGCCTTGCCGTGAGTGGGCCCGCAGGAACCTGGACCATCTGAGTCTTCCCTCAACCTGCACACCAGGGGTTTGTCCTCGCTCACGGCCACCTTTTCGCTATATGACGATCACGTGTGCGCTGTCGCGTACCACCATCCAGGAGAAGCATTGACTCATCAACACACCATGAAGGCTGTTGTTCTCTACGAACACGGCTCTGTCGATTCCCTCGTTCTGACAGAGGACTACCCGAAGCCCGACATCGAGCCCGGCAAGGTTCTTGTCAGAGTCGAAGCCACATCGCTCAACTATCACGACATTTTCACGGTTGGTGGGATGCCGGGGATCAGGATTCCGATGCCGGTCGTCCCCGGCCTCGATATCGCCGGAACTGTTGACGAGATCGGCGCGGGCGTGGAGGGCTTCACCGTCGGCGATCGGGTTGTCGTCAATCCTCTCAACTCGGCATTCGAGCTCATGGGAGAGGTCATGGACGGCGGGCTTGCGCAGTACTCTCTTGTCGAAGCCGGCCAGCTGATTCCGCTCCCTGATAGCGTGTCGTTCGCCGAGGCGGCCGCCCTGCCGGTCGCGTACGGCACCGCCCACCGGATGATCGTCGGAAAGAACGCGATCAAGGCGGGTGACAAGGTTCTTGTTCTCGGCGCCTCCGGCGGTGTCGGTACCGCATCTGTCCTTATCGCGAAGCAGCTCGGAGCCTATGTTGTTGCGGCCGTCGGATCTGACGACAAGGGAAGGAAGCTCCTCGATTATGGTGCGGACGAGTACTTCAACTACCGTGACATCGCGATCGATGCGTGGACTCGAGCGAACGTCGGCAAGCCATCGCGAAGCTCCACGGAGCCCGGTTTCGATGTCATCATCAACAACACTGGGGGCGACACATGGCACCCGACCCTGAAGTCGACGAAGCTCGGCGGCACCATTCTTGTCTGCGGTGCAACGGCAGGCTTCAATCCTGCGGAGGACCTGCGATACATCTGGTCGTTCGAACTTAAGGTCCAAGGCTCGAACGGCTTCGGCCGAGAAGATATCGAAGCACTCGTCAACCTCATCGATACACAAGATTTCCACCCGGTCGTCGACTCGGTCCTCACATTGGAGGAAGCGCCTGCTGCTCTCAAGCGGCTCGAGGATCGCGGCGTGACAGGCAAGGTCATCATCGCACCGTGGGGGACCGACGCATGAGCGCACCCACGGCGGCGGACGTGCAGGCGGCTATCGATGCCGGACCGTTCAACCGGTGGCTGGGCGTGACCGTCACGAATCTGACGCCCACGGCGATCACCCTCGAGGCCGAGACGAGATCGGAGTGGACGAATTCGGCCGACGGGACGGTGATTCACGGCGGCATCATTTCCGCGCTCCTCGACGTTGCCGCATGCTTCTCGCTCGTCGGATCTCTCGGAGGGACGGCCCCGACCATTGATCTCTCGACACACTTCCTTCGCGCCGTCACGCCAGGAAAGATCATTGTCATCGGACGCCTCGTCAAGCCGGGGCGAGCGATTGCAGTTGCCGAAGCCGAGCTGGCAAACGAAGGAGGGAAGACCGCGGCTCTTGCTCGCGGCACCTTCGCCGCCTCAGCGACCACCCCTCTCGGAGCATCCTCATGACGTCGGCCGGAGTGAGCGGCAATATCGGCGATGCTGTGTCTCGGTTCGATCCCGCTGCTCCCGCCCTGACGGAGACAGATGGGGAGCAGTTAGCAGTCACCTACGGTGAACTCGGCCTCCGCATCGCTTCCGCCCAGCAGGCCCTTGCACAGAGGGGCGTCCGTCCCGGGGATCGAGTCGCCATCATCGGCCTGAACTCGCTCGCGTGGGTCGTGGCGTTCTACGCGATCATGAGGGCGGGGGCTGTGGCTGTTCCGATCAGCCATAAGCTGCCACCATCCGCTCTGGACTTTGTGCTTGACGATGCCCGGCCGACACTGGTCCTCACGGACACTGCGGACCGTGCGGCCGGAACTCGCCCCATCCTGCTCGATGACCTCCGTGGCGGGGACGTGGCGCTCGACGATGTTCGCGCCGCTGATGTTGTCGAGAGCGATCCTGCCATGGTGCTGTACACGTCTGGCTCGACCGGCAGGCCCAAGGGTGTTGTCCGCTCCCACGGCTCCCATCGGTGGATCATGTCCCACGCCGAACAGGGACAGCATCGGACCATTCTCGTTGCCGCACCCCTCTACCACATGAACGGCTTGGCCACGGTGCAGGGTGCTTTCCTCCAGGGAGATCACGTGATCCTCCAGTCGGTCTTCGATGCGAAAGGCTACCTTCGTGCGATTGCAGACCATCGGGTCACGAAGACGACTGGAGTGCCGCCCATGATGGCATTGGCGCTGCGGGAGAAGGCCTTGATCGACGAGCTCGATCTGAGTTCCGTGACGGAGCATCTGTTCGGTTCAGCGCCGCTGAGCGACGAGCTCATTGACATGATCGCGGACGTGTTCCCCCGCGCGACGTTGACGATCAGCTACGGGACGACAGAGACGGGCCCAGTTGCTTTCGCGCCCCACCCGGACATGCCCACACCGAAGAACTCCGTCGGAGTCGCCCACCCGCAGGTGCGGGTCCGTCTTCTTGCTGACGATGGCACGGTGCTCGTCGAGGACGGCCAGTCAGCCTCCAGCAGCGTGACGGGAGAGATCACCGGGAATCTTGCCCTCGCATCCCCCGCCGAGTTCACCGCCTACCTCAACCGTCCCGACCGTCCGGTCGACGCGGAGGGCTTCTACGCGACCGGTGATCTCTTCCGGCGCGACGAAGAGGGGTTCTATTTCTTCTCTGGACGAGTCGATGACATGTTCGTCTCCGGCGGGGAGAACGTCCACCCGGCGGCAGTCGAGAAGGTCCTGGAGGAGCATCCAGGTGTGCTCCAGGCCGTTGTCGTCCCCGTGACCGATGCCGTGAAGGGAGCGAAACCTGTCGCCTTCGTCATCCCCAAGGACGGTGCAACCGTATCCGAGCAGGCACTCAAGGACTGGGTGTTGGCCCGCATGGAGCCCTACGCACATCCGCGTCACGTCTACTTCGTGGACGAGTTCCCCCTCTCCGGCACGAACAAGATCGACAGGAAATCTCTCGGGTCGGAGGATCATGACCATTGATTACAGGAGGGCACCGGTCCGTACAGGTCTTGCGGTCGGCACTGCCCTCGTTCTTCTCCTCGCGTGGGAGATCGCCGCCCTGACCGATGTCATCCCGACACGGTTCGCGCCCTCTCCGAGCCAGATCCTGGGCGAGCTCGGCGGTATGATCGCCACCTCCGCGCTGTGGTCCGCGATCGGTGCGACGCTCTACGCGTGGGCACAAGCGCTTGCGCTTGCTGTCACGGCGGGAACCGCGATCGGTCTGGCTCTGGGTTCCTCTCGCTACTTCTCCGCCCTGTTCGGGCCGATCCTCGATTTCCTCAAGCCGATCCCGTCGATCGCGATGATTCCGCTCGTCATCTTCACCATCGGCTCGGGCAAGAATGCCGAGGTCTTCCTCGCGACCTACGGGGCGTTCTTCCAGATGCTCATGTCGTCGATATCGGCGACCCGCATGATCGATCCCGTCGGCCGGGACACTGCCGATGCGTATTCCTTCGGCTTCTGGACGAGACTCCGCTACGTGATCGTGCCGAGCATGCTTCCTCAGCTCATGACGGGCATCCGGATCGCCTCCAACACGGCGCTGATCTTCTGCATCACGGCCGAACTGCTCATGGGGATGGCGGGGCTCGGCAGTGCACTTGGGGCAGCCGGCTCTGCCGGCAACCTGACGGTCATGTACGCCTACATCGTCGTCATCGGAATTGTTGGATTCTCCCTCAATACGGGGCTTCTGGCGCTTCAGAAGAGGATCCTGTCCTGGCACGAGTCCTACCGAAACGAGGCCGCATGAAAAAGCCAATGTCGCTGGCGCTGGGTCTCCTCGGCACCGGTATTGTTCTTCTTCTCTGGTGGGTGACATCCAACCAGTCCCGCGAGCTCTACTATCCGCCTGCCCAGGACGTCCTTGAATCCGTGTGGGCCTACTGGTTCATGGGGGAGGGGCGTGCCGACCTCCTCTCGAGCCTGGCGAACCTTTCCCGGGGGCTCCTTCTCGGCATCGGCGGCGGGTTCCTCCTCGGCCTCATCATCGGGCAGGTCAGGTTTGTCCGCTACGGTCTGACGCCGACGCTCGAGTTCGTTCGCGCCATCCCCGGCACCGCCCTTATCCCTTTCGCGATCGTGATCTTCGGACTCGGGGACCAGATGAAGATCTTCATCATTGCACTCGGCACACTCTTCCCCGTGCTCCTCAACGTCATCGATGGAGTGCGGTCGATCCCTCGAGAATCGCATGACACGGCGAAGAGCTTCGGCATCACGGGATGGGCGAAGCAGCGTTTCGTCATCATCCCCGCCGTTATGCCCCGCGCGGTCGCAGGAATCACGGTCGCGATCCCGCTCTCCCTCATCCTCGTCGTCACGAGCGAGATGAGAGGGTCTCGGGATGGCATCGGAGCGTTCCTCATCACTGCGTCAAACTCTTTCAACCAGAGTGCCGTATGGGGCGTCATCATCCTCCTCGGCGTCCTCGGATTCACTCTCACCACCGTCTTCACGCTTATCGAAAATCGTCTGCTGGCCTGGGATCGCGGCCTGCATGGAAGGGACAACACATGACCGCCCGTGTTCGACTCAGTATCGAAAATCTCCATAAGACCTATCCGGCGCGAAACCGTCGAGACAAGGGAACGGAGGTCCTACGAGACATCAACGTGGACGTCTTCGACGGGGAATTCCTCACGATCGTCGGCCCGTCGGGGGCAGGCAAGACGACGCTACTGCGGACCGTGTCGGGGCTCCTCGACTCGACGAGCGGCAGGGTCCTTCTCGACGGCAAGGAGATCGTTGGACCTCCCCGCGAGATCGCCCTCGTGTTCCAGGACTACTCCAGGTCCCTCTACCCGTGGATGACGGTGGCGAAGAACATCGGCCTCCCGCTCAAGGCCCACGGTGTCGAGCGAGCCGAGATCGCCAAGCGTGTTGAGGCCGCTCTGTTCAACGTCGGCCTGGCAGGCGTGGGAGACAGGTACCCGTGGCAGCTGTCCGGGGGCATGCAGCAGCGCGTCGCAATCGCACGTGCCGTGGCCTACCGTCCCGAGGTCATGATCCTCGACGAACCGTTCGCTTCAGTCGATGCTCAGACCCGCAATGATCTCGAGGACCTGCTCCTGCGGGTGAAGGAGCAGACGAACTCGACCTTCGTGTTCGTCACCCACGACGTCGACGAGGCGGTCTACCTGTCCGACCGCGTCGCCATCCTCTCGAAGACGCCCTCCCGGATCGAGCGTGTCATCGACATCAACCTGCCCCGGGAGAGAAATCAGTTGGAGACACGGGCACTGCCCGAGTTCTCGGCCTATCGGGCAGAAATCTTCGGCACGATACGAAATCTGGTCGTGCCTGCCGATCAGGGCCCATCGCCCGAATACTCGATCTAAGACAACAGAAAGAAAAGAATGGAATTACTTGGCAAAGCGACAGCATTGGCACTGACCGGACTGTTCGCCCTCGCGGCCTGCTCGTCGGATGATGCTCTCGAGGAAACAGCAGACGGACTGACGAAGCTCACGGTCTACCACATCACGACCGTCGACTCGACGCCGCTCTACCTCGGAGTCGAGGAGGGCTTCTTCGAGGAGGAGGGCCTTGACGTCGAGGTGAAGATCGCCGAATCCGGTTCCGCGATCATTCCGTCCGTCGTCAACGGTGAAAGCCCCATCGGCTACGCGAACGTCGTCTCTGACCTTGCCGCCATCGATCAGGGTCTCGACATCAAGCTCGTCTCCAACTGCTGCGGTGTCGCAGGCACATCCGATGAGACAAGCTCGCGCGTGTTCGTCCTCGAGGATTCCGACATCCAGGGCCCCGAGGACCTCGCGGGAAAGACGATTGCCGTGAACTCGACGAAGAACCTCGGAGACGTGACGATCCCGGTTGCTCTCGAGAACCAGGGTATTGACGCCTCGACCATCGAGTACGTTCCGATGAACTTCGCCGACATGTCGGCAGCCCTGGAACGCGGCGACGTGGATGCGATCTGGATGGTTGAGCCATTCCAGACTATCGCCTACGACAACGGTTACCGTCCCGTGCTTGCGAACTTTGCGGAAGCGTTCCCCAACTCGACACTCGGCTACTACATCACCTCCGGAGACTTTGCGGACGAGAATCCGGAGACGGTGGCAGCATTCCAGCGTGCACTCGACCGTACGAACGAGTACGCGTCAGAGAACCATGACAAGCTCCGCGAGCTCGCCGTGTCCGAAATCGGACTGACCGAGGACGTTGCCTCCCGCATCGCCTTCGCGACCTTCGAGCCGGGACTCGATACCGAGTCCGTGGAAACATACGCGAAGGCCGCAGTCGACTTCGGCATCATCTCCAAGGAGCCCGACTACTCCTCGATCTTCGTCCAGCCCGGCAACTAGCGGTTCGGGGTGATGGTGAGCCGATCAATGACTGAATCAGAAGGTGCTTCCAGCACCATCTGAATCGCCCATGCAACCGAATCGGGGGACATGGCGGTGGATGGATCGAAGCGACGATCCGCCTTGGCCGCCATGTCCCTCTGCATGTCCGTATCAATGCGGCCCGGGGTCACCGTGCTGACCCGGATCGTGCGCTCCTCCGCCCGCAACACCGAGGCCGCCTTCTCGAGGGCGGCCTTCGAGGTCGAATAGGGGAGCCAGCCGGGGAAGTCGGCAGTCGCGGCAGTCGAGCCAACATAGACAACCGTGCCCCGAGCCTCGCGCAGGCGGGGAAGGAGTGCCTTGGTGAGAAGGATCGGGGTGAGCACGTTGACGGTGTACACGTCCCGCAAGAAGTCGTCCGCCATAGTTTCAAGCGGTGACGCTCCTTCAATGCCAGCGCAGGACACGAAGGCATCCAGGCTGCTCTCCGGTATCTGGGACGCGATGGTCGCTGCCGCATTCCTCTCTGACAGGTCGCCGATCACGATCGAGGAAGAAGGGTAGCGCTCCCGCAGGAGCCGAGCACTGTCCTCGTTGCGTGCGAGAAGGATGAGAGACCACGTCTCGGAAAGCCGATCGGCAAGCGCCGCGCCGACCCCGCGTCCCGCGCCGGTGAGGAAAAGTGTTGTCATGCACCCAGTATCGGGCCTCCGCTTCGGACTCGCCAAGCTCGCACCGTAGTGAGCGGGGTGTGGTAACCACACCAAAACGACTCATTCCCAATGCGTGTAATCCCCGCTTTTACCCACCGCCGCCATGTGCGCTAGACTGTCGGTGGCTCCCCACGTGACGCTATCTCGTATACCGCCCCAGGGTCGGAAGGCAGCAAGGCAATACGGGCTCTAGCGGGTGCGTGGGGAGTCCCTTATTCTCCCCGGGCGATGACGCGTCTCTTATGCGTTCGGTTCTGCCGAGGGAGGGAACTAGACTGGGCCCGTGAGCACTGCACTGTATCGACGCTATCGGCCCGAAACCTTTGAACAGGTCGTGGGCCAGGAGCACGTGACCGTCCCGCTCATGGCAGCCCTCGAGGGGGACCGCACCAACCACGCCTATCTGTTCTCCGGACCCCGCGGGTGCGGAAAGACCACGTCGGCTCGGATTCTTGCCAGATGCCTCAACTGCGCTGAGGGCCCCACGGCAACCCCGTGCGGTGAGTGCGAATCGTGCCGCGAGCTGTCTCGCGGCGGCACAGGCTCTCTCGATGTGGTCGAGATGGATGCAGCATCCCATGGCGGCGTGGACGATGCTCGAGAGCTGCGCGAACGGGCCAGTTTTGCCCCGCTCCGCGACCGCTACAAGGTCTTCATCATCGACGAGGCCCACATGGTCTCAAACCAGGGTTTCAATGCCCTCCTCAAGCTTGTTGAGGAGCCGCCCCCGCACGTCAAGTTCATTTTCGCCACGACGGAGCCGGAGAAAGTGATCGGAACCATCCGGTCACGCACCCACCACTATCCATTCCGGCTCGTCCCGCCCGGGATTCTCGAGACCTATCTCGCGGATCTCGCGAGGCAGGAGAACGTCGAGGTCGGAGACGGTGTGCTGCCGCTCGTCGTGCGAGCAGGGACAGGCTCCGTACGAGACAGCCTGTCTGTTCTCGACCAGCTTATCGGCGGCGCCGCAGGCAACACGCTCGACTACCAGACCGCGATCTCCCTTCTCGGATATACGGACGGGGCGCTGCTCGACTCCGCGGTCGATGCGATCGCGAACGTCGATGGTGGCGCGCTCTTCACCGCCGTCGCCAACGTCGTCGAATCCGGTCACGATCCGCGCCGCTTCGTCGAGGACCTCCTCGAACGCCTCCGCGACCTCGTCGTCCTGTCGCTTGCGGGAGAGTCTGCCGCTGATGTCCTCTCGACAATCCCGGAGGACCAGCTCGCGCGCATGATGGACCAGGCGGAGCGTCTTGGAGCCAGCCGGGCCACGACGTGCGCTGATCTCACGAATAGGGCCCTCTCAGACATGGTGGGGGCAACCTCTCCACGGCTCCAGCTCGAACTCCTGTGTGCGAAGCTCCTCCTGGCGGCCACGAGCGTCACGCCCGCAGTGCAGGGCGCGGGAGTGAGCTTGGCGGATGCTCGGGCGGCCGCGAGGAGCTTCAAGAAGGCGGAGGCTCCCCCCGCAGCTCCCGCGCAGGAAGCACCGCAGGCTGCTCCGCCCGAACCGCGGGAGAAGCCTGCCGTGCAGGCACCCGGCCGTCTCGTGCCGCCGCAAGAACCAGCGCCACGTGCCACGGTGCAGAAAGAAGAACCTGCTCGAGAATCGGATGAGGAGAAGCTGTCTCGCATCCGATCCATGTGGGCTGACATCACGGCCGATCGCAGGGTACCGCGGGGCACGAACGATTTCATTCGCCAACACGGCAAGGTTGCGGTTGTCGAGGGCGTCCTTCGTTTCGACTTCCCGACGCAAGAACTTGCCCGCTCCTTCGAAGCCCGTGCCGGAGAGATCCAAACGGTGATCAGGGAGAAGCTCGGAGAACCGCTGGTCGTCCACTTCGGGGTCACCGGCACTCCGCGCGAGACCGCCGACGATCCGGAGGGTGACTCACGGGCACCATCGGTAGCCGCTGCCACTGAACGGCACACAGTTTCCCAGGGTGAACCTCCGGTTCGCCGCAGCGAGGAGACGGCCGTACCCGCCCAGCAGGGCGCGATGTCCGCAATCGCGCGTGCCTCCGCACGGTCGGCCGGAAGCCGTGATTCGGCCGCCTCTCCCGAGGAGCCGCGTGGAACATCGCCCGCAGCCCTACCGCCGATGCGTGGAGGCGGCGCAGAGATCGCCTCATCCGATTTTCCGCACGGGGAACCAACACCCCCGGACGACGACGAGTACGGCAGCATCCCCGAACAGCTGCCCCCCGATCTGCCCGATATCGTCATGGAGGACTTCCCGAAGCCTCCCCCCGCCGCTATGCCGAAGTTCCCTGCCCCGCCCCCGCGCGAGGCTCCGAGCATGGGAGGCGTGGTACCGAACCGGACCGGGGGAGTGTTCTCCCGGCTGGCCGAATCACGGAGCGTCGAATCAGCCCCAGAAGAAGAAATCGTCGATGTTGAGCACGAGCACGAGCTCGTATCGCATGACGACCCGCTGGCTCTCGAAGCGCAGGGCATTGGTTTGAGCGTCGTTCTTGACGTGCTGAACGCAACCATCATCGAAGAAGTTGAGGAGACATAGTGGCAGGTGTGTACGACGGTGCCGTCCAGGACCTGATCGACGAGCTCGGTCGGTTGCCCGGCATCGGACCCAAGAGTGCCCAGCGCATCGCCTTCCACATCCTCTCCGCCGATGAGACCGACGTTCAGGCGCTGATCGATGCGATGACGGCGGTGAAGTCGAAGGTCCGGTTCTGCACCGTGTGCGGGAACGTGACGGAGCTGGAGGTCTGCAAGATCTGTTCCGACCCGAGACGGGTGGACTCGGTGATCTGCGTCGTGGAGGAGCCGAAAGACATTGTCGCAGTGGAACGGACCCGCGAGTATCGTGGCCGCTACCATGTGCTCGGTGGAACGATCAACCCTATCGAGGGAGTGGGCCCCGAAGACTTGCGGATCCGCCAGCTCTTCACCCGCCTCTCCGATGGCAAGGTGCAGGAGATCATCATCGCCACCGACCCCAACATCGAGGGCGAAGCGACAGCGTCCTATCTCATCCGTTCGCTCGCACCGATGGGTGTCAACGTGTCTCGTCTCGCCTCTGGCCTCCCCGTCGGGGGAGATCTCGAGTATGCAGACGAGATCACTCTCTCCCGGGCCTTCGAGGGCCGAACCATGGTCCATAGGACTTCCGGCGGCGACAGCATCGACTGATTAGCCCTACTATTGCACTCATCACCATCCATAACGTGAGAACGACGAGACTGGATAAGCTCGGCGGCGACAATCTCATCGACAATGAAAGCCCGAACAGACGGAGTCATAGTGAGCCTAGTAGTCCAGAAATACGGTGGATCGTCCGTGTCTGACGCCGCCGCTCTCAAGCGCGTCGCCGCTCGCATCGTCGAGACGAAGAAGGCCGGAAACGATGTTGTTGTCGTCGTCTCTGCCATGGGCGACACGACCGACGACCTTCTCGACCTTGCGGCGCAGGTGACGGCCGACCCGCCCGCCAGGGAGATGGATATTCTTCTCACGGCGGGAGAACGCGTCTCCATGGCACTGCTGGCCATGGCGGTGACAGAACTCGGTGTTCCCGCCCACGCATACACCGGGCAGCAGGCAGGCCTGCGCACCGACAACCATTACGGCAAAGCCTCCATTGTCGGCATCGTTCCCGAGCGTATCGCCCGCGACGTCAAGGACGGGTCGGTTGCCATCATCGCCGGCTTCCAGGGCGTCAACGAACTGAACGACGTCACGACTCTCGGCCGCGGCGGCTCCGACACGACAGCGGTTGCGCTCGCGGCCGCCATGCATGCCGATGTGTGCGAGATCTACACGGATGTCGACGGTCTTTTCTCGGCAGACCCCCGCATCGTTCCCGCCGCCCGGCGCGTCCAGTCCCTCGACTATGAGGAGACGCTGGAGCTGGCCGGGCAGGGCGCAAAGATTCTTCACCTGCGTGCCGTCGAGTTCGCACGTAAATACAACGTGCCTCTTCACGTGCGCTCGTCATATTCCGAACTGGAAGGAACCTGGATCATGAACACGGACGAGAGGGACATGGAGTCCCCCATCATCACCGGCATCGCCCACGACCGTTCGCAGTCGAAGCTCTCCATCCTCGGTGTTCCTGACATTCCGGGCAAGGCCGCGAAGGTGTTCGGCAAGGTCGCGGAGGTCGGTGCCAACATCGACATGATCGTGCAGAACGTCGCAGCCTCCGAACCCGACAAGACCGATATCTCGTTCACGCTTCCTCACGACAGTGCCGCGGTTGCGCTCAAAGCCATCGAGGACATGAAAGAGGAGCTGCAGTACAGGGAGGTCACCTTCAACGAGAAGGTCGGCAAACTCTCCCTCATCGGGGCCGGCATGAGGTCCCACCCGGGTGTGTCCGCGAAACTCTTCGGGGCGCTGGCAGAGGCCGGGATCAACATCGACATGATTTCCACGTCCGAGATCCGCATCTCTGTCGTGGTTCGCATCGATGAACTCGATAAGGCTGTGCGTGCCGTCCACACCGCATTCGACCTGGATGCTGAAGACACGCAGGCAGTTGTTTACGGAGGGACAGGACGATGAGTATCACTCTCGCAGTAGTTGGCGCCACAGGGCAGGTCGGTCACGTCATGCGTGCCCTCCTCGAAGAGCGCGGCACGAAGGTGGGCACAGTCCGCTTCTTCGCATCCGCACGCTCCGCAGGCAAAGAACTCACCTTCAACGGTGAGACGGTTGTTGTCGAAGACGTTGCCACGGCAGACCTCTCCGGCATCGACATCGCACTCTTCTCCGCCGGCGGCGCAACATCGAAGGAATATGCCCCGAAGTTCGCGGCCGCGGGAGCAGTCGTCGTCGATAACAGCTCGGCATGGCGGAAGGATCCCGATGTTCCCCTCGTCGTGTCCGAAGTGAATCCGGGAGCGTTGAAGAATCGCCCCAAGGGCATCATCGCGAACCCGAACTGCACGACGATGGCGGCGATGCCGGTGCTGAAGCCCCTCCATGATGCGGCAGGCCTGCGCCGCCTCATCGTCTCCTCCTATCAGGCCGTTTCCGGTTCCGGCCTTGCCGGAGTCCAGGAGCTTGCCGGACAGGTCACGGCCGGAGTGAGCCAGGATCTGGCAGCTCTCGCGACAGACGGCTCAGCCGTCGAGCTTCCCGCCCCGAAGACATACGTTGCACCCATCGCGTTCAACGTGGTTGCGCTCGCGGGCAGCCTCGTCGACGATGCCAGCAACGAAACGGACGAGGAGCAGAAGCTTCGCTTCGAATCCCGCAAGATTCTCGACATTCCTGAGCTTGCCGTGGCGGGCACCTGCGTGCGCGTCCCCGTCTTCACCGGCCACGGCCTCTCCATCAACGCCGAGTTCGAGTCCAGCATCGACGTCGAGCAGGCGAAGTCCTTGCTCGAGGGGGCTCCCGGCGTCAAGCTCGTCGACGTTCCGACCCCGCTCGAGGCGGCCGGTCAGGACCCCTCGCTCGTGGGACGCCTGCGTGTCGACCAGTCCGTCCCCGACGGCAAGGGTCTCGCCATGTTCGTCGTGGGCGACAACCTTCGCAAGGGTGCGGCCTTGAACACGATCCAGATTGCTGAGCTCCTCATCGAGGAACTGACCGCATAACGGTCGAAGCGGCAACGAGTGTGGCCCCGTTAGGGGCCACACTCGTCAGTCCCGGTCGATGATCGCTCCGAGGAGTGCCTTCTCATCGGGACGGTAGATGAGAATGTTGTCGATATAGGAGCGGACGGCGTAGTTCATGGACACGTCGTGACCCGCCTTCTCCGACATGTACCAGCGGTGCTCGAGAAGCTCGTGATACATTTCTGCCGGCTGGAGGCGTCCGCGCAGATGAACGGGGATCGCGTTGACAGCGGGTTCGAACACGTGCGACATCCACTCGTGCGCGACCTCGGAGAGCGGCTGCCCGGCTCTGCCGGTCAGCGCCCGATAGGATTCGAGATCGTTGAGGAGCCGCCTGGCCTGATTCTCCTCGACGTCGAGCCCCGTCAGGCGGAGGATCTGCCGATGATAGTGACCAGCATCGACGACCTTGGGTTGGATCGAGACCGATGAGCCGGACGTGTTCGACGTCATGGACAGCTCTCCGACATCGAATCCCAATGTGTTGAGGCGGTTGATCCGCTCCGCTACCCTCCACCGTTCGTTCGAGGCGAAAGAGTCAACCCGGGTCAGCTCGCCCCACAGCGTCGTGTACCGCTCCTCAAGCCGATCTCCCCACGCGACAACATCAATATCCTCATCGAGCATCCCGCCCGCCTGAAGATCCATGAGCTCACCGATGATATTGGTTCGCGCCACATCGATGTCGTAGGTGCGTTTGCCGTCCGAGAGCGAAACATTGAGCTCACCCGTCTCCGCATCGACCAAGTAGGCCGCGAACTCACCGGCATCACGCCTGAACAGCGTGTTCGACAGGGACACGTCGCCCCAATAGAAGCCGAGAAGATGAAGCCGCACAAGGAGGATCGAGAGTGCGTCGATAAGCCTGTCCGCAGTCTCCGGCTTGAGGAAGGTTCCGAAGGCTGCGCGGTAGGGCAGCGAGTAGGGAAGATGCTCCGTCACGAGGACCGCCTGCAGCGGCTGACCCTCCACATCGGCCCGGCCCGTGACGACTGCGAGGGGCGTGACCGCCGGAGCCTCGAGGCGCGCCAGATCCCGGAGCAGCTCATATTCGCGGTGCGCGGTGAACTCCCCGATCTCCTTGATCGCGATCACCTTCCCGCCAAGGTGCGCGAAGCGCACGACATGGCGGGAGATGCCGCGGGGGAGGGCCGCGATGTTCTCATCGGGCCACTCCTCCAGCGGTATGTGCCACGGCAAGTCGAACAGTGCGGGTTCGACGGACGCGGCGGTGATCTGCAGGGCCACCATTCACCTCTCCGGGCGCGATGCGCCGCGCCGGCTACCGGCCGAGCGCGTTGCCGGTCGAGTGGCTGAAGAAGTGGCCGCCGTGGTCCTTGAGCTGCACGGTGACAACAGAATCGGGTGCCGGTACCGCATTGGGTGGGATGCGGACCACGACCTGGTCGGAGCCGTCGCCGGAGCCGAACTTCTCGACTTCCCGCTCCGAGCCGACGATCTTGCCGTAAATGTAGGCGTCCGAGCCGAGCTCTTCGACGAGGGTGACCTTGACGGGGATGGTCGAGGTCGAGCCTTCCGTGGCCGGTTCGAGGTTCTCTGGACGGAATCCGACGATCACCCTGCCATCATCGTCGGGAGTGATCCCGGCAAGGACAGAATCGGGCAGGGCGACTGATGCATCGCCGAAGGTGGCGCGGCGGCCCTGGATCGTCCACGAACCGATGTTCATGGCGGGCGAGCCGATGAAACCGGCCACGAAGCGGTTGGCAGGGGTGTCGAACATGTCGCGCGGAGTACCCACCTGCTGGAGCAGGCCATCCTTCAGCACGGCGATACGGTCGCCCATGGTCAGGGCTTCCGTCTGGTCGTGCGTGACGTAGACGGTCGTGATCCCGAGGCGGCGCTGCAGGGAGGCGATCTGTGTACGGGTCTGGACACGAAGCTTCGCATCCAGGTTCGACAGCGGCTCATCCATGAGGAACACCTGCGGCTGGCGGACGATCGCGCGGCCCATGGCGACGCGCTGACGCTGGCCGCCCGACAGTGCCTTCGGCTTGCGCTCGAGGTAGTCCACCAGGTCGAGGATCTCTGCAGCCTCCTGCACCCGCTTAGCGATCTCCTCCTTCGGCGTGCCTGCGATCTTCAGCGCGAAGCCCATGTTCTGGGCCACCGTCATGTGGGGATAGAGGGCGTAGTTCTGGAAGACCATGGCGATATCGCGGTCTTTCGGGGTGACATCGGTGACGTCCTTATCGCCGATGTAGATGCGGCCAGCATCGACCTCTTCGAGGCCTGCGAGCATGCGCAAAGATGTTGACTTCCCACATCCCGACGGTCCGACGAGAACGAGGAACTCGCCGTCTTCAATGGATAGATCGAGAGCGTCGACGGCGGGCTTATCGTTGCCCGGGTATTGACGCGTTGCCTTGCTGAACGTAACAGTGGCCATGATTGGTCCCTTCACCGGCAGGTACGTGCCGGACGATCCGTTGTGAAGGTGCCAGAGCCGCGAGTCGACACTGACACGGCCGCGAAAGGGAACGATGAACATCGGTGTTCATCACTATGTCTTCCACAACCTCCTCAATCATGCCGGTAAGCGAGTGATCATTTCAAGCGAACGGGGCGAGTAGGACCAGGGCGTCCGGGAAAAACTCAGGTACCGTAGGCAGGGTGCGAGACCGTAGCGAGATTGGCGGCTACCAGCTGGTTCAGAAGATCGGCTTCGGTGGCATGTCAACGGTGTATAAGGCGCTTGATGGGGGCGGGAACTCCGTCGCGCTCAAGCTTCTCCACCCCTCTATCTCAGCCGACCCCAATGCTCGGGACCGGCTGCGCCGAGAGGTGCGTACGCTCCGGCAGGTGACCGGCCCCTACGTCGCCCAAGTGATCGATGCCGAGACGGAGGAGGACGATGCTTTCATCGTCACCGAACTGATCGACGGACCCACCCTGTCCGTCGACGTGTCAGACCACGGCGTCTTCATCGGCAAAGATCTCGCAGACCTTGCGAAGGAGCTTGCCGAGGCCCTGCAGGCAATCCACGACAAGGGCGTCCTGCATCGAGACCTCAAACCCTCCAATGTCATGATGAGCCAGCGGGGGCCCGTCCTCATCGACTTCGGCATCGCGCAGATCGCCGAGGAGTCGCGCATGACAGCAACTGGCCTGTTGGCGCACACGCCGGGATATGCCGCTCCCGAGGTTCTCAACGGAGAGGATCCCACGGCGGCAGCCGACTGGTGGTCCTGGGCCGCAACGCTCGCCTATGCCGCGACGGGACATGCTCCGTTCGGGACGGGGCACAGCCCGAAAGTGACGCGGCGGGTCCTGACCGGTGAATGCGACCTGTCAGGTGCCGATCCTGTTGTCGCGTACGCACTGGAGGCGGCTCTCAACCCCCGCCCGGACAGGCGCCCTGACCCGGCGACGGTGATCGGGATGCTCGATGGCTCCATCGAGGTCGATGAGGACTACCTCATCCTCGGGCCCCGTCATGCGGAACCGGCTGATACCGTGCCCGCCCCGGTGGGCGACATGGACGTCACGGACCTCGTCACAGACCAGGGGGAACCTCCGCAATTCCCCCCGACCAGGCCGATGGCGCCGCCCGGATACTATGCCCCCGCACCCACAAACAGGTACGAGACGCCCAGCCCGTACGACACGTCCGGGTCCGCAGTCTTCCATCCGCGCCAGGACTCGGCGGTTGTCGCGCAGGCACGCTTCGATCCGCGCTTCTCCCGGAACCCGGCGCCGCTCCCGGACTGGCTGAGGCCAGCTCCCCGCAGGCCCGTTGTCGTTCTTATGCTGTGGGCTGTCTTCATCGCCTGGGCGGGTGTGCTGCCGGCCTACTCGATTCTTGCCTTTGCCGCCTACTCCCTCATCTCCTCGATCGTGGGTGTGGCCCGTGATGCACTGATCCGTGCTCGGCTCGAACGGGGCGGGCGTTTCCGGGGAGAGTCGATGAGCGTGCTCGGACGCCTGCCGCTCTCGATCTTCGGGGGACTGGCGCGTACTATCGCCGCGGTGGGTTCCGGGCTCGTCACCGGCGGGGCCCTGTCATGGTTCCTGCACGACATTCTCCTCATGAGCAATGTCGTGTGCGTGCTCGGGGGTGCGCTTGTCGGCACACTCGTGGCCTGGGTCTATCCCACGAGCCGTGCTTCGCGCGAGACGACGCGGCTTCTGTTCGCGACGATCGCGCCGAGCACGGGATATCGGCTGTTCTGGGTGGTGCTGGCAACCGCGCTGCTCTCCCTCGCGCTCGCCATCTACTCGAATGGCGGGGAACCCGACTGGACCCCGTTCTCCATCCCTTTCGTTTTCAACTAGACTGTGCTCGTGACCGTGCGACTCCGAGTCCTCTCCGCCGCAGTACCAGCCCTTGCGGCGGCTCTGCTCGTGCTCGGATCACGGTGTACGGACGCAGCCCATTCGTTCCTTCTCTACGCGGGTGTGATCCATGCTGACGCGGGCTGTGCGAGCGGTATGGCTCTCGGTCCGAGTGCAATGCAGATCGGCGGCCTCGGCCTCATTGTTGCGGCCAGCGCGATCGGGAACTCGGTAGCGGTCCGTGAGGCGATAGCGTCCCTCTTCGGCCGGTTGATGACGGTGCGGCCCTTTGCTCGCCCGGTGCCCGTTCCGGTCCTTTCGGGATATTCCCGCAGGCGCACCTGGGGTGTTGACTGCGGCGTGGGATCGAGGGACCCTCCGAGGCCCTGATCAACCCCGCCCACAACACCAAAACGTCAAGAAAGATCAACCATGGCAAATCAGAATGCAACGAAGGCGGAGCGCCGCGAAGCGGCCCGCCTCAAGGCCAAGAAGCTCCAAGAAGCAGAAGCGAAGCGCGCCAAGCGCAACAAGTTCCTCACCATCGGCGTCATCGTCGTCGCGATCGTCCTCGTCGGCGTCGCGATCTGGTCGATCATCGCCAACGGAAACGACGAAGACACGGCGACAGGCAGGCAGGAATGGGATCCTGTCGCGGTGCAGGTCGAGCCCGTCGTCAAAGACGGCACTGACGTGACCACCGGTTTCTCGGTCGTCGGCGAGGGTGCCGAGCTCTCGGCCGATGCTCCCCGCGTCGACATCTACTTCGACTACATGTGCACGTACTGCAACGATCTCGAGCAGATGAACGGCGGAGACATCAACGGCATCATCGCCACCGGCGATGCTGAGTTCGTCTACCACCCCGTCGCGATCCTGCGCAACGATTTCTCCGCCAAGGGCGCGGCGGCCTTCAAGTACATTGCCGACAACTCGCCCGAGCATCTTCTCGCCTTCCACAAGAACGTCTTCGAGGACGCGGATGCTGTCCTCAACGGACGCTCCTCGACGATCCCCGACTGGAGCAACATCGAAGCTGCGGCGCGTGACGCCGGCGTTCCCGAGGACATCGCCTCCTCCATCGAGGAAGAAGCGGACATGGAGTGGGCGTCGACCACGACGCAGGAGTTCCTGACAACCTACCAGGGCACCCCGACAGTCCTTCTCGACGGCAGCCCGACGAACACGTGGGCGGCGAACGACTTCCCGGCCATGCTCGGACTCGCCGAGCCGAAAGCAACAACGGAATAAGAATCACAGAGTGCGGGTTGGCTTTGCCCACCATTCGTCTGGCAGAATTGACCCGCACGTTGCCGCCTTAGCTCAGCTGGTAGAGCACCCGCCTTGTAAGCGGACGGTCGTCGGTTCGAATCCGACAGGCGGCTCCACAGAGCCCCGACATTCGCCACAAGCGAGATCGGGGCTCTGTTCTCGTATCCGCGACTTTTTGCCTCCCGGAAAAGCACGGGAAGCTGGACGTGACCTGTGCACATCATGACAATCGGTGGGTATGTCGGTTCGTCGGCGGGGCGGCGCGGGATCGGACGTCGTATCCGCTGGGTTCCTGACCTGTGCATCTAGCGTTGGTCGAGGTCTGTTCAGCGCGATAAGGCGGCTTCTGAGCATGCTGGGGCGCTCAGCCCCCAGGAATTCTCCAGCTGCGAAGACTTAGTTCCCCAGGTTCCGGTGGGTCAATGAGAGTGCATTATTCCGAAACCAAGGAGCACCCTCGTGACCGCGACACTTCCCATTGCCGTTGATGTTCTCGCCATCAGCATTCTCGTCTTTGGACTCTATTTCCCCCGGCACCGTCGCATGGACATGGCGCTCGCGTACGTGACGGTCAATGTCGGTGTTCTGGCAGTGGCGGACACTCTCGCCTCCTCCAACGTGGCGGCAGGTCTCGGCCTCGGCCTGTTCGGCGTCCTGTCGATCATCAGGCTCCGCTCCGAGGAGCTCAACCATCGCGAGATCGCCTACTACTTCGCGGCTCTCGCCATCGGCCTGATCACCGGTCTCGCGGATATCTCGCCCCTCCAGATCGGTCTCATCGGCCTCATCCTTGCCGTGATCGCGATCATCGATTCGCGGCACGTGTACCCGGTTGAGAGCCGACGCCTCGTTCTGGATCGCGCCATGACGAGCCCTCGCGAGATCCGCGACTACGTTGAGTCTCTCTGCGGTGGACGGGTTGTGGACATGACAGTCGACGAAATCGACCTCGTCAAGGATTCGACCACGGTTCGCGTCCACATCAAGACTGCCGTCCACCGCCGCGAATCAGTGGAGGCGGCGGCGTGAGCACCATGACAGACAACTGGGCGGCAGCATTGCCCGGGATCAGTCTCGATGATCTGAACCGTGCAGCCGCCCGTCTCAGTCGAGTCGATCGCAAGTATCTCGTGCGAGAAGGAGATGTCGCCGGGATCCTTGCGGAGCTCTCCGATGCTCGGGTGCTCGACGTCGATGGATGCCGCTCGACGAGGTACGCTTCCCTCTACTGCGACACTCCCCAGCTCGACGCATTCCACTTGGCGGGGCTCTGCCGCAGACGCAGGTTCAAGGTGAGAACTCGGAGCTACGAGGCAGGAGATGAGTTCCTCGAAGTGAAATGGAAGGACGGGCGGGGAGTCACCCACAAGGTGCGCCAGCCGCTGTGCGGGCCCATCACCAGCCCGCCGTCACAGCGTTTTGTGGAGACGTCTCTCGAAAACGCTGGGATTCGGTGCGCGGTCAACACGCTCGAACCCGTGCTGCAGACTGGCTATGCGCGCACCACCCTCCTCCTGCCGGGCGACGAGGCGAGAGCAACGATCGACAGTGATCTCGCCTGGACGTCCGCCACTGGCAGTGCCCGCGTGAACGGCATGTCGATCATCGAAACGAAGGCTGGTTCACGACTGACCAGCCTCGATCTGATCCTTCATCGCCACCGCTATCGCGCCCTTCCGATGTCGAAGTACGGCGTGGGAATGGTTGTGACCAGGCCAGGCCTGCCGGCAGAAAAATGGCATCGCACCCTTCGACTGTTAGAAAGCACAATCTCATGAACCGACTCATCACCTGTACAGCCCTGATCTGCACCGTGGCCCTGCTCTCCGCATGCTCCGACAGCAGCGGGGCGGCCACTGAACAGCAGAGCACCGAGCAGAGCACGGAGCAGAGCACCGAGCAGAGTACGGAGCAGGCCGCGACGCTCTCGGGATCAAACCTCGATGAGGTTCGAGCCACCGTGAAGGAAGCGCATTCGGTCGATGACCTCTCGGATGATGTGACAGACCTCCTTCTCGACGGCAGCTCGGTCACCGGCGGGGATGGCAGCGTCAGCGCGGCTGTCGGATCCGTGACGATCACCGCCGCTGGAACCTACCGTCTGAGTGGAGAGTTCGATGGCACAGTGATTGTCGCCGCGGCCGATACGGACAAGGTCGGGATCATTCTCGACGGTGTGGAAATCCAATCCGTCGACGGGCCGGCCCTTGCCGTGACCTCCGCGGACGAGGTGACGATCAGCCTGGCCGAGGGGACGGAGAACGTCCTCGCCGATTCCGCGGCCTACTCCGACGAAACAGACGACGCCCCCAATGCTGCCCTGTTCAGCTCCGCGGATCTCTCGATCACCGGAAACGGGTCCCTGTCCGTCACCGGCCTCTACAACGACGCGATTGCGTCGAAAGACGGCCTTGTCATCGAATCGGGAACGATCACTGTCGATGCTGTCGACGACGGCATCCGCGGCAAGGACTATCTCGTTGTGAAGGGCGGCGATATCGCGATCACGTCGGGAGGGCACGCGATGAAGTCCGACAATGCCGACGATATGACGGTCGGCTACATCGATATCCAAGGCGGCCAGATCGTCATCGACACGGGGGAGGATGGGGCGAATGCTCAAACAGTTCTCATGGCCGACACCTCGGTCACGATCAGCGCAGCCGATGATGGAATCCACGCTGACGGCTACCTCGTGGTCGACGGGGCGACGGTCACCATCGACGAGAGCTACGAGGGTCTCGAAGGAACGGTGGTTGCCATCCTCGACGGGACCATCGACATCACGTCGAGCGATGATGGAATAAACGGATCAACCGGCGATGATGTGACCTCCTCGGCTGGCGATGTCATCGTCTACATCGGCGGCGGAGACACGGTGATCGATGCGGGAGGTGACGGCTTCGACTCCAACGGCAACGCCGAGATGACAGGCGGGAGTCTCATCATTCACGGCCCCACCGATTCTGCGAATGGTGCAATCGATGTCGACGGCACGTTCACGATCAGCGGCGGAACCCTGTACGCCGCGGGTGCGTCGGGCATGGCGCAGACCCCCGCCGCAGACTCCGCCCAGGGCTGGGTCACGGCCAACGTCAATGCCACCAGCGGAAGCACGATCACGATCGCCGATGCTGAGGGCACGGAACTCGACAGCTTCCAGGCTGCACAGGTCAGCCAGAATATTGTCATCTCCGTCCCCGGGATGGTGACTGGCGAGACGTACACCGTCTCGGTTGATGGTCAGCAGGCCGCGGAGGTTGTCGCGGGACAGGGCGGGTCTGCCATGGGGCCGGGAGGAATGCAGGGCGGTGTGCCTGGTCAGCGGCCGGGCCAGGTGCCGGGGCCAGGCGACGGGACAGATGAGGGCTGGGGAGAAGGTCCCCAGTCGCCCACGCAGGAGGATCCGGGAGCAGAGGAATCGGCAGACTCGGAAACCGCGTAGCGCGAGGAACAGAAATGAGGGGCGTCCCCGCATTCAGGACGCCCCTCACTCCTGGTGTGGCCAACTGAAATAGTACATGCAATCTCTAGGCACTGCATGGCGGATCGGTGTGCAACGACTGTGACGAATCCGAAGGGAAGACACTCGGGAGATTCGAACGGCAGGTGCCCAGGAGCCGGCAGAGACAGGTGTTCCCCGGCAGGATCACCCGCCGGGGAACGAGAGACTGTTCCTAGCCCGTGTTGCGCATCCCGGCCGCGATGCCATTGATCGTGGTCAGGAGGGCGCGTTTGAGGTCTTCGCTTGCTTCCCCGTCATCGAGTTGGCGGATGCGGGTGAGGAGATTGACCTGCATGTAGTTGATCGGATGGAGGTACTGGTCGCGCACTTCCAGCGTCCGGCGGAGGACAGGATTCGATTCGAGGAGCTGCTCCTCTCCCGTGAGGGCGCCGATCTCCTCGAGAGTGATCTCGAACTCCTCCCGGATGAGATGGAAGAGCGGCCACAGCCTCTCGGGCGCCAGCGAGCGCACGTAATGCTGGGCAATACCCAGGTCGGTCTTCTTCGCCGTCATCTCCACGTTCGAGACGACCGCACGGAAGAAGTGCCAGCCCTCGTACATATCCTTCAGCTCATCGCCATACCCGGCCTGACGTGCCGCTCGAAGTGCGGTGCCGACACCGAACCAGCCGGGAACGATCTGGCGCGACTGCGTCCACCCGAACACCCAGGGGATGGCACGCAGACCATCGATCCCCGAATCCGCGGTCGTCCTCTTGGAGGGCCGCGAACCGATGTTGAGCATGCCGAGCTGTTCCACCGGGGTGGTGGTCACGAAATACTCCGGCAGGTCCGGGTCGTCGATGAGCTGGCGGTAGCGTCGGAAAGCGGCCTCCGACATGTATTCCATGAGCCGGTCGCGCGAAACCTGAACGTCGTGGGGTGCACGTGCTGCACGGTGCAGGGAGGAGGCCTCCATGACTGCCGCGACAGTCAGCTCAAGGTTCTCTCGAGCCAGTTCGGGATGAAGGTACTTGTCGGAGATGACCTCACCCTGCTCGGTGAACTTCATCTCCCCATCGAGCACACCATATGGCTGGGACAGGATCGAATCGTAGGTGGGGCCGCCGCCGCGGCCGACAGATCCGCCGCGGCCGTGGAAGAGCCGCAGGTCGATGCCGTGCTTGGCGCACACATCGCGCAGGCGGCGCTGTGCCTGATGGATCTCCCACTGCGACGTGAGGACACCCGAATCCTTGTTGGAATCCGAGTAGCCGAGCATGACCTCCTGAAGATTCCCCCTCATGCGAACGATCTCGCGATAGGAGGGATCGGAGAACAGGGTATCGAGGATCGTGTCCGCGATCCGCAGCTCCTGGACCTCCTCGAGCAGGGGTACGAACCCGATCGCCGCATGGCCTCGAGATGACTCGCTCGGGATCTCGATGAGGCCGGCTTCGCGGGCGATCACGGCGGCGGCGAGAATATCGTGCGCGCCGTGCGTCATCGAGACGATGTATGTTTCGGCCACGTCGGGGCCATAGATGTTCTGGGCGCGTGCGATCTCGGCGAACGTGTCATACGTGCGCTGCTGGGCTTCGGGAATATCCATGGTGCCGTGGGCCAGGCCTGGGCCGGCCAAGGGCCTCTTTGACGCGAGCTCGCGGGAGAGCACCTCGGTGCGCTCCTCCACCGACATGTCCGCATACGGCGTCCCGTGTTCGCCGAGACGATCGAAGAGCTGGCTGAGAAGCTCGTGATGCTTCGCCGAATGTTCGCGGACGTCGATCGCGGCAAGCGTGAGCCCGATACCGCCGAGGGTGCGGCGCACGTCCCCTGCCAGGCCGGTGATGACGCGCTCCGACTTCGTCCGCTCGAGAGCGTCGATGATGATCTCGAGGTCGTCACGGATCTCGTTCGTGCACGCGTAGTCGGACCCGGGAACGTGCGGGGTTCCTTCGTTGATGCGGGAGCGTGTGTTGAGGAACTTGCCCTTCATGAGCTCCACCTTGAGGCGGAACGGCTCGTCCTGGAAGAGCTCGTGCACGAAGCCCGGGAAGCGGGGAAGAGCCTTGAGGTCAGCCGCGATCGAAGCGGCCAGCCTCTCGTCGGGCTTGACGAGCTTCGTCGACACGGAGAGGACCTGCGACGCGTATTCGAGCTTCTCGAGGGCGACAGTGATCGCCTCGTTCGCCTGCATGCGCAGGATCTCAGCCGTCACCTCGGGGGTGACGAACGGGTTGCCGTCGCGGTCCCCGCCGATCCACGAGAACAGCTGAAGAGGCTCGCTCGACGAGTCCAGCTCCACGCCGGCAGCGTCGAGCTCGGCCGCGAGGAGAGCGACAGTCCCGGGAAGAGCATCCGTGTAGAGGGACTTCAGGTAGTAGAGGAGGTTGCGCGCCTCGTCGACCGGGGTCGGAGCGGTGCGGCGCAGCTCATCCGTCTGCCACAGCAGCTCGATGATCTCGGCGAGGCGCCTGTCCTGCCTGCGGCGAGCAGCCGTCCCCTCGACGGTGTCCTCGGAGAGAACATCGAAGAGTCGACGCAGCTTCGCGAGGACTGCGCGCCGTGAGGCCTCGGTCGGATGAGCGGTGAAGACGAGACGGATGTCGAGCTTGTTGGCGATCCGTGCAAGCTCGTCGGTTCCGAGAGAATCGGTGATGCGGGCGACGGCGCGCTGGATCCAATCCTCCTGCTCGGGACGATTGTTGCGGGCGCGGGCACGCTGGTTCTGCTCTGCCGTGTTGGCGAGCTGGAAGTACAGGGTGAAGGCACGGACAAGATCCGTGACCCGCTCCATCGGAACATCGCGAAGCTCTTCCGCCATGCGGGAGAAGACCTCGATCCGATTATCGGACTGCTGGGCCTCCTTCGCGAGCTGGCGAATGCGCTCGACCTGGTCGAGAAGATCCTCACCCTTCTGTTCGGCGAGAATCCTGCCAAGCATGGTGGCAAGCCGGCGGACATCGGCGCGGAGTTCCGCATCCGTATCCCCGTACTGATCTAATTCAATGTTTTCGGACACGCGTCCTCCTTGTGTGACGGACGATCGCAACTTTAGTGCACGGCGCGGGGATATTGCCCACCGGTCCACCGGTGGGATAGGACATATGTCCTATGGCGTTATACCCCCTAGGGGTATAGTGTGAAGTCTCATATACCCCACGGGGGTATCGGACGAGCCCGTGAGGGCAGGGGAGGGAACACCATGGCAACAACAGAATTCACCGTGACCGGCATGACATGCGGCAACTGCGAGCGCCACGTATCGGAAGAAGTCTCCGCAATCGAGGGCGTCGAGAGCGTCGCCGTGTCCCACGTGACCGGGATTCTCTCCGTCACAGCGAGCAGGGATATCGATGACGCTGATGTCATCGCAGCGGTCGACGAGGCCGGCTACGAGGCTGTCCGCGCCTAGCCTGACCGCCCCGCCGAGAACCAACTGTCAAGTCAAGAACCGAGGAACGCATGACGACACCACTGATCGACACCGTCGAGCTCACCATCGGCGGCATGACGTGCGCCTCGTGCGTGGCGCGGGTCGAGAAGAAGCTCAACAGGCTCGAGGGCGTTTCCGCCACCGTCAACTTCGCGACGGAGACCGCGCGCGTCGAGGTGCCGGAGGGCTACGACCCGGAGATCCTCGTGAACCAGGTCGAATCGGCAGGATACTCGGCGGCGGTCAAACAGCGTCCCACGGGATGGCTCGAGCTGACGATCGGCGGCATGACGTGCGCCTCGTGCGCGGCGCGGGTCGAGAAGAAGCTCAACAAGCTCGACGGCGTCTCTGCCACCGTCAACTACGCGACAGAGAAGGCACGTGTCGAGATCCCGGAAGGCTACGACACGGCACGCCTGATCGAGCAGGTGGAGGCCGCGGGATATTCGGCAGTGCTGCCTGAAGCGCCAAGCATCGTCGAGGACGGAGAGGCGCCTGACCGTGAGCTCGAGACTCTGCGGCAGCGAGTGATCGGTGCCGTCGTGCTCTCCGTGCCGGTCATCGTCCTATCGATGGTCCCGGCGTTCCAGTTCGACTACTGGCAGTGGTTGAGCCTCACGCTCACTGCCCCCGTCGTGGTCTGGGCCGCCTTCCCCTTCCATCGCGCAGCGTGGTCGAACCTCCGCCACGGCGCGACGACGATGGATACCCTCATCTCCCTCGGAACACTGTCGGCGTTCCTGTGGTCGCTCTACGCGCTGTTCTTGGGCACCGCGGGCCACCCGGGCATGACCCACGGGTTCCACCTGACCCCGAGCCAGTCCTCCGGGGAGGGCAACATCTATCTCGAGGTTGCCGCCGGCGTCACGATGTTCGTCCTCCTGGGCCGCTATTTCGAGAAGCGTTCCAAGCGCGAGGCGGGATCCGCGATGAGGGCGCTGATGGAGATGGGAGCGAAAGACGTCTCCGTCCTCCGGGACGGGGTCGAGACCCGCCTGCCGATCTCACAGCTGACGGTCGGAGACGAGTTCGTCGTCAGACCCGGGGAGAAGATCGCGACCGACGGTGTCGTCGTCTCGGGACGCTCCGCTGTCGACGCGTCGATGCTGACCGGCGAGTCCGTGCCCGTCGATGTGGCCGAGGGTGATCGCGTGACGGGCGCGACGGTCAACGTCAGCGGCCGGATCGTCGTCCGTGCGGCCCGCGTCGGTTCCGATACGCAACTGGCGCAGATGGCGAAACTCGTCGAGGAGGCACAGACCGGCAAATCCGACGTGCAGCGTCTCGCTGATCGCATCTCCGCCGTGTTCGTGCCGATCGTCATCCTCATCTCCCTCCTCACACTCGGTGCCTGGCTCATCTCGGGGGCCAGCGTGACCATGGCGTTCACCTCGGCTGTCGCCGTTCTCATCATCGCCTGCCCCTGCGCACTGGGCCTTGCGACCCCGACAGCGCTCCTCGTGGGGACTGGGCGCGGTGCCCAACTCGGCATTCTCATCAAAGGCCCCGAAGTCCTCGAGCAGACGAGGACCGTGGATACGATCGTGCTCGACAAGACGGGCACTGTCACGACGGGCGTCATGTCACTCGAAAGCGTCACGGTGGCGGGCACGGATCGGCAGACGCTCCTGCGCCGCGCGGGAAGCCTCGAGAACGCCTCGGAACATCCCATCGCCCGCGCCATCGCCGACGGGGCGGGCCGCGAAGTCGACCTGGCCGATGTCGATGGCTTCGCCAATCACGAGGGCTTCGGAGTGTCCGGCACCGTCGACGGCGTCGGCGTCCTCGTCGGCAAGCCGTCCCTCCTCGAACGCCACGGCGTGACTCTGGGAGACCTGGAGGTGCCGTTCCGGCAGGCGCAAGAGGACGGTCAGACAGCTGTCGTCGTCGCCTGGGAGGGCCAGGCGCGGGGAGTTCTCGCCGTCGCCGACCAGGTGAAACCTACCTCTGCGGAAGCGGTGCGACAGTTCGAGAAGCTCGGCCTCGACACCATCCTGCTGACAGGTGACCATGAGCGTGTCGCACGGACCATCGCAGGAGCGGTCGGCATCGACCGCGTGATCTCCGACGTCCTCCCGCAGGACAAGGTCGACGTCGTCACGCGGCTCCAGGCCGAGGGGAAGGTCGTTGCCATGGTGGGTGATGGCGTCAACGACGCCCCCGCCCTGGCGCAAGCCGACCTGGGTCTCGCCATGGGAACGGGAACCGATGTCGCCCTCGAAGCAGCCGACATCGCCCTGATCCGAGGCGATCTCCGCAGTGCGGCAGACGCAATCCGGCTCTCGCGGAGAACCCTCCGCACCATCAAGGGCAACCTGTTCTGGGCCTTCGCCTACAACACGGCCGCCATTCCCCTGGCCGCCCTCGGCATGCTCAACCCGATGCTGGCAGGCGCCGCCATGGCCTTCTCCTCCGTCTTTGTCGTCTCCAACTCGCTGCGGCTGAGGGGATTCCGCTCAACGGCAATCGAAGGGATGCACTCATGATCGACGAGACCGCCGGTGACTGCTGCCAGTCCGAGCATCATCACGGATATCACGACAACAAGGCGAAGTATCTCGCCAGGCTGCGGCGAATCGAAGGTCAGGCCAGGGGCATCCACCGCATGGTCGACGAGGGCGAGTACTGCATCGACATTCTCACCCAGATAGCGGCCCTCACGAGTGCGCTCGAGAATGTCGGGCTCTCACTCCTCAACGATCACCTCAGCCACTGCGTCATGGACGCGGCCCAGTCCGGCGGGCAGGTCGCAGACGACAAGATTGCCGAAGCCATGGCCGCGATCACCCGCCTCGTCAAGTCCTAGCGCGATTCCCGCACCCGTCCTCAGACTCGTGCCTCGGTAGATTCTTCGCCGATCAGTGCTGACATCCCGGACACCAGAAGAGCCTGCGCCCGGCCAGCATGCTGTCGGCGACAGGGGTTCCACAGCGCCAGCACGGCCTGCCGGTGCGATGATAGACCGCGAATCTTCGGTCATTCTCATCAGCAGGATCCGATGGTGAGAACTCGAGCGGGTTCGTCTGGATGAAGCCGTCCCGGACGCCCTCCCTCATGGCGACGACCAGATCGTCCCACAGCAGGCCGAGACGTGCCTCCGAGACCCGATTGCCGGGGCGCAGCGGGTGGATGCCGACGCGCCACAGGCAGTCAGCGCGATAGATGTTCCCCGGCCCAGCGGCGACAGCCTGATCGAGGACCAGCTGTCCCACAGGAACCCTGCGCCGGCGCACGAGACTCGTGAAGCGCTCGCGGTCACCGGGATCGTTGCGGATCGGATCGGGCCCCAGCCTGGAGACGATGGAGCGCACGTCGCTCCCGGTGAGGACTTGGCACTGATTGGGGCCCGTCAGGTCGGCGATCCCGTGCTCGTGGGCGAGACGAACGCGCACCGTGTCTCGGGGTTCCGGTGGTTCCCACTCATCGGATACTCCGCCGAGGCTTTCCCTCTCGCCGATCCGTCTCCTGGGGGCTCCGATGGTGTCCTCAGCGACGAAGTGCCGATCTCCAGCGAAAGACCATGAGCCGTAGAGGCCGAGATGGACGTGCAGCCAGTCCGGACCATCATCGCCCAGGCTGACGGGGGCCGGGTCGTGCGAGAACGGCATGAAGAAGTGTTTCCCCCAGGCATGGGCGGGGAGTGCCACGCGCCCGGTCAAACGTTCGGCTCCCTGGGAGAACCTGCCCTGGGGTGACGTGACGGCGGGCCGCTGGCCCGAGAACAGCTCCGTCAGGGCTCCGGCGAGGCGATGAACGGTGTGCCCTTCAGGCATTGACGCTCCTTAGCTAAGCTCGCGAATGCTGATCATTTTCCATCAACGATCATAACTGCCCCTATCTGGGCCATTCGGCGGATAGTTGCCACAGAAGTGCATGCTAACCTCAGGAAAGATCCGTGACTATTGAGGGAGGGTACCATGATTCCGACTCCGGCCGGAGGTCCCCGGCCGATGGCGGAGGCGCTGAACGAGGCCACTCCGCTGACAAGGCAACAGCGCAGGCTTCTCGATCTCCTGGCCGATCTGGGACGAGCGGTCACGGTGGTCGAGCTCGCCGAGAGTCTCGAGTCCCATCCCAACACCGTGCGGGAGCATCTTGCCGTCCTGGAGAGCCATGGATTGGTCGCGTCATCGACGGTCCAAGCGACCGGGCGCGGCAGGCCGCGGAAGGTGTATCGCACCAATGCTGGCGCCCGAGGAGCGCCTGCGCGTCATCTCGTCGGCCTCATCACCTCAGCGCTCAACTCCCTGCCGGAGGAGACTGCTCGCGCCGATGGTTACCGGTGGGGTGAATCGTGGGGGAGCGACATTCTCGAGAGCGGAGCTTTCACGACCGAGAATGGCGTCGTGGATGGTGTCGCGACACTGATGTCGGACATGGGTTTCGCGCCGCAGGTGACCGGGCGGACAGGCACGTGCATGGCTCTGACCCAATGCCCGCTCCTCACGTCGAACCGTGCCATTCCTCGCGGGCTCTGCGATATCCACCAGGGCATGCTCGATCGAGTGCTCGGGGAGGCGGCCCCGGGTGCAAAGGCGTGGGTTGAGCCGTTCGCAGAACCCCATGCCTGCAGGGTCACACTGAAGACTCCCTAGCTGGTCTACCGCCCACCTATTTAGTACGGTTAGTACCGTGAATAAAGGTGGGGTTGGGCGTCGTGGCGGCTGGGTGAGGTGGTCTCTGCTCTTTCTGGGCGGCGCCAGCCTCCTCCTCGGGCTGAGCCTTGCGCTGAGCCTCCTCGGCGTGTGGCCTTCTCTCCCGCCAGCCGACTCTTCCGCGCATGCTCAAGCGATGACCCTCGGCTTCCTCGGAACACTCATCTCCCTTGAGCGTGCGATCGCGCTGCGAGAGCGCTGGGCGATGCTGTCCCCTGCCGCGCTGGGAATCGGCGGCATCCTGCTTCTCGTCCTCCCTCCCGTCGCACACGTTCTCCACACGCTCGGCATGCTCCTTCTCGTCATTGTCTATGCCAAACTCTCCAATCGGGGGCTGACGATCGCCCTCTCGATCCAGATCCTGGGCTCCCTCGCCGGCATGGGAGCCGCCACTCTCTGGTGGGCCGGAGTCCCGACCCCCGCAGTCATCCCGTGGCTCACGGCCTTCCTCGTCTTGACGATCGTCGGCGAACGTGTCGAGCTGGCGGCCTTCGCTCTCCCGCAGCATGCCGAGATCGTCGCCTGGCTCCTCGCACTGGCCCTCGTCCTCGGGGCTGCCATCGTCCTTGCCGCGGGGCGCGGGGATGAGGTGTTCGGGCTGATCCTGCTCGGGCACGCGGCCTGGCTGGCACGCTTCGACATCGCCCGGACCACGGTCTCGGGGACAGGATTGGTCCGCTACGCGGCTGCGAACATGCTCGCGGCGACAGCATGGCTCGGTGCGGCGGGCCTCGCCCTCGTGCTCGGCGGGCGCCTGTCCGTCTCTCCCGTCTACGACACGGTCGTCCACGCGGTGACGATCGGATTCACGCTGTCGATGATCATGGCTCATGCTCCGATCATCCTGCCCGCCGTTATCGGGAAGCCGCTGCCCTACCGGTCAGCTTTCTGGGTGCCGACAGTGCTGGTCAACGGCGGCCTGCTCGTCCGCGTTCTCGCAGATATTCGAGGGCTGGACGTGATGTGGCAGATCGGCGGCACTGTCCTCATCGTCGCGCAGCTCATCTTCGTTCTCGTCGCGGCCGGTTCCGCACGTGCGCGCGTCAACACCACTCCCGGACGCCAGTCGGCCGGCACCAACACGACGGAGTCACAATGATCGGTACCCGCTCGGCATGGCACAAGAGCGTTTCAGCACTCGTCTTCGTGTGGATGATTGCGGCGGCCGCCGCCGTGACCGCACACCGCTTCATTCCCGAGGCCACCTGGCTCATGGTGCACACGTTCACCCTCGGAGTCGTGACGAACGCTCTCCTCATCTGGACGAACCATTTCGCGACAACGGTCCTGCGCTCTCGCACCGCGGCGCACAGGCGCGGCGAAATCGCCGTTCTCGTGCTCATGAACTGCGGTGTCCTCGTTCTCGGCGCGGGCATGATCTCCGATATCGGTGCAGTGACCCTTGCCGGCTCAGTGACGGTGGGGCTGGCGATCCTCGTCCACGCGGCCAGGCTCTGGCGGCAGCTCCGGCATGCTCTGCCGGCACGGTTCGAGGTGACGGTCCATGCCTACCTGTCGGCAGCCGTGCTCTTCATTCCGGGGATTGCCCTCGGCTACCTCTTATCGCTCGACTCGTGGTCCCCCGAGGCCGCCATCGCCATCCGCGGAGCGCACGTCGCCCTCAACGTTCTCGCCTGGGTCGGTATCCCCATCGTCGGCACGCTCCTGACGCTATGGCCCACGATCGTGCGCGCCAAACTGCCCCCAGGTGCTGAGACGGCGGCCCGCCGCTACCTCCCGCTCCTTGTCGGCGCCAGCATCCTCGCGGCGCTGGGCAGCCTCCTTCTCATGCTCACACCCGCCGGTGGCGCGATGTCGGGCATCGGCTACCTGGTGTTCGTCGTCTCCGCCATCGCCATGCTTGCCCCGCTCGCGCGGGCGACGTGGCGGATGGCGAGGGGGAGCTTCGCGCCCCTGTCAGTGGCGTGCGGGGTGGCCTGGCTGCTGCTGACGATCTCCTCCCTCGGCATCCGCCTGATCGTCGACCAGCCGGCTGGCGTGATCGGAAACCTCGGTGCCGTGACGCTCCCGCTGCTCGGTGGGGGCGTCGCCCAGATCGTCGTGGGTGCGCTGAGCTATCTCCTGCCGGTGGTGATAGGGGGCGGCCCCAAGCATGTCCGGGTCCGCCAGGCGCGGACGGACAGCGGCCACGTGTGGCGGCTCGTCGTCCCCAACGCTTGCCTTGCTCTCTACGTCCTAGCCAGCGCGAGCCTCGTCCTTGTCGTCACGTCCCTTGCCGCTCTTGTCTCCGTCCTCGCGACCGTGGCATGCCTGGTGTGGGCGACCCTGCCGGTCTCATCGTCCCAGCTCGACCAGGCGCCGCCACCGCTGATCGACGGGGAGGGGAACATCGTGCCCGTCCCTGCACGGCGGGGTTCCGTCCTCGTCTCTGTCGGCGCCGTGGCACTGCTCGTCGTCGGTGCGGTAGCGGCCGATCCGGTGTCGTCCGGAATCGTGCGTCCCGCCGCGCAGACCGTCGCGCCGTCGGGCGAGACGACCGAGGTGGACGTGACCATGGTCGACATGAGGTTCGTGCCGGATCGAGTGACGGTTCCTGCCGGCAACGAGCTGACGATCATCCTGACGAACAGCGACGGACAGTCCCACGATCTTGTTCTTGACACGGGTGCGAGTTCGGGCAGGATCGCACCCGGCGACACGATGGTCTTCGAGGCCGGAATCATCGGGGGAGCGGTTGACGGATGGTGCTCGATCGCAGGCCACCGGCAGATGGGGATGACGCTGACCATCGACGTCGAGGGAGGCCCCTCGCCAGAAGCATCTCCACACGCGGGCGACCATGCGACCCCCGAGAGTGACTTCGACCTTGCCGGGAACATGGATCCCGATCGGTATGTGGATCCGCGCCTGGCGCGGGACACGGGGGTGACGGAGCACCGCGTGACCCTGAGGGTGAGCGAGATGGAGAAGGAAGTGGCCCCGGGACTGACCCAGAGCCTGTGGCTGTTCAACGAGACCATGCCGGGACCGACTCTTCACGGGCAGGTGGGAGACACGTTCATCGTCACCCTCGTGAACGATGGGACGATGGGGCACTCCATCGACTTCCATGCGGGCGCCCTCGCGCCCGATCGACCCATGAGGACGATCGAGCCCGGGGAAGAGCTCACCTACACGTTCACGGCAGAGCGCGCGGGAGCGTGGATGTACCACTGCTCGACAGCCCCCATGTCCCTTCATATCGCCAACGGCATGTACGGCGCGGTCATCATCGAGCCCGCCGATCTGCCCGACGTGGATCACGAGTTCGTCATGGTCCACGGCGAGTCCTACTACGGGCCTCCCGGGGAGGTCGCGGACTCCGAGAAGATCGCGGACGGCGATCACGACACGGCGCACTACAACGGATATCCGAACCAGTATGTGCACCGGCCCATCGAGGTCGCTGTCGGGGAACGCGTCCGCTTCTGGGTCGTTGACGCGGGCCCCAATGTGTCGACGAGCTTCCACATCGTGGGAGGCCAGTTCGACACGGTCTGGAAAGAGGGCGACTATCTGCTCGGACCGCAATCGCAGACGGGCGGCTCCCAGGCGCTGGGCCTCATGCCGGCCGAGGGAGGATTCGTCGAACTCGTCTTCCCGGAAGCGGGCACGTACACCCTCGTCAACCACATCATGTCCGAGGCGGAACGCGGCGCGAAGGGCACGATCATCGTGAGTGAGAGCCCCTAACGCTCAACGCGCCAATCGATCGGAGGTGCGCCCTGCTCTTCTAGAAGTGTGTTGGCCGTGCTGAACGGCCGCGACCCGAAGAATCCGCGTGATGCCGACAGGGGAGAAGGGTGTGCCGAGGCGATGATCGGCGCATCGAAAAGCGGTGCAAGCTCCTGCGCCTGCCTGCCCCAGAGGATCGCGACGAGGGGGCCGCCCCTGGCGGAGAGCTGGGAGATGGCATGGGAGGTGATCTCCTCCCACCCGAGCCCGCGATGAGAGGCGGCCGCCCCCGGCCGAACGGTGAGAACACGGTTGAGCAGGAGGACGCCCTCCTCCTGCCAGGCACTGAGATCGCCCGTCCGGGCGGGCGGAATGCCGAGATCATCGGACAGTTCCCTGTAGATATTCACGAGGGACCGCGGGAGCGGGCGGACGTCCGGAGCGACGGAGAACGACAGCCCAACCGCATGCCCCGGGGTCGGATACGGATCCTGGCCGACGATGATCACCCGAACATCGGCCATGGGAGTCGAGAAAGCACGCAGGATCCTCTCTCCCGCAGGGAGAAAGTCTCGGCCCGCCGCCGACTCGGCGCGCAGGAACTCTCCCATGGCATGGATATTGTCCTCCACGGGGGCCATGGCCTCCGCCCAGTCGGGTGCCATGAGCTCTGCAATCGGTTTCACCATGGGACCAGGTTACGATGGTTCGGTGGAGTTGACATGGCTGACCTGAGCGACGAAGACCTGCTGGTCCTCGAGCTGGAAGACACGTGGCAGGATCGTTTCCCGACAAAGGCCGAGGCGATCCGGCAGACGCTGGGATGGTCGACGACGAAATACCATATCCGTCTCAATCGGCTCCTCGATGACACGGCCGCTATCTACGCGAAGCCCGTCACCGTGGGCCGTCTGAGGCGCCTGCGGGAAGCGCGAGCGGCGGAACGCGGAACGACAAGTGCCCACTCCGCCAGCTGACAGGCTAAAGTGATGCTCGTGGAGCAGTATCCCAGGGATGAATTCGATGAGCTGGCCGACGAACGCGGCCTACGAGGCTCGCACCGTCGGCGCCGGCACTGGTCCGTCGTCCTCGCTCCACTCCTCGCGGCGCTCGTCTTCGCGCCGCTGGCGGGATGGGGAGTGGTCGAGCTCATGAGCCAGGACGGCATGACGAATCCCTTCATGGCGGAGACGACCTCGACGAGTGCAGGCGAATCTCCCACGGGTGCTGCCGATGAGGAGACATCATCGGACGTGACAGACGATCCGGGCTCGACGGACGGCGTCGAGACGACAGAACCGGCCGAGACAAGCGAACCGGTCGAGACAACCGAAGAGCCGGCGATCGAGACGCTGCCTCCCGTCGACGGCGTGGAGTATAACGCGAGCATCGACCTCATGAACGGCACGGGCGTCGCCGGCGGCACGGATCCGACCGAATCGACGCTCCTCGTCGCCGGCTACACGGCCATCGCCTCCGCCGATTTCGCCTCCACGACACCCACGTATAGCGCGATCTATTTCTCCTCCCCAGAGCTGTATGCGACCGCGCAGCACCTGGCCCAGACTCTCAACATCAACTTCTGGGCAGAGAACGCCGCCATGACCGGCGGGGCGGACATCCTCATCGTCATTCGCTGACAGCATGAACTTCCGTTCCACCTTGCACTCGCACGGTGAGAGTGCCAGAATCTAATTAGCACTCTCCATGCGAGAGTGACAGAATTTCGACCGATGAGGTCATGACGGTCCGGAAAGTCCGGTCCGGAGTGATCGTCCGTCGCGGGCGTCGGTCGCACCAGTGGAGGTTTATCACCGCTATGGCTAAAACCATTGCTTTCAACGAGGATGCTCGTCGCAGTATGGAGCGCGGACTCAACATCCTCGCAGACACCGTCAAGGTAACGCTTGGCCCCAAGGGCCGCAACGTTGTTCTCGACAAGAAGTGGGGCGCCCCCACGATCACCAACGATGGTGTGTCCATCGCCAAGGAGATCGAGCTCGAGGATCCCTACGAGCGCATCGGCGCCGAGCTTGTCAAGGAAGTTGCGAAGAAGACCGACGACATCGCGGGTGACGGCACCACGACGGCGACCGTCCTGGCACAGGCACTCGTCCGTGAAGGTCTCCGCAACGTCGCCGCAGGCGCCAACCCGATCGCCCTCAAGAAGGGCATCGACGTGGCCGTCGCAGCCATCACCGAGCGTCTCCTCGCAGACGCCAAGGAGATCGAGACGAAGGAAGAGATCGCAGCGACTGCCGCTATCTCCGCCGGCGACTCCGTTATCGGCGAGCTCATCGCCGAAGCACTCGACAAGGTCGGCAAGGAAGGCGTGGTCACCGTTGAGGAGTCCAACACCTTCGGCCTCGAGCTCGAGCTGACCGAGGGCATGCGCTTCGACAAGGGCTACCTGTCCCCCTACTTCGTCACCGACGCAGAGCGCCAGGAAGTCGTCCTCGAAGACTCCTACGTCCTCCTCGTCGAGTCGAAGATCTCGAACGTCAAGGACCTGCTGCCCCTCCTCGAGAAGGTCATGCAGACCGGCAAGCCCCTCGTCATCATCTCGGAAGACATCGAAGGCGAAGCGCTTGCTACGCTCGTCGTCAACAAGATCCGCGGCACCTTCAAGTCCGCAGCCGTCAAGGCACCGGGCTTCGGCGACCGCCGCAAGGCCATGCTCCAGGACATCGCGATCCTCACCGGCGGCCAGGTCATCTCCGAGACCGTCGGCCTCAAGCTGGAGAACGCCGATCTCGACCTGCTCGGCCAGGCCCGCAAGATCGTCATGACCAAGGACGAGACCACCATCGTCGAAGGCGCCGGCACCACCGAAGCCATCGAGGGCCGCGTCAACCAGATCAAGGGTGAGATCGAGAACTCGACCTCCGACTACGATCGCGAGAAGCTCCAGGAGCGTCTCGCCAAGCTTGCTGGCGGCGTTGCTGTCATCAAGGCTGGCGCAGCGACCGAGGTTGAGCTCAAGGAGCGCAAGCACCGCATCGAGGACGCTGTCCGCAATGCGAAGGCCGCTGTCGAAGAGGGCATCGTCCCCGGTGGCGGCGTTGCACTCATCCAGGCCGCCAAGGACGTCATCGACGGCCTCGGCCTCGAGGGCGACGAAGCGACGGGCGCGGCGATTGTCGCTTCCGCCGTCTCCGCACCGCTCAAGCAGATCGCCATCAACGCGGGCCTCGAAGGCGGCGTCGTCGCTGAGAAGGTCGCCAACTCTGCCAAGGGTGTCGGCCTCAACGCAGCCACGGGCGTCTACGAGGATCTCCTCGCAGCCGGCGTGAACGACCCGGTGAAGGTGACCCGCTCTGCCCTGCAGAACGCGGCCTCCATCGCCTCCCTGTTCCTCACCACCGAGGCTGTTGTCGCAGACAAGCCTGAGCCTGCCGCACCGGCAGCCGGTGGCGACGACATGGGCGGCATGTACTAAACCGTCATAGTTGTGGGGGAGCACCGTGGTGCTCCCCCACACGTGTCTCTCCAGCGGATTTAGTAGTCGGGTTCGCGTTCGAAGCCGGCACGGGCCGAATCGTCATCGTCATGCCACTCGGGCGTGGGTGCCGATGGTGGGCTTGCCTGCGACGGGGCGGACGGCGGGGAGGCGACCGGGGACGGTGGGGTGGCGATACTCTCGCCCGGCAGGCCGCGCTGGCGCCGCGCCATACGTTCCTGCATCTTCCGCGCGATCTCCTCCCGCTCAGCCATCTTCTTCTTCTCGGTCGTCAGCGTGCGGGGAGGGCTGCCCGGCTCGGAATCATCGGGGATGGTTTCCAGCGATGATCTGTCCGACTCTTTCTTGGCAGCGGGCGGCAGGCTGTCAGGGGAGGCGATCTCCTCCACTACCCGCTCATTGCCCTGCCGAAGCTTCGCGTACTCCTCGGGGGAGAGCGGCCTCTCCTCGCCGCGGGGGAGCGGTGCGGCTTCCTCCGCCGACCTCTCATCGTGCAGCGCGGCCAGCCGCGTCTCGATCCGCTCGAGCTCACCGGCGAGATTATCCCGGGCGGGGCCCTCCCACTGGCGTCCGAGAGGGGTGAGGAAGATCTGCCGGCGCGCCAAGAGCTTCCCGATGATCTCGCGGCGTGCGCGGAGGAACGCCTCCTGCGGGACGTGGCTGTACTCCTTGCTCACCTGATCGAGATATTTCGTGTACTTTTGGGGGCCCGCCGCGAGGGCGCCGAGATGTGCGTCGCGCAGGGCAAGCTTGTCGATATCGATCGCATTGAGCGTCGTCGATATCGTGGGATCGATCTCTCGAGGCTGCTTCTTCATGCCCGTGATGAGGTCCGCGACTCGGTCGACGGTAGCGGGCGCGATGCCGATAGCGGCCAGTTCGGAGCGTGCGACTCGCGCCGACTCGACCTCGTTCTCGCCGCCGTTGCGCGTATACGTGTCCTTGTCCGCAGTGGAGAACACGCACCCGTGATAGAAGGCCGCCAGGCTCACGAGCTCCGGGTGATGGGTCTCCGGCGCGAGAGTCGTGATCCTCGACAGCATGTCGCAGAGATGATGAAGGCCGTGGTGGTGGCGGTTGGGTGCGCCCCAACGGCCCATGAGCCGCATGGCGGCCGCTGACAGCTCCTCATCGGACGCCGTGGCACCAGCCGCCCGGGCACTGCGGATAAACGTGGGGAGAAGCCACTGTGGGTAATCCATCGAGTTTCGAAGCCTTTCTGCGATCACCGGAAGTCTAGACTCTTGCGGGTCAAGTTGCGACAGGCTCAGTGTCCCGCACCGGGCCGGTGTGCATTACCCTGGGAGATACTACTCGTAAGGAAGGTCGATCCCATGGCTAAGAGTCCCCACCCCCGCATCTTTGGGTGTGCTCTCATCACTGGCGGGACCTCCGGAATGGGACTAGAGTTCGCGCGCCAGCTTGCCGAGCGGGGTCTCGATCTCGTCCTCGTCGCGCGTGATGCCGACAGGCTCGAACGGACCGCGACGATGCTGGAGTGGCGCTACAAGGTGAAGGTCGAGGCCATCGTCGCCGACCTGGCCACGACCGAGGGGCAGGATGCTGTGGCGGCCCGCCTCGCAGACGCCGACGCTCCGATCGAAGTGTTCGTCAACAACGCCGGAGCTGGGCTGTACGAGCCCCTGGTCACCGAGAACTTCGCCCCCCACAGAACTGCTCTTGAGGTCATGCTGTGGGCCGTGCTGCGGCTCGGCGCCGCGGCGGGCGGCGCGATGAAGGAACGCGGACACGGCATCATCATCAACACGGCCTCGATCTCGGGACTGGTCCCCATGGGCGGCTATTCCGCCATCAAGTCCTGGGCGCGAACCTATTCAGAATCTCTCTACCTTCAGCTCCGTGACCATGGCGTTCATGTGACGACCTTCATGCCGGGCTGGGTGCGCACCGAGTTCCATCAGCGCACCGGAGTCAAGACATCGAACATTCCGGACTTCCTGTGGCTGGAAGCGGATCGTGTCGTGCGGGAGTGCCTCGATGACACGGAGAAGGGCAAGGTTCGCTCGATTCCGTCCAAACGGTTCAAGGCGATCGGCTTCTTCGCAGAGCGCGGCCCCCAGGGCGTGGTCAGGTCCGTGGTCCACTCGATCAACAAGGGGCGCCAGTGACTACCCTTCATCCGCTCACCCAATACACGTCACGTTCCCACCGGATCGCGCGGAGGATCATACGGCGCGGCATAGCGCGCCCTCTCATCTCCTCCATCGTCTCCGCCTCCGTCGAGGGCGAAGAGCTCGTCGAGGGGCTCACGGGTGCCTTCATCGTCGTCGGCAACCACTCCAGCCATCTCGACGCGCCGATGATGTTCACGCTCCTTCCGGCTGATATCACCGAGAATCTCGCGACCGGCGCAGCCGCCGACTATTTCTATCGGAAACGCTTCGTATCCCGGTTGACCGCGCTGTTCTTCAACACGTACCCGATCGAGCGCAAGGGCAAGATCAAGAAGTCGTCCGGGCGGGGACTCACGTCCCAGGAGGGGCCCAGCCCCGCCGCCGGTATGACGGGGCGCCTGCTCAAGGCCGGGATACCGATCCTGATCTTCCCCGAAGGCACACGCTCCCGTGACGGGCGCATGGGAGAGTTCAAGGCGGGAGCAGCCGCCCTCTCCCAGAAGCTCGGCGTTCCGATTGTTCCCATCGGCCTCATCGGGGGACACGATGCGATGCCGGTGGGGGCGTTCTGGCCGAAGCCGGGCAGGCCCCGAGTCAAGCTCGTCATCGGGGCTCCCATGCAGGCAGAGAGCGATGAAACGGTCGAACACTACAATGCTCGGATCAAAGCCTGCGTCGAGGCGATGAGAGCGACAGGGCACCCTCATTCCGGTGAAGGCGTTGATCTCGACGCCGCCTAGCGCCGGCTGACTGCGTAACCGCCCGCTGCTCACTTCTCCGATCGCGCCGCGTCAGACGGTGCGGGATCCGACAGGTCTGCGGGAATGGGGAAGTTCAAAGACACCGTCGTGCCGCCACCCGGGGTGGTGCTGACGTTCGCGGAGCCGTGGTGTGCGGCGGCGATCGAGGCAACGATCGCCAAGCCAAGTCCGGATCCTCCCGAAGCTCGTGACCGAGACGTATCGACGCGATAGAACCGTTCGAACACCTTCTCCTGCTTATCGGGCGGGATGCCGGGGCCGTGATCTCGAACTTCGATGATCGCCATCGAGACCATCCCGGCCGCCGAGTTCATGCGCTCGACTCCGACCGCGACGTCGACGGCGGTCCCCGCCGGGGTGTGCTGGAGGACGTTGCTGAGCAGGTTCGAGATGACCTGAGCGATCTTGTCCCTGTTGACCCGCGCAATGACAGGCTGGGGTTCTTCGCCGTGGAGACCGATGACGCGGGCCGAATACTCTGGAGCCCGCGCATGGAAGTCCATGACGGCGCCCTGTGCGATGTCCGTGAGGTTCGCAGATGTCATCGTCAACGGCCGCGACTCGTCAAGGCGGGCAAGCTGAAGCAGGTCCTCCACGAGGCCTCCCATTCGCCGTGACTCGGACTCGATCCTGTCCATGGCCTGGCCGACCTTGTCGGGCCCGATGCCGCCCATGCGATAGAGCTCGGCATAGCCGCGAACGGATGCGAGCGGGGTGCGGAGTTCATGCGACGCATCGGAGATGAACTGCCTCATCTTGTCCTCGGAGCGCTGACGAGCATGCATACCGGCTTCGATCTGGCCGAGCATGATGTTGATCGAGCCGGCCAAATGACCCACCTCGACTCCCAGGTTCTCTGTCGGCACGCGCTGGCCGAGATCCCCTCGCGAGATCTGTCTCGTCGTGTGCTCGATGATGCGGAGGGGCTTGAGGGCGTGCTGCACCATGAAATAGGAGATGATTGCCCCGAGCGCGACGACGGAGGAGGCGATCATGAAGAGAATGAGCATCATCTCCGCCTTCGTCTGCTCCATATTCGCCAGCGGATATGCGATAGCGACAGCCGGGAACTGGTCCGAGACGGTGTTGAGGTAGATGGCGCGCCAGCTCGAGTGCTCGATCGTGCCAGGTATGGTGATCGGCTGGGCGGGCTCCCCGTCGAAGACGGCCGTCACATCCTGGGGTGTGCCGTAGCGCTCCTGCATCGACGGCGACATGTACTGCCAGTCCGCGTTGAACTCGTTCTTCACATAGATGTAGTAGGGGGAGGGGACGACCTGGACGTTCGTGCCGGTGAGGGCACTGAAGGTCTGTTGAGCGATCGTCGCGCCCGACGACTTCAGATCATCATCCACCTGATTGAGGAGCACCTGGCTCATCACCGTCATCGTGCTCATGAACACGGCACCGAGGGCGATGGTGAGCACGAGGACGTAGAGGGCGACAAGTCGCCCCGTGAGGCTCTTCTCGTTACGCAAGACTACTTCTGTTCGCGAAGGACATAGCCGATAGCGCGCTTCGTATGGATGAGGGGCTTCACCTCGACACCGAGCGCCTCGGACGAATCGATCTTGCGCCGCAGATACGAAATATAGGACTCGACGATCGAGATCTCGCCGTTCCAGTTGTAATCCCACACGTGGTCGATGATCTGTTCTTTCGACACGACGCGTTCTGCGTTGATCATGAGATAGCGAAGGAGCTTGAACTCGGTCGGAGAGAGCTCGATGTTGACTCCCGCGCGGTGCACTTCGTACGAATCCTCGTTGAGGACAAGATCGGCGTACACGATGTTGCCCTCCTCCCGTTCGTCGTTGGTGCGGCGCAGGATCGCGCGGATCCTGGCAACTACCTCTTCAAGCGAGAACGGCTTCGTCACATAGTCGTCGCCGCCGATCGACAGGCCGCGCACCTTGTCCTGGATGTCATCCTTCGCGGTGAGGAAGAGGACGGGAAGGCCGGGCTCGTGCTCGCGGAGCTTCTTCAGCACCTCGAAGCCGTCCATGTCCGGCAGCATGATGTCGAGGACGACAAGATCGGGGTGCACGAAAGATACCTGGGAGACGGCCTCATGACCATCGGCCGCCATGCGCACCTCGAAGCCGGCGAAGGACAGCGATGCGCTGAGAAGCTCGCGGATAGACGGCTCGTCATCGACAACAAGGATTTTTGCTTCAGAACTCATGACACCCATTATCTTGAAGTTTGCTGGACGTTGCCTGTGAATGGGAGGCGAGTTTCCTCAATGAGGGGACCCGGTCTCCCAGGTCCCCTCGAATGATCCAGACAGCTACCGGATGCTAGTAGATCGTCGTGTTCTCTCCGGACTCGATCTCGCCCGGGCGCTGCTTGGCAGCCTTGAGGGCCGCGAGACGCGCCTCGATCTCGACATCCTGGGAATGGTCCTCGAGCTCGGCGAACTGGTCTGCCAGCGAGGAGCCCTGGAGCTCCTTCCTGCCCGCGACCACAGCCTCCTGCCGGCGGATCTGCTCCTCGTAGCGGGAGATCTCCGACGTGGGATCGAGAACGTTGATCGACGCCATCGATTCCTGGACCTTCGCCTGGGCCGCGACAGACTTCTGGCGGGCGACGAGAGAGTCCCTGCGCGACTTCAGCTGATCGAGCTTCTGGTGCATGGTCTGCAGGCCGGCCTTCAACTGGTCGACGACCTGGTTCTGCGAATCGATCATGGGCTCCGCGGAACGGGCCTCCGACTCGGCGGCGATCTGCTTCGAGAGCGCCACCTTCGCCAGATCGTCGAACTTCTTGGCATTGCCCTCGTCGCCCGAGGAGCGGAACTGCTCGGCGCGATCCGATGCTGCGATCGCCTTGCGGCCCCAATCCTCAGCCTCCCGCATGTCCTCCGCGTGATCGGCCTCCGCGAGACGGAGGTTGCCGATCGTCACAGCAATCGCATCCTCCGCCTCAGCAATGGAATTCGTGTAGTCGCGGACGAGCTGATCGAGCATCTTCTGGGGATCCTCCGCACGATCGAGGAGGGAGTTGATGTTTGCCCGAGCGAGCTGGCTTACGCGACCGAGAATGGACTGTTTTTCAGCCATGGTGAACCTTTCGTTGGAAATTGTGAACGTAACAGTTAGAAATCGATGCCTCCGCCGAAGCCGCCCCCGCCGCCTCCGCCGCCGAAGCCTCCGCCGCCGAAGCCGCCCCCGCCGAAGGAGCCCGAGGAGAAGCCGCCACCGTTGTTGCCGCCTCCGAAACCGCCGGAGAGGATCGAGCCGATGAGGAGCCCCGTCATCATGTTGTTGCCGCCCCCGCCGCGGCGTCCGCCGTAGAACTGGCTCTGGTCGAGGCGGCTGATGTCGTTCTTCGCCTCGTCTTCGGCGCGGCGTGCGTGACGCTCGGCCTCCTGGAAGTGAGAGAGCTTCTCGTCGATACCGGAGGCTCGTTCGCCTGCCGACATGGCGGAGCGAGCGGCGGCGAGGGAGGTGCGGGCCCCGGAGCCGATGGTGCGGCGGTTCGAGTCGATGAGGATATCGGCTGCGTGAATCCTGCGGTCGGCAGCATTCCGGGCCTTCTCCACGCCTGCGATAAGGCGCTGATGGTTCTCCTCAGCCTGGCGCACACCCGCAAGAGCGGAGTCGATAGCGGTCTCAGCCTCCTCGAGCTGGCCGAGCGCAAGGATCGGATCGGCACTCGAGTCCACGGCGTACGAGAGTGCGCGCTCCGCCGCAGCCTGGCGGGCCAGGATCGTCTGATCGCCTCTGCCGAGACGCTTCGCATCCTCCACATCGGACGAGAGGGATGCGATGGCCTTCTGCAGGTCCTTCTTCGCATTGAGGAGGGTCTGTTCGGCATTCGTCACCTCGTCGAGAAGGTGAGAAGCCTGCTGGACGTGGGACTCGGCGATCCGAGCGAAAACGGAGGCCTGGGAGCGCTGATCGAGTGAAACCTGCTCCTGTCCCTTCGCCACTGCTTCCTTTGCCGCCGCGAGAAGCTCGGTCACCTTGCCCGGATACGTCTGCAGGGTGGCGAGAGCGGCCTGGGGGAAGCGATAGCCCAGCGTATCGATCTGAGCCTGGGCGGAGGGGATCCGGGGGGTGATCTCGTGGATGCGGGTGGCGAGATTGGCAAGGATCTCGTGGACGCGAGCATTCATGTCTCGAAGCTTCGCGAACTCCTCCTCCTGCGCGGCGATCGCGAGGCGTGCACGTTCCGTATGCTCGAGGATCGCCGTGTAATAGGCGTGCTTCTCAGCATCGGTGTCGGGAATGTTGTCATCGAGCTTCTTGCGGACCTCGAAGGCCTGCTGGACTTCGTCCCGTGCAAGACGGAGAGCCTCATCGAACTGGACGGTTGCCTGCAGGCCGAACTCCGCCTTCGCGAACTCGAGCTCCGCGGCAGACTCGCGCACGCCATCATCCGCCTCGATCAGGGCGTTGGATGCTCTCTTCCCGAGGGCCTCCAGATTCTCGGACGCCTTCCGTGCCTTCGCTTTCGAGCTGCGGCTCTTGCGGAACGCCGCGACGGCGATCAATGCGGCGATGAGTGCAACGGAGACGAGTGCGAAGGCGGCGAGACCGGATGAGCCTTCGCTCCCACCGGTGAGACCTCCGCCGTCGGACGACAGCTCGGACGTGATGGTTTGGATCGCGCCATCCCAGTCGCCTTCACGGAGTTCGGGACGCGCGGTGATGATAGCCGCCTCGACGCTGTTCGCGACGTCCTCGTTCAGCGACCAATAGCCCACTTCGGTGGCATCAGTGGCGATCGCAATGAGAGCGTCGCCCTCGTCGATGACAGCGGAACTCGCCTCGGCGGCCCACTGGCTGGGGCCCAGGTCTCCGAAGTCGCTGACAAAGACGATGTAGAGCTCATCGCCGCTCTGATCGGCCAGATCGTAGAGCGCATCCTCCGCCGCCTGGGGGTTCTCCACGACACCGTTCGGGTCGGAGAGCAGATCGGTTGGGCGGAAGGGCTCAACGCTCGCGACAGGCCCTCCATGGATGATCGTCATGTGACACTACTTCTTTCGGTCGATGGGTGAGCACAGTCTATCCGTTTTGTGGCTTGGGGCACCTCCGGAGAGCTGGTCCGGGGCCGTATTTCGCAACCGGCTAAGCCGGGCGGCCCCGGGTTGGACTGCCCCGAGGGCACGGCGGACGGGGGAAGGCGGTAGACTGGAGTGGCATCTCTACTATTGAAGAAGGAGCTGGCGTGCCAACTGGCAAGGTAAAGTTCTTCAGCCAAGACAAGGGTTTTGGCTACATCACCGGTGACGACGGGCGGGACGTGTATTTCCCCGAGTCGGTTCTCCCGGTCGGTGCGCGTCCCCGAAAAGGGACCAGCGTAGAGTATTCCGTTGCGGAGGGCCGTCGAGGCCTCCATGCGCTGTCCGTTGAGATCAAGGAAGCGCCCGTCTCCCTCGCGAAAGTCAACCGGCGCAAGCCGGAAGAAATGGTCCCCATCATCGAGGACCTCATCAAGCTTCTCGACAATGCGTCAGGGCAGCTGCGGCGCGGCCGCTATCCCGAGGGCGGTCAGCGAATAGCCGACGCGCTGCGGACCCTGGCAAGCGAGTTCGACGCATGAGCAGGCTGGTGCCGGTCCAGACGGTCACGAAGGAGAAGACTCTCGCGCAGGCGGTCGATCTGGCGAGGGAGGCTCTGGTCGATATCACCCCAGCAGACTCCATTGGCGACCACCAGGGCGTCGTTCTCGAGGCAGAGCGCGTCCTCACCCATGCCTTCACCTGTCTTCTTCCCGGATACTCCGGCTGGTTCTGGGCCGTCACCCAGTCTCGTGCCCCGCGCTCGCGGAAAGTCACCGTCAACGAGCTCTCGCTGAAGCCCGGCCCGGAGGCTCTTGTCGCCCCCGAGTGGGTGCCGTGGGCAGACCGTCTCGAACCGGACGACGTGTCCGGCGTGGAGCCCCTCCCGTACCGGGCAGAGGATCCGCGCCTTGTCGAGGGCTTCGAAGACACCTCGGACGATGCTGATCAGCTGCGGGAGTTCGAGCTCGGCCTCGGGCGGGCCCGCGTGCTGTCCCAGCAGGGCCGCAAGGAGGCGTTCAACAGGTGGTACAACTCCGATCGCGGGCCGGACAACCCGTCGACGCGTGCGGCGAAGGCGAACTGCTCGACGTGTGCGTTCATGATGCTCATGGCAGGGTCGGCACGAAGCATGTTCGGTGTCTGCGCCAACGAGTGGTCCCCTGACGACGGCAAGGTCGTGTCTCTCGATCACGGGTGCGGTGCGCACTCGGAGACAGATGCTCCGAAGCAGCAGAAGCTGTGGGACCAGTCGGATCCCGTCCTCAACGAGACCGACATCGAGATTGTGGAAAGCGCGACTTAGTGGAGAGGGTTCGCGGGATCGTCAAGGACTACGCGTGGGGGTCGAGGACGGCGATACCGGCACTGTTCGACCTTGGCGAGAGCGCGGCCCCGGTTGCGGAAGTCTGGCTCGGGACGCATTCGGCCGGCCCTGCGATCATCGGCGATGGCATGGTGTACGGGCGGGGCGCCGATGGCTCGGAGCAGGATCTGCGCTCCTATGTCCTCGCCGATCCCGAGGGGGCCCTTGGCCCGGACGTGGCACAGATGGGGAACACGCTCCCGTACCTTCTCAAGCTCATCGCCCCCGCGAAGCCGCTCTCCCTTCAAGTCCATCCCAGCCGCGAGCAGGCGGCCCGGCGGTTCGATGACGAGGAGAGGGCGGGAATCCCGCTGACAGCCCCGACACGCTCCTACCTCGACAGGAACCACAAGCCGGAGCTGCTTCTCGCGCTCGAGCGCTTCGAGGCCATTGCCGGCTTCCGGGCTCCACGCCGCGTCGCGGACGTGATCGCGGACCTGCCTTGCACGATCGCCGCCACGCTGTCGATGTACCTGCGTGAGGATCGAAGCGCTGCCGGTGTGCGGCGCTGCTTCGAATACCTGTTGAGCGAGGAGACGCGGCCGAGCGAGGACGAGGTGACAGCACTCGTCGAGGGCTGTCGCGCCAGGCTGGAAAGCGGCAGCTCACCATCACTGCGCGCGGATCGGATCGTCAGCCACCTGGCCGACCACTATCCCGGTGATCCCGGCGTTGTCGCCTCCCTGCTCCTCAACCCGGTCACGCTCCAGCCGGGCGAGGCCCTCTTCGTTCCCGCGGGAACCGTTCACGCCTACATGTCCGGCGTCGGCGTCGAGATCATGGCGAATTCGGACAATGTGCTGCGGGCAGGTCTGACATCGAAGCACATCGACGTGCAGGAGCTCCTCGCGACGGTCGACTATATTGCGGCCCCTCCGATTCGTATCGCGCCCGAACATATTTCCGACGTGACGCGTACCTTCTATGCGCCGGTGGAGGATTTCGAGCTGTCCGTGACGGACCTGTGGGCCTGGAACCAGGCTCATCCGCTGCCGGGTCGCGGCCCCCGTATTCTCCTCTCCCTGTCTGGTGCGATCGAGGTCGCGACGAACGAGCAGAGGATCACATTAAACCTCGGTGAGGCCGTATTTGTTCGTGCCGATGAGGGAAATCTCCAGGTCAAAGGTGTGGGTACTCTCATCCAGGCCGACGTCCCCTAGAATTCGTCTCACCATTCGGATGGGAATTTGTCCAAAAGGCGGAATGGCTGGTTGGTGATGGGTGCGGCTCGTCAAAGATCGATCGAGTGAACGAACTACTTGATCGCACGTTTAAGCTCTCCGAGCGGGGCACCACGGTTGGCCAGGAACTCCGTGGCGGCCTCGTAACCTTCTTCGCGATGAGCTACATCCTCGTGCTGAACCCGATCATCCTTTCGACCCCCGATTCGACCGGCCACTTCCTCGGCGGCGGCACGGATGGTGCTAACACCCCCGCCATTGCGGCCGGTACAGCCCTCATCGCCGGCATCATGTCGATCCTCATGGGCTCTGTCGCGAACTTCCCGATGGCGATGGCGGCGGGCCTCGGCATCAACGCGATGCTCGCCTACACGATCGTCTCCCTCCCGGGAATGACGTGGGCCGATGCCATGGGCATCGTCGTCCTCGAAGGCATCCTCATCTTCATCCTCGTCATGACGGGCCTGCGCGAGGCGATCTTCAAGGCGGTGCCGGGCTTCCTCAAGACGGCGATCTCTGTCGGCATCGGCCTCTTCATCGCTCTTGTCGGTCTCGTCAACGCCGGCATCATCCGCCCAGGATCCGGCACCCCGCTCGATCTCGGCATCAACGGCTCGATCGCGTCGTGGCCGCTCGTCGTCTTCCTCGTCGGCCTCGTCTCCATCATCATCCTCATGGTCAAGCGGGTTCGCGGCGCCATCCTCATCGGCATCGTCATCGCAACCGTCGTCGCGATCATCATCGAGGCGGTCTTCGATCTCGGCGGCCAGACGCCCGACGGGACGAATCCTGGCGGTTGGGGCCTGACAGTTCCTGCGCTCGACGGCTCCCCGGTCTCGGTTCCGGAGTTCTCGACCATCGGCGCCTTCTCCATCACGGGCCCGTTCGAGAAGATCTCTGTCATCGCGATCCTCGTCCTCGTCTTCTCCCTCATGCTTGCCGACTTCTTCGACACCATGGGCACGATGGTTGCCGTCGGTTCGGAGGGCAAGCTCCTCGACAAGAACGACAACCCGCCGAAGATGCGCCAGATCCTGGCTGTCGATTCCCTTGGTGCGATCGCGGGCGGCGTCGGCGGCGTATCCTCCAACACGGCTTACATCGAGTCCACGACGGGCGTGGCGGATGGGGCGCGCACGGGCCTCGCGAGCGTCACGACCGGCATCTTCTTCCTCCTGTGCACGTTCCTCGCCCCCGTCGCCGGCATGATCCCCTACGAGGCGGCCACTCCCGCCCTCGTGGTCGTCGGCTTCCTCATGATGCAGCAGGTCGCGAACATCGACTGGCAGGATCTCGTCGTCGGCATCCCGGCCTTCTTGACGATCGTCTTCATGCCGTTCTCCTACTCGATCACCGTCGGTATCGGCATGGGCTTCATCGCCTACGGAATCCTTGCCCTCATCGACCGCCGCAAGGTCCACCCCCTGCTCTGGATCGTCAACATCCTCTTCGTGTTCTACTTCGTCCGGGGCCCCATCGAAACAGCCCTCGGTCTGTGATGGAGTAGACCGCCGACAGCTATGGTTTCCTAGGTTAACTATTCGCTATAATGGTTAATCGTGTTAGAAAGCTCTTCTGTCGCCGAGTCATTGAGATTCGCCGTGCTTCACCTCTCTCGCGGTCTACGCGGAGCGGGAAAGCTCGGCGAATCTCGCTATTGCGTCCTCTCGGCCCTCTCGGCCAGCCCCATGACGGTCAGCGCGCTCGCATTCCACGGCCGCGTCTCCGTTGCCTCCATGTCCAAGCTCGTGTCGGCCATGGTCGAGGCGGGCCTCGTCCAGCGCGAACGGGACGTGGTCGATGCTCGACGGGTCGACATCTCGATCACCGAGGCGGGCCGCGAGGCGCTGGCCGCGGCGGCAGACGACGGAGTGGAATGGCTACATCGGCATATAGACGGATTGGAAGGTGAAGATATCATCACTCTCAGCCGCGCGGCGGCAATCATGAGGACGATGATCACCACGTGAAGCGTACTTTTTTCTCTCTCAAGTATTACAACTATCGGGTCTGGTTCTTCACCGCCATCGTTGCGAACACGGGGACGTGGATGCAGCGGGTGGCGCAGGATTGGCTGGTGCTGACCGAGCTCACGGACAATGACGGTTTCGCCGTGGGTGTGACGACCGCACTGCAGTTCCTGCCGCTGCTCTTCGTCACTCCCTACGCCGGGGTCCTTGCGGACAGGTACGACAAGCGGAAGATCATGTACGTCACGCAGTCCCTCATGGGGCTCCTGGCGGCAGGACTGGGCGTCCTCGTGCTGACAGACCGAGCGACGGTGGAGATCGTCTACATCTTCGCATTCCTCCTCGGCACGGTCGCGGCCTTCGACACCCCGCCCCGCCAGGTCTTCGTCTCCGAACTCGTCGAACCCAAGCACCTGACCAACGCGATCGGGCTGAACTCGGCAAGCTTCAACAGCGCCCGCCTCATCGGCCCCGCAGCCGCAGGCCTCCTCATCGCCCTTGTCGGCACCGGCTGGGTCTTCATCATCAACGGCGTATCCTTCGGCGCGACACTCCTCGGCCTCATGCTCATGAAGTCCGCCAAGTTCTATCCGGTCAAACATCAGCCGCGCAACAAGGGCCAGATCCGCCAAGCAGCATCCTACGTCCGCCATCGCACAGACATCATGGTCATCATGGTCGTGGCAGGCGTGGTCTCGTGCCTGGGCCTCAACTTCCAGCTCACGAGTGCGACGATGGCGAGCGAGGTCTTCGGGAAGGATGCTGGGGAGTATGGCCTCCTGGGATCCATCATGGGGATCGGCTCCCTCACGGGCGCGCTCATGGCCGCCCGCCGCGGCGAAGCCCGAGTCCGGCTCGTCGTCATCGCAGCATTCGGCTTCGGCATCGCGGCCGGTGTCAACGCACTCATGCCGACCTATTGGACGTACGCGATCTCCTGCATCCTCGTCGGATACTTCACCCTCACCCTCCTCACGAGCGCCAACATGGCGATCCAGACATCGGTCGATCCGATGATGAGGGGCAGGATCATGGCCCTCTACCAGGTGGTCCTCATGGGATCGACGCCTCTCGGAGCTCCCGTCGTCGGCTGGATCTCCGCCAATGTCCACCCCAGGTGGGGGATCGGAGTCGGCGCTATCGCCGCCATCCTCGTCTCGATCGGTGCCCTCTTCTGGGTGCGCCGCCACTGGAACGTGACCTTCGAATACAGCAAGCAGAGGCCGCACCTCGTCATCATCGGCCCCGCCGAACATGCGGAACGGCGGGAGTCACGCGAGCACGGTCGTCGCCGCAGCGAGCGGACGCTCGACGCGACAACCCAGGAGCATGCGGCTCTCAGCGCGGGCTCAGTTGCTGTCCCACCCAGGACAGCGACTCCAGAAGAGCCCTGACATCGTCAGGCTCCGTGGCCGGGAATGTCGCAACCCGCAGCTGGTTGCGACCCAGGCCGCGGTAGCCGTCGATATCGACGATCCCCGATCGGCGGCAGATCGCGCTGATCTCGTCCGCGGGCAGATCGACATCAATGGTTGCAACGACCTGGGATCGGTACTGGTCGGCAACGAACGGATGTGCCCACTCTGTGCGCTCCGCCCATTCATAGACCAGGTCCGACATTGCTGTCGTCCGAGCATCCATCGCGGCCAGCCCGCCCTCCGCCAGCATCCAGCCGAGCTGGCGGTCGAGAAGATGAAGGGTTGCCAGGGCTGGGGTATTGAGCGTCTGATTCTTCCGCGAGTTCTCGAGAGCGAGGCGAAGGTTGAGGATGTCAGGGACCCAGCGCTTCGACGTCAGGGTGTGGATGCGGGCGATGGCGGCGGGAGACAGAACGGCGAACCATAGCCCGCCGTCGGATGCGAAGCATTTCTGGGGCGAGAAATAGTAGACGTCGGCCTCGTGCGGATCGAAGGACACTCCTCCGGCGGCCGAGGTCGCATCGACAACGGTCAGAGCGTCTGTGTCGCCGCACCGGGTCACGGGAAGCATCGCCCCGGTCGAGGTCTCGTTCTGGGGATAGAGATAGGTGTCGATGCCGTCCGAGATCGTCGGCAGGGTTGCCGAACCCGCTGGTGCCTCGTCGATCTCCGGATCGTGAACGAACGGATTCTTGGTAATAGCGGAGGCCGCCTTCGCGGAGAACTGGCCGAAGGTCGCGGCACGCGCCCTGTCCTCAACGAGACAGAAGGGGATAGCGTCCCACAGGAGCGATGCTCCGCCGTTGCCGAGAGCGATCTCGTAGCCATCGGGCAAACCGAAAAGGTCAGTCAGGCCTTCCCTAATTCGACCGACGACGTCCTTCACGGGGGCCTGTCTGTGGGATGTTCCGATCCATCGAGGGTCTAGGCTTGCATGGTCAGCCGGCACCTTGGAAGGGCCGGCGCCGAAGCGACCATCCGCAGGAAGTAGTGACGTGGGAATCAGCATGATTCGATCTTCGCAAACTTCACGCTTTTTGACACGGGTGTCCAGATAGAGTGGGTTCAAGTCTGTGCAGGAGGAAAAGTGGCTGATCTGATCGATACTGGCGAGATGTACCTCAAGACGGTGTACGAGCTGGAGGAGGAAGGCATCCCGCCGCTCCGTGCTCGCATCGCCGAGCGTCTCGAGCATTCCGGGCCGACCGTCTCGGAGACCGTCAACCGGCTCTCGCGCGATGGTCTGTTGACGGTCGGAACGAGCCGTCAGCTGGAACTCACCGTGGAAGGCCGTCGCAAGGCCACCGAGGTCATGCGCAAGCACCGTCTCGCCGAGCGCCTCCTCATCGATGTTATCGGCATGGACTGGCAGTACGTCCACGAAGAAGCATGCCGGTGGGAACACGTCATGTCCGATCGAGTGACGAAGAAGCTTGAGGAAGTTCTCGGCGACGTCACCTTCGACCCGTACGGGAATCCGATCCCGGCAATGGTCGAGGGCCCCGGCGAGCTCGTGGCAGGCCAGTCGGGCCTCGTCGCTCTGTCTGACATCGACCTGTCAGAGCCCGTCACCGCGACACTCCGGAGGATCGCGGAGCCGCTCCAGGTGGATGTGGAGCTTCTGGCGGCCTTCGACGACGCCGGGATCCGCCCGGGCAACGAGGTAACCGTTGTGTCGACGCCGATCGGGCTCAGCATCACGGGATCCGCGTCCGCGATTCACGACCTCCCGGACGCGGTTGGCAAGCATCTTTTCATTGACGCCTAGGTCACAAAAAGTCACCACTTGTGACATATTCGTTATCTTCCGTTATCCTCTTGATCTGTAAGGTCTTCACAGGATTTCAGGAGAGACATGTCAAACAGTCGTCGCGGCCGCCACGCTGCCCCCAGGGTCCGCCCTTCGTCCGCGCTCACCGTTGCCGCGGTTTCAGCCGCCTTCGGCATGACAGCAACCGCAGCAGTTGCGGCTCCGTCATCTGATGCGGACGCTCCCGCGGCGAAGCTGACCTCCCTCGACGTGCCGCAGACGCCCGCCGTGATCGGTGTCGATCTCCCGGAAGACTCCACTGTCGAGCTCGACGCGATCACCGTGACCTCTGTCGAAGCTCCTGAGCCTGTCGTTGAGGAAGCCGTCGTCGAGGCTCCTGTCGAGGCCCGCGTCGTGACCGCTGAGGCGCCTGCGGAAGCCGCGACCACCACGACGGTCGATGCGCCGACGACTGAGGTTGCCACGGCACCCGTCGAGGAGACCGCTCCCGCTCCCGTCGTCTCGGGAGGCAACTACTCGGTCGTCGCCATTGCTCGCTCCTACGTGGGAGCGCCCTACGTCTTCGGCGGAACCACCCCTGCAGGATGGGACTGCTCAGGCTTCACCTCCTACGTCTTCGCGCAGGCCGGCATCTCCCTGCCTCGCTCCTCCGGTGCCCAGCTCTACGCCGGCACGATCGTGCCCGCCTCTCAGGCGCAGCCCGGCGATCTCGTCTGGTGGCCAGGCCACGTCGGCATCTACACCGGCAACGGCATGCACATCGCAGCCCGCAACCCCTCCGCGGGAACCTACGAGGGCCCGGTCTACGGCTCTCCCACCTACATCCGCGTCGGCTAAGACGCGAAAGCGGACGGCCAGTGCCATGCACTGGCCGTTCTTGCATCTGCAAACACTCCACATGCCGATCGATAGGGAGGGGTGGCCGGCTGGTCCCCCGCCCGAAAGCGTCCTGCAGGCTCGCACGTACCTCCACAGATCCGTTCGGACCGCCCCACCATCACGTGCGAGATAGGCCACATTTATAACGGCGTGTGACCCGGCTCGCGTGATCTTTCGTTGCGGTATGGCGGTTTCATTTTTCGGCCATTTTCCCTCTGTAACAAATTGTTATCGAAGCGTGACATTTCCGTTTCTCTATTGTTATAGTTTTTGAAGTTCGCCCAGCGGACGGCGTCATCTCGGCGCCATGCAATAACAGACGAATGAAAACACGCGGGTTCTCCCGCTTGGAGAAATTACACAATGATCAAGTCTCAGCGTTCCGGCCGTCACGTGGCTGCCCCCGCCGTCAAGCCAATGACCGCCGGCGTCGTCACCGCAGCCGCTGCAACTACGGGCATGATATTCAGTGCCACCGTCCCCGCCGCCCTTGCTGCTGAGGAAGAGGTCGGCGCATCCGAGCAGATCGACCTGGCCCAGGAGCCGGTCGAAGAGCTCGCCACAGAATTCACCGTCCAGACAGACGGTGCGCAGGACTTCGCTCTCGATAGCGTGACAGTCTCCGCACAGGCACCTGTTGTGGCGGAACCTGTGGTTGAGGAGGTCGCTACGGCTCCCGAGGTTATCGCAGCTCCCGAGGTTGCGGCCGTCCCGGCTCAGACGACCACGCAGGCCCCCGCCCAGGTCGAGACTGTCGAGGAGACGGTCCAGGCACCTGCCGCTCCCGTCGCATCGGGTCGTGGCGCTCAGGTTGTCGCGATCGCACGCTCCTACGTCGGTGCGCCCTACGTGTGGGGCGGCACGAGCCCGGCAGGATGGGACTGCATCGGCTTCGCAGGCTACGTCTACCGCCAGGTCGGCGTGAGCCTCCCCGCATCCTCCTCTGCCGCGCGCTACGCCGGCACCCAGGTCTCAGCCGCTGAGGCTCAGCCCGGCGACCTCATGTGGTGGCCCGGCCACGTCGGCATCTACACCGGCAACGGCATGCACATCGCTGCCTGGAATCCCTCCATGGGAACCAAGGAAGCAGCTGTCTGGGGCAGCCCGATCTACCTGCGCGTCCTCTAGATCAACCCAATTTTTCGCAGTGGGGGCCGGTCACAACCGGCCCCCACTGCTGTGCTCCGGTCTCGTTCCAGCCCGAACGGATGCGACCAAGGTCCGCGTGTCGAGCTCGATGCTGTGCACTGGGGCGGGAAAGGTGGGCCGATGAACAGATTGCCGCACACCATTTGCGATCCGTTGGTACGGAAAAGTCTCGCGAGCGGTAAACTAGCGGCATGACCTGAGAAGGAGGCCGCCATGACGCACGACAACGTTGTCGCCGTTGGTATCGATGGTTCGGAGAGATCAGACATTGCCCTGACCTGGGCGATTGAGCAGGCGCAGCGCCGGGACGCGCGTCTGCATATCGTGTCCTCCTACGAACTGCCCACCTATACAGCACACACATTCGAGGGGGCAGGAGCCTCCATCGACTCTCGGCTCTTCGAGGCTGCGAATGAGTTCCTCGACATCGCGGTCAAGCGTTCCCAAGCCGCTGGAGTGGAGACATCCTCCTCGCTCGAGACGGGTGATCCTGCCGCCATCCTCGTCGAACTGTCGAAGAAGGTTGCCACCGTCGTCGTCGGTTCACGCGGGCGTGGCAGTTTCGCGGACCGGCTGCTCGGAACCGTCTCGAGCGCAGTGCCGGCTCACGCCTACTGCCCGACTGTCGTCGTACCCGAGCAATCCGGGGGGTCCTGCCTGCCCGTACGGCACATCGTCGTCGGCGTGGACGGCTCAGACTCATCGAATATCGCTCTCGAGCGCGCCATCTGGGAGGCTGAGCGCTGGCAGGCCAAGCTGACCGCCGTCGCGGCCGTCAACATGGGATCGATCGCGTGGATGCCGGGGGCGGGATACTCCGTCGATGTGCTCGACGACGTAAGGTCCGGACTCGAGGTCGTCGTCGCGAAGGCGACCGAGGGCTTCGATATCGATGTGCGCACCCATGCCCTTGAGGGGAACCCGGCCGCTCTCATGGCCGAGTTCTCGACCGCGGTCGACCTGCTCGTCATCGGCACGAGGGGCCGCGGCGGGTTTGCTGGCCTGCTCCTCGGATCGACAAGCCAAGCGATCCTGCACCACTCGACATGCCCTGTCATGGTCGTTCCCCGCAGGGTCAAGCCGGGAGATGACGTACCTCCCATTTCTCCGACCGTGACGGACGTCCCGTGGAATAGGCCCGAGTAGAAAGTTTCGGTAAACTGGAGAGCGTTGCCCTCGTAGCTCAGCGGAAGAGCAATCGCCTCCTAAGCGATAGGTCGTTGGTTCGAATCCAATCGAGGGCACCGCGGCAGAACCCGTTCTGCGTGCTGGCTCGGCAGATGTCATGAGGCTCTGCCGAGCCGGTTTTTGTCTTCCTGCAGGTAGAGCCTGTAGGCTAGCGATTCGCGCTTGAACTATATCTTCAGTATTATGGCGAGCGTCACACTGAGAAGTGTCGGTGTCTGCGATGGCACCGGTTGCAGCGATATGTCGTATCGCTCCTCGGTTCACTCGTGGCTAGTCCACGACCGTATAGAAGGAGACATTATGTGGTTAACCCTGATTATCGTCGGTCTGGCGCTGCTCCTCGTGGGCGTCTTTGTTGAGGCTGCCAAGTTCCTCATCTGGCTCGGCATCATCATTCTCGTCGTGTCCGCCGTCATGTCGCTCCTTAGTCGAGCCAAGCGGTAGACGAACAGTGGCAGGCCTGCTCCCCGTGGAATGACTATCCACGGGGAGCAGGCCTTTCACGTGGACAGGTAGGCCTGAGCCCGGCTTTAAGCTGATCCGGTGTCTCGAGGGTGGTATCGGCCCTGATGGGGATGCGGAAGGGATGTGATGGTTGCCCCGGCACGGGAACGAGGACGGTAGCGAGCACGCCTGCCCGATGCCTGCGCAGAACATCCCTATCCACACGATCTCCCACCTACACGCAGGAGGCTGCCGGTAGCCCCAGAACATCCGCTGCGCGGTGGATGAGAGAGGGATTGGGTTTGCGAGCCCCTGCCCCACCCGAATAGACCTCCGCGCCGATGAGATCGGACAGGCCGTGGTCTGTGAGGCAGGTGTGGTGGACAGAGCCGAAGAATGCGTTCGAGGCGATCCCGACGGGAAGGTCAAGACAGGCATCGATGTGATGCCGTGCTTCGGCGTCGCCGTTGTGGTTCTCTGCAAGACGGTCAAGTTCGTGGTGGAGCATGCCACGAAGCGGATCCCGAACAGCCGGCGCGATCTGCACACGCTGATAGTGATGGATGATGAGCGCTTCGACGTCGTTCGTCAGGATCGCTGCATGCGTGCAGTCGGTGCGCTTTCGATGACGCCCGAGACTCTGCGCTCAGGAGTCGTTATGGCCGGGGGTTATGAGGATGGGATCTTTGCCTTAGCTTTGCAGAGATGAGCACAACCGAGCATAGAGACCCATGGATAATCGACTCAATGTGTCCAGGGGACGAGAATGTACGTTCTAGCATTTGAGCAGAAGGAGTGATTAAAGCAAGAAAGGTAAAGTATGAAGACGAGTCGATTGCCAGTCACATCCCGCACAATCGAGCTCAATCTGTGTGTTCCGATGGGCAGCACAACCTTGGCATATGCGAGTGACAGGTTATGACATGAGTTGGGATTTCCTCGTAATTTTCATAAGCGCCATACAATTCTTGATTCTACTTCTCTTCGCATTTCTGCTTGTCAAAGTAATAAGAATGCTGGGTCATCTGATCGAGCAGAAGGAAGAAAAGGTAGTGAGACCCAAAGACGACCCACCAGCTCACTGATGAGCTCTAGTTGCGGCCTGGATGCGCGTGCTTCTAGGCCACGATCTCTTCACGCTCTCTGCAAGGAAAGCGTTTGAGGAACATGCGCAGGATTGTTTCCCTTATTGATCTGATTGGTGACCGCGCTCAGCTTGCTCAGGGCAACAGTGAGGTCATCGACGGTGCCGGTGCGGCTAATCGCTCAGTGAACATTGCTGTTTCACTATCGGAATCTTCCATTTCTCTTCACCCTGTAGTGGTGCTGTCATCAACGAATCACACCTTGCCAGAAGAACTCCGCCACGTAGACCTGATCAAAAAGAATGGAAAACAAGGTAAACGCCTAGGAAGTAGACCCAGGACACCTCACACCTCTGCGGGAAGCAAGGGGCGCGACATTGAATCCGGCCGCAGGCCGAAAGCGATGTGGACGGCCCTGACATCGGCAGGAATCCTGGTGCGGGGGAGAGGTGCGGACGCGACCACTGATCTCGTCCGCACCTCTCCCCCCAACCCCCGGGTTCATCTCGGACAGGGCGATGAAGCCGCCGAAATCGAGAATCAGACCCTGCTGGGGTGTTGTCCCCTCAACATCCTCTCTTAGCTCAGATCGGGAGCGGGCATGCCGACATAGACGGTCTCGAGATATTCCTCGATGCCCTCCTTGCCGCCCTCTCGCCCCAGACCCGACTGCTTCAATCCTCCGAAGGGTGCGGCGGTGTTGGAGATCGTCGCACTGTTGACGCCCAGCATGCCGATCTCGAGCTTCTCGGCGAGGCGGAGGATACGGGGAAGATCATTCGTGTGGAAGTAGCCCGCCAGGCCCACGGAGTCCGCATTGATGATCGACACGAGCTCCTTCTCGTCCGTGAACCGGACGACGGGCGCGACGGGTCCGAAGATCTCTTCCGTCATGATCTCCGCATCGACCGTCACATCCGTGAGAACGGTCGGCTCGAAGAAGAAGCCGCGATCGCCGTGGCGCTTCCCGCCGACCCGGATCGAGGCCCCGCCCTCGACCGCGCGCTCGACAAGACCCGACACGTCCGTCAGCTGCTGCTGCGACACGAGCGGGCCGACGTCGACTCCCTCCTGGGTGCCGTCTCCGACGGTCTGGGACGAGAGGGCGTCCGCGAACTTCGAGGTGAATTCGTCATAGACGGCGTCGTGGACGAAGAAATGATCGGCCGCATTGCAGGCCTCTCCCATGTTCCTCATCTTCGTCGCAACCGCGGCGGTCACGGCCCGATCGATATCCGCATCCTCGAAGACGATGAAGGGGGCGTTCCCGCCGAGTTCCATCGACGTGCGCAGAACGTTCTCGGCAGCCTCCTTGAGAAGCGCCTTGCCCACAGCTGTCGAGCCCGTGAAGGAGAGCTTGCGGAGACGAGGATCGGCGATGATGGGGCCGGTGATGGTGCGGGATTCGGCAGACGGGATGACCGAGAGGACGCCCGCGGGAAGCCCTGCCTCGTGCATGATCTTCGCGAAGAACAGCGACGTCAGCGGTGTTTCCTTCGACGGCTTGAGGATCGCGACGTTGCCGGCCGCGAACGCGGGCCCAGCCTTGCGGGTCGCCATCGCGAGGGGGAAGTTCCAGGGGGTGATGAAGAGGCAGGGACCGATGGGCCGGCGCACGACGATCGCCTGAAGGTGGCCTTCGGGGATCCGGAAGTAGTCGCCCCGGATTCTCGTCGCCTCCTCGGCGAACCAGCGCAGGAAGGATGCTCCGTAGGTCACTTCCCCGTCGGCCTGATCGAGCGGTTTGCCCATCTCCAGCGTCATGAGGAGAGCGAGGTCCTTGCGGTAGGTGGTCGTGGCGAGCTCGAATGCTCGGTAGAGGATGTCTGATCGGGTGCGAGGGGGCGTTGCCGCCCATGTCTCCTGAGCCGCGACCGCGATATCGAGAGCATGCGCTCCGTCTTCCGGCGTTGCCGATGCCACGGTTGTGAGAACCTCACCCGTTGCGGGGTTGAGGACCTCGAATCGCTCGCCCGAGCTCGAGGGTCGAAACTCACCATCGATGAACAGATCGGTTGGGATCGTGGATAAGAGTTTGTCGATTGTGGACATTGGAACTTCTCCTTCGAAGTGACCCGTGGGGTTTCCCTCCACCTTAGCGTCCGCTTCGCGATGCTCGACCTCGCGCTCGATGCGCGGCGACGAAACTCGTCGAAGCACTTTCCATTTTGAGGTTGACATCACTGCAAACCTTCGACATGATCATATCACAGATCGTATACGAAACAAGATATGAATCTGATGAGGGTGCTCGTTTCTCAGGGAATCGGGCGCTCATGTCGGTTGCAAAGGAGCAGGCGTTGAGTGACAGCATCTCGGACCAGATCGGCCATCCCGTCGGCAAGATCATCGCCGTCCATCTCGCGTACCCCTCACGTGCCGCCCAGCGCGGGCGAGTGCCGAACGAGGCCTCGTACTTCCTCAAGGCAAGCTCATCGCTCACCGGCCCCGGCACTGTCTCCCGCCCTCACGGCACGGAGCTCCTCGTCTTCGAAGGCGAGATCGCGCTCGTCATCGGAACGACTGGACGCAACATCTCCGAGGAGGACGCCTGGTCCCACGTGGGGTGGGTGACGGCCAGCAACGACATGGGGATCCTTGACTTCCGCGCGGCAGACAAGGGCTCCAATGTGCGATCGAAGTCGGGCGATGGCATGACGCCGATCGGCCCACATCTCATCGATGCCTCCCGAGTCGACCCGGCCGCTCTCCATATTCGGACAACCGTCGATGGTGCGGTCGTCCAGGACGACTCCTCCTCCACCCTGCTCTTCAGCTTTGCCCACATGATCGCCGACCTGTCGCGGTTCATGACACTCCACGTCGGCGACGTGATCCTGACGGGAACCCCGGCGGGATCCTCGGTCCTGCAGCCAGGACAGACGGTCACAGTCGAAGTGTTCTCCGAAGAAGACCCGCTCCTGACCTCCGGCGAACTCACAACAGCGGTCGTCGAGGGGCCGCCTCTCGCGGACGTGGGTTCAGGGCCGGCAGTGTCCGCCCAGCAGCGCATCGACGCCTGGGGAAGCCGGGACGCGGCAGGGCTTGAGCCTGAGTTCGACCTGACTGCAGACCTTCGCGAACGCCTCTCCGCTGTCGCCGTCGCAACCCTCTCGTCCGTGCTGCGGGCCAAGGGATACCCCAACGTATCGATTGATGGTGTCCACCCCATGGTGGGCGGGATGACAATCGTGGGCAGGGCGAGAACCCTGCGCTACGTCGCCCATCGCCCCGACCTCTTCGCGGCCCACGGCGGCGGATATAACGCCCAGAAGCGTGCGGTCGATTCGATCAACCCGGGGGAGGTGCTGGTCATGGAGGCGCGTTCGATGGAGTTCGCCGGCACTCTCGGTGACATTCTGGCTCTCCGCGCACAGGTTCGCGGCGCTGCAGGCATCATCACCGATGGGGCTGTGCGTGACTGGGGCCCGGTCGGGCAGGTCGGTCTTCCCGTGTTCGCCCAGGCGGCGCACCCCTCCGTCCTCGGACGGGTCCACATCCCGTGGAGCGTCGACGACACGATCACGTGCGGGGGAGCGACCGTCCAGCCGGGCGATGTCATCGTGGGAGACGATGACGGTGCGATCGTCATCCCGCCCGCGCTCGTGCGTGAGGTTCTCGAGGCGGCAGAGAAGCAGGAGGCAGAGGAGGAGTTCATCGCGGCCATGGTCGCGGACGGCCATCCGGTCGAGGGGCTCTATCCGATGAATGAGCAGTGGCGCGAGCGCTATCGCGCCACTGGTCGGTAAGACACGTTGTTGCGCCGGTACACCGGTTCGAATGAAGGAGAAATGATGGCGACGAAGCCAGCGGGAATCCCCGACGGGATCCAGCACTACTACGGCGGGGCACTGCACGATTCCGTGTCCGGTGACGTGTTCGATGTTCTCGAGCCCACCACGAACGAGCCCTACGTGACGGCAGCGGCCGGAGACAAGGCCGATATCGATCGTGCGGTTGCCGCCGCCAAGCACGCATTCGACCACGGCCCCTGGCCCCGCATGCTTCCCCGGGAACGAGCCACCATCCTCTATCGCATCGCCGATGAGGTCGCGAAGATCAACGATGAGCTCGCCGCCGTCGAGTCCTACGATTCGGGCCTGCCGATCCGTCAGGCGAAGGGCCAGGCCAATCGGGCGGCCGAGAACTTCCGTTTCTTCGCCGATCTCATCGTCGCCCAGGTCGACCAGGCGTTCAAGATGCCGGGGAGGCAGATCAACTACGTCAACCGCAAGCCGCTCGGCGTTGCCGGTCTCATCACGCCCTGGAACACGCCGTTCATGCAGGAGTCGTGGAAGCTGGCCCCAGCATTGGCCTCCGGATGCACGGTGGTCCTCAAGCCAGCCGAGTTCACCCCTGTCTCTGCCAACCTGTGGGTCGACATCATGGAGCGGGCAGGTGTTCCGGACGGAGTCTTCAACATCGTCTACGGCTATGGTGCCACCGCTGGCGACGCTCTCGTCAAGCATCCCGACGCGACACTGATCTCCTTCACGGGCTCGCTCGCGACGGGCAAGACCGTCTACGCGAACGGCGCCTCGAACATGAAGCATCTGTCGCTCGAGCTGGGCGGCAAATCACCCGCGATCATCTTCGATGATGCCGACTTCGACAAGGCACTCGACTCGACACTCTTCGGCGTCTTCTCCCTCAACGGGGAACGGTGCACAGCATCGTCCAGGATTCTCGTCCAGCGCACGATCTACGACAGGTTCGTGGCAGCATACGCGGAACGTGCGGAGAAGATCGTCGTCGGCCCTCCCTCCGATCCCGTCACCGAGATCGCCGCACTCGTCCACCCCGAGCACTATGACAAGGTCACGTCCTACATCGAGATCGGCAAGCAGGAGGCACGGCTCGTGACAGGAGGCGGACGGCCTTCCCACCTGCCCGTCGGGAACTATGTCGAACCGACGGTCTTCGCCGACGTTGCCCCCGATGCTCGGATCTTCCAGGAAGAGATCTTCGGTCCCGTCGTCGCCATCACGCCCTTCGACACGGAGGACGAGGCAATAGCACTCGCCAACGATGTCGAATACGGTCTCGCGGCATACGTGTGGACGAGCGATGTCGCTCGAGCGCACAACGTGGCCGGAGCAATCGAGTCCGGGATGGTGTGGATCAACTCCCACAACGTCCGTGACCTGCGCACTCCCTTCGGGGGCGTCAAGGGCTCCGGCCTCGGACACGAGGGCGGCTACCGTTCGCTCGACTTCTATTCAGTCCAACAATCCATCCACGTCACCCTCGGGGACGTGCACACGACGCGCTTCGGAGCCACCGGCTATTCGGAGAACGATCTTGGTCTCGGCGGCCCCAGCGCCTGACGAGCATCCCGGGAACCCACAGTTCCCAACGGCTTCACAACAATCACGGATACGTATTCACCCACCTTGAAAATCAAATGAAGGAGACTGACATGTCGAAGAGGACATTCACCAGCCCCGAAGTGCCCGCCCCGGATATTCTCCGCTGCGCCTACATGGATCTCGTCGTCACCGACCTCGCAAAGTCGCGAGAGTTCTACGTCGACATCCTGGGACTCGTCGTCACGGAAGAGAACGAGAACGAGATCTACCTGCGCTCGTTCGACGAGTTCATCCACCACAACCTCGTCCTCCGGGAGGGAGAGACGGCCGCAGTCGCCGCATTCGCCTTCCGCGTCCGCAGCCAGGACGAGGTCGAGAAAGCCGAAGCCTACTACCGGGCCCTCGGCTGCGAGACGAGGCGCGGAGACTTCACCAACGGGGTGCGCAACGCCGTCCGCGTCGTCGATCCGCTCGGCTTCCCCTACGAGTTCTTCTTCGAGACGGACCACGTCGAACGCCAAGCCTGGGCATACGACAAGCAGGGCCCGGGAGCTCTCGTCAACCTCGACCATTTCAACCAGGTCTACCCGGACGTGCCGTTCGGAGCCGAATATCTCGCCGACCTCGGCTTCCGCAAGACCGAGCAGATCGCGGACGACAACGACGTCACGTACGCGGCATGGTTCGCGCGCAAGTCCACCGTGCACGATACCGCCCTGACGGGCGGCACCGGGCCGGCCATGCACCACATCGCGTTCTCCACCCACGAGAAGCACAACATCCTCTACATCTGCGACAAGCTCGGCGCTCTTCGGCTCTCGGATCGGATCGAACGCGGCCCGGGCAGGCATGGCGTGTCGAACGCGTTCTACCTGTACCTGCGGGATCCGGATGGTCACCGCGTCGAGATCTACACGCAGGACTACTACACGGGAGACCCCGACAACCCGACCGTCACGTGGGATGTTCACGACAACCAGCGCCGCGACTGGTGGGGCAATCCCGTCGTCCCGTCCTGGTACACGGAGGCGTCCCGCGTGCTCGATCTCGACGGGAATGTGCAGCCGCTCCAGGAGCGCACGGATTCGCGCGAGATGGACGTGACGATCGGTGCCGACGGCTTCTCATACACCCGAAAGGGTGACACCGTTGAGGGCTTCAAGCTCGGCGAGCAGGTCTGATCATGGCGCAGACACAAGCTGAGATCATTCTCAACGCCAAGAAGTCCGAAGACCGCAGGGTTGCCCTCGGAACCCTTGTCGGCACCGCGGTCGAATGGTACGACTTCTTCATCTACGCGAACGCCGCGGCGATCGTGCTCGCGCCGCTCTTCTTCGACCCGTTCGTCGAAGGCTCGGGAGAGCTGGCTGGACGCCTCATCTCCTTCGCAACGGTCGGCATCTCCTTCTTCTTCCGTCCCCTCGGCGCGGCAGTGGCAGGACACTTCGGCGACAGGCTGGGCCGAAAGGTCATGCTCGTCGCGACCCTCATGCTCATGGGCGTGGCAACGTTCCTCATCGGCGTCCTGCCCACCTACGCCCAGATCGGCTTCTGGGCCCCAGCCCTCCTCATGTTCCTGCGCGTCTGCCAGGGATTCGCGGCAGGCGGCGAATGGGGAGGGGCTGCGCTCATGGCAGTCGAGCATGCTCCCGCGAAGAGGCGAGGCCTGTTCGGCGGCTTCCCGCAGATCGGTGTTCCGCTCGGCATGCTCATGGCAACCGTTGCACTCTGGGCCGTCGATACTCTTACCACGGAAGAACAGTTCCTGTCGTGGGGCTGGCGCATCCCCTTCCTCTTCTCCATCGTCCTCATCGTCATCGGCATGGTGATCCGTCTCGGCGTCTCCGAATCCCCGGTCATGGCAGAGATCGCGGAAAGCGAAGACCAGGTCCGTCTCCCCATCGTCGAAATGTTCCGCACAGCGTGGCGCCCTCTCATCCAGTGCGCACTCATCTTCATGGGCAACGGCGTGGCCGGCTACATGATCGCCGGAGGCTATGTCCTGTCCTATACGGTCAACGATCTGGGCCTCGACAGGGAAACGATGCTCACTCTCATCTCCCTCACGTCAGCGGTCTGGATCGGGACGACACTCCTCGCCGCGTGGGCGTCGGACAAGATCACGCGAAAGACGACCTATCTCATCGGCTTCGTCCTGCAGCTGGTGTGGGTGTTCCCGCTCTTCCTGCTCATCGATACCGAGAACTATCTCCTCATCGGCGTCGGTCTCGTCATCCTCTCCATCCCACTCGGCTTCACCTACGGCCAGCAGTCGGCCATGTTCGCCGAAGCGTTCCCCGCCAAGATCCGCTACTCGGGTGCCGGACTTGCCAATGCGATCGGCGCGATTCTCGGCGGCGCCTTCGCTCCCCTCATCGCAACAGCTCTGCAGGCCGAGTTCCAGACATCGATGGCGGTGGCCGGATACATCTTCATCATCACGGTCATCGCCCTCATCACCACCTTCACCTTGAAGGATCGAACGGGTCGGCCACTTACGGCAGAGGCCGATGCCGAACTCAACAGGAAGATCGAGAAGATCGCAGCGAAGACGGACGCCATCCCGGTGACCTTCGAACGCGGCGCAGGCTTCTGATAATCCTCTCCCCAGCCGTGCCTTAGACTTGGGCGGCGGGACGCAGGTCCCGCCCCCTCTAAGACCCGGTACCTCATGAAAGTGACACCATGGCAAAGGCATCGTCGACATCGAAATCCGACCTGGTCTACAACCAGCTCCGTACCCGCATCATCGACGGGTACTACAGTCCCGGATATCGATTGGTGCTCTCCTCTCTCGCAGCGGAGTTCAACGTGTCGACCGTCCCTGTCCGCGAAGCAATCCGCTGGCTTGAAGCGGAATCTCTCGTGGAATATACGCACAATGTCGGGGCCCAGGTTTCCACTGTCGATGCGGCGGGCTATGCGGAGTCGATGAATATTCTCGCCCTCCTCGAAGGCGCGGTGACTGCACTGTCAGCGCCCCACCTGACGGAGGCCGATCTCGACGAAGCAGATGCATGCAACAGGGAGATGCTTGCCCTGACAGAATCGCCCAGCTTCGACTCCACCGCCTACCGAAGGCTCAACAGCCGCTTCCACGACGTTCTCTGCGGCAGGTGCCCGAACGAACGTCTCCATTCACTCATGACCACCGAGGCCGAGCGGGTCAGTCGCATCCGCCGGACGTCATTCAAGTTCACCGCCAGCCGATCGCATCATTCGATCGACCAGCATTCTCATCTCCTCGACCTTATCCGCAGTGGCGCGGAGGCTGACGAGATCGAGCTCTTTGCGAGGGCGCACAAGCTCACTTCGCTGCGCGAAGCACTGCTCGTGAACGACGTCTAGCAGTGCGGCACTGCCGCATGCCTCATCCGATTCTTAAGGATGACCAATGAAGTTCCACCACCACGGCTACGTGTCAGAAAACCCCCGCAACAAGCCGGCGGCCGGCGTCGGCATCGACAGGCAGCCGGGATTGCCGGACGAGATGGATGTCCTCATCGTCGGTTCCGGCCCCGCCGGGATGATGACAGCAGCCCAGCTGTCCGTCTTCCCCGAGATCCGCACCCTCATCATCGACAGGCGGCCAAGCCGCCTCGAGCTCGGCCACGCCGACGGCATCCAGGCGCGCACGGTCGAGACCTTCGAAGCGTTCGGCTTCGGACGGGAGATCGTTGCGGAGGCCTACCGGATCACGGAGACGGCGTTCTGGAAGCCCAACCCCGAGAACACTGACGAGATCGTCCGTACCGCGATCACCGAGGATGATCCGTACGACCTGTCTGAGTTCGAGCACATCATCGTCAACCAGGCTCGCGTCCTCGACTATTTCGTCGAGTTCATGGCAGACCAGCCGACGAAGATGGCACCCGATTACGGCTACGAGTTCATCGGCCTCACGGTCGGCGACGGGGAGTACCCGGTGACGGTGGACCTGCTCGTCACGGCAGGCCCCGACGAGGGCAAGACTCGCACGGTCCGAGCGAAATACGTGCTCGGAGCAGACGGCGCACGGTCAAAGGTGCGCGAAGCGATCGGTGCCACCCACCAGGGCAAGATCTCCTACCATGCGTGGGGAGTGGCCGACGTCGTCGCGAAGACCGACTTCCCCGATATCAGGCTCAAATCGATCATCAACTCCCCGAAGGGCAACATCCTCCATATTCCCCGCGAGGGCGGGTTCCTGTTCCGCTCCTACGTGGACCTCGGCGAGGTGCCCGAAGACGACAACCGCGAGATCCGGAAGACTCCGCTGGACGAGATCATTCGCCGCGCGAACGAGATCATGGCGCCCTACACGCTCGACGTCCAGGACGTTGCCTGGTGGTCCGTGTACGAAGTCGGACATCGCGTGACCGACCGGTTCGATGATGTCGCCGATGGTGATGAGGGATTCCCGCGGGTCTTCATCGCGGGCGATGCGTGCCACACGCATTCCGCCAAGGCGGGTCAGGGCATGAACGTGTCGATGCAGGACGGCTTCAATCTCGGGTGGAAGCTCGCGCAGGTGCTGCGCGGCTACTCGTCAGAGAGACTGCTGCGCACATACACGCAGGAGCGCCAGAAGATCGCCCAGGATCTCATCGACTTCGACCTTGAATGGTCGAGCCGCATGGCGGGGGCGGACGACGGGGAGTCGATCGAGGAGTTCTATGTTCGCACAGCAGAATTCCCGGCAGGGTTCATGACCCAATACCAGCCCGGACTGCTCGTCTCCGCCGAGGCGAAACAGGAACTGGCGACAGGATATCCGCTGGGCAAGCGCTTCAAGTCGGCACGAGCCGTCCGGAGGGCAGACGCCAACCCCATCCACATCGGACACGAGCATCGCGCCGATGGTCGGTGGCGGATCTACGTCTTCGCAGACGGCGCACATCCCACAACCCCATCACCGGTCGATGGCTTCGCTGCCTGGCTGGGCGGCGACCCCTCCTCCCCGCTTGTCCGCTGCACGAAACCGGGACAGGAACCAGACTCGGTCTTCGACATCAAGGTCATCTACCAGCAGGCACTTCACGACTTCGATGTCACGGACGCACCGTCCGTGTTCCGTCCCGAGGTCGGCCCGTTCCGCGTCGAGGACTGGGGCCAGGTCTACGGCGTCATGGCAGATGAGGACATCTTCGACCTTCGCGGCATCTCCCGCGATGGTGCGGTGATCGTTGTCCGGCCCGACATGTATGTCGCCCACATCGCCGCACTCGAGGACACGGCTTCGCTCGCGCGCTTCTTCGATCCCATCTTCGACTTGAGCTGACGTGCGGCCCGAGGGATCGGGCCGCACACCCCACGGAAGGACTCACATGTTAGAACGCAGCGTGATCACCGCGATCGCGGCCGAACTGGCAGAAGCCGATCGCACGAAGACTCCCATTCCCCGCATCACCGCCAGGTATCCGGACGCGACGGTCGACGACTCGTACGCGATCCAGGGCGTGTGGCGAGACCAGCAGATCGCGGCAGGGCGCCGGCTTGTCGGACGGAAGATCGGCCTCACGTCGAAGGCGATGCAGGCCGCCACCGGCATCACCGAACCCGACTACGGCGTCATGTTCGACGACACCGTCTTTGAGAACGGCTCCGTCATCGACACGGACAGATTCCTCAACGTCCGCATCGAGGTCGAACTCGCCTTCCTCCTCAAAGAAGCGCTCGAGGGGCCGAACGTGACGATCTTCGATGTGCTGAGAGCAACCGACTATGTTGTTCCGGCGCTCGAGATCCTCAACTCCCACATCGAACTCGACGGCCGCACCATCGTCGACACGATCTCCGATAACGCCGCCTATGGGGGGATGGTGATCGGCGGGAACCCCGTGCGGCCGGATGACATCGACCTCAGGTGGGTTGCGGCGCTCCTCTACAAGAACGAGACGATCGAGGAGACCGGGGTCGCGGCGGGTGTCCTCAACCATCCGGCCACCGGCGTGGCCTGGCTGGCCAACAAGTTCGCCCAGCACGGATCACGCCTCGAAGCGGGCGAACTGATCCTCGCAGGCTCGTTCACCCGTCCCATGTGGGTGGAGCGCGGGGATACGGTCCTGTGCGACTACGGAAGGCTGGGGACAATCTCATGCCGTTTCGTCTAGACCTGCCCGAGACCTTCACCCGGACACTCGAGCAGAGCGACCGTGCGCTCGTCGGCATGTGGCTGTGCTCCGGCAGCCCCATCAATGCCGAAATATGTGCAGGATCAGGCCTCGATTGGCTCCTCATCGACGGTGAGCACGCACCCCTCTCCCTCCAGGCGATCCAAACCCAGCTGCAGGTCATCGCCGCCTACCCCGTGACGCCGGTCGTGCGCGTCCCGAGCGGCGACGCGACCATCATCAAGCAGTATCTGGATCTCGGTGCGCAGAACCTCCTCGTTCCCATGGTTGACACGGCAGAGGACGCAGCCGCCATCATCTCCGCCACCCGCTACCCGCCCGAAGGCGTTCGGGGCGTCGGGTCTGCGCTGTCTCGCGCGGCCAGGTGGAACCGCGTCGACGACTACCTCGGGACAGCGAACTCGACCCACGTCAGCGTGATCGCCCAGATCGAGAGCGCGGAAGCAGTGGCGAATGCTCCCGCTATCTGCCGCTCCGGAGTCGACGCGATCTTCATCGGACCCTCCGACCTCGCGGCCTCCATGGGCCACCTCGGCCAACAGGCACATCCACAGGTGGTTGCCGCTATCCACACTGTCATCGCCGCCGCCCGCGAGGCTGGAATACCCGTCGGCATCAATGCCTTCGACCCGGCACACGCCCGGGACTATATCGACGGCGGCATCGACTTCATCCTCGTCGGGGCAGACGTGTCGTCCCTGGCGAGAGCGTCGGAGGCGCTCGCGCAGACCTTCATCACCGGCGACAGCCAGCCGCAGCGCTCCTCCTACTAGGGTCGAGCACGGCGCAGCCAGCCTTATCTGCGAGGAGGGCAGGCATCATGTCGGGGCCTCGAGGAATGGTGGGCAGCCGCGTTCCGCTTCCCACGGGGCTCCCTTCGTGGTTGAGTGGCGCCATGATGACAGATCGTGACTACCTTGAAGCCTGCGTGTCCCTCGCGAGAGAGGCGCTCGCGGCTGGTGATGAACCCTTCGGCTCGATCCTCGTCAGTGACGAGGGGGAGCAGCTTGTCGCCGATCGCAATCGGGTTGCGGGCGGGGATCAGACGCAGCATCCGGAGTTCGCCATCGCACGATGGGCTGCGCAGTTCCTCAGCCCTGACCAGCGCAGGCGTGCCACCGTCTACACGTCGGGGGAGCACTGCGCGATGTGTTCGGCCGCCCACGCCTGGGTGGGTCTCGGCCGCATCGTCTACGCCTCCTCGACGCAGCAGCTCGTATCGTGGCATGCGGAATGGGGGATAGCGCCGGGCCCAGTAGCGCCCCTGCCGATCACTGCGGTGGCTCCCGGGATCGACGTGGCTGGCCCCGACCCGGAGCTGAGCCTCATCGTCAAAGACCTCCATCGTCAGCTCCACGGCATTCCCGCCCCGTGACTCTCCGCGCCAACGGTTCCCCGGCGTCCAGTCGCCGTCTCCCGCGTCCTGTGTGAGGATCGAGCCATGGAGCTCCTCATCGTCCTCACCGTTGCCCTCGTGGCGAGTTCGTCCGCGATCGTCTGGCTGTGGCGTGACCGGCGGGCCCACCGTGCGGAGAGTGCCCGCCTGGCGGCAGAGCTTGCCGCGCGGGAGAAGCGCCCCGCCATCATCGCGCACGAGATCCGTACCCCGCTCGCACTCGTGCGGGGTGCGGCAGAGCTCCTCGCGGAGCAGACGCCGGGCCCCCTCAACGAGCGCCAGGTCGGCTTCGTCGAGACCATCACGGAGAACGTCCAGCAGGTCATCGATATCGCCGAGAACTTCATCTCCCAGGTGCGCCTCGACGACAATCCGACACTCCACACGCACGAACTCGTCGATGTTCGGGAGGTCGTCTACGAGGCGGCACGTGACATGCGGAGGATCACGAGCGTCCCCATCCGGGTCGATGCTCGCGGCGGCATGGTCCCCATCTATACGGAGCCGCACCTCATCCGCCAGCTCGTGTGGAATCTCGTCAACAATGCGATCCGGCATGCTGGGGACGGTGTCACCGTCATGGTTCGTATCACCCCCGGGGACGATGGTGGTGCGCTCCTGTCGGTGGGTGACACGGGATCGGGAATGTCCGAGAGGGATCAGGAATCGCTCTTCACGCCGTTCGCCACGGGATCATCCCGCAGGCCTGGAAGCGGCATTGGTATGCTGGTGACTCGGAAGATCGTCGAGGCTCACGGAGGAAACATCATGGTGGACTCCGAGGAGGGCTACGGAACGGCGATCCTCGTGTCCCTGCCGCGCGGTGAGGAGACCCGGTGAAACCCGTCGCTCTCGTCGTCGATGACGAGCTGCAGATGATCTCCATCGTCAGCTTCGCCCTCGAGGTGCAGGGCTTCGACTGCGTCGAGGCGAGCACCGTGCCAGACGCGTGGCGGGTGCTCACAAGCCAGCGGATCGATATCGTCGTCCTCGACGTCATGATGCCGTCCGGTTCGGGGGTCGACCTCGTCAAGCGCATGAGAGCCTCAGCGATCGACGTCCCCATCATCTTGCTGACAGCGCTGCGCGGCGAGAAAGACCGCATTGCCGGCCTCGAGGCGGGCGCCGATGACTATGTGACGAAGCCGTTCAGCCCGCGCGAGCTCGCCCTGCGCGCCCAAGCCATCGTCCGCCGTTCCCAACCGGCGGCCCACTCGGATGCGATTGAGGTGGGCCCCCTCACGATCGACACCCATGCCCTCACCGCCTACTGGGAGAACCGCCGTCTCGACCTGTCGGTGACGGAACTGCGGGTGCTCCTCGCCCTGGCCCGGCGCCCCGACAGCATCGTCAGCCAACGAGACATCGTCAACGAGGCGTGGGCGACGAGCGAGGCCATCGGCGGCCGAGAAATGGTGAAGACGACGATCTACCGGCTGAGGCGCAACCTTGCGAACGCGGGTGTGGATGGGCTCGTCATCGATTCCCATCGGGGCCTCGGATATGGTCTGCGCCTGGAGGACGAGTCTCGGTAACAGGGCTGTGACCGAGTGTGACCCTGGCCTGTAGCCCTGTCACCAGGGCAGATGAACAATGGTAGGCGCAGGCACCGTCGACAAAGAGGCAACGGTGCACGACCAAAGGGTTTCATTCATGGCTAACACATCTCGAGGGGGCCTCGGTGTTCTCTCCGCACCACCGGCAGGTACCCCCGTGCCGGAGAACGAGATCGATCCGCTCTACAAGCGGCTGAGGCGCCAGGCGTTCCTCGGTATCTTCTTCGGCTACGCAGGCTTCTACCTGATCCGCAACAACGTCTCGATCGTGTCCGCGGTCCTCAAGGAATACGACGTCCTCGACGCACTCGGCCTCGGCATTGTCGCCAACGCTGTTCTCTTCTCCTACGGCCTGTCCAAGTTCTTCATGGCCATGCTGTCGGACCGTGCGAACGCACGCTACTTCATGCCGCTCGGCCTCGCGCTGTCCGCGATCGTCAACCTTCTCATCGCCTTCGTCCCCGTCCTATCCGCATCAGTCGGACTCTTCGCCGCGATGATGTTCCTCAACGGCTGGTTCCAGGGCATGGGATGGCCGCCATCGGGCCGCGTCCTTGTGCACTGGTTCTCCACGAACGAACGCGGCTGGATGACCTCCATCTGGAACTGTGCACACAACGTCGGCGGTGCCGGTGTCGGCATCCTGGCCGCGTGGGCGCTCACACAGTTCGGCAGCTCCGAGGCCGACTGGGCCCCCGCCTTCTGGGCCCCCGCCATCGTTGCCCTCTTCGTGGCACTCTTCGCGTTCCTCACGATCCGCGACCGTCCCGAGGCCGTCGGCCTGCCCACGATCGAGGAATACCGCAACGATCCCGCCAAGGTTGAGCAGTCAGCCGATGAAGAGGGCATGCCCTGGAAGGAGACCCTCTTCAAGCACGTCCTCACCAACCGCGTCATCGTCCTGCTAGCGTTGACCAACGTGTTCGTCTACACGCTGCGGTATGGCGTCCTCAACTGGATCCCCGTCTACCTGACGGAAGAGATCCATGCCGCGGACATCACCGACGGCATCATCGGCTTCGCGATCTACGAACTCGCCGGCATCGTCGGCACGCTCCTGTGCGGCTGGATGTCGGACAAGGTGTTCAAGGGATGGCGGTCGGGTGCGGGACTCGTCTTCCTCGCCGGCGTCGGTGTCGCCATCGGCTTCTACTGGCTCCTCCCCGCAACCGCGCCGCTGTGGCTCTTCTACGTCCTCATCGCGATCATCGGCGGTCTCATCTACGGCCCCGTCATGCTCATCGGCCTCCAGGCCATCGATCTCTCGCCGGTCAACGTCGCAGGCACGGCTGCCGGCTTCACGGGACTCTTCGGCTACCTTCTCGGCGCATCCCTCGCTTCCACGGGCGTTGGTCTGCTCGTGAAGTTCTACGGGTGGAACGTGACGTTCGCATGCCTCATGGGCATCGTCGTCCTCGCCCTTATCTTCATGTGGATCGTCGGCAGGGACGAACGCAAGATGATGGATGCTCGCGAGGCCAAGCTCCTCGCCGAGCAGGACAACCGCTAGAGCTCCCACCCAGTATCCGCCGGTCTCCCTCGAGGCCGGCGGATACACTTGCTCTCGATGACACTGCGATCGCGCTGGTGGCGCGCCATGATGCCACGTATCGGTGCGGGGATCGTGCTGACCGCACTCGCGGTGGGAGTTCTCGCCCAGGAGCGGCTCACGTCCCCGGACCTTGTCGTGCTGTGCTCCAACAATGTCGAATCCTGCGTTGCCGTCGTCGCCGAATATGAGGAGATGACGGGCGCGGACGTGACGGTCGTCCGCATGCCCACAACGGAGGCCCTTGCCCGCATCCGTGTCCCCAAAGATGTCGGTGAGTTCGATGTGTGGATGGGAGGGCCGGCAGATGCCTACACGCTGGCCGCGAACGAAGGCCTCCTCGCCGTCCCCGATATTGCCGACTCATCGAACATCCCGGCGGACCTCAAGGATCCCGATGGTCGATGGTATGGGATCTATGGCGGGATCCTGGCTTTCTGTGTCGCGGCCGACGCGCAAGCGCCCCGAACATGGGAGGACCTCCCGGAGCACGACGGCGTCGTCATCCCCAACCCGCTGACGTCGGGGACGGCACTGACGATGCTGTCCGTCCACTACGAGCGTCTCGGCTCCGTCGATGCTGCGATGGCATACATGGCCCGGCTCGATGACACGGTCCTCACCTACACCGATTCCGGTACCGTGCCCGCCCACGTCGTCGGCTCGGGCAGGGCCGACGTCGGAGTGACCTTCGGGCCCTATTGCGAGCGCGAACAGCTCCTCGGCTACGACGTGACAACGGTGTATCCCCTCGACGGGACAGGCTTCGAGGTGGGTGCCATCGCCGTCCTCGACGAATCATCGGCCCGTGTCGAGGCGACTCGTTTCGTCACGTTCACGATCTCCGACACCGGTCAACAGATCGGTGCGGCGGCCGCCAGCCAGCTCCCTGTCAGCGACCGCCTCGACATCCATCTCACCCAGGAGCTCGAGGATCTTGATGTGCCGATCTTCGGTCGAGACATGGTAGCGGCCGGTGAGCGGCGAACGGACCTCATCACCGCCTGGGTGAGGCAGGTGCGTCACGGTGCCTACTAGCAGCAGGAGGATAGCGGGAGCCGTTCTCGCGGCCGTGATCGTCCTCGTCATCGGTGCCGAATGGGAGGAGTGGCGTCAGCTGCTGCCCACCGTGTCACGAACCGTTGCCGTGAGCGCCGCGGCGGGCGCGGCGGCCGCGATCATGGGGGCGGCGATGGCGTTCGCCCACCGCCTCGGCGGGCAGTATTCGTGGGCGATCGCCATGATCGCCTGCATCCCGCTCGTCTTCCCCTCGGTGGCTCTCGCTACCGCTCTCATCCAGGCGCCGTTCGGGATGAATCCCTACGGTCCCGCGATCGTCATCGTGTCGCAGGCGATCGGATATTTGCCTGTCACGTTCGTCATCCAGGCACTTGCTCTCGCATCGGTCAGCGATGAGGTTCTCATGGTCAGCGCCTCGCTCGGCGCGAGTCCCCTCCGCACGATCCAGCGCGTGCTCCGCAGGCCGTGGCTGAGAGGGTTCGGGATGAGCGGGGCGGTTGCCACGCTCTTCATCGCCAGCGATCCCTCCGTCACCCTCGTCTATGGCGGCACAGATTCCTACGTGGCCTCCCACATGTTCAGGGGTGTCAGCACGGGGCTGACCACATCGATCGGGCCCGCCCTCGTCGCACTCGTCCTGCCCGCCGTCGTCTTCGCACTGTTCCTCACATCTATCGACTGGGGTGCCCTGCGGGAACCGTTCCGTGTGAGGGCTCCCGAGTTCGTCAGCGAATACATGACCGCACGGCGTGCACTGCTCCCGCTGACCGCTCCCATCGCCATGACGGTTCTCCTCCTCCTTGCCGTGATCGTCCGCGGAGCATCCCGGGTGAGTCTCGCCAACGGCCTACCCGTCACCCTGGCCGCCACAACCCTCGTCGTCCTCCTCCTCGTCATCCCGGCAGCCCTGCTCGGCGCGCTGGCGACAACCTATCTGGCGAGACGCGGGCCGGCCTTACGGATCATCGTCACGGGGTTGCTCGCCGGCACCTTCCTCCTGTCGCAGTCCGTCATCGGCATGATGCTGTCGGCTGTCTTCCGGGACTCGATCACGATCGGTTCCGCGACCGTGCTGCCCTCCCTCGTCGGGGGCGGATCTCTTGCCGGGGGCTACGTGGCGGTCGGCTTGGCCTACCTCTCCGTGGCACTCCCGATAGCGCATGTGGGGATGATGATCATGGTGCGGGACATGGGGGATCTCGTCGATGCTGCGCGCGATGCTGGGGCTGACCGGGTGCGGGCAGGATTCGTGCTGGCGCCCGTCCTCGCGCCCCGCATGATCGCCCTCGTCGCCTTCATGTCCGGTGTCATCCTCACGCGGACAACCCCGATCATCTTCGTGCAGCCGCCCGGTTTCGAGACCGCATCGACGAGCCTGACCACGCTCGCGGCGGCAGGATGGGATGATCGAGTCTTCGCCGTCAGCCTCGTCACGGCACTCGTTGCCACCGTCTCCTTCCTTGTGGCGACGGCGGGCCTGTCCCAGGCATGGTGGGGCACCGGATCCGATGTGAGGAGGACAGTCTGATGGTGGGCTCGGTCGAGGGGTTGCGTGTCGAAGGCCTCTGCGTGGATATGGGCAGGCCGATCATCCGCGACCTGAGTCTCGACATTCCGCGCGGCGGCATCCTTGCCGTCGTCGGCCCGTCGGGGTGCGGGAAGACAACGCTTCTCAAGACGATAGCGGGGCTGATGAAGCCGCACCGCGGCCGCATCCTCATCGACGGCGACGACGTGACCCGCGTGCGTGCCCAATCCCGCCAAACCGGGCTCGTCTTCCAATCGCCCACACTCTTCCCTGGCGTCACGGTGCGAGACAACATTGCCTTCGGTCTCGATGATGCTCGGATGAGCGAGAGGCGCAGGAACGACCGTGTCGATAGTGCGATGGCGATCATGAACGTGACGGGCCTGGCGCAGCGCCTGCCGCACGAGCTCTCGGGCGGGCAGGGGCAGCGCGTCTGTCTCGCCCGCACCCTCGTACGACGCCCCCGTGTACTCCTCCTCGATGAACCGGTCGCCCACGTCGAAGCGGCCCTCCGCCACGCCATCCACGCCGATATCGATACGCAGGTGAGACGCATGGGCCTCAGCGCCATCTACGTCACCCACGATATTGACGAAGCATGCACGGTGGGGGACAGGATCGCGATCATGAACGAGGGGCGGATCGTTCAGATGGGAAGCCCGCGGTGGGTCTACGACCATCCGGATTCCCTCTTCGTCGCACACCTCATGGGAGTCGAGAACATCCTCTCCGGGACGGCGACAGCCCTCCGCGGCGACAGTGCTCATGTGACGATCGGGAAGCTCCGAGTCACCCTGCCCTGCCATCCCACGGTCACGCCGGGGCCCGTCACCGTCTTCGTCACGCCCGAATCGATCGCACTCGACAGGCCTGACGGCCTCACGGGGCAGATCATCGCAGTCGGCTTCGCACGCTCCCACATGGTCTACGACGTCGAGACCGATATCGGCACCCTCGTCGTGCACGAACCGACCTCCGTCGAACCACGCCCACTCGGCACGCCCGTCACCGTCACGCTGACGGGCGGCTGGGTACGTCCCCGCTCCCACCAGGCGCCCTGACCTCGACCCGAGAGACGACTCGACCCGAGAGACGACTCGACCTGAGCGGCAACGTGACCGTGGCTGAATGGTGGGATGTCGGGGAGAAAAGGAGACTGGTCGGCAGGGGCGAACATCGTCCGGGACGGATATCGACTGCGGGAAGGACGTGGGCACCAGGAAGCGGAGGGTGGCCGGCGGGTGTGCTGAGTGGGGCGGACGTGGGACGATAGCGGCGTGGTATTTCTCAGCGAAGAAGACTTCGAACACGCCGTGGCGGACGCACTCGACCTCGTCCCGGAAGGTCTCATGAACGCAGTCGACAATGTCGTGTTCCTCATCGAGGAGGAGCCGCGCCCCGACATGGTCCTGCCCGATGAACTCGATGAGTCAGGGCAGGCGCAGCTGCTCGGCCTCTATGAGGGGACAGCGCTGACGGACCGTGACGACGGGTGGGCGGGAGCCCTCCCGGACACGATCTTCCTCTTTCGCGGTCCGCTCAGCAGATACTGCGACACCGTGGAGGAACTCATCGACGAGATCGCGGTGACCGTGATCCACGAGATCGCCCACCACTTCGGCATCGACGATGATCGCCTGCACGAACTGGGCTGGGGATAGCCGACGGCACCGTTCCACCACCGCGACGATCGTGATCGTGGGAGAGTAGAGGGCATGGAACTTCGTTTGGTCATTGCCGTCGGCGAGCCCCGAGGCACCGTCCTCCTCCTGCACGGCTACGGGGAGCACGCGGGCAGGTACTCCGCACTCATCGAGTCCTTCGCGGCGGGCGGATACGACGTGTTCTTCTACGACCAGGACGGGCACGGAACCGCGCCGGGACGGAGAGGCTGCTCCGATGTGGGGGAGCTGATCTCCCACCATATGCAGGCACGCCGGGAGGCCCGTGCCCGCATGAGAACCACACGGCTCGTGCTGTTCGGACATTCCATGGGCGGACTCGTCACCGCAGCCTCCGCCCTCATCGACCCCGCGGGCCTCGACGCTGTCGTCCTCTCAGGCCCGGCCTTCCGCCAGTTCCCCGAACTGCCGGGCACCGCGACTCGTATCGGCTACGCCCTGGCCTCCGTCTTCCCCAGCCTGCCGGTTGCGGCACTCGACTCCGGTCTGATCAGCAGGGACCCGAAGGTGGTCCGCGACTACGACAATGACCCGCTCGTCTTCCACGGGAACGTTCCGCTCCTCACGGGAGCATCGATGGCAGTGCAAGGCCAGAAAGCACTCGACCACGCGAACCGGTGGCCGGCGACACTCCCGCTCCTCGTCTTCCACGGCAGTGCAGACGGGCTCGCCAACATCGCCGGATCGAGAGCCTTCGTCTCCCACGCACGGGCCAACGGTGCACCAGCCGACTTCGTGACCGTCGACGGCGCATACCACGAGGTTTTCAAGGAACCAGAACACAAAGAGCTGGAAGACCACATGCTGTGGTGGCTCGATCAGCAGATTCCTGCAGGTCGACAAGCGCGCGCTTCACTGACCGAGGGCCCTTCAGTCGGTACGGTAAAGGGGTGAGCCCCATATCGTTCTTCCGTAAGAAGCACACCCAGGAACCAGCGGAGCAGTCGGCACCATCGCCGCAGTCCCCGCCAGAACCCGAGGTGGATGTACGCGAACCCGTCACACGGGACGATGAACCCAACTGGGACATCAACCACGTCAACGGCGTCACCGTGACGACCGGCGAAGAGGCGGAGGCCGCCTATGCGGCGATCACCGAAGCGTTCGCGTCGTGGCGTTCCAGCCTGGCCGAGCAGACAGGCGACATCATTCTGTCTGCCAGTGAACCAGACGTCGTCGACCTCTCCCACATCCACCCCACCGGGGCGGCAGGCTTCTATGCGGGAAGCCCCACCCCGCTCACCTCCCTCTTCCGGGAAGCGGACGCACTGTCGACGGCACGCACGAAGATCAACGCGCTTCTCGCGAAGCAGCGCGGCCTCGAAGAGGCCTACGGATCCGCTCCCATCTCCCTCATCCACGGCACACTGACATGGTCCGAGATCAGGCCGGGACAGAAGCACAGCCCAGACATCGATGGCGATATCGAGGTCGAACTCGGCGCAGCATTCGACGAGACGGGGCAGATCTCCCTCGAAGAGCTCGAACGGGTCGAACCGACAGGCCCGCAGATCATCGAGGTCGTCGAGCCCGCCCTCCGCCGCAGCGTCCACATCGCCACCTCGACCGCCTCGGACCCGGTGCTCACACTCGGGGACGAAACCGATATCTCCTCCGCCGTTCTCGGCGGCCTGCGACGCTACGGGGCGCCCACCGAAGCAGTGGAAGAGGTCCGCTCACTCGCCCACAACCCCCAGACCCAAGACGCGGCACTCTCGCGCCTGCGCGAACTCGCCCGCGTCTACCTGCCCGGCTGCGTATACGAAGGCAGCACCCTCCTCGCGCTGGCCTCTTCACCCTCAGCGATCCTGCACGACGACCTCGTGACGATGGAACCACAGGTACGGGCATCCACCCTACTTGCCGACCTGGTTCTCAACCGTCCCAGCGAGAATGAGATCCCCACCAACCCGCTCGACCGCTCCCCACAGGCAGAACGCGGAGCCGGCCAGCTCGACGTGGCCGAGCTCGACATCGTCGATGCTGTCGCAGGCGGCACCTCCGTCTTCATCGATGCCACTCCGGGAACCGATCCGAGGCGAGTCCTCGCCTCGATCGCAGCCGATAACGCAGCATCGCAGAAACCTGTTCTCTACGTGTACGGCAGCGCATCCGCACAGCGCTCCTTCACCGCCCAGCTCGAACGGCTGGGCCTGGGGGAGGCGCTCGCGGACTTCTCGAAGCTCTCGGAGGTTCCGCTCCGGCTGCGGACAGGCATGCGGCTGAAATCCCCGGTGATCGATGGGGAGGCCGTGACGGAGCGCAATGCTCAGCTCGAGGCTGACCGCGAGCAGCTGACGGCCTTCATGACTGCCCTGCACGAGACGTCCCCCAAGTGGGGAGTGTCCGCCTATCAGCTCCTCACCCGGATCGTCGACATGTCTCTCGAGGAGGGCGGGTCGGTGACGAAGATCCGCCTGCACGAGACCGTCGTCGGTGCGCTCTCGGACGAGAGTGCCCGCCACGAGGCCGCCGCGAAGCTCGATGAGGCGCTCCGCCTCGACCAGCGCGCCTCAGAGGCTGATCCGTGGGCCGGTTCGACCATCACGTCAACAGAGAAGGCGGTCGCGATTCACGACCGCGTCACCCATCTCGCCGATATCAGCGTGCCCGCCCTCATGGATCAGGTGCAGCGCGTGGCCGCCGAGACGGGGCTGCGCAAGGCAGACAGCCTCGAGACGTGGGCGAGCCAGCTCGACCTGCTGACCGACGTTGCGGAGACGCTCGATACGTTCCGCCCCCACATCTACGAACGGTCGGTTGCGGACATGATCATCGCGACCGCCTCGAATGAATGGCGGGGCAAGCACGGCTCCACGATGAGCATGTCGGAGCGGCGCAGGCTGAAGAAGGAAGCACGGGACATGGTGCGTCCCGGACAGGACGTGTCAGACCTCCATGCGGCCCTCTCCCAGGTCCAACGGGAGCGGGAGACGTGGCGCCTCCATGCAGAGCCCGGCTCATGGCCCACGATTCCGGAAGGCATGGGTGCACTCCGGAGCACGATGAGCGACGTCCAGGCAGAGGTGGCCGAACTCGCCGAGGTTCTGCCAGACGGCAGCGAACTGAGCGCAATGAGTCTCCTCGACCTGCGCAAGCGCTGCCAGGCACTGGCCCGCGAATCGGGTGACCTGGCGGACCTGCCGAAGAGGAACACGCTGCGCGCAGAGATCGAGGAGCTCGGCCTCACCGAGATCTTCGCGGACATGAGCGCACGCGCAGTCAGCCCCGACAGGGCGAGCAGCGAGCTCCATGCCGCCTACCTGGCATCCGTCTTCGAGCTCATGTTCTCCTCCACCCCCGAGCTCGTGGCCGGGGCAGGGAGCCAGGCGGGCGATCTCATCGCCCGTGTCGTCCGGGAGGACCGCGAACACGTGGAGTCCATGCCGGGCTATATCTCCCGCGCCATCATCGCCACCATGCGAGCCACCATCACGAAGAACAAGGATCAGACGCTCGAAGCGGACCGGTTCCTCGAGGAACACGGTGTCGCGGGCTTGCGCGAAGCGATTGCGCGATGGGGAACGATCCTGCAGGCAGCGCGGCCGATCTGGGCCATGAGCGCGGTTGCCGTCGCACAGTACATTCCGCCGATGGAGTGGTCGGATGTGGTGATCCTCGACGGGATCGATTCGATCGAGCTGGCACAGCTCGTTCCCTCCCTCCTTCGCGGACGGACGATCGTCGTCTCCGGCCGAGCCCAGAGCAGAGGCGAAGCGGTCTCCGCACTTGCCACATCCCTGCCGGTTGCCAGCCTTCCCACGCACTCCTCTCGCCACGATGAGATGACGGCCCGCTTCCTGGCCGATAACGGCTTCTCCACGGGCCTGGCAGTCTTCCCGACAGCACCGTCCCGGCCGGCCCCCCGACTCATCGTCGTGGACGGCACCGGCGTGCCAAGCCCACGCTCGGGCCTCGTCGAAGGCCCCGAGAAGGAGGTCGAGGCCGTTGTCGAGGCCGTTGTCGACCTCGCTCTCTCACGGCCCGCCGAATCGATCGGCGTCATCGCCCTCAACGCCGTTCATGCCGAACGCGTCCGGGCCGCGATCCGCTCCGTTGCGCGAACGTCATCGGCTCTCGGCGCTCTCACCGATCCGACGGTGCGCGAACCCTTCACGGTTGTCGATGCGACGTCCTCGTGGGGGCTCCGCCGTGACCACATCATTCTCACCGTCGGATTGGGCAAGACCGTGCACGGCCGGGTACTCCACTCCTTCGGCAGTCTGTCGACCGAGGCCGGAGTGGACGGGCTCGTATCCGCCCTCGAATCCCCCAGGAAGTCCCTCACCGTCGTCTCGTCGTTCGAGGCGGCCGACATCGATCGAGACAGGCTGGGCGCCCCCGGCTCCATCCTCCTCGTCGATCTTCTCGACGCCTACCGCAAGCAGGCACCCCACGAGAAGCCTGACGAGCCGGAGAACAGCAATGCCCTCCTCACGGACCTGGTCAACAGGATCCGGGAACGCGGCTACCTCGCGCAGGCGGGATATCGTCGTCGCGGTTCTCTCAGCATCCCGCTCGTGGCCGGACATCCCGATATTCCGGGACAGTGGGCTGTCGCCGTGACGATCGACGACGATGTCTATGCCGCGGAGAAGTCGCTGCGCCGCAGGGACCAGTTCTGGCCTGCGATGCTGACGGGGCGGGGATGGCGAGTGGTTCCCACCGTCACCACATCCGTCTTCTTCGAACCACAGACAGAAGTGGAGCGGATCATCGCGGCTGTCGATGCTGTGCGTGACGAGGCACGTCTCGCCGCGAGCAGGGCCCGCACAGCGAAGTCCCTCCCCGCACATCTCGACATCTCCTCCATCGACGACGATCTCGACGAACCGTCGAGAATCTCTCGTGGCCCCCGCCCGAAGGTGTCGCCCGGCATGCCACTCGCCGCCTACTCGGACGATCAGCTCGATGAGCTGGTTGCGTGGATCCTCAGCGACGGTGCACGCCGTACCGAAGACGACATCGTCGAGGAGCTGAGATCGGAACTCGATCTGCGTCGTCGCGGCATCCAGGTCGATGTCGTCCTGCGCAATGTCGTCCGTCGGCAGACCGCGGCAGAGGACGAGCCGGAACTGTGACGAAGTCTCGCCGGGTCGTGCACCTCTCCCGGGTCGACCGGGAGAGGCTCGAACGCGGGGAGATAACAGCCCCCGAAGAAGCCCTCCACAAAGACGATCCGCCCGCCCGGGTGAAACCGGTACGGGCGGAGAGCCAGCGTCGCGAGGGACTGTCGGCCCGCGATCGGGAGATCGCGGAGAACCGTCCTCCCCACTGGGGTTAGAGCCGCGGAGCGTTGCTCTCGCGCAGCAGATCGCGGATCTCGGTGAGGAGCATGATGTCTTCCGCGGGGGCCTTCGGCTCCTCGGCGATGCCGGCGGCGCGGCGCTCAGCCAGCTTGTTCATCGGCATCACGATAAACAGGTAGAGGGCGAGAGCGACCAGGAGGAAGCTGACGAGAGCGGTCAGGATCGCTCCGGGCTGGATTGTTGCCCCGTTGAGCTTGAAGGCGCCGACGGAATCAAAGTTGGGCTCCCCGAAGAGCGCACCGATCAGAGGGTTGATGAACTTGTCCACCAGGGCCGTCACAACACCCGAGAATGCGGCGCCGATGACAACGCCAACGGCAAGGTCGATCGCGTTACCGCGCGAAATGAACTCCTTGAATCCCTGGAGCATGGGCGTCCTTTCTCGTCGTTCAACCGTGCAGGACTGCCACGAGAGGCGTCCGTGCACTGATGCCAAGGACAAATGTAGCGTCATCGGACGAGACCGCAACAAATGCGTACGTGAGCTCCGTCGTATCCGTCCCGAACCGTGAGGCGGCCACGTCAGAGAACGCCATGATCGTCGCAGCCGTCGCGGCCTGAAACGCCTCACCGGCCTCGTCAGAACCCCACAGGTCAACACTCGACCCGACGGGAGTGAGCTCCTTCGGAGTGGACAGGAGAACGGGAACGATGACAGTCCCGGCGGGGGCACTGTCGGCCAGCGTGGGGCCCACGAACATCGACTCGGTGACAGGAGTTCCAGCCGGAACCCCGATCGACAGACGATGTCCCGCAACATCCTCCGGGACGAGATCACGCGGTATCGTGCCCGTCGGAGCCGCAACCCAGGCAACGTCCGAGACGGAGATGACATGACCGGCCGGCATGTCCGAGGCCGCGACCATGATCTGAGAGGTCACGCGCCCCGACGAGCCGATGGCAGAGACGACGATGGCGAGGCAGAGAGCGAGAAGCGCGGCGGTGATCAGCCTGCGCCACCGCCACATCATGGCACGGAAAGTGGGCCGAGAAGACATGCTGCGAGCCTAGGCCGTGACGGGCTGTGTCAGCGGCAGCGCTCAGGGGATTGTGGATCGTTCCCTCGGGGGAGAAGCGGGGGACAGAGAACTGCCCCGCCGTCGAGGCGGGGCAGCGTGTCAGCTTGCGGCAGCAGGAGCGCTGGCTGGGGCGGGTGTGCTCGCCGGAGCCGGTTTACTCTCCGGAGCAGACGGAGTGCTCGCGGACGTGTCGCTGCTGGGCGAATCCTTCGCCGCCAGGCTCGACGACGAGCCGCGGGAATCGTTGCGGTAGAAACCGGAACCCTTGAAGACGATGCCGACCGAGTTGAAGAGCTTGCGAAGCTCTCCACCACAGGACTCGCACACGGTGAGGGCGTCGTCAGAGAATGACTGCTGAATATCGAATTCGTTGCCGCATGCCTTGCAACGGTAAGAATAAGTTGGCACGTAACACTCCAGTTGACGGGGATCTACGAGAGCCCATCCTACTCCACAGTCCCCGCGAACTTTCGAGAGGGTGGCGGGGATGACACTCGTCCCATCCCCGCACGCCTCAGCGGCCGATCTGGATGGTCTCGCCCGGCAGGAGGACGAACGGAATCGGCACATCCTGCTCATCGTGGGGGAGCGGCCGATCCATGAACTCCCACGGATAGATCAGGGCACCGACTTTCGATGTCACGTTCTGTTTCAGCATCCTGTCGTACCAGCCGCCGCCCTGGCCGATGCGGGAACCGCGATGGTTGACAGCCAAGGCAGGCACGATGATGACATCGGCCTCCTCAACCGCTTCGCTGGGCAGCGCCTCCCCGCGCGGAGAAGGCGGACGCCCCGGCGCCTCGACGACGAGATCGTCAGAGGTGTATTCGGCCCACATGCGAGCAAGCCCGGGTCCGAGCTTCGGCAGGAGGATCCGCACCCCGCGCTCGTGCAGAGCAGCGATGGCGAGAAGAGTATCGGGTTCGTTCTTGACGGACACGTAGAGGGATATGGTCTTGGCATCGGCCGCGAAATCGAGGATGGTGTCGGCGAAGACAGGGGCGAAGTTCTCAACGTCCTTCGCGGTCAACTTTGACCGACGATCGCGCAGAACACCTCGAACCATCTGTTTCGCATCGACAACGTCAACGTGGGAGACATCGGGCAGTGCCACTTCTTCAGTGGTCATGCCCCTATTGTCCCACGAGCACCGGGAACAATCGACCGCATTGCCCCACGTTCGCGGTATCCGAGCAAGTCACGGTCTAAGATCGACGCAGGAGGCTACACGTGAAAACCGTTTCTGAACTCGTCGACGACTGCCTGGCGGTCCTGCGCGACATCCCCGTCCTCGACGTCCCCCTCGCGGACTCCGTGGGTTCCGTCCTCGCCACAGATGTCGTCTCGCCGACCAGCGTGCCCGCACGCGACGTCGCGGCACGAGACGGTTACGCCGTGCGATCGTCGGACGTCGCCGGGGCGAGCATCGACCACCCGATCTCGCTGCCCGTCACGGGCGAGATACTCGCGGGCCAGGACTCGATCGACGTCCTTCCCCCGCGCACCGCCATCCGACTGTCCTCCGGCGCGCCCATCCCACGAGAGGCAGACGCCCTCGTCCCGATCGAATGGACGGACGCGGGCCGCGCAACCGTGACGGTGAGGCGCCCCGCCGAGGAGGGCGAGAACATCCGCTTCGAGGCGGAAGACCTCGAGGCCGGCCTCGTCGCACTCGAGCGCGGTACCCGCATCGGCCCCCGCCAGATCTCCCTCCTTGCCGCGGCGGGCCTCGGAACAGTCGCCGTGAAACCATCCCCCCGCGTCGTCATTATGTCGATCGGAGACGAACTGGTCGAACCCGGCAAGGCCGGACATCCCGGTACCGTCTATGACGCGAACTCCCATGGGCTCGCCACCGCCATCCAAGAGCTCGGAGCCATCGTGTTCCGTGTCCCCGGCGTCTCCGACGACAAGAAGGCGCTGCGGGATGCTCTGCAGGATCACATTGTCAGGGCAGACGTCATCATCACCACCGGCGGGCTCTCGTACGGCGGGGGAGACAACCTCAAGGAAGTCCTCTACGACCTGGGGAACGTCCGATTCGACCGCGTCGCCATGGCGCCGGAGCGTCAATACGGCGTGGGGCTCATCGGATTGGAGGGGGAACCCGATTCCGTTCCCATCTACTGCCTGCCGGGCAGCCCCGTCGCCGCGCTCATCGGCTACGAACTGTTCGTGCGGCCCGCCCTGCGGCGCGCAGTCGGCCACACCAACGTGTATCGCCGCACCGTCAAAGCCCAAGCCGTGCGGGCCTGGTCATCCCCCTCGGGCCTCGAAGAGTATGTCCCCGTCAAGGTGGCGGGCAGACCATCCGAGGGCTACCGCTTCGAACCGACAGGCCTCCCCGGCCAAGAACTGCTGTACGGACTCGTCCGCGCCAACGCTCTCGCCGCCATCCCAGCCAGTGTCGACAGCGTCGCGGTGGGAGACACTCTCACCTGTCTCGTCCTCGATTAGGCCCATTACCTTGAAACTCCCTGATCATCGAGGCAACACGCCGTATAACCTCACGATCGAGATCCCGTCAACGATCTAGGTTTGTGATGTGGAGTTTCAGGGATATGCGCTGTTCGCGGCTGTCATCGTCTTGCTGACCGTCGTCTACCCCACACTCTCCTGGCGGAGCCGAGTAGCCCTCGCAACGCCTGTTGATGAGCGTGTGTCCGAGAACCTTCGCGTCGTCAATTCTGTCGACAGGTGGACCACCTCAACGTCCGCCAATCGCGGAACAATCCTGCCACGAGTGGAGCCGAGAATGAGCGATAAGCGCCGGGTCGATCCCAACAACCTTCGCACGCTCGCAGCCAGCCGAGCCCGGGCCCGTGCCCGCGTCGCTCAGCGCACGGCCCGCATGAGAGCCATGGGCATGGGAGTCGGCGTTGCCGTCCTCATCTCGCTCATCGCCTGGATCATCGTCGCCGCAGGCACCGCCCACATGGTTCTCGCCATCATCCCCACGATCCTGACAGTCGCCGGTCTCGGCCTCTACATCCGCGTTCTGCCCTCCGCGCGTGAAGCGAACGCGAAGGACCAGAAGACGATCGCGAAGCTCGACAGCAAGCTGGAGAAGCTCAGTGCAACGGCCCGCGTCCAAGACCGCAAGCCCAAGGCCTCGAAGAAGGTGCCCCGCAAGGTAGCCGAAGCACGCCGTGCCTCCGCACAGTCCGCAGCATCTGCCGCCAGTGTTGTCTCAGCCAGCACCGTCGCATCAGCGCCTACCGTTGCCTCCGCACCGGAAGCCCCGGCCCCGCGCACGCAGACAGTCAAGCCGGCAGTGGTAGTGTCCACTCCGAGTTACACGCCGAAGCCCACCTTCTCCCGCCGCACCGTCAAGCCCTTCGAACCGGCAGAGGCACCCACGGCACCCGTCCCGTACCGTCCTATGCAGATGGGGGAGAAGTTCTCCCACGCTGTCTCCGCATCATCAGCGGATGCGGCCCCCATCATCGCAACCTTCAACTTCGACGAAGTTCTCGAAGCACGCCGCCGAGCATAAGCGTGATCAACGAGACGCATCTGATTACGTCCCGCCGATCCATATCTGATAAATTATTGTTCATCAGGGGCTATGGCGCAGTTGGTAGCGCGTCTCGTTCGCAATGAGAAGGTCCGGGGTTCGAATCCCCGTAGCTCCACGATCAGGGCGAAGTGTCATACGCTGACATTTCCCCCCTTTGCCGTATCTCCATGAGGGCTTATAGGACATTTGGTGTTGGTTTGATCTTGGTCTTTTGTTGCCGTGATGCCATTAGGTCGGTGTTGAAGTTCGCGCGGCTGAACTTGATGGGTGGACATTTCGTGTTGGTTTGACTCCAACCTTTCGTTGCTTTGACGCGGAAAAGTGGGAGTTGAAGTTGGTTCTACGGGGCTGGCTTATAGGACATTTCGTGTTGGTTTGGGCTTGATGTTTCGGCGCGTTCTCAACGGAGAGTCAGGGCCGAAGTTGCCTGATAGGGAGGGTGAACACTCCTTATTGCCGCCCGTGCGAGCAGGCGATGACACGTTATGGAAAGACCAGTACGGGACGTCAGCGCTACCGTTGTGGCGGGTGCGGGATGAGTCGCGTAGCGGCGATCGATACCTCCGCGAAAGACTTCGCCCTGTTCTTGTCGGTTCTTTTCTCTCGCCAGCGCCAGCGCGACCTGCCTGGTGCTGGACGGACGTTTCGTCGGCGTACCGCACGGTTCTGGCAGCTGTGGCCCATCCCTGATGTGGTTGACGAGGTCCACCGGGTGATCGACGTCGATGGGATCTACCTCGGACGCAGAGCCGTGATCCTGATCGCCTGCACCGACACTCATGTCGTGGGCTGGTACCTTGCACGCAGCGAACACAGCCAGGCCTGGGGCGCTTTGTTGTCCCGGAGCGCACCCCCGCAGGTGGTGGTCACTGATGGTGGATGGGGCTTTGCCAAAGCCCGCTCGTCTCTGGATACGCTGATCCGGACCAAGACCCTGTTCACCTACGTTGATCCCGCCAACTTCCCGGTCGGCGCCTACCTACACGTGCCGTTACCAGCGACGAACAACCGGATCGAGGGTGGGATCAACATGAATCGCTCTGGGTTTGGTGGAGACTCTTTTTATTTGATTCCGATCAGCACGTTGGGGGTGCTGGTAGCAGTGTAGTGGGTGTTCTCGAACTCGATCGGTGGTACGTCTGCGAGGTAGCTGTGAAGGCGTTCAGTGTTGTGCCAGTGGACCCGGCCCAGGGTGGCCAGTTCTAGATCCTCGATCGTCTTCCACGGACCCGGATGTGCCGGCCCGCGCACGAGCTCGGTCTTGTAGTATCCGTTAACCGTCTCAGCGAGAGCGTTGACGCTCCTATATCTGTCAACTCGCTTTCTGCAGTGGCATGGTGGCTGGTTGAGCTTTGATGAGGTGGTAGACCTCGCGGATGACGTAGCTGATGACGCTCGTTGAAATTCCCCAGTTCTGCTCATTGAATTTCCCCACCCGGGGCCGCTTCCGTTCATAGGGGCGGGCCTTCCTCGAAGCTAGTGGTATTCGACCACGCACGAGCTAGAGGAAGGCCCTGTCTCTATGTTGACACAGGAGGAAGCCGTGGATATCCACGCATTACATCGTCGGGGAATCTCTATCAGTGAGATCGCCCGAATCACTGGAAGAGACCGTAAGACCATCCGGTCATATCTGATCGGTAAGCAAGAGCCTGGCAAACGCAAGAAACCCGAGAGCTCGTTTGAGCCGTTTGTGGAATACGTATCTGCGAGATTGATCGAGGATCCCCACCTGTTCGCTCAGACCTTGTTTGATGAACTGCTCGGTCTGGGATTTCCTGGCTCGTATCAAACGCTCACACGCCAGGTCCGTGCCCGTGGCTTACGGCCAGCCTGTCAGGCATGTGCTCACGTCACCAAAAGGGCGAACGCTGTCATCGAGCACCCGCCGGGCGAGGTGATTCGGCCTGGGTTTAGTTCCGAGCTTTATAGCAGAATAGGAACACTATGCCCAGAAAGTATGACCCCGAACTGAAGCAGCGTGCGGTGCGGATGGTTTCCGAGGCTCTTCCCGATCACCCCACTCGCACAGCCGCGGTCCGTCATGTCGCGGACCTGCTCGGGGTAGGCGCAGAGGCCCTGCGAACCTGGCACCGGCAGGCCGAAGTCGACCAAGGTAAAAGGCCCGGCGTGACGACCGACTTAGCCGCAGAGAATAAACGACTGGAGCGTGAGAACGCTGAGCTGCGCAAGGCTAACGAGGTGCTTAAAGCTGCGAGTATATTTTTCGCGAAGGAACTCGACCGGCCACGGACGAAATGATCGCTTTCATCGATACTTATCGTGATCGTTTCGGAGTTGAGTTCCTCTGCGCCACGCTTCGTGGAGCAGTCCGTGGATTTATCACCTCCCGTGGATACCGTGCCGCGAAGAGCCGGCCCCCGTCAGCCCGTCAGCTGAAAGACGAGCTGCTGATTCCAGAGATCCAGCGCCTGCACAAAGAGCATTACAGCGTCTACGGACGCCGCAAGATGCATGCGCTCCTGAAACGACAGGGCTGGGACATCGGCCGCGATCAGACCCACAGGCTCATGAAACTCGCCGACGTTGAAGGTATTCGCAGGTCAAAGAAGGCTTTCACCACGATCCCTGATTCCGGCTTAGCGCTGCCCGGGGACCTGGTGGAGCGCCGGTTTGTAGCTGACCGACCTAACCAATTGTGGGTCTGCGACATCACCTATGTCGCCACCTGGTCCGGGTTCGCCTACGTCTCTTTCATCATCGACGTCTTCGCTCGTCGTATCGCCGGCTGGAATGTTGCCTCGACATTGAAAGCTGACGTGCTACCACTGCAAGCTTTGGAGATGGCTGCCTGGCAAAACGACGGTGACCTTGATGGAGTGATCCATCATAGCGATCACGGCTCGAACTACATGTCCCTGGTCTACACCAGCAGGGTCAATGAACTCGGCGCCAAGCCCTCTACCGGGACCGTCGGCGATAGTTTTGACAACGCGATGGCTGAATCGGTTAATGCTCTCTACAAGGCCGAACTGATTCGTCAGCGCGGGCCGTGGAAGACCGTGGAAGAAGTTGAGCTGGCAACCCTGGAATACGTGTGGTGGTGGAACAACAAACGCCTCCACGGTGAACTTGGCTACCGCAGCCCGCTCGAGGTCGAGACCGCCTACTACACTGAACAAGAATCCCGCCTGACACCAGTCCGGTGACAGGAAAAACGGTCGGAACTAAACCCAGGCCGAATCATAACTGACATTATTCCATCCTTGTTTCCAAGCCCAGGAATCTCCACCAAACCCAGAGCGATTCATCCATTCTTGGTGCCGAGCCCCTAATCAGCGATCACATGCTGGCAACCGACCCTGGTGGCAACACCCCCCCCGGATCATTGGATAGACAGGGGCAAGACACCATGCCAGGGCGACTGGCCGACAATCCCAATCAACACCCGCCAATCAGGACCTGTCAACAAGGTAACGGGGCACGAGATTCTCCTAACTTCCACTGGTCGCGCTCTCCCTCGCGCAGACCTTGGTACTAGGACCAGACTAAATAATACATTTGGTTGTGACATTCGGATTTTCTATAGACGCCGTTACGATGGAGCCGGGTCGTAAAGAACTGTTGTTAGCTCTCTTGACTAATTCCTAGCGTCCGGAAGTCATTTCGGGGCGCTTTGCTATCGTTCAGGATCGTCATCTTGTTTACGGGATAGTTTAGAAAGGCGACTTCTCAAGAGTGGCATGTCACTGTTGAGAAGTTGCCTAGGCCCGTTCTCCAGAAAGACTAGCTCCAAGAACTCGCAACCACAGTACGACGAACGCCGATTTATCGATGAGTGGGTTGACAGTAGCCAACTGTCCAGCCCGTGTTGTGTGACTCCCGTAGGGTTGTTGCAGGTTTATGTGGGTCACACAACGACTCTACGCGCGGGCGCTTGACAAAGTCTCGGCCGGTAGGAGCTCTGACGGCTCACCGTGCGTCGTGACCACGAGCTGATCGCGGGCACGGGACGCTGCGACATAGAGGAGCGAGCGTTCACGCTGGATAGCATCGCTCACCTCAGCGTCCCCCAGGTTCTTGAGGGCATACGGTTGTGGCATGAGGCCGTTGTCTACGCCGATGAGGACCACGTGGGTGAATTCCATGCCCTTCGCACCGTGCATGGTCATGATCTGGACCTTGGAGTTATCGGCGGAGGCGTGTGCGGTCTTGACGGCCCGGATGCCGAGTTCGGTCAGCGCGCTCGTGGCTCGATTGACGAGCGGATGTGTGCGGGCGAGGACCCCGATGTGGGCACTCGGATCATCGTCAAGCCATCGGGTGATGAGGGAAGCAACTCCTCCAAGTTCGGCCGCCTCACTCTGGAACTTGATGAGTCGCGGAGCAGGCCCGGAACGAGCGGATCGGTAGCCCTGAATGGAGTCCTTAACACCGTCAGCATCGATCCACGTGCCCTCAAGGACCTGCAGTGCGTAACTGAGGTTCTCACGGGTGGTGCGGTAGTTGAGGCGGAGCCTGCGGGAGGCGCGCCCGCGGGTGACGATACCGAATCGAGAGAGGACGTAGTGCTGGCCGTAAATGCGCTGGTGAGCATCTTCAGAGATGAAGATGTCGTTCTTCCCGGGGGCGACGCAGGCGCGGAGGAAAAGCCAGTGGCCTGCGTGGAAGTCCTGGGCCTCATCGACAAGGACGTGGTCAAATAGGTAGCTTCCATCTATTTCGGAGCGGCGAATAAGGACGCGTGAGGCGACAGCCGCGAGTCCCGGCCAGGTCAGCTGACCATCTCTGGCGGAGGCTGTCATGAATGTGGAGAGGATGGCCCACACAGCCTTACGTTGGCTACGGCTGAGGGCAGTGCCGCGGCCTTGGCGTGAAACGCGAAGATAGTCCTTTTCTAAGGTGATCCCGTTGGCGATGACAACGGTCTCGTATTCCTGGGCGAGGAATGTTTCGTTCGCGAGTGAGGGCGCAAGATCGGTCTCGGCCAGGTCGGTAGCGTCCGACCATGCGCGTGTTTCACCATATTGGGGGAAGGGGCGAACACTTGCGGTCTCGTGCCCGAGGACCATGGTGGTAGCCGCCCTGATCTCATCGGCTGACGCACCATTGAGGATGCCGATGACGAGGGCGTCGATGCCTGAGATGTGAATCCCAGGGTCGCCTGGCTTGTCTGCCACGGGATAGACCGGGTCCAATGTGCTCATGTGGTCCTTGAGCGAGTCTGCGAGTCCACGGGTATAGGTGGTCAAAAGAACTCGAGGGGGATGTTCTGCATCGCCCACGAGCCTATGTGCGCGGTGCACCGTTACGACAGTCTTCCCAGTTCCGGCACCACCGAAAACGCGTCCAGCACCAGAGAAATTGCGCTCGACGATGTCGCGCTGCTCGGGATGGATGAAGACGCGCCATTTGTTGAAGTCACCGGTCTCTAGGACGTTGCGAAGCTCATCGTTAGTCGCGCCTTCGAGGTAGGCGAACTCGAGCTGGGCGGCAGGGGACTTGATGCCCTCGATAAGCTGGGTGTCGGCTTCAGCCTCAGGAGTGGAGGATAGGCCAAGGCTGTCCTTGACCTCGTCAATGCTGAGGCCAGCAACTAGTCCCAGGATCGCGTCGCCTTCCCAAGCGGGATGGCCCTGGAGAACAGTATCTAGCTCCTCCTCGGTCGTCACCTCAAAGACGGCGGCAGCAACGGCATCGGAGATGCCGAGAGAGGAGACGAGAGTCTCCTCATCGAACCCTGCGGCAGTCAGCGAGTCACCCGGGCTCGCCACGGCTGGCGCTTGTTCAGAAACCTCGGCTTCAACCTGAGCAAAGGCATCCATGGCGGCCTGCTCGGCCTTGGCCCGTGAAGAATAGCCGGGTCCCGCATCCCCGATCTCGGGTGCGGTGAGTTCGATGAGCTCTGTGATGCCGTTGACGGGATTGATCTTGAGCGAGATCTTCTTGGCCTTTTCAATCGCTTCGTCATGCATGAGGATGTCGACGATGACGAAGTGATGCTGGTTCGCATCCCGCAATTCGAACATGACAGCCCGGTACTTGAGGTTCACACGGCCTGTTCGCACGCGGGGATCCACTGTGCCATGGATGGGTTCGATATGAAGAGCCGGCGTGGACGGATCCTGCTGGAGCTTCATCAGGAAGTCCATGGCTTCCTTCTTGAGGGAACCATCAAGGTCGAGCTTGTGGTGAATGGAGAAGGATGCACTCATGACTTGCTCCCAACGAGTAAGCGGGCGGGAATGGCGTGTGAAGTGAGAGTATCGGCGTAGAGGATGTCCCACCCAGACGTCGTCAGGCTCGTTTCAACAGCACTATCGGAGTCTTCAGCAGTAAAGAAGATGATGACCTTGTGGTTAGTCCACGCCATGACGGTGGGGACGCCCTCGTGTTCGTCACCGATCGAGTCGGGTTGTATCGCTCCTGCTGATGCCAGGATGGCGATGGCAGGAGTGACGTCATCATCGTCAACGTACTCGTTCATGATCTCTTCCCAGATCGAACCAGCTCGTTCTGTCTCGGATGCCACCGTAGGTTCAGGATTTTTCGGCTCAACGTCGCTCTCTGTCGTGACATCAACGTAGTCAGCAGAGAACCAGACCAGGTTGGCCAAGTTGAGGAAGTTGTTCCACGATTCAAGATCGACAGCGGTGTCCGGCACATCGAAGAACAAGCGTTGAGGTTGAGGCAATCCTCCGACGACTGTTGCTGTCATCGTTATTCCCTGACCGGGATAGTCCATGATCAGACCTCTCGGAGTCTTCTCTGGCGTTGTTGAAAGAATGGTGTTGAGGGCGGCAAAGGGTGCCATCTTGTCCCATAGCGGTTCTGTTGGACGTGTGAGGTAGGTGAGAAGTAGATCGAACTGTGAATTGCTGACCAGGTCGAGATCATCTGGACCCATGTTCAGATGTTGACTTGCGCCCTGTGCCGTCCTGAAACCGCCGAGCCACGAGGGTAGTGTGCCATCAGTGGTCCGGTCCAGATCTGCCGACGTGAGCGAGAAGGGCTGAATATGCTGGCTGGCGAGCCAGCCTCGCTTCGCAATGTCCCCCCGAACCCGGTGATGACGATCCGAGACATGATAGGCGGCGCCATCGAGGTACAAGGCCAGGGCCCTGGACTGATGGTTGATCGGCTCGAAGTAGAAGTCTGGGATCGTGCGGCCAAAGTTCTTCTGCTCGGTCATGCGCCACTTGGTTCCGTTGCGGAAGGTGACATCCCAGGTTCGGACGCCCGCGGTATTCCGCTCGACGACCTGCGCCTGATCGTCGTCGAGCCGATCACGCAGCATTGTCCGGAAACGGATCTCGAGGGCCGAACTTTCATCGATCGAGGGGCGGGTCTCCTGAACCTCCCACGGCACGACCTCGCCATCATCTCCGGTGGGGTGGAGTAGGTCCTTGATACAGGCGATGGCGGTCTCACGAGACGTTGAACCTATCATGCGTGGTGGAGCGTAGGGGAGCAGGCATGAGGGGCAGCAGAGGCGCTCGGAATCATCGCACGTGCATTCCTCAAGCTTGGCCAGCGCGCACTCAAGAGTCATTCGAACATCCGCGGGCCGAGAGAACTGCTTGAGGTAGCCCGTGCCACCTGGAACAAGATCGTGAATAAGGAGAGCGTCGACTGTACGGTCGTCGCCGGGCACTTTGACGGTCGTGATGTTGAGGTGCATGGGGTCAGCCCCGAGAACTTCCTTGAAACCCAATCGGATGGCCGCGTGCAGAGACGACATCGTGAGCGAATCAGAGCCAGCCGTGTACTTAGCCGGCAGATAGACAAGGACCCCCTGCGTTCTAAGATTGCGAGCTAAAGCAAATGCGACGGTGTCTTCTTCGGTCTTGTCGCGGTAGGTGCACCACGGCCGATGGTCAAAGCGAGAGTTTGACCCGGCCGCTGAATCGATGTGACCGCAATGGCGGCAGACACGGAAGAGAGGAGCCGAGTAACGGCGCGAGGCAAACTCGCGTTCCTCACCGCTCCCTCGGCCTAGGTTCAACCACCGGATATCGACCGTACGAAGGTACTGAGCACCGAAGCCGTTCTGAACGAACCACTGATCGATCTCAACGTGCTCCGGCACCATGAACCCGACGTGCATGGAGAACATGACCCGCGTGCGATCTTCGGCTGTATCAGTGATCGCAGACTTTGTCTGTTCGACCTCGGCCGAGACCTTCTTCATCGGAAGAACGTCAAGCAGGGCTCCACGGTCAGCGAAGCCTTTATGGCCACACCGCGGGCACGGACGCGGGCCCTCAATGTCGACCTCGTTGTAGGAGCACGACGGGCACAGTCGCCAAGACTCGATCGCGGATCCCAGGTGCCCGATCTCGACCGAGTCGATACTCGCGGCGACGCCCTGAGCATAGAACACGGCGCCCGGAGCAAGCTCCTCAATAGCCGTGGAAATACCACGTCGGTAGTCGAGGACTTCGGTGTTGAACACCTGCGTATGCGGGTCCATCTTCGACACGGAGACGGACAGGTCAACAGCATCATCAAGTAGCGTGAAATTGGGAAGTAGACCAAATCGCTCGAGCGAGCTCACCCAATGTTCGTCGGTCAAGTCCTTCAGCAACTTGTCGGTGTGCCACAGGGAAGCGCGGGTCGTCCTGCGCTCTTCTTCTAGCTCGTCGTTGTCACGGTCCTCGACTGAATCGAGTTCTGCTTGCCGATCGATCAACCGCGTTTTGCGTTCACGGAGAGTGCTGCGCTCGGTGTGCCAGTCATCTTGAGCTTGCACCAGGCTCGACCGGAGTGATGAGGTGCCGGTACCGCTTGCCCAGTCACGGAGATCTTTGACCGTCGCATCGTCGACATTACGGGCAATTGATGCTTCGAAGCGATCAATGAGATTATCAACGCCACCGTCCAGCCGCTCAAGTAGAACATCAACCAGGTTCTGAGAGGCGGGAGCCTTGGCAAAGACATCTCGGGCCGTGCGTAGCAAGGGGAGGCGCGCATCAATATCCGTGGAATCGATGATGAAAGCGGTGAGCTGGCGCTGGAGAATCTCCACGGCGGACAGAAAAGCGGCGGGCGGAGCGACCGAGCCGGAAATAATTGATAGTGGCTCATTGAGCTTCGGCAAGGTCTGCCCGCGGCCCTGAACGAGGGCAAACGCCAGGGAATTACCGGTCAAGCGGCCGGCGCGTCCCACTCGCTGAACATAGCTGGCGACCGTATGGGGCAGGGAGGAAAGCATGACCGTGGACAGGTCACCGATATCGATGCCCATTTCAAGCGTCGGTGTCGCAACGAGAACGTTCGGACTATTCGGAAGCTGATCCGATTCAGTACCTCGGAAAGCGTGCTCGAGCCCCTGGCGCAGGTCCTTGTCGAGAAGGCTCGTATGTTCCCTGGCGATCACGGTTCCGGGTTCGGTCGCTGAGTACAGTTTCCGGTAGTAGTTGTCCTCTATCGGGGTCTCTCGGAGCCGACCGCTGCAGGCGAAGGTGAGGCAGGGAGCATCGACGAGCTCTTCCCGTACCCGGCTAGCAACGGCGAGGTGCGAATGGCAGATTTCGCACTCCAGCACACGGGGATCTTCTTCGATGGTGATAGCCACTGATTCGGGGAGGATCGAGTACACCGTTCCACCCGATTTCGTTGTATCTGCACGGAGGATGTCGAATGATGCGAGAGACTCCAGGAGGCTTCGCATAGCCCGGGCGGCAGCATCGACGGGAATCTCCAAGAATTGTGCCGTCCACTGAGCATAGCGGCCACGCGGACTCGCCACCGCTGACACACCATGGTCCTTTTCACGTGACAGCTTCGAGGAGCTAACACGTGGAAACTCTGGTGCGCCACCTGGAGGGAAACGAGGAACACCGCGGGCGCGGGACTGCGACCGGTTGAGCTGGTAGCTGTTAGCGTCGTGGGAGATATAGGTGCCAAGCCAGTCATGGTAAAGACCACCGCGAAGGCGGATCATCTCAAGAATGCCCTGCGCCCACGGCACGAGTGACTCGCTATCTCGATCAAAGTCGAAGACACCGAGAGAAGCGATAGCCGCCCGCGCACTCTCCATGAGGATGTTCTCCGGTGCGATCACCTGAGTGGACAAAGAGCCGGTCGAAACGAGCGAGCGAGCAAGATGTGCGCGCTGGCCGAACTCAAGGAGGAGATCAAACTCGAGCCTTGCCAACGCATTCTTCTTTGCTTGGCTGCGCTGATTCGACGGGTACTCGGGGGACCAGAATGGACGGAAGCTATCGTAATCGGCGATATCGGGAGGTAGGAGTCCGTACCGTGCCCGGTTATCCTTGCCAGCCGACTCAACGAGCAATGGAGCGAGCTCGTGAAGACGAATTCCGGATGATCCGACGTGCTTGCGAGTCAGGGTTCGCAACGCAAACGTGCGCGACCGAGACTGCACGAACCCAGCTCTGTGGGCTGCGTCCTGAACAGAGTCGGTAAAAACGAGCGTCTTCTTCTCAGATCGGTCCAGGCCGGGCATACCAAACAGGTTGGATAGGGAGACGGACAAGAGGGTGGCGACGGAGGAACCGACGTATCTGATCGCATTGGTTTCCCCGCATGAGGGGCATGTGGAATCGGCGGACAGTTTCGAGGCGTCCTTGCCGTTGAATGTTAAAACCGGGATCGAGGCGAGTGAGTCTTCTTCTTCCTCTGTGGGTTGACGTAGAGAAAGCTCATTAGCTTGGGTGTGCAACCACATGACCGATGCATCATCGTCAGCCTTTCGTGGGCCTGTGACAGGCTCATCATGTGCGAGCGCGTACCGTTGCTCCGGTGTCGCATCAATCAACGCGCGCTGCAGATCCTTGTTGAAGATCGAGGACTGACGGATTGTCTGCTGATCGAAGTTAGGAATGTTCGTTCCGGCGTCAAGTTTGACCATCCACCCTGATCGTCCACAGATACGGCAGTAGCACGCGGGCAGCCACGGAGCCTGATCATGGGAGGTTTCCGCCGGCCCATCATCACTCCAGCGGAACATGGCACCTGACTCAGGTAGCGCGGTTGCCCGGTCAATACGAGAGAGTTCGCGGAGCCACATGTGGACTTCCACGCCCGGGAAGCGTTTACCGCCCCACGAATCCTCCTTGCCCAAGCTGGAGCGCATGAACGACATGGCGGACAGAGCATGGGTGATGAACTGTTCCGCCCGCTCAGCACCGACACGGCGTGCTGTCTCGCCCAGCACAACGTTCGGCAGGGATTCGACCCTATCCAGATCCCGGTGATGGAGGGGAGCTGCACTTGCTGCGTGGATCAAGAGAGCTTCAGTGAGGGGGTGCTGTGCGGCGGCACCAATAGCCGAGTGGAGCTTCGGTTCACATCCCCATACCTCGGCGCAAAAGGCATAAAAAGCTCGCTCTCCCTCATCACCATCACCCTCATCAACCGCTCGTAGAACAGCCTCAACGATGTCAACATCGGGCATACCCGAGGTTGACGTCAGGGTGGGGGAGCCGAACTTCTCGGCCATCTCCTCCTGCCATTGCGGCAACGACACCATGGTTTCGGACACGACGCAATCGGACGTGAAGGGCCTACCGAATACAGTTTCCGCGAAGGCGAGCATCGGCTGATCGTCGCCCTTCGCACCCAGTGTCGCCGACGTTGCCACCGGAGTGATCTTGCCGAGCGGCCACGGGAATGAACTCTTCTCATCGTCTGCTTGGAAGGCAGAAATCATGAGGCCTAGACGGCGCAAGAGCAAGGCGACATCTGTACCCTGCGCGCCGTCATACGTGTGGAACTCATCGAGAACCACATATTGAAGGGTGGTAGCAGAGTGCTCCCAGATCTCCCGATCAGCGGGACGAAGCAACAGCTGATCCAACATCTTGTAGTTGGTCAGCAGAATATCCGGTGGATCAATCTGCAGCGTGTCGCGGCTCTTCGACGTTGACCGCTTTCCGTTGCGAGTACGCGAGACGCGGGTCAGCTCACCCGTGTAAATGCCATAGGAGACGTCATCGAGTTCAGGGTCAGACTCGAAGAGAGCCTCGAGACGATTGAGCTGATCGTTCGCCAACGCGTTCATGGGGTAAAGAAGGAGAGCCTTAACGCCCCGCTGTCCACGGGCCCTCATGCGACGAGCATGATCGATGATGGGATAGAGGAAGGCCTCGGTCTTTCCCGAACCCGTCCCTGTCACGACAAGAGTCGGTTCCGGTACTCGATCCTGCTCCCCATCGAACGAGCGAAGTCGGCGGAACGCTTCCGCCTGATGCTGGTAGGGAGTGAACCAGGAAGGCATCCACTCAAGGACACGCTCCCAGTTCTCTGCCTGAGCGTAGGGCAGGCGGCACCGAACGTAGGGGCCGTGGAACATGCCTGTCTCCGGGTCAGAGAAGAACCTCTTCAACGCCTCAGCAGTATCGTGATCAGCCAACGAAAAGCTCGTTGACAGATACTCACTTACGCCATCGCGAATATGACTGGCAGCATGAACCGGAATCAGGCTAGTCATCAGCTACCTTCCGCTAGTTCCTTCTCGAAGCGGGCGTACGCCTCCCTCATATCCGCCTCACGATCAAGCTGCCGGAACGGATACTCATAAACATACGTCACACCCGACTGTGGATGTGTCCACGAACGATCCTCAATCGAGAGTTCCTCGCCCTTGGCAGCCTTATTGCGCTTCAGGACCTCCTTCGGCACCTTCCGCCCATTCGCATCAAACCGATCCTCGTGGTCATAACGCCTCATGACAGGGAACTGAGTCCGATAGATCATGCACAGCTCATCGGCAGTTACACCCAACGACAGGGCCACCATCGCGTCAATCTCGAGTTGTGCCTGACGGCGGTCTTCATCCTTCCGCAACGGCGTCTCCATCGTCCAAGCTTCTCCCGTCAGCTCCTCCCAGAGGGGAGCATACGCGCGGGTGAGACAGTTGAGGCGGAGGTATCGATGGGAAACCAGATTTGTGAAGGCACCACGTACAAACGGTAGGTTTCCAATCAAAGACGGCCATAGATTCGTGCCAGCACTCCTAACCAGGAAGTCCGCTAAAAGCGACGATTGGTATGATCCACACGAAACCGTATTCCGAGCCTCAACTTGTTTAGGACTGCCGGCAGATATGACGCCATTAATATGGCAAGTTCCTGGTGGTAGGAGCGCGGGGTAGAGAGTTCTGAAACCCGTAGTTGCAGCCATTTGTCTCCAGGCAACTCTAAAGACTTTGCGTTGTTCGACCAGTTCGCCGTGCGGCAAGGGCCAACTTCCATAGTCAATGTCATATGTTGGTCGAGTTTGTCTAGAGGGTTGTAAAGCCGTCGCCGGAATAAAGTCCTCGTCCATCGCTTCAAGGTCGATCTCGGCCCAGTCCTTGTTGCTCGACATGGTCGGATTGGGTTGCTTCTGCATCGGCAGGCTGACACCCAGATGTGGACCCTGGACTATGACGTCGTCCCACGATGCAGGGTGCTTCCATCCGACATCGAAGTACCCGGCCTTCTTGTCGATTGATTCATCCCATCCTCGAGAGAACTGCAATCCAAGCTCTCGAACCCGAGGAGCCTCAGCGAGCTTCTCAAGAACGGCCGCTGCCTCAGTGTTGACTGTGTAGACCATCCGAGCCTCGCTGACGGGAGTGGACTCGTCTTCGAGTATAGAGTGCCAGATCTTGAGGACATCTGGGGTGATGCGTTGGATGCGATCCTTGTGGGGGCGGATATCCCACTTGCCTTCGTCATCCTTCAAACCGGGAAGCGGTCCGGTCCCGTCATGTGCAAGAGACTTCTCGACAACGGACGGATGGTAGAGCGAAGCGGCGTTGAGGAAGGTAGGCTCATCTTGGCGTCGCCCATATGAATGGATGCCGTAGGTGACGTGGTTGTCAATATCGAATAGTTTGAACTCGTTGACGAACTGCCAGTGCCTGCGCAACCGTTCATAAGCACCCCTGCGAAGACGTGCTGCCTTCTTCTCGGTGAAATGCGATTCTGGATGGATCAGTGAGGTGACGCCCTCTTTGGATGAGTTCTCCCAGGTCTTCGCCATGAAGGCGCGGTAGAGGTCTGGCTGTTGTCCCTGGAGATGAGGGTAATTACCTACCGAACCTAGGTAGGCAGACGTTGTCACCGTTTCACCGATGCCCTGGGTGACGCCACCAAGAACGGAGGTGTTGAGGGAATGTAGATCGCGGCGCGACCGCTTCTGGGCTTGGGTGGGCTTGTGTGCCAATAGGAACCACGGGTCATGCTCTGCGTAGAGAGCATCGAGGTCGGTGCGAGGCCGCACCCACGGCGGGTTACCCACCTGCAGGTCAAAACCGCCGTTGGTGAAGACTGCACCGAAGTCGAGATCCCAGTGGAAGAATGCTTGGTCTTGTGCTGTCTCGATGACAGTGGAGAGCCATGGATGATCGTCGAGGATGGTGGCGATGGGCTTGGTGCCCATGGCCTTGATGGCGAAGTCTTCTTGGGCGTTGAGTTCATCCCAGTCGATGGAGGTCCCGAGCCCGATCTGGCCGTGGCTAAGGTGACGATCGACTTTACCCGAGCGTCCGAGAATGTCAGAGAGAGTCTCTAGCCATTCCTTTGTGTCCGGCAACTGTGTTATTGCTTCGCCATTGTCGTCGAACGTGATGTCGGAGAGGGGCCAGAACCACATGGCTGCCCACATGTCCATGACCAGCCTGAGGCGCCGGTAGGCGCCGTCGGGGTTGCCGAAGAGGTCGGCTTCGATCTCTTCGCGAGTGACGTTCTTAGCGGTGTGCCGTGCCGGGCGATGCCACAGATCAATATCTCGACGGATCTGGTCTTCAGCGATCTGAATGCGGGTGAGGGCGAAGCGCCACAGGTCCTCGACACGGCGAGAGAGATCTTCGAGCTGCCTAAGTTCGGTCTTGGAGAACTTGCGAACGATCTTCTTCCGCCAGTTCTTCAACACCTTCTGCTGGTCGCCAGCAATCGACTTGAGATCCTTCGCATCCGATGCTGCACCCCAGCCCTTGGCGGGCAGAAGGAAATGGTAGATGCGGTCGGAGAGGGAGTCGAGAGGGGAGTCCTTCTCGATTGCCTGCGCAAGGTCGGACAGGGGTTCGCGCCGGGGTATCGCGTCGAAGTGCTGGTTGGTGGCGACCTGCTTGAGATCGTAGGTCGACCGAGAGGCTCCTATGAGGGAGTTGCCCTGGCGTAGGTGAAGACCGAACCACGGGGCCTTGAGATCGGCTGTCATAGTGTCGAGCCAGAGAGAGATTTCCGCCAGTTCGACTGCCGTGGAGTTAAGGTCGACACCGTAGACCTGGTGCAGGGCGATGTGGGCCTTGACCTTCTGGAGTTCAAGAGTGCGTTCTTCAGGGCTAATACGCTCTCCGACTTCATCCTGCTTGAGCTCGAGGTAGAGGTTGGCGAGCTGGCGTACGGCCTCGACGGCGAACGCGCCGGAGCCCATGGCTGGCTCGCAGATTGAGAGGGTGAGAACATCCTCGGATGTCGTGAGTCGTCCCTCTTCTTGAAGGACTTCGATTGCTTGACCGACGGTGAACTCGGTCAGAACCTGGGGCGTGTAGAAGGATGCCGAGCGCTCGCGGTCACGCGAGGACTGACGAAAAACGAACGAACCCTTGGGGTGACGGCGGCGCTCCCGCTTGGTACCGCCCTCGGGTGCCTCGACCTCGACCATGACGAAGCTGTCCGAGTGTACCTCATCAACCTTCGAGACGGGCAGAACCCAGGAGCCCTTCTCAGGGTTGCCCTTTGGGGCAACTTCGTAGAGATCGTCTTCGGCAATGAAGCCGGTGTAGGACATGAGGCCCTCGTACACCTGACCGAGTTCGGTGACGCCTAGAGTGGCGTAGGAAATGAATCCACGGTCTTGAGTGGACTTGCGAGACAGAAGGAGGTTCTCGAGGACGTCGTTGAGAGCCTTATTAGTCAGGCCAACCTGATCGATAAGGGAGGTGGCCGTGGACTGGAAGAGATCGGCACGGAGGTTACGGAAGGCGAGGCCCTCGGTCGCCTCCGCATCGAACTGAGGGTGGAGCTCGTCCTGAGGATCGTGGCCCTGGTCAACCAGGTGGAAGAGCACGTTGAGAGACTCGTAGAGGTGACGGCCCTGCTGGGCCTGGTGGGAGACCGGGGGATTAAGAATGAGTTCGCGAAGGCGGGTCAACCCATAGCCTTCGTCGTATTCGGGTGAGCCGGTCGGAAGGATCTCGAGTTCCGGGGTGGCCTCAGCGAAGAGGAGGAAGAGGATGCGATAGAGGTAGCGCAGTGCCTGCTTGGCCAGTTCGTTGCCGTCAATCTCGTCGGTCAGTCCTTGCACGCGTCGCTGCTCGAGGACGTCGTTGCCGATGAGTTCGATGGACTCGCGGATCGCCAGACGAAGCTCACCCGAGACCTTGATCGCGTGGTCGCGTGCCGACTCGAGGACCTGGGTCCACCAGGTGGTGCCGTCGGCCGCCTGCTCGGTGTTCTCACGGGAGAGAATGCAGGAAACGCGCTGAAGCTCACCCTTGGCCTTGGTGTCGTTGCGTTCGGCGGCGAGGGCAACATCAACGGCAAGGTACCGTCCGAGCGGTGCTGACTCACGTTCGTAGAGGAGGGTCCAAGAGCCCGCGGTAACCACAATGAACTGTGGTGGGTTCTCCGACAAGAAGATCGTCCCGACAGCATTCTTGACGGCATACTCCTTCTGTTCCTTGGTGCCGAGGAGGATCTGGCCGGCAATCTTGGCCTCCGAAGCTTCGGCAGGGTCCTCGATTGGCTCAGCATGAATCAGGTAAACCGAACCCTGGTATCCAACCCACGCATCAATTGTCAGATCGTCACCGTGGCCTTCGACCATCACTGGCGTGGTGCGTCCGTAGCCGAAGGTTTCGGCGAGGAGGTCGCCTGGGTGATGGTCGTCTGGCGTGGCGAGCTTCGTTTGAAGCTCAAGGCGCCGGGAGAGCAGTCGCGTTAGCGGAGACGCCGTGGCATGAGCCGCCTCGTTCTCCTTCCACTCCTTGATGCGAGTGGCAACATCCTTAGTGAACGACTCGCCCTTTGTGTCATCAGTCGTGAGGTAATGGTCAGAGATCCATTCATCAACGTTGACGATCGATTCAAAATCAGCCACGGCTGTTCTCCTGTTCCGGTACAACAACGACGAGGGGACGGATAAGGCGCTGGTCGGGCGCGAGAGAGGCGACAATGCCTTCCTCCTGATCAATAAGTTTTGATGTCGTTCGGGCCCGTCCACCTGCATGCTCTATCTGATCAAACAGTCCACGCCAGGCACGCGCGCGCTCGCTCCACGAGGATACCTTCTCTTGGGCCTGGTTCTCGGCCGCGATCATCATCGGCTGGATCTGGCCCTCGGTGGCCCCTACTGCTTCGGTCATGAGCTTACCGATATTATCCGGAACCCTCGTTGATCCAGTATTGACAGCATCTTCGCCGAGGCCCACACTCGTCAGCCAGGCGATGGGATCAGAGACGACTTGAGTGTCAAAGTAGCCCGATGACGCGACAAAGGCGCGGGAGACAACCTGCCCCCGCTTGTTTGTCAGCGTTGCCATGAGCAACACGGTTGGTGCGGCCACGTTTGCGGAGACCGCGGGAATCGAGCCACGGGACATATGGGCGAGGGCGTGATCGGCTGCCCACTGAGTCACGACGTGGAGAGGGCCGAGATAGTGAGCTGTTGGCCACGTGGACCCACCAATGCCCTTGCGGGCAGCATCGAGCAGATCGCGGGCTTGACCGACAGATGTCGCCAAGGTGAGCTTCTCCTTAACCCGTCGATCCGCGACGTAGTCCTGGGGAAGGAAGTCGAGGCGTCGGCGCAGATCAGGGCGGGGGACAAGCTCGATGATGTCATTGGCGTGACGTTCAAAGGAGACGCCACCAGCCTTTTCCGGCTTCTCTGGGACATCGTTGAAACCCTCACGGAGAGCATCCGCGAGGTAGTTGGCTTCCGAAAAGTACAAGCTCACTGTCGGAGGTTGGGTCATGGGCTCGAGGTGGTTGGGCTCGTCCGGGATCTCTGCGAGTTGCTGGAGAAGAAGGTCAATGTCGTCGAGCCCACCGAGATCATCGTCAAGCTTTGTCGGATCAGCAACCACCTCATCGAAGTCCTTCGACCCGCGGAGCACGTCACGAATCTCGTCTTCCTCCGCGCTCACCGAATGTTTACCCATGAGTGCACCAGCATCGCCGATGAGCTTGTGTGCTTCTGTCTCTCGCTCGATGAGGCGAGTGAGGACATGGACTTCACCGACGGAACCGGACTCTTCCGGGTCCAGAATGAGGGAGAAGATCTTCGGGCTGTGCTTCTGCCCGTAGCGGTCGATGCGGCCGTTACGCTGCTGAATGCGGATGAGTGACCACGGGATGTCGTAGTGGATGAGATGGTGACACATGCTGTGAAGGTTGACGCCCTCGGACGCCACATCGCCCGTGACGAGAATGCGCAGAGGGGAATCTTCCTTCTTAAACTCATCGACGATGTGCATCTGCTGTTGGTCAGTGAGGCCGCCATGCATGATATCCACTGCCCCCGCCTTCATCTTCAAGTCCCTGGCGAGGTTCTCCTGAAGCCAGTGCAAGGTGGCGACACGTTCAGAGAAGATAACGACGCGGGTCGGTGAGGACTTCGAGACGCCGATCTTCTTGAGTGTCGACAGGAGTTCTTGGTACTTCGCCGATGTGGCTGGCGTCAGTTCGTCATTCATCGTGATGAGATGCTTGAGGTTCGATTCTTCCTCGTAACCTGAGCCTGTCACGTTCTTCAGGCGGTTCTTCAAGGTTTCTGCCAACGCTGCCGGCGACGACAGGAATGCTTTCACCAGGACCCACGGGAACAATGCATCCCTTCCGGAGTGCCCCTTAGCTGGTCGAATCCACGTGTCGTGGAGTTCCTGGGCGATGTTGTTCTCGATGTTCGAGGCCGGAACAAGAATGTTCTGCGGTTCATCACGGACGGCCCATTTGTCGCCGACGAATGGACTCACTTCAGCGCTGTGCCGGTGGCGGCGAATGATCAGGCGGTTGGCGACTTCGTGATCGATAGACCCATCGGGCAGGACGGAGGTTGGGTCGAGTAACCGCAGGATTTCCTTGAACGAGTCCACATTTCCGTTGTGCGGGGTTGCCGATGCGAGGACCATTGCTTCAGTGCGAGGGGCCAGTGTCCTGGCAAGCCGGTTATTCTGAGTGCCGGCTGTCGTCGCGTTATGAATCTCATCGATCACGACAACATCCCAGTTCACCTTCTCCAACTGCGCCTGGTACTTCGGGGACTTCAGCGTGTCCATGGAGATGATGACCCGCGGATAGTACGTGAACGGGTTGCGGGATGCCGGGAGCGTACGACGGACCTTCTGAATGCCCAGTGAGTCCAGGCGCACGAGAGGAATAGCGAAACGTGACCACAGCTCCTGCTGGAACTGTTCGAGAATGTGCTTGGGGGTGACAACGAGGATGCGCTCGCCACGACCGCGGCGAATGAGCTCGGTCAAGATCATGCCGATCTCGAGCGTCTTACCCAAGCCGACTGCGTCGGCTAGAAGAACACGGGGTCGCGGATTTTTAGTCGAAAGAGCCTTCGTGACTGCCTTCAACTGGTAGTCGAGCGGATCGAGTAGCATGCTTCGCGCAACAGACAGATCCTCCTGGTAGAGGGGAATCGGGGTCTGGCGCAGTGCCGTTTCGAGCCAGAGGCGTGCACGACGGTACTTAGGTGATGTATCTGCAACAACCTCGACCTTGGTCGGGTCGAGCACCTCGATACGATCAAGGGCTGAGTAGAAGGTCGCTTCGTGGTCACGGACGTACTCCGAAAGTCCTCGGACCTTAATACGAATTCCGTCAGTTGCCCTCGCCACTGAGGTAACCAACCACCTCTCGTCTCGAACAATGATGTTGGAGCCAGGAGCGATCGAAAGCTCGGATGGGCTTTGGGTGAAGTCGGCCATGCATAACAAGATACAGGGCATACGAAGCGAAATGTTCTCCCTTGTTCAAACACTGGCAGTGGCTATCATCTAAAGCGAGAACGCCGCAGTTGCATTCGACTTAGACTACTTGGGACTGTTCATTACTTCTAGAGGGCTGCAGGTTAGTTCGTATTCCTCATGAGGTTGGTTTTCGAATCCACGGCGCACTCTCCGGTAGCCGATAAGTGTGACCTCGCCGACGCCAAAATCAGGGCTAAGGTGAATAATCTCAAGCCGAAGAAGAGCTAGACCACTTTAATTCGCACCTATTGTAACTAGACCCGCGCACGAAGCCTCATAATTGACTTGAAGCACCACTAGAATACGGGGGTGGCAGCCATTCCTGGGCTACATGACCCCAATAGAATACGCCTGAGCAGCATAGAGACAAGTAGAACGAAGTATCATGTCGACTGGACCTTAAACGGGGGTAGGTCGAAACCTGAGTCATCGATGTAAGCCCGCGTGGGAGGATTAGACGTAGATGTTTAACCTGAATATTTCTTTTTTCTCGGCAAATTCAGAAGTAGCATGGCGCAGTTCCGATGGCGGGAACTCACCCGAGAAGCAGGCCCAGCGCGTCAACTTCATCTCCTCCGGGACTGGTGATGATGTCGGTACAGATGGCTTTTGGAATAACTTCAGGATAGGTCTATTTAACGCAAGTGACGAACCTGTTCATGATATTCAGATTAGTTTTTACAGGAGAATTCGTCATGCGGCACCCGGTTCTGATGACTTTTATCGGTTCGAGGCAGTAGGTGATCGTGCTGATTCCAGGGTTTCCTGCCTATCGCCGGGGGAACAGTTCGTTGTTCGGGTCCCCGTGGAGGTTAGACCCGAGCCCTTTTCCGTAGTTGACGAATTTGTATTGGTGACGTTTGTTGACTCCGGTGGAAGGACGTGGTCCAGGAGGTCCTCGGATAACCGGCTCGCGTTGGAGTATCCGCGAACTGATGGATCACAGTGGTATAACAAGTTGTTCCAGATGATAGTTACTAGCAGTAAGCGGCTTGAACGCTGGTTCCTGGAAGTCACAGGGCGGGTTGCGGTCCAGCAATTGCGGCGCTGTCCGAATCGTAAACCGTCCGTAATAAGTCTAGTCGAGAGTCTCTGGGGATATTGGCCAGCAGGAGGGTCCGAGATCAATTGGCTGTTGGCTGACGACGCGCCAGCGCATATGCGGTACATTCTACCGTCTGGTGACATCGCAGATTCACGGATAACAAGGTTAAGTAAATTTCTATATAGGCACCGTTAGCTCCAGTGAAATTTTACGCTCTCCTCAAACTCTCCATTTCGGCGTTGAAGTCACAGTCAGGAAGTTGCATGGTCAGTGAGATAACTGATGCGGATCTTAATTATGCCAAGTGACATCGCGGCGCTTCGTGACGATGTAATTGTTGTTGATCAGAGCGGCCATACGTCGACAGAGATGCCAGGAGAGTACTTATCAGGTTGGGGTGCGAGTTCTTGATCGTCTTCATGGAGCCACACGTCAGATATCGGTGAGGTCCAGAAATGTGGAGTGACTCCGGCGGGCGTCGATAAGGCCTTGCTGAGACTGAGCCAATCCTTGTCGGAGTCGCCAGTGGCTACGGTAGCCGTGACGGATGGGAAGAACACCTTTGGCGATACCTTAACAATTCTCCTCGTTACCGATCGGAGGGAAGAAATTGGGGAATGCGAGGTTCAAGTTGATGCCTTCCTGGTCGACACTCTGACTACTTGACCAATGGATCCGCCCCACAGCATTCCAAGAGTACTCAACTGGACTTCTCGATTGAACATCCTTCGTTGCTCCGTGAAGTAGTCCTCCAGTCTGACCGTTTGACCTAGCCCATGTTTAGGGCGGACTTGGGCGTTATGGAGGACGAATTTGCGACTGTATTAGATGAGAGAATCAAGCGCTTCACCGTCGATAAGTTCAGTAGCGCTCTTTCCGGTCTTTGCTCTCAACTGTCGCAGGGCGAGATCGAGTTCGTTGATGACGAGTTCCCGGTGGCGACCCGCTGGATCCTCGTCAACCCCGACCAGAAGGTGGCCGCCTTCGTCCATGTCCGTCGAGTCCCTCGACGGTATCCGCAACGCGGCCTCGACACTCCTCGAGGCGGGCATGTCATCATCATCGTAACCCTGGGGGCCAGGGGAGTGCTGTGGATGACCAAGGAGAGGGAAGTCCTCCTTCCCGCCACTGAGGTCACCACCGGTGCCGGGGATGCTTTCATTGGCTGCTTCAGCCATTACCTCGTCGAGGATGGTGACGTTGTAGCCGCCCTGGCATGGCCAACATGTACGCGGCGCGCTCAGCCACCAAGCTGGGCACCCAAACCTCGTACGCGACGATGGAGGAGTTCTTTAAGAACCACGACACCGTCACCACCTAGGTGGGCAGACGAGAGGGGTGCAGAGTTCAACTCTGCGCCCCTTTTAGCTCTTATCGATGACGAGTAGCTCTCAGGTGAGGGAGCGTCGTGTCGGTGTCTCGTCACCCTGCCTGCTGGTAGTTCACCCCGTGGGCGATGACTCGTTGAGATCGGGAACGGTGGCGATCAACTGTCGGTCGCCGGTCCAAAGGAGGGCGGAACTGTGGGCGGTGACGAGGGTAGGTACGGGAATCGTCCCTGACTGGTGCGAATCATAGGCCTAGGCGATGGCACTGCTGCAGGAAGCGACCGCGGTCGCCACCTCGTGGAGGATGAGACCAGGGGTGGGGGCAGGGTTATCATGCTCAGCCCCGGCCTGACCATGCGGGTCACCGTTGGTTTCTCGCCGGCCGTCCTCGTTCCCGGCGGCGTCGCTATTCTCACGTGTCTCGCGGCCGCATAGCATCATCACCCGGATGCAGGCGGGCACTCCATTCGGGCACGTGGTAATTGCAAAGAGGCAATCTTAGACGGTGTCGGCGGGTGTCTGCGAGATGCGGGCTCGGTACCATTCCGATTGCACAAGCTTGGTCTCGAACTCCCGAATTCGAGCAAGCCCAGCGTTGAGAGAGTTATCCAATTCGACCAGGTCTTCAGGCGAAACATTCCTCGGATCCATTTCCATGGTCGTCTCGGGTAGCAGGAAGATGTTGTACAGTCTGTCGCGCTTGTTATGGCCGGCCAGTTTCCACGGACTTTCCGCAGCCGTCCTCAGATATTCCGCTGTTTCAATTAGCTGAGACTTTCTGTTTCCAATTGCTGATGATTCGTTGAAGACAAGTTGGATATTAAACTTGATACCTGAAGGCTTGCTGTCAATCGCAAGTTCGTAGTTCCAAAACGTCAGCCCATCCCAAGCGTCAGTTTGTGAGGTTTTGGGGAGCAGATTCAGCATCGTTTCTGTATAGAAGCGATAGCGGAACCACGATCCCTTTTGGTCCGGGCGCGACTCGGATGCGAAGGAGGGAAGGTTCTCCTTCCCCCACTCGATGACTTTTGCCTTAACGAGTTCTGAATCGTCGGGGAGATGCTTGATGATCAGATCGATGGCTTTCTGGTGCTTACGATAGATACGTGCAACGATGTCAACGAGTTCGGGATCGGTCACGATATTTCTCCTGATCATGTCAATGTAGGAATCGATGAGCAATTCGGCTGTCGTGGTGAGCTGCGCACCCGATCGCGCCTGCGCGATGATGTCGATGAGGTCGGTGTAGGACATGGAGGCCCACTGATCAGGATTCGACGACTCCGCGCCGTCTGGGGTGAGGTACACCCGCAAGACATCGTAACCGGGGAAGTTCTTGTCGATGATCGATTGGTAACGACGGAGCTGGTTGTCGTGCTCGCCCGACCAGATCTTGTTTTCGAAAGCGACCAGAACTGTGTCCCTGTCATTGACCGCCAGGATGTCAATGTGTTCGTATTCGCGTCGGATCTCGAAGTTGACCGGATCCAGTAGGAGCACCTTAAAGACGAGGGGGTCATCAACCAGCGATTGCGAGGCGACATACTGGAAGAGGTGCTCCAACACTGCGCCGTGAAGACCGTGGGATTCCATCGGATCCAAGAGCCAGCTGATCATCGTAGAATGGCGGATTTCGTTGTGCGCTAGATTCAGGATCTCAAAGATGTTGTCACGCACGAGCCACGGGTTAAGTTCCTCGAGCGACGCAACATCGAGCAGAAACGCTTGGAGGGCTTGCCTGCCCTCCGTGTTCGCTTCTTTATCGGCGCCACGTGTCATGAATTGAGCCTATCTATGTTTCGGTCAGTATTGGGACACTTTCGTAGAGCCAAGCCTCGGTTCGTAGCGTCGCCTCCTTCGACCGGATGACTGTCGTTACGTCTGTTGTTGGCCGGTGATCTAAGGCTGTTCGGTCGGCAAGGTTGTTTGCCTCGTCCATTAGTGACCAGGTGTCTCCTGTCGCGATCGAATGCTGGCCAGGCCAAGGGCTCTGCCTCGCTCACGTGGATCATCGAAGAAGTAGGGGAGAGTGTGATCCTCGAAGAACTCACGAGCGGTGATAAAAGCTTCCTCAACCGTACTCGGGTCATAGCCAAGAGCGACCGCTTCTGGCATTGAGGCTTGTGAATAGCGTCGTGTCAGTTTCATGAAGGTGCGGCAATCATCGTCTTCGTCGGGCCCGAGGTGTTCGATGATGGAGGGGTAGAAAACCGCATATTCCCCGCATCCCACACAACGATTCATATCCTCGAAGAATCTCCAGTAAGCATCCTGAATACTTCGGCAGTGCTCGTGGTAAAGCTCGCGAACGAACCATGCAGCGTTCTCGCCGGGCACATGTTCGAAGGGGCGAATGTCAGGCTTGTACCACCAGTAGCTACTAATTCGCCGATCAGATGCGTTGATCCAGGCGAATGGCGTAACGATGCCTCCCAGATCCGATTTCATATTGTCCCCTTACTGCGTATTCCCACGGTAGGAGAGGCTGCGGACACGTATGGGCGAGCATTTTTCGGGGACGGGCCGGTACTTTGCCGTCCTGGTCGGTCACACGTGGTTTTGACGATCAGAGCGCCGCGTTTCGGCTACGCTGCTCTGTAGGCGAAAGGAGCGGGATGACTGAGCAGTCAGCGGTGTACACCGATACTCTTTTCGGTTACATCAACCGCACTCTTCCCGCCTCAAAGAAGTACTCTCCTCAGCTCATCTCCAACACCGGTGAAGCGACGATGCTCACCGCGATCAACTCCCTGCTGAGGAGCTGTCAATCTTTTGTCTTCTCTGTTGCCTTTATTTCTTCCGATGGTTTGGCGGCCCTCAAGAATGCTCTTGTGGAGAGGGGGGCGCGTGGCACGATCATCACCTCGACGTATCTGGACTTCAACGATCCCGACGATCTTCGCGAGCTCCTCCTGCTGGAGAACTGCGAGGTGTACCTGGCGGATGAAGACCGGGGCTTCCACGCCAAGGGCTACATCTTCAACCACGAGGCTGGTACCACCGCCATTGTCGGCTCGTCGAACCTGACCGCCCATGCCCTCAAGCTCAATGCTGAATGGAACCTCAAGTTCTCCGCTGAACGGGACGGTGACGTGGCGAGCCAGCTTGCGGCTGCTGTGCAGTTCCAGATCGGGCGCGCTCAGCCGCTGACTGAGGAACTTATTTCCGCCTACGAGCGGCGCCGCCGGCGCCGTGTCATCGTCACTGCTGACGATGACACTCCCTTGGAAGCAAACGATTCGAGGGTCGTCATTCGCCCGAATGCCATGCAGGCGGATGCTCTCGAAGAACTCGACAAGCTGTATGAGGCAGGGGAGAAACGCGGGCTCATCATCTCCGCCACCGGTACGGGCAAGACGATTCTCGCTGCGCTCGCGGTTAAGAACTTCGATCCTCATCGTGTTCTCTTCCTGGTTCATCGTGAACAGATTGCGAAGAAGGCGGCGCTGGAGTTCCAGAAGGTTCTGGGCCTTGCCGATCACGAGATCGGGTTCTTCGGTGGAGGAACGCAGAACGTGGATGCTCGCTTCAGCTTCGCGACCGTGCAGTCGCTGTCCAAGGGGGACAACCGGCGCATGTTCGCCCGCTCCCACTTCGACTACATCATCATCGATGAAGTGCACCGCAGTGGTGCCGGCACGTACAGGAAGCTCATCGACTACTACACGCCAGGCTTCCTTCTTGGCCTGAGTGCAACGCCGGAGCGTACGGACGGGTTCAACATCTTCGAACTCTTCGACTACAACGTGCCCTACGAGATCCGGCTCCGGGATGCTCTGGGAGCGAAGATGTTGTCACCGTTCCATTACTACGGGATCACTGATTACACGGATGGTTCACAACGGTCGATGACCCGGCAGTCCAGGTTGGAGGAGCTCACGAGCGATGAGCGGGTCGACTACATCGTTTCCAAGCTTCGGGCCTACGGGCGTGTCCGCGGTGTCTGCGGCCTCATCTTCTGCTCGCGGAACGAAGAAGCGACTCGATTGGCATCCATGCTCAACGAGCGTGCCATTGATGGTCGACCACTGCGAACTCGGGCACTGTCTGGCGCGAACACCCAAGAAGAGCGTGAGCAGGGCATCGATGACCTCACCCAGGGCCGTCTCGACTATCTCATCACCGTCGACATCTTCAACGAGGGCATCGACATCCCCGCCATCAACCAGGTGGTGCTCCTACGACCCACCCAGTCCGCCATCATTTTCACCCAACAGCTCGGGCGCGGCCTGCGCAAAGCTGCGGGCAAGACACACGTGCGCGTCATCGACTTCATCGCGAACTACGACACGAACTATCTCATTCCCGTTGCCCTGGGTGGTGTCCAGGACGGCTCGAAGAACACGGTGCGCAAACACGTGAGGAGCCCGGATGTTCAGGGCGCCTCGACCATCAGTTTCGAGCGCATCGCCCAGGAGCGAATCCTCTCCTCACTCGACAAGGTGAAGCTGGCGGGTCGCCGCGAAATCCGGCACGACATCAACACGCTCATGCAGCGCCTGCAGAGGGTCCCTCGGTTGGGCGACTTCGTCAACTTCGATCTTCTGTCCCCAGATATCGTCGCAGCCAGCGGCCAGCCCTTCAACTACTGGTCCCTGCTGCATCTCCTCAAGTTCGTCGGCCTTGGGCCAACGTCACTGGAGAAGAACTTCTTGTCTTTTCTCTCAGTGGAACTGCTGGCAGGGAAGCGCCCCCACGAGTTGCTCATTCTCCGGGAGTTGCTCAACCGTGGTGGCCACATGGGGCGGACGGATGTTGCTTCCCTGTTGGACGGGGCCGGCACGACATCCTCTCCCGAGGTCGTTACGTCCGCTGTGCGGGTGGTCACCGGCAAGTTCTTCAAGGATATTGACCGTGCTCGTTTTGGTGGCGTCGCGCCTGCGACCATCGATGATCGCGGCCTCGTGCTCGATCCGGATGTCGCCAGCCTGTATCGCGCGTACAAGCCGACGGACGATTTGCATTCGATCGAGTGGGCGACGTCCTTCCGTGCCCACGTTGATGATCTCATCGACACGGGGCTCCGACTGTGCAGGATCCGAGGCAACTGGCAGGGTGGCCTCAACCTTGGCGACCAGTACACGCGTAAGGACGTGTGTCGCCTGCTTGGATGGGACCAGAACGAGACCGCCACCATGTTCGGATACAAGGTGGATGAGAAGACGAAGACTGCCACGATCTTCGTCACCTACCACAAAGGGCCAGATACTGACCTGTCTGTCTCCTACGAGGACGGGTTCCTCAGTCCACGAGACATGGTGTGGTTCTCAAAGTCAGGCAGAACGACGAGTAGTCCGCTGGAGAAGAAGATTCTTTCGGGTGCCTACACCATCCACCTGTTCGTGAAAAAGCACGACGCCGAAGGAGCCGAGCACTACTACCTCGGTACTGTCGATCCGCAGGGTGCTGTCGATACGTTCATGCCCGGCAAGGACAAGGATCTGCCTGTCATCAAGGTCGACCTTGAGCTTGACTCCGCAGTTGAAGAATCGTTGTACGAGTACCTGCTCAGTACCGACTCGTGAGAACTGTGCCCAGATGTGTCGGGGTCGCAGATACGATGATAGGCGAGACTAACCGCGCGGGAATGGATATCCAATGAAGGGCATTGTTCAAAGTATTACGAAGATCTTTGACGGAAAGAGCCTGGAACTCATCGTTCCCGTCTATCAGCGCAACTACGACTGGACACAGAAGCAGTGTGAACGACTCTTTGATGACCTCGTCGATGTGGCGCGGTCGGAACGAGAGAAGCACTTCTTCGGCGCGATAGTTGGCCATGCTGAGACGTCAGAAGGGTCTGCTGAAGGTTTAGGTGACAGCTTGTTTTCATGCCGCTGTTGCGGCGGGTGTGTTCATCATGGTTTCGAATTCGATCGGAGTCAAACGTCCCAAGCCTGCTTGTCGGCGCCGACGATGATAGGTCCCTTCGATCCAGGCCATGATCGCACCGCGCAGCTGGTCACGAGTGGCCCAGCGCTGACGATCGAGAACGTTGTTCTGTAGCAGAGCGAAGAAGCTCTCCATGGCTGCATTATCACCAGCAGCCCCGACCCGGCCCATTGACCCGACCAGTCCGCGGCGATTCAGCGCGACCAAGAAATCTCGGCTACGGAACTGCGAGCCTCTGTCGCTGTGGACGACACAACCGGCAACTGGCCCGCGTATGCTGACTGCGTTTTCCAGTGCGGCCACGGCAAGATCAGATGTCATGCGAGAGTCCATGGAATAGCCGACGATCTTGCCAGAGAAGGCATCCTTGACCGCGCACAGGTAGAGCCGGCCTTCATCGGTCCAGTGCTCGATAATATCGGTCAGCCACAGCCGATTGGGCCCATCAGCAGTGAATTCGTGCCGGACCCGGCCGTGTTCATCGATCCGGACGCACAGGTCGTCGTGGACCGCAGGTCCGGGCTTCTTTCCATTCTTGGCCCGCTTCTTGCCAAACACTGACCACCAGCCGTTATCGGAAGCAATTTTCCACGCGGTGCGATCACTCATGTCTTGACCTGCTTCGCGTGCCACATCAGCTAACAGGCGATGTCCGAACCCAAGATCAGCCCGGTGGGCATCGAATAAAGTGTTGGCACGGTAGGCTTCCACGAGCTCGGTATCGGTGATTGGATTGGCCAGCCACCGGTAGTAGGGCTGACGGGCAAGCTTTAAGACCCGGCACGTGACCGTAACGGGGATCCCGTCCTCGGCGAGCTCGCTCACGAGCAGGTAGTGAATCGCTCTGGGTTTGGTGGAGATTCTGATGTGCCCAGGCTTTAACGGAGTTGGTCTGTTGGAATCTTGGTAGCAGCGCCACCAAGAAGGAGGCCGGCTATGAGCTGTTGCCCGAAACCATTCAGACGCAAGGTCCTCGACCTATTTGCTGACGGTATGCCTGTGAAGCCTGTCGCAGAGGACCAGGGCCTCAGTTAGCAGACTATCTATAACTGGCGCAGACAGAGTCTCAATGACCGAGGTGAGCTTTCGGGTATGACCAGCACCAAGCAGGTTGAACTTGGCAGCGCGAAGCGTCGTATCCGTGAGCTGGAAGAGGAGGTGCGAGTCCTGGTTCGAGCGCGGGAGCTCTTAAAAGAGGTGCCTGACCCGAAAGGGTCTACGCGGCCAGCAAGGTGATGGCCGCGGAACGTCTCCCCGTTCAGCGGCCCCGCCACACAGGCTCTAGGATGGCGTTCTCTTCTTCGGTTGCGACCCGGAACGGAGGATCTGTCGGACTAGGTAGTGCTTTTCGCCCTTGTCCGCGCGTTGCACGGAGGCTAGCAACGATCGAGATGGTGATGATCGTTGCGACAACCGCGAGGGAGAGGGTTGTGGGAATATAGAAGATGTCGATCTTGAGCAGCATCTTGATACCAACCCAGATCAGTACCAAGGCGAGGCCGATCTTGAGGTAGATGAAGCGGTGGATCAGATCGGCCAGCAGGAAGTACATCGCCCGCAGGCCGAGGATCGCGAAGGCGTTAGCAGTGAAGACAAGGAACACTTCGTCAGTCACCGCAAAGATTGCCGGGATTGAGTCAACCGCGAAGACGATATCCGTGACCTCGACCAGTACAAGGACAGCGAGGAGTGGGGTAGCAAGGAGCACGCCTCCGCGGCGTACCAGGAGCTTCTGACCGTGGTAAGCCTTAGTCATTGGAACGAAGCGGTTGAATACTCGCAGAACGGCAGACTTCTCGGGATCCAGGTGTTCGTTGCGCTGGCGAATCATCCGGTAGCCGGTGTAGAGCAAGAATGCGGCAAAGACATAGAGGATCCAGGAGAAGTTCTGGATCAACACGGATCCGGCAGCGATGAAGATGACACGGAAGACGAGGGCGCCCAAAACCCCGAGGAAGAGCACTCGGTGCTGGAACTCTCGAGGGACGGCAAAGTAGCTGAAGATGATTGCCCAGACGAAGACGTTGTCGACCGCGAGCGACTTCTCAATGAGGTAGCCGGCGAAATACTGTTGGCCGAATTCTGCACCCCACGCCATCCAGACGATGACTCCGAAGGCGACCCCGAAGGCAACCCAGATGCCGGACCATACGGCTGCCTCCCGCACACCGATCACATGGGCGTGGCGGTGGGAAAATAGATCAATCGCGAGCATGACGACAATGAAGACGAGCACTGCGGCCCAAACCGACACAGGAACATCCATGATAAGACCTTTCCGATCATTCGATCGGAGGTCTCTCCCGGCCCTGTCAAAGGACCCGCTCGCCGGAACTCCCGTAGGTGGAGCCGTAGTGACGACGAGACGTTGGTGGGATACTCCCCTCCTTGGGGATAAATGAAACCTAATTTGGAGTTTGACGCAAGACCTCATTTTGCATCTGTATCGTCACGTCCCCACGCTGCGACGGTGCGATACTCGAACGGTAAAGTCTTGGCAGAGATGCAGTGGCACGTAATTCAGCATGCCCCACTTGAGGTACTACCATTCGGCTTGAGATTGCTCCCATCCATGCAGGTCCGAGCCAATTCGTTCACCTCAACACTGACAAGTTCTGGAGATTTGCACTGGGGCCTAAGCTTCAGAAGGTCGACCCGCGATTATGGCTACCTATCGGGGCATTGACGGTGATTGGTGACAGAGAAGTTTCTATTATGTGAGCATGCGTTTTCGCATCTTTCTGGCCACCGTGCTCGGGTATGGTGTGGTCATGGCGAAACACTCCTGGCCGTATCGCGACGTGACGGCTTTATACCGATTAACGGTTTCGCGCTATATGCCACAGAACGCGTTGATGATTCTGAACCTTGTTGAGGTGACGGAGTTCTCGCTAGAGAGTCAGAGCGGCGTCAGATCCTATCGATAGTCCTGTCTCTTCTGCTCATTGGACATAGTGCACTCACTTTGTTGATGTCTGCATCGTCCCCCAACGAGCTGCTATTGCCAGCGATTCCGCAAGAACGTTTAACCCTGTCACACTGCTAAAGCTATGGAGGAACCCGTATGAAGGGGAACGTCAAAGACATCTACACCGTTTTCGACGGCACTGACAAGGAGCTAATCATCCCGGTGTATCAGCGCAACTACGACTGGGGTGAAAAGCAGTGCGAACGTCTTTTCGACGATCTTGTCGATGTTGTTAAGAAGGATCGACCAAAGCACTTTTTCGGAGCAGTGGTTGGAAAACCTGAGACGGGATTTTCGTGGGTGGTCATCGATGGTCAACAGCGTTTGACGACCACCAGCTTGCTCATGTTAGCGCTGTCGAACTCGCTATCGCGCGGCATAGTCGAAGCGGATGACCCAGAACTCTCCGCCAAGATCCGACGAAACTATCTTGAAGGTTCCGGCTCGTTCATATCGAAGGAGTCGAAGATCAAGCTCAAGCCGGTTAAGCACGATTTAGAGGCATATCGAGCGCTTCTGGCGGACGAGGAGCCGGTCGAGAAATCGTCGGTGACGATAAATTATCGCTACTTCATGCAGAGAATCGCCGAGAGAGAGCTGACCGGGGATGAACTGTGGGATGCAATTCGGCGACTGGAGGCGATGATTCTTGATTTGGAAGCGCACGATGACCCGCAACGTATTTTCGAGTCACTGAACTCGACAGGTAAGGAGCTCAAAGAGTCTGACAAGATCCGAAACCTGGTCCTTATGGGGATGCCTTCCAAAGAACAAGATCACCTCTACGAACATTTCTGGAACCGTATGGAGCACAATGTCCATTTCGACACGGACTCTTTTGTCCGCTTGTTCCTTGTTTCAAAGACGCGCAAGACTCCGCGTCTCGACACAGTCTACGAGGCCTTCAAGGAATACCTCGAGCTTTCAGATATGCCCGTCAGCGATCTACTGGACTCAATGCGGAGCTTCTCCGAGTACTTCCGGGACCTGAATTCTGCCACGACTGGCATTGCGCGCGCCGATGCTCGCTTGCGTCGATACAACCTTTTGCGGCACGAAGTCACCATGCCAGCCCTCATGCCGCTTCTTGGAGATTTCAGGGCGGGGCAGATCAGTGCGGATGACTTCGCTGACACAATAGAACTTGTTGACGCGTATCTCTTCCGCCGTTTAGTGGTAGGAGTTCCGTCGAATGCGCTGAACAAGATCTTCGCGACGCTCTACAGTGATGCTCGGCGCTTGCGAACAGAGGGTGCGAAGATTGCTGACGTTATCGCCTACCTGCTACTCCGGCGTGCAGACACGTCAGGCAGATTCCCAACTGATGAAGAGTTTCGGGAAGCATTCTCCACGCGAAGCTTCTTTAGCTTCACGGCGAACAATCGACGGTACCTCTTCGAATGTTTGGAAAACACTTGGTCGAAGGATAACCGGGCCATTGCCACCGCCCTCGAACGAGGAGATCTGAGTATCGAGCATATTATGCCGCAAACTTTGACGAAGGACTGGCGTGAAGAGCTTCGGCCAGATCCAGAAAGAGTCCACCAGACCTGGCTGCATCGCATCGGAAACCTCACGGTCACGGGTTACAATTCCGAGTATTCCAACGCATCTTTCACGGCGAAGAAGACCGTCGAAGCTGGATTTGACAGCTCCCCATATCGGCTCAATGAATACATCAAGCAGACGTCCACCTGGACGGAAGCCGATATTCGCCATCGCAACGAGGCCCTAACGAGTGTTGCGCTCAGCTATTGGCCAATGATCGACACGGAATTTGAGCCTGTTCGAGAGCCTTTGCCGACGTTGCCAATGGGCGATGACATTTCATTCACAAACCGCGTAATCGTCTCATTTGAGTATGACGGTACGACCACCACCGTCAAGAGTTTCAAGGACTTAACCCGACTGGTGATCCGCCAGCTAATGGCGGGAAATCGGGAGTCGATTTACGAGTATGCGGCGGGCGGTGGCCTCGGTTTCACGCTTGGCAAAACAGGCAGTAATCGATACCAGGAAGAACTGGCACCTGAGTTGTGGGTGGCGGTTAGCAATTCGACCAATGAGAAAATGAGTATCCTCCGCGCATTGTTCAATCATCTGAACTTCGATACCGACGACTTGGTCTTTACCTTGCGCCCGTACCAGGATGATGAACTTGAACCTGCCGCCGAGAACCCCTATGGGGAACTGTTGAAGTTCCTTCCCCTCATCGAGTCACTGGAGGGCACCCAAGCCACTGAGAGTGACATCGCCGATCTACGGACAGAGTTCGGAAGGGTGTTCACTGACTTCGAACTCGAGGGCTGGAGAGAAATCAAGGGCAGACGCGGCTATGAGCAACTTGCGGACGCAGGAAGCGTTGAGAGTTTCTCCGTGGAAGAAGCTCTCGCATCAATCATGATGACTAAAGAGATCGAGGACTTAACTCCCGGAATTTTCCATCAAACTATTGTTGAGGGCTCATTGGCGCGCTGGTTGAAGCGGATCGAAGATCTCACGGCTTCAAAAAGAGCGACTGGAGGCCGGAATATTGCCTCAATGTGGGAACAACTCCAACAAATCGTCGAAGAAATTCCCCGAGGTAAATGGGTTAGCTACGGCGATCTGGCGAAGGCGGTGAAATCAGCGCCGCAACCCGTTGGAAACTACATCGCTTCGAACCGCATGAAGAACGCACATCGAGTCTTGCGAACGGATGGAACGATTAGTGATGGATTCTCCTGGTTGGATGAGAACGAAACGCGTTCACCGCGCGATCTCCTGTCACAGGAAGGCATTGTGTTTGACGAGGCCGGTCGAGCGTCTGCTGCTCAGCGATGGTCGATTCCTGAGAAATAACATCGAAATTATGCCGATCGTCAGAGTCGCGACGCAAGCTGCCACATAGTCCAAGCTCAGACTGACAGAAGTGGTAGCCGATGAAGCTATTGGAAAGAGGGGGTCATCCGAGCAGTGCCCGGACGACCCCCTCGAGGTGTCGCGCAGAGGTGTGTTTATCCTTCGCGGCGACGTTGGATGGCTACTAGTGCGATGCCGGCGATGATCGCGATCGCGCCGACAACGCCCGAGGTCGACACGGAAGCACCAGCATTCGGCAGTGCGCTATTTGAATCTTCGCGATCAGCCTCGACCGTTGGCTTGGCCGACTCGGTCGAGTTTGACGGCTCCGACGGATCTGTCGGTTCAGCTGGTTCCGTGGGCTCGGCCGGCTTTGTCGGCTCTGTCGGTTCAGCGGGTTCTGTCGGTTCTGCTGGATCAGTCGGTTCGACCGGGCATTCCTCAGCCAGCGTGAAGGTCTTGGTGGCCTGCTCGCCTTCCTGCTGGAAGTTTCCGTTGTAGAGGAGGCCGTACTTCACGATGTAGGTGCTGCCAGGGGTGAGTTCATCGAAGGTTCCCTTGATGGGCAGTGCGTACGTGGCGCCGTTCTCGCCCTCAGGCAGTTCCTGAGCCGCGATTTCCTTGCCGGTGTAAGAGCCGTCTTCGTTGAAGAGGCGGAGCACGCGCGGGTAGAAGTAGGCTTCAGTGCGGCCGGGAATCCCGCCTGTTACCGCAACGGTGTCGCAGGTTTGTGGGGTTCCCTCAACGTAGCCGCCCCGGACCTGAGTGCACGCGTAAGCGGTTGGCCTGAGAGACCCATCGATCTGAATGGTGATGCCGTTTGAGCCATCGAGGCCCGTGAAGACGAGTGGATCGCCGAAGTTGGCGGGGCCTTCGTGAATGGTTGTGGTCTTGTCACCTGATGGCATATGCCGAGAAGTTGGTGTCGGCGGGGAAGTCGTTTGTTGAGGTGATGGTGAATGTCGTGCAGTTCGCACTCCAGTTTCCGGTGATCGAGGGCTGGGTGTCAGCGTGTGCCCTGCTGCTGAATCCCAGAGCAAAGATACTCACGGTCAGTAAGACGAGAGCGGATACGACGGTGAGGGCATGGTAGCTCCGTCGGCGGCTCATGCTTGCCTTGAGTCCTTTCTAAGCGATGGTTACTGAAGGAGCAATGAGAAATTAGCAGACCCTGACTTCTTTCGCATGCCGAAAGAAACGTGGCCTTGCCCATCGCGTCAATCGCCCGATTCCTCTCTCTGACCGTGCGTTTCGCCGCGACTGTGAACCGTTGGCACTGCGAAATGCCGTCCATACGGTGCTGTGGCGGAGAGAAAGCAAAGAGGGTGGCGCTCGTAGTGCTCTTCGATCGCGGATGATGCGCGCCAGCCGTGCGATTATCTCCCTCTGCTCGTCACCTGGAGAAGTTGCCAGGAAGAGTACAGGGTGTTCAATCCTCTGATGGTTCGTGTGCCTTAAGGTCAGTCTTCTTGGTAGTTCTTCGACAGAATCCAGAATCGGTGCAGCAAGTCATCATCGATATTGTCGTGCACGCCTTTGGCGTCATCGAGGCTTGTGGCGCCGTGAACCTCGGTGTGGAGCTCCTCCATCTGACGATCGAGGCTGCCAGCGATGGTCGCGGCGTTTTTGAGGTCCGTGGCGAGATGAGAAGGGACATCCCCGTCGTATTTGTAGAAGATCTTGTGTTCGAGGCTTGCCCAGAAGTCCATCGCGATCGTTCTGATCTGGATTTCGACCGTGACAGGTACCGGCCCGGTCGAAAGGAAGACGGGTATTTCGACAATGGCGTGGAGGCTTCGATAACCGTTGGGTTTCGGATCGGCGATGTAGTCCTTCATGGCGATCACGCGCACGTCTGACTGAGAGGTGAGTGCCTCGAGGACGCGGTACGTGTCGGAGATGAAGCTGCAGGTGATGCGGATGCCGGCGATGTCGGTGATGTTCTCCTTGATCGCGCTGAGCGACGGCTCGAGTCCGCGCCGGGAGACCTTGTCGAGAATGCTCTCGGGCGACTTCACCCGGGAGGAGACGTGCTCGATCGGGTTGTATCTGTGCAGGTGGAGGAACTCTGTTCGAAGGATCGATACCTTGGTGAGGATCTCATCGACGGCGAACTGGTGCTCCATGATGAGCCGCGTGAAGTCGTCTCGCATTTTGCGTGCGAAGGCGATCTGTGCGGGATCCGGATTGGGTTCGACTACTCTCGCAACGCTGCTTGATTTCACGCCGATTCTCTCTTCTTGTCCGACCGAACCTTCAGTCTATCGAGATGTCGTGGAAGAAGCCCGAACAATTCCTGACCGCAGGCATGGATAGGGCAGTCCATCACCCTATCGCCACAGGGACCACGGGAATCTCGAGCGCCTCCGCGATGCTCCCGCTAAACGGAGCACTCGCCCGCGCCCACTGCGATGTGCCTGTCACGGGAGAGGTGAGCATGTGTGTCAACGGTTCTGCGCGAAGGTGACGTTTTCTGTGCTTGTCTTTTCCTTGGGGGAAGCCTAGGGTAATGCCAAGACCTCAGAGGTCAGAGCACAAGGAAGTGTGGGTAGCAATGGTTCAGAAGAATCTTGATGAGTTGTTGGCGGGCGTTGCGCCCGCCGTGAGCATTCGCGCGGCAGACGTCGTCGAACGCCGAAAAGAAGAAGGCGACAGCGTTGTCTACGTTGTCCTCGATGACGACCCGACGGGGACGCAATCGGTTGCGGACCTGCCAGTCCTGACAACCTGGTCGAGGGACGACTTCGCGTGGGCGTTCTCCACGGGACGCCCCGCCGTCTATGTCATGATCAATTCCCGATCCCTCGCGCCTGCCGATGCGGAGCGAGTCAACAGGGAAGCGGTGACCGCCGCCCTCGCGGCCGCCGGTGAGGCCGGCATCGACATCGCATTCGTCTCACGATCGGATTCAACCCTGCGGGGCCACTTCCCGCTCGAACCGGCCACGATTCGCGCCGAGATCGAGGCCTCGAGCGGAGCCTCGATCAACGGCATCGTCGTCGTTCCCGCCTTCGGTGATGCTGGCCGCATCACCATCCACGGAACGCACTATGCCGGGTCGGCCGCGGCCGGCTTCACCCCCGTGGGGGAGACGGAGTTCGCGAAAGACGCAACCTTTGGCTACTCTTCTTCCTACCTTCCCGAGTGGGTGGCAGAGAAGACCGGCGGTGATATCCCGGCCGACGACGTGCTCGTCCTCGACATCAACACTCTCCGCACAGACAGCGCGGCAACACTCGATCTGCTCCTATCGGCCCAGGACGCAAGGGTCATCGTCGTCGACATCGTGACGGAGGAAGACCTTCTCCTCCTCTCGATGGCACTGATCGCGGCCGAGAAACAAGGCTCCCGGTTTATCTACCGGGTGGGCCCGCCCTTCGTTCGAGCGCGGATCGGACAGGATGTCCACGCTCCTCTCACAGAGGCTGAGATCGCCGCCGCACGAGGAGATCGCGATCTCGCGGTTGGCGGCCTCATCGTTGTCGGCTCCCACGTTGGCCTGACAACACGGCAGCTCAACACTCTGCGCGAAAGGCGGGCCCCCGCCGAGTTCGAGATCGATGTCCGCCAGGTCATCGATTCGGGCGGGGTGGAGGACTACATCGAGAAACTCGCAGCCGATGTCGCGGGCGCTCTCGATGACGGCAACGTTGTGCTGCGAACTTCGAGAACCCTCGTGACGGGAGCCGACGCAGACTCCTCCCTCGACATCTCCCGCCGCGTCTCGGCAAGCGTCGTCGATACCGTCAAGCGCGTCCTTGCCGCGAAGCCGCCCCGCTTCGTCGTGGCCAAGGGAGGCATCACCTCCTCCGACGTCGCCTCGAAGGGGCTTGAGATCCGCCGAGCTGTCGTTGTCGGCCCCATGCTCCCCGGCATCGTCTCCCTCTGGACGGGACAGGACGGACCCGCCGCCGGAATCCCCTACATCGTCTTCGCCGGAAACGTGGGCGATGACTCCTCGCTTGCCGACGTCGTCGACAAACTATCTGCTCAAAACTAACTGCGGTCTATCTATTCATCACTACCTGCGGTGCGACGACGCACCCATTCATTGACTCAAAGGAGAGAAAATGTCGACCACAATTGCCGTCCTCGGCCTCGGCGCGATGGGCCTGGAAATGGCGAGCTGGCTCGCCCAAACGTTCACTGTTATCGGTTACGACATCTCGGATGATCGGATGGCGCTCGCGGGGAGCAGAGGCGTGACCTGCGTTCAGTCCTCCCGCGAGGCCGTGACCGACGCGGACATGGTTCTTGTCGCCGTCCGCAACCGAGCACAGCTCGATGAGCTCCTGTTCGGCACGGAAGGCATCGCCTCCCACATGAAGGCGGGCTCCGCGATCATCTTGACCTCGACGATCGGCATCACCGCCGTCGAGGATGTGGCTGCGCAGCTGTCGGAGCTCACGATCGGCCTTGTCGATGCTCCCGTCTCGGGAGGTCCCGTGCGTGCGGGCAAGGGAGACCTGCTCGTGACGGTTGGCGCCTACGAGGCTGTCTACGAGCAGGCGAAGCCTGTTCTCGACGAGATGGCGTCGACTCTCGTGTGGGTGGGGAAGGCTCCCGGCAAGGGGCAGTGCATGAAGACCGTCAACCAGCTCCTGTGCGGCGTCCACATCGCTGCGGCCGCTGAGGCTCTTGCGCTTGCCGGCAAGCTCGGACTCGACCAGTCCGTCGCCCTTGACGCCCTCATGTCCGGCGCGGCCGCGTCCTTCATGCTCGGAGATCGTGGCCCGCGTGCGATCGAGACCTACCAGGGCGAGAACGCTGAGGTGAAGTCCCGCCTCGACATCTTCGTCAAGGACATGGGAATCGTGACCGATGCGGCGAAATCGGTGGGGATGGCCGTGCCGGTCGCCGCTGCCGCAGAACAGGAGTACCTGCTCGGCTACGCCAACGGCCAGGCCGCCATGGATGACTCCTCTGTCATCCGTGTCGTCGCCCCCGAACAGCCGGTGCAGCCATGAGTGCTGGTGCACTGCTCGGCATCGCCATCGGTGCCATTATCGTCCTCCTGCTGCTTGTCATCAGGATCAAGATGTCGGCCTTCGTCGCGATTCTCCTCGTGGCGTTCGGGACGGCTCTTGCCACGGGAATCCCTGCTGAAGAGATCGTCCCCACCCTCCAGACCGGCATGGGGAATACTCTCTCCTCTGTCATGATCGTCGTCGGCTTGGGCTCCATGCTCGGCAGGCTCATCGAAGCATCCGGAGGTGCGGATGCTCTCGCGACCCGCTTCACCGCCGTGCTGGGGGAGAAGCGGGTGATCGCGGCGGTCACTGCGGCGGCCTTCGTGCTCGGCATCCCCGTCTTCTTCGATGTCGCCTTCATCATCCTTGCCCCGATCGTCTTCGGCTTCGCCAGGATCGCACGGATCAACCCGCTGAAGATCGGCCTGCCTGTCGCGGGCGTCCTGCTCACGGTCCACGTAGCCCTCCCGCCACATCCCGGCCCCGTGGCCGCCGCCGGCATCACCAATGCCGATGTCGGCATGATGCTGATGGTGGGCCTCCCGCTGTGCGCCGTCACTGGCGTGATCGGCTACTTCGCGGCGAAGCGTGTCAACGTCGAAGCGATCTCCCTTCTCGAGTCGCCCGCCACGGCCGCTCCACGAGTCGAGACCGACACGTCTGCCTCGGCGACAACGACGCGCCGGGCAGCCATCGGGGCTGGCACTGTCCTCATCCTCATCCTCCTGCCGATTCTCCAGATCATGGCAGGGACGGTCGGAAACACGATACTCGAGGAAGGATCGACCGGCCAGCGGTGGCTGGGGATGGCGGGAGCATCCGCGATCGCACTCCTCACGGGTGTCATCGTCGCCTACCTCGTGATCGGGCACAAGATGGGGTGGTCGCTCGAGAAGAGGGGCTCGATCCTCGACTCGGCTCTCCCCGATGTTGCCGTCATCGTGTTCGTGACAGGTGCGGGCGGCGTCTTCGCCAACGTTCTCGTCCAGTCGGGCATTGGGGCCGCCCTGTCACAGACGCTCGCCGATCTCGACATGCCGATCATTCTCGCGGGCTTCCTCATCTCCCTCGCCCTGCGCGCCTCCCAGGGATCGGCAACCGTTGCGATCCTGACAGCGGCGGGCCTCATGGCTGAACCAATCGCCCAGGCAGGCTACTCGAGCCTCGAGACCGTCCTCGTCACTCTTGCCATCGCCTTCGGCGGACTCGGTCTGTCCCATATCAACGACTCGGGGTTCTGGATCGTCACAAAGTATCTCGGTCTCACCGTCAAGGACGGTCTGCGAACCTGGACAGTGCTCTCCACCGTCTTCGGCCTCACAGGCTTCCTGCTCACATGGGGTGTGTTCACCCTCGTCTGAGCCCGGCACCAGAGAAGCCCACACCGATATCCCCGCCAGCGGCGGGGATATCGGCATGCCGGGCGAGAACCTGGCAGCCGCTGTAGATTTGTGTCCCACAGGGAAGGGGCTGGTCATGGCGTTGGAGCGTGTTGAACCGGGACGGGGCGGTATCACCCGGAAGAGAGCAGGCCGAGGTTTCAGCTATGTCTCCGCAAACGGCCGGAAGATCACGTCGCGGGCGATCCTCTCCCGGATCGATAGCCTTGTCATCCCGCCCGCCTGGAATGATGTGTGGATCGCGTCGAAACCCAATGCCCACATTCAGGCCACCGGGGTGGATGAGGCTGGCCGGCGCCAGTATCTTTATCATCCGATGTGGCGGGAGATGAGGGACACGGAGAAGTTCACCCGGTCACTGGCCTTCGCCCAGACCCTCCCCACCATCCGCCGCACGATCACGAGGGATCTCAAGCGCGGCGATGGGCGAACGAGGGCCCTTGCCGCCGCCCTCAGGCTGATCGACCGTGCGGGCCTGCGGGTGGGCGGGCAGGAGTATGCGGAGGAGAACGGCTCCTTCGGGGCCTCCACGCTCCAACGCCGCCACGTCACGATCGAGGGCGACATTGTTCGGCTGCGGTTCAAGGGGAAGTCCGCAAACGACTGGGATGTTGTCCTCGACGACGAGCTTCTCCTCGAATTCTTCACAGACATTCCGAAGAGCCCTCGCAGCGCGCCCGCGATCTGCTATTCGATCAGAACAGGGCGGCGCAAGGAATGGCACGGGGTCTCTGCCTCCGATATCAACGCCTACCTGGGAGAAATCACGGGGCATGGTTTCACGGCGAAAGACTTCCGCACCTGGCAGGGAACCGTCGTGGCGGCACGTGCCCTCTGGACTGCCTCGAAGAGCGGATTGACCTCTCCGGAAGCGGAACGCGCAGCCATCAAGGAAGCGGCCGCTGCGCTGCACAATACCCCCGCGATCGCACGCGACTCCTACATCAACCCTCGAATATTCGAACTGTTCCAGATGGGGGAGGTTGCGAACTTCACGCGTCAGTCCGACAGGGCTGTCATCGCTCTGCTGGCCAACAATCCTGCAACGGCAGGCTAGTCCGAGACGCGAATCAGGTGAGACGAGAGATGGTTCGTCATCGATTGCCCCACCGCCGCCATCGCAAAGCTCGTCGTGAGGCGATCCCCCGAGAGGCGGTACTCCCGCTCGGTCGCCTCAACGATCTTCGCGGTTGCCGTGTTCATGACCTTGCCGCGTACCGCGAGAATGAGCTCCCCGCCCTCCATGACCATCGTGCCCTCGGCGAGCTCGGTCTGGCCCGTGGGCTGGGCAAGGGTGAACTCGATGATCCTGGGGGCTGGCAGCCGCAGGTAGCCCGTCTCCATGTGCATGGCCTGCCCTGAGAGGGACCATGTGCGCTGCTCGTACGCGAGGAACGGCTTACCCACGTTCGTGAACGTGAGCTCCTCCGTATATTCGAAGGAGGTGATCGTCGGGTACCGCCCGAAGGCCGCACCCCGCCACGTGCCGATCAGGGGGCGCAGCGGTTCCAGTTGTGCATGCAGGTCCATAGCTCCACTCTAATGGGCGGGGAGGGCGCTTCGCTCACCTGTCCTCCCGCCTGCCCGATGGCTCTTGAGGAATCTTGATCGCCCCGGCACTGCGGGGAGAGCGCACCCGACGGGGCGGCGGGGGGCTGGATACGCTGGTGGCCCCGCTGACTGCGGGGCCACCAGGCCCTATCGCTTCGTGACTGGGCTCGTGTCCGGGTGGATCACTGGCAGGGACTCATCGCCGGATCATTGTCGTGTTGACTGTGCCTTCTCCTCGCGAACCCGAGGTTCGCTCATGATTCCTCCGAGTTCTGAGGTCCGAACGTCGAGATGTCGTGCCGGAAGGCTCTCCTCCGAGCGTACTCGTGAACCTCGTCCAATGTTGCGATTTGTTGCCATGCTTCTTCCTGGAGGGTGGCGAAGATGGTCGGGTCGAGGCCCATCGTCTCCGCGTTGTCATGGAGGGCCTGCCAGCCGCCGAGCTTCCCCATGACTGCGCTTCGCATGAGTTCCGCCTCGAGGACGAGCGTCATGGGTGAGCGGGAGATGATCCGGTTGTTGAGCTTGACCCGCCCGGCGTGTTCGCCGAGCCAGGCCAGGGCCTGCCGGTAGGGCTTCCGTTTGAGCCCCAGATCGTCGATGATCTGTACGAGCAGTGCCCGTTCCCGGCGGATCTTGTCGGCAACCTCGGAGATCTGGGAGAAGACTGGGGTGTCCGCGAACGCTTCCTCCATGCGTTCGATCCGCTCGAGGCCGGCGGTCGCTCCCGTCAGGTGATCAGAGAGATAGAGCTCGATGAGCTTCCGATCAGCATTCTGGTCTGTGTGGCGGCCGAACTCTCCATCAGCCCCATCCTCTGTGCTGGACTGCCCAGCATTCGACTCTCCGCCGTGGCTGATCGGAGTGGAGGTGCCGGGAATCGTCGCATGGTCGCGATCGCGTGCCCGGAGGGGGATGGAGTGCCCGCCCGTGCCCTTGACCATCCCGTCGATGAGTTCGCGCAGAGCATCGGCCGCGGAGTGTCGGGGCTGCCAGCCCAGCTCCGTCTTGGCACGGCTGTTGTCCATCACCGGCACCGAGACGCCCATGTCCAGCCATCCCTCGTCCATCGCCACCATTCCCGTCTTGTGGCTGGCCGCGAGTGCGGTGCGAACGAGTGCCGTGGGAAGCCGCACGATGCGGGAGCGACCGAGAATGGTGGCAACGCTGTCGGCGGTGAGAGTGTCATCGGCGCAGATATTGAACGCTCCCGGGGCCCTCGTGACGACTGCGGCTGCGAAGGCGGTGCCGAGATCGTCTGCGTGGACCGCTTGGATCGTGTCGAGATCTTCTGGGAGCGGCAGGACTGGGGGAGTGCCCTTGCTGAGGAGATGGACGGGAACCTTGTCGCCGAAGAAGTACCTCTGGATTTCCGAGGATGCGAGAGCCTGGAAGATCAGGGCGGGTCTTATCCGTGTGACTGTGATCTGGGGGTAGGCGAGAGAGAAGTCGTCGAGGAACCGCTCCTGGGCGGCCTTGTCCACGCTGTAGTGGGAAGTGGGTATGCCCCCTGTCGGCCACGACTCATCGCGCGGCTCCCCGCCCGAATCGGGGGAGTACGAGGCGATCGAGGTGGCGACGATGAGATGGCCGACCCCGGCCTCGGCGGCCGACTGGGCAACGTGAGCGGTGCCCAGGACGTTGACTCTGCGCAGCAGGTCTCGCTGCGAGTTCGGCTGAATCAGCCAGGCAAGGTGGATGACAGTGTCGGCCCCGTCGAAAGCCGCCCGCAGGTCGGCTCTCGCCTCGTCCTCATCCACAGCCCCGCCGATATCGATCGAGGCCCAATCGCACGCGTTGTATGGAGCCTTCTCGACGTCAGGGGCCCGCCGTGCGATGGCGAGAATGGAATCGACCTCGCGGGTTTTGTGCAGGGCTGAGAGGACGGCCGTCCCTGCGTTCCCTGTCGCTCCGACAACTGCGACGTGCATATGCTCTCCTTCGGTTGATGGAAAAGTAACCCTAGTCACATCTTGGTGGGGAAGCGAGAGGTCGGGCACGTCGTGTGAGCGCACACGCTGCGACCGTGGGCAGGATGCTTAGACACGCGTGCTTCGCACCCGATCGTCCTCTCCCGTCTCCCTCATCTGCATCTGGCGCTGGCGCGCCTGCTCGACGCGGGCGGCCAGCTTCACCCGCACAGCCTCGTCGCTCAGGGCGCGGTCGCGCCGGCGCACGCGCTCCGTTCGGTCATACTCCCGGCGGTCGTCGATCTCTTGCGGTGCGCTCGGTGGCATGGAGACACGATCGAGGAGCCGGCGGTATGCGTCCTCTGTTGCTCCGGCCACGGTGCCCCACGAGTATCGAGTGCGGACGCGCTCGACTCCATTGGCTCCCAGCCCGCTGGCGAGCTCAGGGTCGTCGAGGAGGAGTGCGGCCGCCTTCGCAATCGCATTCGGGGCATGAGGGGGAACGAGAAGCCCCGTCACGCCATCGACCACACTGTCGGCAACTCCTCCCACTTTGGATGCGACGACGGGCACCCCGCATGCCATCGCCTCAAGGGGGACGATCCCGAACGGCTCATACCAGGGCGTGTAGGTGACGAGCGCCGCCGAGCGGATGATGGCGGGCATGGCGGAACGGGGGACCTGCCCGCGGAGGATCACCCGTTCTCTCAAGCCGAGCTCGTCTGCGACCTCTTTCAACCGCAGTGCCTCGGGATCGTCCCCTATCGAACCGGCGGACGATCCGCCCACGATGTGCAGGTCGACATCGTCATAGCCTTGGCGGGTGAGATGTGCGAGAGCGCTGATCGTGAGGTCGATGCCCTTCCTGGCCACGAGCCTGCCGACGGTGACGATGCGGCGGCGTCCCTGCGTGTCCTCCGGCGTGCAGTCCGGCCGGAAGAGTCGCAGATCCACCCCGCTGGGGATGACGACTGTCTTCGCGGCATCCACTCCCATCGCCTCGATCTCGCGCACCTCGTCGTTGCAGGTGGCCACGAGAAGGGCCGCGTCGAGAGCGACGGACGGTTCGAGCCGTGCCCGCTCCGGCGGGCTCGTGTCGAGTGCTCCCTGATGGCGGCGCTTCACGGTTCCAAGAGCGTGGAACGTGTGAACGAGCGGGACTCGCCCCAGTCCGCTGCCGTCCAATGCTTCACGGGCTGCAATGCCCGACGTCCAGAAATGGGAGTGCACGATATCGGGGAGCGCCTCGGGATGCTGCCCCCAATAGGCGGCGATGCCGCGGCCAAGGGCAGGCATGAAGGGAAGGAGAGCATCGCGCGGCACGTAGGCGCGGGGGCCGGCCTCGATGTTGACGATCGTGACGCCGTCACGCAGGAACACGACGGGCGGCAGGGCGTCGTCATCGCATCGGGTGAAGACCGTGACGCTGTGTCCGCGGTCGGCAAGGGCTGTCGCGAGCGCTGCAACGTGAACGTTCTGTGCGCCGGCATCGACGCCTCCGAGAGCGGCAAGCGGGCTCCCGTGCTCAGAAACCAGTGAAATCTTCATGGACGGGCTTTCCGAAACCCGATGCCCTTGTGGGGCTGAGGTCTCTGTGTTCGGGGCGCTGTGAGCGTCGTCGCTCCCCACCATCTGACTATCATTTCCCCGGAAAATCAAGTGCATTTTTAGTGAAAGCAGTGGTCAGAGCCTTGTTTGGGGTTGTCGGATCCGATGTAACTCCCGGTATCGTCCCATTCCCGAGAACCCAGAAGGTGTCCAGGATTCTCCCAGATTCGTAAAGTCGATGCTCGTCACTACGATGGTCATGACAGGAAGGGGAGACGTGGTGGATACTGCCATGACGGTCGAGGACTTTTCGCGAAACATCGATGCCGTTCGCACCCGCATCGACAACGCCGCTCTCAGAGCGGGCCGCGACCCGGCGGAGATCCGCCTCCTGCCCGTCTCGAAGACCGTCCCCGAGGACCGGCTGCGCCTCGCGATCGCCGCGGGCTGCCACGAGCTCGGGGAGAACAAGGTTCAAGAGGCGCGGCGCAAGCACGCAGCCCTCATCGATGAAGACGTTCGCTGGGCCATCATCGGCCACCTCCAGACCAACAAGGCGAAAGACGTCGCAGCTTTCGCAAGCGAGTTCCATGCGCTCGACTCCCTCCGCGTCGCGGAGGCGCTCGATCGTCGACTGCAGGCACTCGGCCGGAGCCTCGACGTGTACGTCCAAGTCAACACGTCCGGGGAGGAATCGAAGTACGGCCTCGAGCCCGACGAGCTCATGGGAGTCCTGTCCGAGCTGAAGAACTGCACCGCGCTCAACGTCCGTGGGCTCATGACTCTCGCGATCTTCACCGACAATCGCCGAGAGGTCCGTGCCTGCTTCTCGCGTCTGCGGACCCTCCGGGATCGAGCGAGAGAGACCGACCCCGATCTTCTGGGCGCTGAGCTGTCGATGGGAATGTCGGGAGACTTCGAGATCGCGATCGATGAGGGCGCGACCGTCGTGCGGGTCGGCCAGTCGATCTTCGGACGCCGCCCCACGGCAGACAGCGAGTACTGGCCCACATCCCCCTGAGGGCGTACCAGGCCCAGCCCCACCGATCTGACAGCTTCTCTCGGTCAGGCCCAGACACGACCTGGATATTGCCGTCCTTCGTCCACTCCAAGCGAATGTGCCAGGGTGAATCCTTGGGGAGGGACGAATGTGCGTGTCGTCGCCCCCGCCCGGGCCGTGCCTGTAACGTGAGCGGTGACACGTGAGTAACGTGGGCTGAACGATGCGAGAGCCACCGCATCGCCTGACAACAATGAGGTAGTCATGACTCAAGCAAAAAAGATAATGAACGATCCGGAGAACCTTGTCGACGAGACCCTTGATGGTCTGGTCGCAGTCTCCAACGGGCTGCTCGTGCGCGATCCAGGATCACGCGTCGTACGCAGTACGAAAATCGAGAAGGGCAAGGTCGGCCTCCTCGTCGGCGGCGGCTCCGGCCACGAACCCATGTACGGTGCCTTCGTCGGCCCCGGACTCGCCAACGCCTCCGTATCGGGAGACATCTTCGCCGCCCCCGCACCCCAGCACGTCCAGGAAGCCATCGAAGCGGCAGACGCCGGCGAAGGCGTCCTCATCGTCTACGGCAACTATGCCGGGGATGTCATGAACTTCGACATGGGTGCAGAGCTGGCAGAAGAGGACAGCGATATCGTCTCGAAGACCGTCCTCGTCCGCGACGACGTCGCAACCGATGACTACGAAGGACGCCGAGGCATCGGCGGAGCCTTCTACGTCGTCAAGGCGGCTGGCGCCGCCTGCGCCAAGGGGCTCTCCCTCGAGGAAGCCGCCGCGGTGACAGAGCGCGTCCAATACAACACCCGCACGATCGGTGTTGCCGTGCGTGCCGGCATCCTTCCCGACACGGGCAAGCGCACCTTCGAACTCGGCGATGACGAGATGGAGATCGGTTTGGGCATGCACGGGGAGGTTGGAGTCGAGCGCTCGAAGATGATGAGCGCGGACGAGCTGACCGAGAAGATGGTCGAGATGGTGACAACCGATCTGCCGTTCGAATCCGGAGACCGTGTCGCCGTCCTCATCAACAACCTCGGTGCAACGACCCAAATGGAGCTCCTCATCGTCTACCGCAAGGTCGCGGAGCTGCTCGAAGCGAAGGGCCTCACGGTCGAACGCACCGACATCGGCGCGCACTTCACGTCCCAGGACATGGCAGGCCTATCCCTCACGCTCCTCAAACTCACGGACGAGATCGCCGAACTCATCGACGCCCCCTGTGAGTCCGTCCCCTTCACCCAGGGCTGAGCGATGGCAATCACGGTCGAACAGCTGCGAGAGATCCTCTCGACAGCCTGCCAAGCCATTGTCGATGCGAAAGAGGAACTCGGGGAAGCTGACCGGGCCACCGGAGACGGCGACCACGGCACCGGCATGTCCCGCGGCTTCGGAGCCGGCCTCGACGCTTTGAAAGATGCTGAACTGGCCACCGTCGGAGACGTGTTCAAGACTGTCGGAACGGCCGTTCTCAACACGAGCGGAGGCGCCTCTGGCGCCGTATTCGGCACGATGTTCCGGGCACCCGCAAAAGCACTCTCGGGAGACACTCTCGACGATGCTGGCTATGCCGACGCTCTCGAGGTCGCGGCAGAGAAGGTTGAGGCCCGGGGCAAAGCATCACCGGGTCAGAAGACCATGCTCGACGCCCTCATCCCTGCCGCAGAAGCAGCTCGAGCAGCCGTCGGCCAGGGCCTCCCGGCCACAGCCAGGGCCGCTGCCGACGCAGCCGAGAAAGGCTCCGAAGCGACCAAGGACATGATTGCGAAGGTCGGTAAAGCCAAATCTCTCGGCGAACGCAGCCTCGGACACCGGGACCCCGGCTCGATCTCGGTCACCATCCTCCTCACCACCATCGCCGATGGCATCGAGAAGGCGGAAGGCGGAAACGCCTAACGGGACCCTTCGTGGGCGTCCAGTGGAGGGGTGGCGCTGCCACCCCTCCACTCACGGTTCGACGAGGACCTTGAGATTGTCTCCGCCCCGCGCGGCCTCGAAGGCGCGATCGGCCTCCGTGAGCGGGAATGCTGCCGTGATGAGAGGGGCAAAGAGGTCCGGCTCGGCGGCGAGAAGGGCTAGCGCTTCCTCATTGTCGGCAGACGTATTCGCCGTTGAACCCGTGACGAGAAGCTCGCCGTAGTGAATGAGATTCGCGTCCAGCAGTATCTCGCCCTTGCCCGATGGCAGGCCGGCGAAGAAGTTGATCCGGCCGCCCTTCGCGCAGGCCCGCAACGCCTCCGTGAAGACCTGGCCGACCGGGGTGGCGACGATGATGGCATCCGCCCCCGCACCATCCGTCCATTCCGCCACCTGCTCCGCCAGATCGCGCTCGCGGGGATTGATCGTATGATCCGCGCCTAAGTGTTCGGCAATGTTGCGTCGATGTGGGGATGTTTGGCTGACGATGACGCGGCCAACCCCGCGATGCTTGGCGACGAGGAGAGCGATGAGACCGATCGGGCCCGCCCCACATATCAGCAGCGTGTCATCCGGTGTGAGAGCGAGCGGGCGCAGCCCGCGGATCACGGCAGCAATCGGCTCTGTCAGGGAGGCGATCGGGAGGCTGAGATGCTCGGGCACAACCAGGACGTTGCCGTTCGCGACAGCGGCGGCCGGCACGAGCAGCTGCTCGGCGAATCCGCCGTCGAAGGTCAGGCCAACGGACTCATAGTTCTCACACAGGTTCCCGAGACCGCGCCGGCACGGCCGGCAGGTGCCGCAAGCAATATTCGGGGCGATTGCAACCGGTGTCCCGGGAGCGAAGCGATCATGGCCGCTGCGGTTCTCTCTCACCACGCCGACCGTCTCATGCCCTGGCACTCGGACCGTGCCGGGCGGGAAGAGGCGGTGCTCCCCGCGGGCAATCTTCAGATCGGTTCCGCAGATGCCAACGGCGGCAACGTCGATAACGATGTCTCCCTCGCCCGCCACCGGATCGGGGCGGTCAACAAACGCCAGCTTCCCATCGTCCTGGTATTCGTACGCCAGCATGGACGCCTCCACTTTCATTTCAGCCGTGCCGCGAGCTTGCGGCCCTTCACCAACCGTACCGCCGGAGCGAGTCAGAGAGCACGGCGGTGCGCCGCAGAGCGGGTCCACGGATAACGTCACGGCCACGTACCCTATCTCGGCCGTACTCCCGGGACGATTCCTTACAAAGTGGGACCTTTGGGACGTTAACCAGGAGTTTCCCTTCTTAGAGCTGGAGCAACTATAGGAAGGTGGGACGAAATGTCGGAAACACTCAGTCGTCGATCATTTGTGAAATGGTCAGGCGTGGCCGGGGGCAGTGCCGCCCTCGTGGCGACAGCAGCCCTGCTCGGCATGCCTCAGGCGCGCAGCGAGGCGGGCGATGGTGTCGCCGATGCTGAGGCGACGGTATGGTCCGCCTGCGTCGTGAACTGTGGATCCCGATGCCCGCTGAGGCTCCAGGTCAAAGACGGCACGGTCGTTCGGGTCCTTCCCGACAACACGGGCGATGACACGCTGTGGAATCGTCAGATCCGTGCGTGCGTGCGAGGCCGGAACATGCGGGAGAGGATCTACAACCCCGACCGCATCAAGAAGCCTCTCAAGCGAGTCGGTGCCAAGCGCAGCGACGGCGAGTTCGAAGAGATTTCCTGGGATGAGGCGATCGACCTCATCGCCGAGAAGCTCCAGTACACGTATGATACGTACGGCCCGGAGGCCGTCTACCAGCAGTATGGTTCCGGCGTGTGGAACGCGCACGTGGCCAACTCCGGCGGCTGGGCCCGCCTGCTCAACCTGCTCGGCGGCCACCTGAACTACTACGGCAACTACAGCTACCTGCAGATCTCGCAGTGCACACGGTACTTCTACGGCTCGCCCGATGAGCAGATCTCCAACTCCATCGAGGATGCGATCGAGAACTCGAAGCTGCTCGTGCTGTGGGGCAACAACCCGCTCGAGACGAGAATGTCCGGCGGCGGCAACACCTACACGGCCACGTTGGCGAAGAAGGCCGGGCTCAAGATCATCGTGGTCGATCCCCGATACTCGGACTCCGCATCGGTTCTCGCCGATGACTGGATCGCCCTGCGCCCCGGCACGGATGCCGCTCTCGTTGCCGGCATGGCGCACGTCATGATCACCGAGAACCTCCACGACCAGGATTTCCTGGACACGTACTGTGTGGGCTTCGACGAGAAGCACATGCCCGAGGGTGCACCGAAGAACGCCTCCTACCGCTCCTACGTGGAGGGCAAGGGAGAGGACGGCATCGAGAAGACGCCCGCGTGGGCGGCCGATATCACCGGCGTCCCAGCCTCAAAGATTCGCTCCTTCGCACGCGAAGTGGCGACGGCGAAGCCCGCCAACATTGCTCAGGGATGGGGCCCGCAGCGCCACGCCAACGGCGAGAACAGTGCGAACGCCATCTACCTCCTGGCCGCCCTGACAGGGAATGTCGGCATCCCCGGCGGCGGCACAGGCGGCCGTGAAGGCTACCTGTGGCCCTACACCCCGTGGATCGACGACGGCGTCAACCCGGTCACGACAGCGATCTCCTGCTACAAGTGGACGGACGCGATCTCGAGAGCCGAGGAGATGACAGCGACAAGGGACGGCGTCCAAGGGAAGGACCGCCTCGAAGTCGGCATCAAGTTCATGGTCGTCTACGGCTCGAACATGCTGGCCAGCCAGCACGGCGACATCAATCGCACGCGTGAGATCCTCGATGATGACTCGATGTGCGAGTTCATTGTCGGCATGGACAACCAGATGAATGCGTCGATGAAGATGTGCGACCTCGTGCTGCCTGATACGACGACCGCGGAACGGTGGGATATCGTTCCCTCCGAGTACACGGGAGACATGGCGTACGAGATCATGATCGCCCGAGCAATCGATCCTCTCTACGAGTCGCGCTCATCGATCGAAGTGACCGGCGCTATTGCCGAACGCATGGGAATCGGCGACGAGTTCGCGGAAGGGAAGAAGACGACGGAGGACTGGGCGCGTTGGGTCCAGGACACGGCCCGCGAGAACAATCCCGGTATGTTCCCCACCTTCGACGAACTCATCGAACAGGGCGTGTTCCGCTACACAAGCCCTGACGGTCCAACCGTTGCCCTGAAAGAGTTCCGGGACGATCCCGAAGCCAGTCCCCTCGCAACGCCCTCCGGCAAGATCGAGATCTACTCGAGCACGCTCGCGCAGATGGCGAAGGAATGGGAGTTCCCCAATCCGCTGCCGGGCGATGAGCTGACACCGATCCCCGCCTATGTGGAGACGTGGGAGGGTCAAGCGGAAGCACGCACCAACGAGAAGTACCCGCTGCAGTGCATCGGGCACCACTTCAAGGGACGCACCCACTCAACATACGGAAACCTTGAGTCCCTGCGAGATATTCACCATCAGCGTGTGTGGATCAATGATGCCGATGCTCGCAAGCGCGGCATCGTCTCCGATGACAGGGTGACCGTGTCCAACGATCGCGGCACGATCTCCCTGCCTGCCATGGTCACGCCCCGCATCGTCCCCGGTGTCATCTCCGTGCCACAGGGCGCCTGGATCGAGATCGACAAGGACGGAGTCGACCACGGCGGAGCGGTCAACATGCTGACCAGCCTCCATCCCACACCCCTCGCAAAGGGCAACGGACAGCACACCAACCTTGTCGAGGTGGCAAAGGCATAACCGGAAGAACGAGGTGCCTGGGGGCCGGTGAACAGCCGGCCCCCAGGTGAGCAACGCGCGTCGATGTCAGTACGCGCTTCAGGCGCACAGATAGGGGAAGAGGGATACTCTGGGACGATGATGAAGCGAGTCCTGGCGATGGTGGGGGCATCCCTCCTTCTTGTCAGTGCATGCCAAAACACAGGGGATAGTGAACCTCCCGCTTCCAATGCGCCCGAAGGTGGTACGACAGCCACCTGGCAGCTGCTGAGCGAGAATCTCGACGCAGAGTCGACTGCTCTCAAGATCGGGGTGATGAGAGTCGAGTGCGCCGGGGGTGAGACCGGCACCGTCCTCCCACCGACGATCACCTACAGCGATGAGCAGATCGTCATCGAAGCCCTGGTGGCGACACTGCCGGATGGTGCCTATACCTGCCAGAGCAACGATGTTGTGCCTCTCGAGATCACCCTCGAACAGCCCATCGGGGATCGGGAACTCATCGACGGCATCTGCCAGCCCGCCGGAGGAAACTGCACAGATGGTGGGGTGCGCTGGCCGCTACCCTAGTGTCGAATCGAGTGGCGAGATTCATGTCTGGCTATAAGGGGCATTGGCGCCACGCGAAGTAGCCGCACCGGCGCGATACCTGCGGAGCGCAGGACGCCGCAGAAACCGTAAAGAAAGTCACGGTCAACTATCTTTGCGCCACATCCTCAGTTCCTTCGCCTCGAAGGATCAGGGCGGCGTTCTCCACGGCGGGAATCATCGTGTCGGATGCTACCGAGGCGAGATCCTCCACCATCTCTTGGAGTAGACGCGGAACAATGGCGGATTCAGAGCCGTAGAAGTGTATTTCGCGCACCACCTCATCAAGCATCGTGCTGATGTTCTGCGGCCGGTGGACGACCCTCACGTGGCCGTCTTCGTCCGCGATATAAGGGCTCGGTTCAACGACGGTGACGAGATAGCGGAAGATCCGATGGAGCTCTTGGATGCTCTGCGCTGCTGTCGCGGGATCGTTGATGCCGGGGGAGAGGGCACGATCGGCGATGTCGACAAGCTGTCGGAGGCCGAAGGCGACATCCTGATGGAGTTCACGTTCGGTGCGAAGTTCACAGGCCGAGTAGATCGTGGTGAGATCACTGTCCTCCAGCTCCCCATCCCACCAGACGCGGAGGAGAGGCTGGCCGGTCACGACAAAGTCGCCGACTGCTCGATCGACAGTGATCACCGCATCGTGCTCACGCGCCCATCGAACGAGCTTCTTGTAGTTGATCCACACGAGAGAGCCGTGTGTGCGGGCCGAGAGGGCGATCCGAGGATCCCCGGGCCGCGGAGACCACCCAGGCCCCTGCACGGGGCCAGCATCGTCCGTGCGGACGGGATAGAGCCTCTTCGCGAGATCCAGGGTCTCCTCACCGATATCGGAGATCGCGTTAGCGACTCTCATCGAGGCCGTGATGAGACGGATGAAAGCCAGAAAGAAGCCGAGACAGCTGAGGACGAGAAGGAACGCGAGGGGAGACGGATGCTCGTGGGACGAAAGAGGTGGTCTCCTCGTCCTCGCCTCCACACATATCGGATGACGGTGAGTGAGAAGACGAAGGTTCCCAAGAACATGGCGAGCGTGGCCTGGACGATTCGGTTGCGCAAGAATCCAGAGAGCATGCGGGGGCTGAACTGGCTGCTCACCAACTGCAGGACGACGAGAGTGATCGAGAAGATCAGCCCCGTGACGGAGATAGTCGATGAGGCGATCGTGCCCAGGACCTCCCGCGCAGCATCAGGCCCGCCCTGGAACACGAACGATAGCGTGTTCTCATCCAATCCACGTTCCCACGCCGGCAAGAGGAGCCCCAGAACGAGTGCAGCGGTGACACCCGCGGCCGGTATCGCCCAAAACGGGCTCCACAATCGATCCCAGCGCGTCCGGCTCGGAATGTTGGGGATCGAGCCGCGAATGCGATGGGTACTGGAAATCTGGTCGTTGTCATCCACAGCGCCATTGTGACACTGGTTCGACCGTGGAACATCGCCAGGACTGGGATGAGCGGAGCTTGATGACGTCACGTCGTCTTCAGGGCCCAGATCCGCAAGCCCAGACGAATGTCGAGAAAGCGCGGTGATCCCTGCCAGTTCGATCCGAGGAGCTCGGAGATTCGGACGAGACGTTGACGGACAGTGTTTTCGTGGACGACGAGCATGCCCGCGGTGATCTTGATGTTCTCGTGGTTTTCCGAATAGAGCCAGGCAGTCCGCGTGAGTTCGGTGCCGTGTGCCACGTCGTAATCGATCAATGCTTGGATCTCTGAGAGGGGCGTGTAGGCGTGGGGGTCGGCGTTCTGCGCGGCGAGAATGATCCCGAGCGAGCCGAGATCGTCGGCTCTATAGATGCGATTCGTGTGCCCGAGAGCTCTGAGGGCAGACATGGCTGTCAGCGCGATAGCGTGAGCCTGGGCGAAATCTGTCGCATGGTCGACTCTGCCTCCGAGCGCGCACTGAACATCCGCGGCGGCCGATTTCATCGCACTGATGAAGCTCCGGAGGATATCCTCCGATTCCTGAGCCGGGAGAAGGATGCAGATGTGGTCGTGGTGTTCGACGGATAGAAATCTCCGGCCGTCTATACCGTGACGCTCGGCGCTGAAGGAGAGAGAATCCCTCGTCTTTCGGTCTAGTTGCGTTCGAGAGTCTCCAACGGTTCTCAGGACGGCGACAGAGAGCGGCCCCGTGTGAAGAAGAGCCTCGAGGCGCTGCGCGCCTGACGGCGTGAGCTTCCGACGCTGTAAGAGATCGTCGATGAGTGCCTGGTCGCGTTGCCGCTCCTCGCCCCGCTGAGTTCTTTCGAACAGGAGAAGAATCCCGAGAAAAACCGCAGTTCTGGTGACGCGGGGTAGGAGTTGTTCAGGAACAGGATCGAAGACGATGACGCTTCCCAAGTGTTCAGAGTTCGACGTAGCCGCAGTTGCGGTGATCCTGTCTCGGATGGCGGGCCGTCCCGAGATGAATGCCTGTCTGCCGAGTTCGGAAGCGAAGGCTGGCAGTTCCGGTTCCCCGTGAATACTGCCTCGGGCGGCAAGCTCACCTTGAGCGTCAAGAATCGCGAGGTCGGAGCCGAGGGCCTTCGCCGCCGTGTGGGCAAAGTGATCGAGCCCGCGTCGCTGAGCCAGGCTCTCGCTGAGCAGGGCGTCCAGGTCGACAACGGTTTGGAGGGCTTGAAGCCTCTCGGCACTGTCATCGAAGCTTTCTCGCAGACCCGCAAGTGTTGCGCTGACTGCGCGAAAGCGACGGGATTGGTCAAGTGCAACGGCCGTGTGGTGGGCGATTGTCGTGACGGTATCCACGATTGTGGGGGAGAAGACGCCCGGCGTCCGGTTCGCGAGGAGGAGCGCCCCGTGCAGTGCTCCGTGGACTCTGATCGGCACGCCGAGAATCGCCCTGACGCCTTCGGTTCGCACGATTTCGTCAATGTTGTCGAGGTGAATGATGCTGGGATCGATGAGATAGTCGGCTGTTTGGACCGTCCCGCGACCGATTGCCGCCTTGCCGAGCACCCCAGTTCCGAGCGGCATGCGGATGTGACGGTAGCCCTCTGTCTGGACGCCGGTTGAATACTGGATGAACGTCTCTTTAGCGTCATTGAGGGAGATGTACGCCATATCTGAGTTCGTCAGATCTCGGGTGAGGGCCGTGATTCGATCGAGGACCATATCGATGTCGTGATTCGCTGCCATGAGGGACGCGATCGCTGTGACGGCCTCGAGTACGCGATTACGATGCTCGAGCCACTCGACGCGAGTGGAGTATTCTCCAGTGGCCATGAATAAAGAGTGTACGTTCCTCCATGGCGTGTGGGCAAGATCACCTCTAGGGTGAGGTTCACGGATCGTTTTCTGCGGTCCCGGATCAGGGAGGATCACCATGAAACTACATTTCCTATCGACCGGAATCATGGAGTGTGACCACACGTGGCTCTTGCTCCAGGCAGGCAACACCATTAAGGATCGCCATCACAAGCATGAACCGGCGGCGTGGGGAGAATGTCCGACACATGCCATTCTTATCGAGACGGATGAGGGGCGCGTTCTCTGGGACACCGGTGTTCCACGAGACTGGGAGTCCCGCTGGGCCCCGACAGGCTTCCAAGACTTCTTTCCCGTCCAAGAGGACCCACAGGGGCCGGGTTTCCTCGACTCCGCGCTAGCAGATCTCGAGCTCACCCCAGACGATATCGACATTCTCGTGCTCTCCCACCTCCATTTCGATCATGCGGCAAACGCAAAGATGTTCGACAACGGCAAGACGCGCATCCTTGTCCAAGCTGACGAAATCGAGGGAGTCAAAACGATTGATGGCCTGTTCAAGGGCGCACACCTCGTCTCCGACTTCGACGGGCTCTCCATGGAGGCGGTCCACGGAGATCAAGAGATTGTGCCGGGAGTATCTGTCATTTCGACCCCGGGACACACGTGGGGGACGATGAGTCTCCGAGTCGATCTGCCGAACGATGGAACGAAGATCTTCACGTCAGACGCTGTGTACATGGGAGCGTCCTGGGGTCCGCCCGCCATTGGTGCCGGCATCGTATGGGACTCCGTGGGTTGGCTCGAGTCGGTCGAGAAGTTGCGCCGCATCCAGGAGGAGACCGGTGCCGAAGTGATCTTTGGCCATGACGCCGAGCAGCGGAAGGCAATGAAGATCGCTCCCAATGGTCATTACAGCTGAGCAGGCCGAGACGATGAGGTGTGCCGCTGCGGCGGCACGCCTGTGAGGAGTAAACGGTGATCAGATACGACGTGAAATGTTCAGGGGGCCACCGGTTCGAGGTAGCGCTCCCCTCGATGTTCTCCGAGAACCCCCTGTGCCAGTGCGGGGCGGAGACAGCGCGGATTCCCAGCAGAGTGAACACCGCGGGGGCAGCGTCTCCAGGGCCGTCGAGGGACGACATGCCCATGACGTGGCGGGGAACCAACAACGGAGACCGGGAGCTCATCCGGTCATGGCATAAGAAGATGGTCCAGCGCGAGAAGTTGGAAGAGAAGTATCCCGAGCTGGCAGGGGACCGGAGACCGGTTCTCGCGCACGAAGGAGCCTTCGCTTCCGCACCGGTCAGGGCGGGTGATGCCATCGCTGGCGATCTCGCGAAAGAGACGTTCGGCAAGCCGCCAGTAGACGAGGCCAAGAAGTCTTAGCGTCACCCAGCAACTATCGACCCCTCAATTGGGGTCCCTTCAGCAATCCATAAAACAGCCTCGCGAAAGGCAATCAGATGAAGATCCGTGGAGCAGTCCTTGAAGAAATGGGGCTTGCGCGTCCCTATGCCCAATCACAGCCGCTCAAAATCGTTGAACTCGATCTCGCAGGCCCAGGCCCTACCGAACTCCTGGTGAGGATGGACGCGGCGGGCGTCTGTCACTCCGACCTCTCCGTCGTGGAGGGAAACCGGCCACGGCCAGTCCCCATGCTTCTGGGCCACGAAGCATGCGGGACGGTCATGGAGGTGGGCTCCGATGTGAAGGGCTTCGACATCGGTGACCAGGTTGTCATGAGCTTCCTCCCCCGGTGCGGCGAATGCCAAGCATGTCAGACCGACGGGAAACTGCCCTGTTCGGTCGGATCGAAGGCGAACAATGACGGAGTGATGATGTCGGGCGAGATCTCACTCGACCGTGACGGAGAGAAGATCTACCATCACCTGGGCGTCAGCGCATTCGCCACCCACGCCGTTGTCGACTACCGTAGCGCGGTCGTCGTCGACAGGAGGGTGCCACCGGAGATAGCGGCAGTGCTCGGATGTGCGGTGCTGACGGGCGGAGGCGCCGTCCTCAACGCGGCGAAACCGTCTCCGGAAGAAACCATCATGGTCGTCGGGCTCGGCGGCGTTGGCATGGCCGCACTGATCACTGCCCTGGCACAGGACGTCAAAGAAGTCATCGCAGTCGACTCCCTTCCCTCGAAGCTGGAGCGTGCGAAAGAACTCGGAGCTCATCGTGTCTTCACTCCGCAAGAGGTCGCAGAACAGGGTATTACGGCTGACAAAGTGATCGAGGCGGCCGGCCATGTCAGAGCCTTCGAGACCGCCTACAACGCCATCGGCTTCGGTGGCACCCTTGTCACTGTCGGGCTCCCGCCCGCACATGCGACATCCGAGATCGCGCCGCTCAATCTGACTGCGGCCGCGCGAACCGTCATCGGCAGCTATCTAGGCTCCGCTGTTCCCGCTCGCGATATCCCGGAGTACGCAGACCTCTATCTCGAAGGGAAGCTACCGGTCGGGGAGCTCATCTCATCAACCATCCGCTTCGAAGACATCAATGAGGCGATGGATGAGCTCGCCGACGGCAATGCCATCCGCCAAGTCATCGTCTTCGACCGTCAGGGAGAATAGCCCATGCCACTCACACCTCCGATTGCACCCGATACCATCTCTAGTCTTCTCGACCGGATGCCAACCAGCTCCTTCATCAACGGGGAGTTTATCGGCGGGGATCGAAACCTCGCCGTTGAGAACCCGGCAACAGGGGCCCAGATCATGACGATTGCTGGAGCCGACGCGGCCACAGCAGGAATGAAGGCTCTCGATGCTGCGTCTGCGGCCGCCGCCTCATGGGCGGCGACAACGCCACGGCATCGGTCCGATATCCTCCGCCGCGCCTACGAACTCTGTCTCGAGCGAGCAGACGATCTTGCGGTGACGATGACGATGGAGATGGGAAAGCCGCTTGCCGAAGCATACGGAGAAGTCAACTACGGGGCAGAGTTCCTCCGGTGGTTCTCCGAGGAAGCGGTCCGCTCGAGCGGCAGATTCAGGCCAGCTCCCGCAGCCGCTGGCCAGAACATCCTCGTCTATTCCCAACCCGTTGGACCGACGCTGCTGATCACGCCCTGGAACTTCCCGTTCTCGATGGGGACCCGCAAGATAGGGCCGGCGCTCGCGGCAGGGTGCACTGTTGTGCTCAAGCCTGCGAACCTCACTCCGCTCAGCTCCCTTCTCCTCATGGAGATCCTGCACGAGGCCGGTGTGCCTTCCGGAGTCGTCAACTGCGTCGTGACGGAAGACTCGGCGGCGCTCTCGAGCACGCTCATGGACGATCCCCGATTGCGCAAGATATCTTTCACGGGCTCCACGCCAGTCGGCAGGACCTTGCTCTCCCAAGCGAGCCGTAATGTTCTTCGAACATCGATGGAGCTCGGCGGCAACGCTCCATTCCTTGTCCTTGAATCCGCCGACGTCGACAAGACTGTTACCGCTGTCATGGCAGGTAAGTTCCGTAACAACGGGGAAGCCTGCACGGCGGCGAACAGGATATATGTTCACAGGAACATCGCGGAGGAGTTCACGGCAGCTTTTGTCGACAAAGTGAAAGCACTCGTCCTTGGAGATGGTCTCGACGGGGGAACAACTCTGGGTCCTCTCATCGATCAAGCGGCAGTCCAGAAGTGCCAAGATCTCGTGGATGATGCAGTGTCGAAGGGAGCTGAGGTCCTTCTCGGGGGACGGGCGCTAGAACGTGCCGGGCACTTCTTCCCCGCAACCGTGTTGACGAACGTTCCACGAGTCGCCCGAGTCAACAAAGAAGAGATCTTCGGCCCCGTTGCTCCCATCATCGTCTGTGAGACCGTCGACGACATGGTGGAAGCGGCCAACGATACCGAGTTCGGGCTCATGGCATACGTGTGCGGCCAGGATATCGACCAGGTGCGAGACGTTGTCGGCAGGATCGAATCTGGCATGGTGGCCGTCAACGTCGGAGTTGCCTCCGACCCTGCTGCGCCGTTCGGCGGGGTGAAACAGTCTGGCATCGGACGCGAGGGCTCCCACGAAGGGCTCGACGAGTATCTCGAGCTGAAGTATGTGCGGATCGGCTGACCAGAAACGACGCGGAAGGAGACTGGGCGTGACCGCGGTGAAATAAAATCGGCCAAATTCTGTCCGGACCGCCTGGCATTCTTATCTCAGGCACACATCGTGCCAAGAACTACCCCCGTTCATTCGACTCTCAGTCGAGTGTGCGGGGGTCGTGCTTTAGGTAAGGAACGGTCAACTGACTCGGCCGTGTTATCTCGAAAGGGGAGTGGGAATGAGGGGGCTGAGGGAATCGTCATGGGTATCGCGCGATGGGCATGCGGTTCTTCGACGCTGCGTGAGTCGGTCAGATATCTCTCCGACGCGGGCGCCAATGCAGTGTTGATCGACCGGCGTTGTCCTGACGGGTGACAGTCATTGTCCTATCGGAGTGAGAAGAGGACGTCCTCTCTCACTCCTCTTTTGTATCCACATGCCCATCGCTCCCGATGGGTTTCGTGCTCAGGTGAGCAGATTGTCGGTGGCACCATCCTCGGCTGCCGACACCGCCCAGCGGCGGTTGTGGCGAGGATTGTTGAACTAGCGAGAAGGAACAGTCATGAGCGAACTGTCGGAACAGCCCAACTTTGATAACGAACAATCTGCCTTCGATGACGACAGGAGCATCGAGGACTGCGTGCTGACGGAGGATGGACACTCTCTCACTCCGGAGAGGTTTCATGTTGCCCACCTCGGAGCATGGCAGCCTGTCCTCCTCTGTCGAGCTATCGGCCATTACGTGGAGTTCCTGACTCAGGATGGCTACCGGCGCTACTGGACGCATGACTCCCATGGGATGACTGCCTTCATGTCGACGTTCGAGGAGACAGAGGGCGCCCGGGCTGACTGGTCGGAATCATCCAAGATCCTCAAGGTGCAGTTCGGTCAGCATCTGATCGTCGCCGCTCTCCACGATGGTGAGATCACGCCCTGCAAATATGACTTCGCACTGTCGGAACCATCGGCCGGCGAGTAGTCCACAGCTGTGAGATGCGGGGTGGTCTGGGGACAGGTGATCAGACCACCTGCCCCCAGAACGTCCGTCGTGTAGGGTTTCTGACTTAGCCGATACGAAGGAAGTTCAGCCTTGCCGATGAAGCTCATGAGTGCCCTGCTGGTGGTGAGTCTTGTTTCCCTTGCGGCCTGTTCCGCTTCTACGGAGACAAGCTCGAGTGCTCCGGAGATAAGCTCCGATGTTCCTGAGTCCGAGGAGAGGGTAGCGGTTGCCGCTGTGCCCGATGCTGCCGTGATCTCGGGGAATGACGCGAGTGAGGTCTCTCTCGAAGCCAGTCAGCAGTTCTTCGAATCATCGCCCGGCGCAGTCGTGACGGATGAGGGGATGCAGGGCGAGGCCGCGTCCCTGGGACCCGTCTACAGCGTCCCTGTTCTCGTCGACGGAGAGGGCGTGAATGCTGAGCTCGAGAGGCTGGGCGTGCAATGGGTGATCGCAGTCGGTTCGGATGTGACTCTCGACGGCATCGACGTCGTTCCAACAGTCCCCCCTGCCGGAGGGGAACTGACAACAGGCAGTGAATCGAGCGCAGGCTCCTCGGCAGACGAACAGGCTCCTGCCTCGGAGTCGCCGCAGGATTCCGATCCTGCTGATCCACGGGTGACTGTCGTCGAGCCGCAGGGAGAGGGCCTGGATGCTCTCCTTGCACTCGATGACGGGCAGGCCTTCCTTGCTCCAGAAAGCCATGACTTCGACCATCGTCTTGACCAGGTCGATGGCGTTGTCGTTCTAACGGATGGAGCGAACCTGGCGGCTGTCGGCACTGCCCGCGCCGCCGGAGCCGACATTGTCGAATCACCTGCCGATCCGCGTGGATCTCGTGAGGCGATAGCGGCGGCAGCTTCAGCCGACACGGTTGTCGGCGTATTCGCTGGAGAGCATCCCGATGTCGAATGGCAGCTGTCGGCGGCCGCAACCGGAGTCGAGCTGCCCGGCGGCCATCAGCTCATCTTCGAGGGAAAACGTTACATTGCCATGTATGGCTCTCCCGTCACCCCGGCGCTCGGAATCCTTGGCGAACAGGACGTGGCGGGAACTATTGCGCGTGCGGAAGAGATCGCGGAACCCTATCGGGCGCTGACCGAGGACACGATTGTTCCTGCCCAGGAGATCATCGTGACCGTGGCGGCAGGGCAGGCGGGTGACGATGGGAACTACTCCAACGAGGGTCCAATCGACTGGTTCATCCCCCTAATCGAGGCAGCCGGCGAGGCAGGACAGTACGTGATCCTCGACTTCCAGCCCGGACGATCGGACTTCCTCTCCCAGATCCAGCAGTACGAAGAACTGCTCGCCTACCCTCACGTGGGTATCGCTCTCGATCCCGAGTGGCGCCTCGGCCCGGACGAGATGCCGCTCACCCGCATCGGCCACGTCGAGATCGAGGAAGTGAACGAGGTGGCGCACTACCTGGCTGACTATGTGAGGGAGAACGATCTTCCGCAGAAGATGATCATCCTTCATCAGTTCCAGCTCCAGATGATCCGCGACCGTGACCAGCTCGATCAGTCCCGTTCAGAAGTTGCCTTCCTCATCCACGCTGACGGGCAGGGAAGCCAGGGCGCGAAGAATGCGACGTGGCGTGCCCTTCACGAGAACGCGCCGGATGTGGCGTGGGGATGGAAGAACTTCCTGGACGAGGACCTCCCCATGTTGACGCCCGAGCAGACCTTCGCTGTGGAGCCCATGCCCGACTTCGTGTCCTACCAGTAGATGTCGAGTCCGATCAGGAGATAGAGACTCAGCGGGGGCCGGTCACCGGTGGGCCCTTCGCTCGCTGAGGCGTGCGGAGGCGGCGCTCTATTCGCAGGCTATTCCGTCTTTATCCCCGTCCATCCCCGTCCGGTAGCCGGGATCTCCCTCATAGAGGGGTGTCACGCCTGCGGCACGGGCTTCCGTACAGTTCGCGTAATACACATCGGTTGGGGCCACCGGTGCGGGGGCTGGAGTCGGCGCCGGCGCTGGAGTCGGCTCCGGTGTGGGAACGGGGGCAGGTGCCGTGTCCTCGTCGGCTATCGGGGCGACTGTGATCATGTCATCCCCGTCGGGTAGCGTCTGCCCGGGGCAGGTCTCGAGGATCCGGATGATGGCATCCTTCTCCGCCTGGGTCACCCAGAGCCCGTAGGTTGCTTTGACCGCGACCTGGCGTGATACGTACTCGCACCGGAACGACTTGTTGCTGGGAAGCCACGTGGCAGCATCGCCCGCACCTTTTTGGGAGTTGCTTCTTCCATCCACTGCCAGGAGATTGAGCGGATCGTTCGCAAACGTCTCCCGCAGCTCGGGCGAGAACTGCTGGGCACCTTTCTGCCACGCATCAGACAGTGCCACGACATGATCGATCTGGACCTCTGACGAGGTTGCCTGGCCGCGTTCGAAGGAGATGAGATCTCCCGTGTATGGACTGACGAGAGTCCCGGTGAGAACGACGCAGTCGTGTGTGCCTGGCTTGAATGTCGTGTCCGTGAGATCCCGGTCGAGGATGTCGTTGCGAGTATCGCAGCCGTTCCTGTCGATATCAGCCCAGCGCTGCCCGAACTGGTCCCTGTCATAGCCCGTCGTGGGGGCGCGCCCCTTCACCTCGAGGCTCTGGGCAGCCTCGATCGCGAGACTGCCCTGCGTGGGTTCGATGGTGGTCGGTTCTTCTGTCGGTTCCGGGCTGGCGGCCTCCGCCTCTTCCGTCGCCTCATCGACGACGGTCTCCATTTCGGGTTCGACAGTGGGCGCCGACGTTGTTGCGGAAGGAAGCTCGACCCCCTCATCGGCCGGGATCTCGTCCATGAAGAACGTCGGAACGACACCCACGGCAACGACTGCACCGATGACCCACCAACGTGTTTTCACTCTGTGTCCCCATTTGTTTCAAGCAGAAGAATTTGACCAACTCCAACGTACCTGTGGATAGGGGCAGATTCGTGGGTTCGAAGGCCCGCACGTCTCTCTCAGCGTTTTTGGCACATGTGGCGTCATCGCGGATCCGGATGGCCGGCGACTGGTTGCCGATGGCTGGAATTTCGTGCCGTAGCCAACGAGTAGGATTGATCCCTGTTGACGTTGAAGTGCCGACTTTGTCGATGCCGCTGTTCCCGCAGCATCACTGGCCGGACAGAGCTGTGTGGAAGGCAGGCCCAGAGCCTATGCGCGATCCGTTTGTCCCTTCGGGTGATACGACTGTTCTCGAGCAGAGCTATGGCTTGCTCCAATATCTGTCGGCGGTGGCGAGGGAAATCGGGCCCAAACCTGTCCGCGATGTCAATCAACACGACTTCACGCTCTGGCCAGATGAGGTGGGGGACCACTCTGCCATTACGATCGGGCCTGCCGGTGGTGGCCAGTGCTGGCTCGAAGTGCGCCGAGTAGCGCAGCCAGCACCTGCCACCATCCCCGACTCCCTCCGCCCCTTCCTCCGTCACGAGGATTCGCTCTCGTCGCCGCTCGTCCCGCCGGTGATCGATGAAGAGGCGCTGCGTGAGTATGTTGCGGCAGAGCTCCGTGCCCAGTTCGGAGAAGGCGGCGATGAGGATCGCTCGTCTCGCGAGCAGGCGCTGACCGAGGAAGTCACGGCCGATTTCGAAGAGTGGAGGGAGTCGTGGAACCGGTGGGCGGAAGACGTGCGCCCCGCCTATATGGCACGAGAGCTCTACTCCAGGCTCTACGATCTCCACATTCGTTCCGAGGCTGAATCGGCCACCCATGAGGTTGTCTGGGGGCACATCGTTCTCTCCTGCAGGGCGGGCGGAGAGAGGATCGTCGCACCCCTGTTCACAACCCCCGTCTCGGTCCAGATCCATCCGACAACTGGCGCCTTGCGGATCGAGCCGGAGCAGGCACTGTCAATGGAACTCGACGCTCTCGAGGGCGTCGGCTTCGTCGGACTCGACCGCCTGGTCGGGATCCAGGGCGAACTGCGGGACAATCCCCGGAACCTGTGGTCGGACACGGAACGATACGAGATCCGGCAACAGCTTGTTGCGCCTCTCGGTGTCGATGCCACCCTCGTCGATTCACCGGCACGCATCGAACCTGAATCATTCCCGCGGATCAATGACGGATGGGTACTGTTCAAGCGCAAGCGTGCACTGCGGCAGGAACGGTTCTACGACGAGCTGGCCCAGAAGATCCAGAAGGAATCCTTCGTGCCCGAGGCACTGGCCTCAGTCGTGTCCGATGAGGAGAGCGTCGATCGGACGCTCGAGGCCCTCGGGTTCGATGTTCGGCGCGACGATGGGACGGCAGAGCGCCTTCTCATGCCGCTGCCGGCGAACCAGGAGCAGGAGCGCATCGCCCGCCAACTTGCACATTCTCGCGGAGTCACGGTCCAGGGACCCCCTGGCACCGGCAAATCCCATACGATCGTCAACCTCGTGTCCCATCTTGTCGCGCAGGGCAAGCGCGTTCTCGTCACGGCGGAGAATGAGCAGGCGCTGTCCGTGCTCCGCGACAAGATCCCCGAAGAGCTGAGGGACCTCTCCATCGCCGTTCTCGGCTCAACCCCGGCTGCGATGGAGGATCTTCGCAGTGCGGTCCAGTCGATGCAGGACTCCCTCTCGTCCCTTGACGAGAGGCGCGAGACTCGCCGTATCGATGAACTCGCCGGACACGTCGACGCCTTGCGTGAAACCCTCCAGAGAATCGATGCGGATCTCGTCGAGGCACTGCTCAGCGAACAGCGGGTATATTCGTTGCCGGGCGGCCCGAAGAGAGCACGCAAAGTCGCATCCTGGCTCTCGGCGAACCGCGACAAGACCGTGATCGCCGATCCTGTCCCGTCCGATGCTGGGCCGTTCCCGCTGTCGATGGACGAGTTCGCGGACTTCATTGCCGCGGTGGAGTCGATCTCGTCGGACGATACTGAGGCGTCCGTCAAGATCCTGCCCGAGGGTGAATGGCTTCCTTCGAGCGAGGAGCTGGCCCAAAGCTTGGCACGCCAGAGCGACCTCGCATCGAAAGTCACCGCCCTCGAGGAGAACGGTCTTCGGGTCGAGGCTCTCGACGATCTGAGCCTAGACGCCGTGCGGCAGCTTCTGTCGGAAGTGCGAACATACTCCGACATGCTTCGAGACCTGTCGGGCGCGTGGGAAGAGCGCTTCGCGCAGGCGATACGGGAGTCTCATGCGGCGGTTTCCTGGGTTCTGGAGAACAACAGCGCCGTGCTGGAGAAGCTCGGGGCTGTCGATACGTGGGCGAAGTCGCTGGCAGGCCGCGAGGTGACTGTCCCGGCGGGAAATCCTGCCATGCACCTGCAGCTGCTGGGGCAGTGGCAGGAGCGTCTCGCCATCGGGAAGAAGATTCCTCTCTTCGGTGCGAAAGACTTGAAGGAGTTCGCCGCTCACGTCCATGTTGACGGATATCCCGTGACGACGGTCGAACAGCTCGATCTCGTGCGGGCAAAGATCCATGTCGATTCCCTGCTTCGCGAGACGAGAGTCCTCATGGAACAGGCCTATTCACAGCTCGCCATTCCTGTCCCGGATCTTGATGCGAGCTTCCGCTTCCATGCCGAGAACGCGGCGCAGCGGATCATTCGCATCGCCGCGCTGTGGCGCGAGGACTACGTGGCGATGACCGAGAAGCTGTCGCCGTTGGTGACACTCCACGATCCGGCGAAGGATTCGGAGACGCTCGGACGCGTCGCCGACCTGCTGACCGGTGCGGCCGCTCGCCTGGAAGAGCGGGAACTGGATGCGGAACTAGCCGCACTCAAGGCTCGAGTACGCGGAGCCGCCCTCGAGGCGGATGCGTCTCCTCTCTGGCACAAGCTCTCCGCAGCCCTCGACATGGGACGCGTCGATCAGTGGGCTGAAGCCCTCGAGGAGACTCAGCGTCTGCTCGGAATCCGCTCACGCGTGCTTTCCATCCAGGACTGTCGGGAACGAATCTCGAAGGCCGGTGCACCCCTGTGGGCGGCCGCCATTGTCCAATCCGGTGCCAGCTCCCACATTGTCGGCGAACCGGCGGATGTCGGGCTGGCGTGGGAGCTTGCGAAGGCGCGCACGTGGTTGACAGAACTCCATGGCCTGTTCGATGTCGACTCGCTCATGAAGAAGTCCCACGAAGCCTCGCGCGATCTCCAATCGTCCATCGTCGAGCTCGCAAACAGGTCTGCCCGTGTCGCGCTCAAGAACAACATGAAGGATGTTCAGCGGCGTGCGTTGGAAACCTGGATGACGGCCGTGAAGAAGGTCGGGAAGGGCACGGGGAAGAACGCGGCACGATACCAAGCCGCGGCCCGTGAGGCGCTCCCGGAAGCCATGGGAGCGGTGCCGATCTGGATCATGCCGATCTATCGAGTGATGGAGAACTTCGACCCGCGAGTCTCGGAGCTCTTCGACGTTGTCGTCGTCGATGAATCATCCCAGGCTGATCTTCTGACACTCGGAGTCTTGGCACTCGGGAAGAAGGCTGTTGTCGTCGGCGACGATAAGCAGACCACCCCGGAAAGGGTGGGCACGAAGGTTGACCGGATCGCGTCCCTCCAAGACCTTCACCTCAAGGACCTGCGCTCCACCGAGGCGAAGCTGTTGACCCTCGACGAATCGCTCTACTCGATCTCCAGCAGAGCCTTTCCCTCCACGATCGCTTTGAAAGAGCACTTCCGCTGCGTGCCGGAGATCATCAACTTCTCCAACCGGTACTACAACCATGGTGTCCTGCCGCTGCGAGAAGTGGGTGTCCCCGAAATCGGAGAACCCCTCCGGGCCGTCAAGGTCGAGGGCGCGATCTCCGAACTGAATGGCAGTAGCCGCATCAATCGTGATGAGGCGAAAGCCGTCGCTCATCGCATCGCCGAATGCGTGAAGGATCCGGCCTACGACGGCCTCACCTTCGGTGTGGTGACGATGATGAGCGGGCGTCAATCGGACGTTCTGCAGAGCTTGATCCGAGATGCTATCGGAGATGAAGAGTTCGAGAAGCGCCGCCTGAGGGTCGGCAATCCGCCCCTGTTCCAGGGCGATGAGCGCAACGTCATGTTTATCTCGATGGTCGCCCACGACAACTCGTTTGCGGCGACGACCCAGCGTTATTCGCAGTGGGTCAATGTTGCGGCCTCGCGTGCTCAGGATCAGCTGTGGGTGTTCTACAGCATGGACCCGGCCACACTCAATCATCACGATGAGCGGAGGGCGCTGATCGAATACGTGCAGGGCCACTCGAAGAGGGAAGATCGCAAAGAACTTTTCGAGTTGACGGAATCGAAGTTCGAGGGCGACATCCTCGTCGATCTCTTGAGCCGCGGACTTACCGTCCAACCGCAGCACAAGGTCGGCAGCTACCGGATCGATTTCGTTGTCGAACTCAGCAGGGGCAACCGCCTGGCGATCGAGTGCGACGGGGACGCGTTCCACGGCCCAGACAGGTGGGATGATGACGTACGCCGGCAGCGCGTACTCGAACGCCTGGGCTGGACCTTCTGGAGAATCCGTGCCTCGGAATACTATCTCGACCGGGAGAAGAGCCTCGTTCCCCTGTGGGAGCTCCTGGACGAGATGAAGGAGCGTGCAGAACAGGCCGAAGCGATCAATCGAGCCCGGCAGCAGGCACGGGAGCAGGCTCAGCTGGCCGCCCTGCGGGCCGAGTTGGCTGAGGGCGTCCGCGTGCCTGACGAGAGCGCAGAGTCCAGCGACGAGGACATTGTCGCAATGCCAGAGGATGAGAATGGGCTGATAAGCACGTCTCCTGAGGCGCCTCCAGTGTCGGACGATCATCGCCAACAGCATGGCGCTTGGGAGAGAGCTGGAGAGCTCTCAGACCAGGTGTTCGGCTCAATGCTTATTGCACCGAACAGTGTGCCGACACCGACACCGTCCGAGGCGGCAGGTAACGCGAAACCGCATGAGGCTCAGGATGCTATCAAAGCGACCGAGGAGATTCCGGCCTCGACCACACGGGACGATATCTCAGCCGAGCTTGATGAAGAGAGCCCCCGCTCGGTTGTGAGCAGCGATGATTCGACGACCACTTCTTCTCTAGAGAATCAGGCTTCGAAGTCGAAGGAGGACGAGGAGCCGAAAGAGACTCGATCATCTCGCAGAGCCTTGCGGGTGACGCGCCGACCAGGCATCCCTCCCCAGACGATTCCCCGTGTCAGTGAAGCGTTCGATACGGAGCAGAGTGGCAACGCGGGTTCGCACAGCGCGGTCTTCACGACAGTCGAATCGCTGGACGCTAGAGAAATCGACAGGATTTGCCTGCGCGGCGAACCATACCATCTCGACCTGGGCGGCGAGATCATCGATGGTGCATCAGGGCGCACATTGTCTGAGGTGATCGGGGAGAGACGAGCGAGCGAAGTCAGCAAGGTGATGAGGGAGGTCCGACACTTCGGCGGACGTTTCAGAGTCGATGACAAGCTGCGCCTGGTGACAACACACAACAGGAGACCCGTCTATCTCGGAACCCTCCATCCAGATTATTGGTTCCCGAAAACCTGATCTTCAGTGAGTGGGGGCGCTGACCATGCCAGTCAGCGCCCCCACTCTATTCCGCTCTTCCGTATTAGAGCCCGCGTCGTTCGAGGAGAGCCTCAGCGCGAGGCTCCCGACCGCGCACAGCAACAAAAGATTCCATCGGGTTGCGGGAGGAACCGCGTGACAGAAGCTCGTGGCGCAGCGTGTTGCCCGCTTCGCGGTTCAGGCCACCATCACCATCTTTCGAGCCGTCGGAAGCGAACCACTGCTCGATATCGGCCACGAGAACTTCGGCCCACATGTAGGCGTAATAGCCAGCATCGTAGCCGCCCCCGAAGGTGTGCTTGAAGTAGGCGGTGCGGTAACGGGGCGGAACCAGCTCGTGAAACACGCCCAAGTCAGTGAGTGCCTTCTTCTCGAACTCCTCAATGTCATGTGATGAGGGGACATCGACCGCGCTGATCCGGTGCCATGCCTGGTCGAGGAGGGCAGAGGCAACGAACTCTGTCGTCGCGAAACCCTGCCCGAAGGTCTTCGAGGCCGAGAGCTTGGCTGCAAGATCGGCAGGCAGCGGATCTCCGGTCTCGACGTGCACGGCATAGTTCGCAAGAACAGCCGGATGGTAGGCCCACATTTCGTTGAGCTGGCTCGGAAGCTCCACGAAGTCCCGGGGAACCGACGTGCCGGAGGTGGACACGTAGTACGTATCGGAAAGCAGGCCATGAAGGGCGTGCCCGAACTCGTGGAACACGGTCTCGACCTGATCCCACGTGAGGAGCAGCTCCTGGCCGGCAAGGGGCTCAGGGAAGTTCGAGTTGTTCATGATGACAGGCTTCGTGCCAGCTCGGCGAGACTGGTTCACGATGGGATTCATCCAGGCACCGCCGGACTTGCCGGGCCTGGCATAGAAGTCAGACTGGAACAGGCCGATCGGCTCCCCAGATTCGTCGAAGACCTCCCAGGTCTGAACCGACTCGATGTAGCCGGGGATATCGGTGCGGGGGACAAAGCTGATCCCGAAGAGCTTCTCTGCCGCGAAGAAAATACCCTTCTCGACAACATTGGACAGTGCCAGATATGGCTTGAGAGCAGCATCGTCGACAGCGACCTGCCCGCGAATCTGCTCCTGGTAATACGTCCAGTCCCCGGCCTGCAAACCAGCCCCCGCTTCGTCACCCTCGGCGAGAGCGAGAAGGCCCGTGCGCTCGCGGTCAACGGCCTGGATGGCCTGCGTGGCGACAGAGGTGAGGAGATCAATAATGTTCTGCGAGTCAGATGCCATCCCGCGCTGGGCAACGACATGTGCGTGGTGGGGCTGACCGAGGAGCGCTGCGCGCTCCGCCCGAAGACGGGCGATATCGACAACGAGCTGGCGAGTATCCGACGATTCGTGTGCACCAAGACCACGACTTGTCGATGCGTCGAGGAGTGCGCGCCGCGTCTGCGGATTCGTCAGTTCGACCTGGAGGGGCTGATTCGTGAAGTTGAGCAGTGGCAGAAGATAGGAGCCATCCTCCTGGCGGAAGCTGTCGATCTGCTCATCGCTGAGACCGGCAAGATCTTCTCGCTTCTCAACCCTCAGGGAGTTGTCGCTCATGGCCTTCGTGGCGCGCTGGCTGAACAGAATCTCCAGCTTCGACAGCTGGGAGTCGATCTCCTTGATCTTCTCCTGCTCACTCTCAGGCAGGTCAATGCCCTCGAGGCGGAACTTCTTGAGCGTATCGGTCACGAAGTAGATCGTTTCTTCGTCAGCATCTGTGAGATCGACAGCGTTGAAGCGCTCGAACATGCGGCGATCCAACCAGAAAGCAGAGGTGTGCGCCGCAAGCTCCGGGCCAAGCTCCGCCTGGATCGCTTCCAGCTCGGGACCTCCGATGGAGGAGAACAGGGTGAATGCGGGGATCAGAGCGCGGTTCACACCATCGTTCGACTCGTCGTAGGCAACAACAGTGTTCTCGACAGTCGCAGGCTCAGGATTCGTTGCGATGCGCTCCCAGGCGCGGCGCTGTTCTGCCATCGCCTCACGCGCGGCTGGCAGGATGTGATCCGGAGCAATCGCGCCCCAATCGGGCACACCATAGGGAAGGGTGGACGGGGTGATCAAAGGATTCGTCATACCCTCGATGCTAAGCGAGGAAGGGGAGTGAGGAGGAATGGTGGCAGCAGTTTCCTTGATTCACGGCAGTCCTTGTGGCTAAACGTTTGACTCCCCATGGATGCAAGCAACTGGTGGGTTTAAGGAAGTGATCTCGTTGGCCAAGTTCCACGTTGAAATGTCCGTAAAGATCTATCGATCGATGCGAGGTATAACCTGCGACATTTTTTAGTCCGCATGGGTGGGATACTTGTTGTGGAGTCATTGAAGATTCTCTGTGGTTTTCCTTTTTTTGGGGATCGCTGGTGTGTCTTTGCTGATGTCGTAGTGTCATGTTGAGATGTGCCTGCTCGGTTTGAGTGGGTTGTGGAGCGCGCTGTCGGCGCGGGAGATGAGATGTATTTTGGTGCCTACAACGCGTGAGGCTCAGCGTGCTGAGTTACACAAGTCAATTTGGCGAATTGCGGACGAGCTGCGTGGTTCGGTTGATGGCTGGGACTTTAAGTCCTATGTGCTCGGGACACTGTTTTATCGTTTCGTGTCCGAGAATCTGACGTCTTATGTCAACGATTGGGAGCATCGTTCGGGGAACACCGATTTCGATTACGCCCATCTCAGTGATGAGGATGCTGAAGCGGTTCGTGATGATCTGGTGGCAGAGAAGGGCTTCTTCCTTGCCCCGTCGCAACTCTTTGACAACGTCCGAGCAGGTGCCGACAAGGATGAGAACCTGAACGAGACACTCCAACGAGTCTTCCGCAGTATCGAGGGATCTGCTGTCGGCACCCAGAGCGAGAACGACCTGAAAGGTTTGTTCGACGATTACGACGTCAACAGTTCAAAGCTTGGCCCCACGGTTGCCACACGTAATCAGAACCTGGTCAAGTTGTTGAAAGCGATTGGTGAACTCCCTCTTGGTGACTTCCAAGACAACGCGATCGACTTGTTCGGTGATGCATACGAGTACCTCATGACCATGTATGCCTCCACGGCAGGTAAGTCGGGCGGTGAGTTCTTCACCCCTCAAGAAGTGTCGGAGCTTTTGGCCCGAATCACCGTGATTGGGAAGACCTCGGTCAACAAGGTTTATGAAACTTCCCGAGCAGAATGGATACAAATTCGCGGCGGCTACGCGCTCGCCGCTTGAGTGGTGCAAACTTGAAGTGGTTGGTGCACAGACTATTCCCGGAGCATTGAGCAAAGTGCACGGACGTTCAGGAGGGAGGACTCGCAATGAGTGATGAAGTCGAAATTGTCAGCGATGGCGAAGGAGCGCTCGTGGTCGGCTCAAACAAAGCCGTGCGGCGTTTCCTGAAGCAGCATGGTCTTGCGAAGGTCGCCGACAGCTTCGATCTTGAGCGGCTACGCAAAACGCTTGGCGTCAGTTCAGATTTGCTCGATAGCGTTTCAACTATTGCGGAACAGTCCGCAATGTACCTGAAGCTTACGCCTGAGTCGGCACAACGCTTGAAAGACGCAGGCGGTCTGATGTCAACGAAGACCAAGGGAATCAGTCATGCGATGCTCGGTAAGACGGGCGACAGTTCGATGAAGTGGCTGCAAGTTGACACGAAAGCTTCGTCGCTAGTCACCAACCCTGCGGTACTAGCCGGTGTCGGTGGCCTCATGAGCCAGGCTGCGCAGCAAGCTGAAGCGCAGGAGTTTCGAGAGTTTCTCGTCAGGATCGAGGGCAAGCTCGACGACGTTCGTATAGGTCAGAGGAACGCAATTTTTGCTCGGATGCATACAGCAGCGGGTCAGATCGAAGACGCACAGACGTTGCGTGAAAATGGTGGAGATCCTCGGACTCTTTGGGACAAAGTTCAAGGAGCACACGCGGCCATCATTAACGTGCAGGAAGAAACGTTGCTCGCTTTAGGGTTACTCGCTGACAAAGCTCAGTCGGACGATAAACCAGGCGCGATCAAGAGAGCGACTGGCGAGATCGAGCAAGAAGTTGTGATGCACCTAGCTGTTCTTGCTAGGTGCTTTGAACTTGAAGATCAGTTTCGAATCATCGAACTGGATCATGTCATGGCAACTGCCCCTGACTACTTGGAAGGTCACCGGCAAGGTGTGACCGAGAACCGAGATAAGAGACGTGGCGCTGTTCTAGGGAAAACTCAGGCGCTGATGCAGCGGTTGGATCGCTATGGAGCCATTGCGAATGAGAACATCCTTCTCCATTCCAGGGCAGCACGAGCCATAGTGAAATCGTTGAACGCCACTGCAGAGAGCATTGAGAGCTTTCACCAGCCGCTCGGAGTAGCCATTGCCAGAGAAGACATCAGTGCGCTCCCTTGGCGGGAAGCATGGCGAGATCCCGAGCAGCGGAAGACTGCTGGGAAAGAAGCAGGGCAAAAGGCTTTGGGATACGGAACCGCAGCTGCCGGATTGGGGCTAGTGATAGTCAAGCGCCTACGTAAATGAAACCAAGTGACGTGCTCAAGCTCTTGCGCTTCCGTTACCGGATGGCTACGCGCTTGCAGCGTGAGTCGTGCAAACGAGGGATGATTGGTGCAGGGAGGTTCGGTAGTGGTCGACTGGGGTTCATTGGTCGCCGGATTCGGGTTTAGGTTTCGAAGCCTGGTCAACCTGTTGATCTCTGGCTACCTGCTCGCGGTTGTTCTGTCCTTATTTGGGATAGGGAGCCATGGCTTCACGAACTTGGGCGAAGCCGCAGGTTTCGTCGGGCTGACGGAACTCAGAACTTGGGTGGTCGATGCTTACGCCGCTCTCGGTGGTGGAGACGCGCCTGCTCCCTTGATTATCGTTCTGAGCGTTTGGCTGCTGCTTACGTGCCTCGTTCTGGGCGGCGGATACAAAGATGGTTCGCCCTCAAACCTCATGCCGAACAGCGCGCTGGCCTCCGCCACGACCTGGGCCCTCTGGGTTGATTTTGTTACTCCTGGATCAGTTCTCAACTGGGCATTCTGGGCGATTTTGGCCACCCTCGTATGGATTTCGTGGTCGAACACACACTTCACGACAACGGACGGGCTAGACGTCCCTCTGCTTGCCCTGTGCGGGATCCTAACCTCATTCGTGTACGCAGTGATCGCTCCACCACTCTGGCTTGCAGGTGCCGACAACGAGCGCTCATCTGACACTCAGTTTGAGAGGGGCTTCAACGCTGGTCAACGTAGCAGTTGATCGGTTGGTCGTTCCATCCCTGAACGTGAATGTGATGGTGCCGTCGGTGTCCACTTCGGCGTGGTCGGTGAGTGTGTGCCAGAGGTAGGGCGTGAACTCGATTGCGTGTGCGTCTAGCTCGGAGACGTTGAGTTTGTAGTGCTCGTAGGCGTTGAGTCTGTTCTGCTGAACTGATTCGGCCTGGGTTTAGTTCCGGCCGTTTTTCTGTCACCGGACTGGTGTCAGGCGGGATTCTTGTTCAGTGTAGTAGGCGGTCTCGACCTCGAGCGGGCTGCGGTAGCCAAGTTCACCGTGGAGGCGTTTGTTGTTCCACCACCACACGTATTCCAGGGTTGCCAGCTCAACTTCTTCCACGGTCTTCCACGGCCCGCGCTGACGAATCAGTTCGGCCTTGTAGAGAGCATTAACCGATTCAGCCATCGCGTTGTCAAAACTATCGCCGACGGTCCCGGTAGAGGGCTTGGCGCCGAGTTCATTGACCCTGCTGGTGTAGACCAGGGACATGTAGTTCGAGCCGTGATCGCTATGATGGATCACTCCATCAAGGTCACCGTCGTTTTGCCAGGCAGCCATCTCCAAAGCTTGCAGTGGCAGCACGTCAGCTTTCAATGTCGAGGCAACATTCCAGCCGGCGATACGACGAGCGAAGACGTCGATGATGAAAGAGACGTAGGCGAACCCGGACCAGGTGGCGACATAGGTGATGTCGCAGACCCACAATTGGTTAGGTCGGTCAGCAACAAACCGGCGCTCCACCAGGTCCCCGGGCAGCGCTAAGCCGGAATCAGGGATCGTGGTGAAAGCCTTCTTCGACCTGCGAACACCTTCAACGTCGGCGAGTTTCATGAGCCTGTGAGTCTGATCGCGGCCGATGTCCCAGCCCTGTCGTTTCAGGAGCGCATGCATCTTGCGGCGTCCGTAGACGCTGTAATGCTCTTCGTGCAGGCGCTGGATCTCTGGAATCAGCAGCTCGTCTTTCAGCTGACGGGCTGACGGGGGCCGGCTCTTCGCGGCACGGTATCCACGGGAGGTGATAAATCCACGGACTGCCCCACGAAGCGTGGCGCAGAGGAACTCAACTCCGAAACGATCACGATAAGTATCGATGAAAGCGATCATTTCGTCCGTGGCCGGTCGAGTTCCTTCGCGAAAAATATACTCGCAGCTTTAAGCACCTCGTTAGCCTTGCGCAGCTCAGCGTTCTCACGCTCCAGTCGTTTATTCTCTGCGGCTAAGTCGGTCGTCACGCCGGGCCTTTTACCTTGGTCGACTTCGGCCTGCCGGTGCCAGGTTCGCAGGGCCTCTGCGCCTACCCCGAGCAGGTCCGCGACATGACGGACCGCGGCTGTGCGAGTGGGGTGATCGGGAAGAGCCTCGGAAACCATCCGCACCGCACGCTGCTTCAGTTCGGGGTCATACTTTCTGGGCATAGTGTTCCTATTCTGCTATAAAACTCGGAACTAAACCCAGGCCGAATCAGCTTGGTGCCGCTCCCGATTGCGCCCGCAAGGTTCGCGCGCATGCGAGGTTCGACGATGGCTGCACCTGCGGTGAGAGCATCTTTGGCGAACTGCCCAAGCTGGGTGTCGGCTGCGTTCAAGGCGTCAAGGAAAGTTGTCGGCAGGTTGATTGTTGCCTTGGCCATGTGTTTCTCCTTCCGGGGCGTGGTGGTGAGCGAGTATCTCGATGTAGCGGTCGTGGAGCACTTCGAGGGAGTCGATGACGAACCTGCCCAGATGGCAGTTGATCTCCATCGCAGTGGTTATTTCGGTGCCGGGGATAATGCGGATTCGAAAAAGTGCGGTGGCTTTCGTATAGGCTGCGCGGTTCACCCACGCGGCAGTTGCGTGCCGCAGCTCGATAGAGGCACGAGGTGCGGCGATGACGCGGTCGGTGCCCTGCTCGAACCCGGCATCATCCGTCGTCATCTCGGGCAGCACAATCTGCACCCTGTGGCGGAGGTTCCCAAACGACATTTAGCACCTCCCAGAGGGTCAGATTTTCCAGTTGCGATCCAGGATCAGCAGCCGATGGATGGATTCCCACACGGCACGCGCGGCGTCGGGTTTGTCGTTCCACACCCCACCGGTTGACCCGTCACGTGACTCATACAGGTGTGAGGCCAGCATCACCACGCCCTGCCTGTTCGAAGCTGACATCGGCGCGATGTCGTAGTGCCCGTCGGGCAGGTGTTGATAGGAACACGCGTAGGAGGTGGCAGCGCGGATCAACTCGGCGAGGAGGGCGTCGTCTTCGTGGTGCTCGAGAATCAGATTCACTCTGAGCTGTTCGACCAAATCCACGTCGCTGCTACCCGCACTCTCGTTTAGTTCGTCACCGGCCATCGCTGCCACCTCCTTCGATGTGCACGTGGGGACTGGGTTATGAACCGGACTTCTGAGTGAGCACCTTGACCGCTTCTGGCAAGATCAACTTGCCGTCAACGCGTTGGGAGGCAAGGAATCCGACCTGCCCGGTGGTGGCGAACAGTTCATTGAGGCGCTTGAATGAACGTCCCTGCCGGTCAGCAACCCAGTAGTACGACAGGTCACCGAACGCTACGGGTCTGCTGAAGGTTTAGTTGAGTCCAAGACTGCTTTGCTCGAGAGAGCGATGCTGGAAGGATGAGATCATGCCGATCAAGTACAGCGAGGAGTTCAAGCGTGACGCTGTCGCGCTGGTGGAGTCCGGTATCGCGCAGAAAACCGTGTGTAGGGACCTCGGGATATCGAGGACCGCGCTGCCGTCCTGGGTGCGGGACGCGAGGTTCAAGGCTCACGGAATGGCGCCCTCGAAGGACCCTGACGAGCAGCGTGAGATGCGGGCTGCCTTGAAGCGGATCCGTGAGCTCGAGATGGAGAACGAGGTCCTCAGGCGCGCGGCAGCGTACCTGTCTCAGGTGCACATCACGCCCCCAAAATAGTGTTCCCGCTCGTCCGTGAGATGGCTGCGGCAGGTGCCCGTGTTCGGGTGCCTGCCGCGGTGGTGTGCCGGGTATTGGGGTTCAGTGAGCAGGCCTATTACCAGTGGTTGAAACAGCCTGTCTCTGCTCGTGAGGTCGAAGAACAGCACTTGATCGGGGTGCTGGGAGAACTGCATATTGATGACCACGAAGGTGGGTATCGGGTTCTCGCTGATGACCTCCACGACCTCGGCTACGAGGTCTCGGAGCGGCGAGTATGGCGGCTGTGCAACATTGCGGGCATCCAGTCGGTCATTGCGACGCGCAAGCGCCGCTACAGGCAGGCTGGTGCGCCAGTAGGGGATGATCTCGTGGAGCGTGATTTCACCGCGAATGGGATTGACGAGAAGTGGTTGACAGACATTACCGAGCATTGGACCGGTGAGGGCAAGCTCTACCTCTGTGCGTTGAAGGACGTGTGTTCGAACCGGATCGTGGGGTATGCGATTGACAAGCGGATGAAGGCGTCATTGGCGGTTCGGGCGCTTGAGAACGCACTCATGCAGCGCGGCTTCCCGCAGGGCGTGATCGTGCATAGCGATAGAGGGAGCCAGTTCCGAAGCCGGAAATTCCAGAAGGCCCTGAATCGGCACGGGCTGCGGGGCTCGATGGGGCGTGTGGGTGCGTGCGGAGATAACGCGGCCATGGAATCATTCTTCTCGCTGCTACAGAAGAATGTCCTCGACCGACGCCCGTGGCGGACCCGGCAGGAGCTGCGCCTCGCGATCGTGGCGTGGATCGAGGGAAAGTATCACCGCAAGCGCAGGCAGCGAAGGCTTGGGAAGCTGACACCGGTCGAATTCGAGGCCATAATGATGGATGTCGTCGGTCTGGCGGCATAAACCCCGGACTCAACCAAACCTTCAGCAGACCCTAACAAAGGCGAACTCCCTAAAGAGCTGCGCCGTATTCGCCGTTTTAAGCTCATCATCATCGACGAGCTCGGCTACCTTCCCATTGAGCCCGAAGCAGCGAATCTGTTCTTCCAGCTCATCTCAGACCGATACGAGCAGTCATCAATCCTGATCACCTCGAACCTCGCTTTCGGTAGCTGGTCAACGATTTTCCACGACGAGACCATCGCCACAGCCATCATCGACCGGCTTGTCCACCATGCTCAAGTACTGACCACGAAAGGAACCTCGTACCGAATCAGACACCGACAAGAACAACAAAATGTAGACTGAAACTGCTCAGTTTTCGATTGCCGGAAGTGCACCAAATTCAATTGCCGCCGACACCAATGCCGTAGGCCGTAGGCCGAGGGGATTTTCTTCTGTATCTACAGACGGAGTCTTCGTATCCCTTCGGTTCTTACAGTGCTTCGTGGTCAGTGAGATCTTCCGCGCCTCTCTCGCGGAACCTTGACCTTTTCTGTCCGCAGTCCCCGCTAGACTCAAACCACAATCAAGAAGTTCGACGTGAAGCCTCTCAGCTTGTCGACTGGCAACCGCTTATCGCTAGCGGTGCCCCTGGGAGAAGATTGGCCCTCGATCAAAAGATCCGAGTGGAAGACAGCGACATTCAAGGGAAATCTCATGACGAACCCGGACTTTTCTTCGGACAACGACGCCCCTCACATCCCCAGCGAGCTCCTCCTGCGCAGCGAATATATCGGCACGTGTGACGACTATTCGCCAGGGCACAAGATGCACTACATTCGCGGCATCAGATCGGCGGGGAGCGATGACTGGGAAGATGCGGAGATCATCGCCACGACTGGGCACCACATCTGTTTCGCCACGGACAGCGGCATCCACTGGAAGTGGAACCACGATCCGCTCTTCCTGTGGAGCCGGGTCAACCTGGCGCTCCACTCATCAGATGTGAAGGTCAGGTGGTCGGACAGCTTCAACATGCTCAAAATCAGTACCGGAGGCAAAGAGGGAGGCCACTGCATCGGTCTCCAAGGCGGCCCGGTCACGCCCTGTAAGTTCCCGAACGGTTGATGACTCGAAGAAACTGTGCCATATGGCTATGATGTAGGCCACCCGCCGACTTATGTTGGTGGGTGGTTCTCGTTCTAGTCAGCATGATGGGGGATGGGTGAAGACTTTAGGAGATCGGCCGCCGGAATCCCTCCTCGAGGACGTCGTCCACGACAGTGATAAGGCGTGGCGGCGGTGGGCACGATCGGGCGTGCTGGCATTCTTCGCGCTTGTCCTCCTTGCCGCTGCCCTCGGGGCTTTTGATCTCGGAACGCAGCGCACCGCGGCTCTCGGAACGGCCGAAGTTGGGGTGGACTATCCAGTGACAACGCGAGCCGGCCTGGACCTCAAGGTGATCGTCAAGGTCTCCGACCGGGATGGATTGCCCGAAACCCTCCGTATCGAGATCGATCAGGAATATCTCGACATGTTCGAAGATCTCCTGCTCGTGCCAGAGCCCAGTGATCAGACGGCACTGCGGGGTGGGATCGTGCGGTTCGAGTATGAGCTTCCCGCGGGCTCCACTCACGCTCGTCTCTCGATCGAGGGACGAGCCTCGGACCGGTGGGAACCCAGCACGAGTGGAACGATCCGGCTCGTCGGCTCTGACGGCTTCGATGTGGGGGTTCCTGTGACGACATGGAGGTTGCCCTGATGGATATCGTTCTCCGCGCTGCCATTGCCTTTGTTGTGCTTTGGCTCCTGACGAAAGCAGCGGGCAGGGCCACGCTTGGGGAGCTCAGCTCCTTCGACCTTCTCCTCTTCATCACCATGGGGGACTTGATCCAGCAGGGGATCACGGGAGAGGACCGCACGCTGACGGGCGGGCTCGTAGCGGTGGCGACATTCGCTCTCCTTGCCGTGACATTCAACCTCGTCGTGTCCAGGTGGTCAAAAGCGAGCAGGCTCCTCGAGGGTCCTCCCATCATCCTCGTCGCCGATGGTCGGGCACGGACGGGGGCGATGCGGCGCCAGCGAGTCTCTGTCGCCGAGATTCTCAGTGCAGGGCGTCAATCCGGGTACGAGAACATGTCGGACATTCGCCTCGCCGTCCTCGAGCAGGATGGGAAGATCTCCTTCTTCCCCTACACGGCCGAGCACGCGCAATCAGCCGATCAGGAATAGCGTCCTTCCATCGCGCGCAGGTTTTGGCTCGCGATAGTCGGCGGATGGTGGGCCCGGTTGATCTTTCCCCTTCCGTTGCCAACCGGGAGCACCCAGGGGAGGGGCGGTTGTCCGCCCATAGCCTCATGATCTGGGGTCGAGAACGACTTTGATGCAGCCGTCTTCCTTCTTCTGGAACGTCTCGTACATGGCAGGAGCCTGCTCGAGAGGCGCCCTGTGGGTGACGAAGTCCTCGAGGCCGAGCGGATCGGACTCATCCTCGACCAGGGGAAGAAGATGATCGACGTGGGCATGGACGTTGGCCTGTCCCATTCTCACCTGGACCTGCTTGTCGAAGAGAGACAGCATGGGGATGGGGTCGGCCTGCCCGCCGTACACGCCGCTCAGCGAGATCGTGCCGCCGCGCCTGACAAGATCGATGGCGCCGTAGAGAGCTCCCAGCCTGTCGAGACCTGCTGTCTCGAAGACCTTCCGTCCCACCGCGTCGGGCAGGAGGCCGACGATGCTGTGGGCGGCTGTGGTGACGGGGGAACCGTGCGCCTCCATGCCCACCGCGTCGATCACGGCGTCAGGGCCCCGGCCTTCCGTGAGATCTCTGATCTGCTCGACAGCGTCCGAGTCGAACGTGGTGATGCCGTGACGCTCTGCCATGGCACGCCGCTCCGGAACGGGATCGATCGCGTACACGGTCGCCCCGAGATGGGCTGCTATCCGCGCCGCGAACTGTCCGATCGGTCCAAGCCCAAACACAGCAAGGGAATCGCCCCGCTGGACGCCCGCGTAGGCCACGCCCTGCCACGCTGTCGGCAGCACATCGCTGAGGAAGAGATAGCGATGGTCTGGGAGATCGGTGCCGACAGTGATAGCCCCGAAGTTCGCGTGGGGAACACGCAAGTATTCGGCCTGACCGCCGGGAACGGAGCCGTAGAGACGTGAATATCCGAAGAGAGCGGCGCCTGACCCGTGTTCGCGCACCTGGGTTGTCTCGCATTGGGTGACGAGTCCGCGCGAACACATCCAGCAGTGCCCGCAGGCGATCGGGAACGGGATGACGACACGGTCGCCTGCCGACAGTTCCGACTCGGAGCCCGCCTCGACGATCATTCCCATCGTCTCGTGGCCCACGATGTCTCCCTTGTCCATGAAGGGCCCCAGCACCTCGTAGAGGTGCAGGTCCGACCCGCAAATCGCCGTTGAGGTGACCTCGATGATGACATCGGTCGGTTCGTCAAGGGTGGGATCGGGAACGGTCTCGACACTCACGTGCCGCTTGCCCTGCCATGTCACAGCTCTCATCTCGTCTCCTTCGGTAGGTGCCCCATCCTTCCAAGGGTCTGTGTGACGCACAAGACATATCGGACATTCGCTGCTATCTTCCGGGCCGTCTCCGCCTTCGATTTCTATTCTGACGATCCGGGTGAAACCCGTGGCCACAGGGGTTGTGGGCGATCCGTGGGCGGTGCTGGCACCCTCGATTCCTCCCCGAAGATTCCCAGCTTGGGAAGGGGCGAGTCCGGGGGTGGGGCCTGGGATGGTGTCGCACGATCGGGGATACTGGTGGGGATGATGGAGAGTGGATTGAAACCAGAGCTGTGGACGACGATTGAACCTGGACAGGACGTGGCGCTCGTTGTGTGCGACATGGACGGGACGCTGCTGGACGGGGAGGGCCGCGTGCCGGACGCCTTCTGGTCTCTCGTCGACACGATGAGCGAGCGGGGGATCATGTTCGCTCCCGCAAGCGGACGCCAATATGCCACCCTGGCCAAGATGTTCGCCGGCCGTGCCTCCATCCGGACATTTATCTCCGAGAACGGCGCCCATGTCGTCCAAGACGGCGAGTCCGTATCGGTCACCCCGGTCGAGAAAGACACCGCCGAGCGTGTCATCCGCCTAGTCCGCGATGTCGACCATCGCGACATCGGCCTTGTCGCGGGAGGCGCGAAGAGCGCATACGTCGAGCGGCGCGATGATCGCTTCACCGAGCAGGTCGAAACCTATAATGCGGCCCTCACGATCGTTGACGATCTGACCGAGGTCGAGGACGATTTCGTCAAACTCGCCACGTTCGACTTCAACGGAGTGGACGACATTGTCGAGGATGTCTTCCCGGGCTCATGGGATGGTCATCAGGTCGTCGTCTCGGGAACCCACTGGGTCGATATCATCTCCGACCAGGCGAACAAGGGCAATGCCCTGCGGGACCTGCAGAAGCATCTCGGCATTTCGCCCTCCCAGACCGTCGTCTTCGGCGACTACCTCAACGACCTGGAGATGCTCGACCAGGCAGACCTGTCGTTCGCGATGGCGAACGCCCACCCCGATGTTCGCGCGGCTGCACGATACGAGGCGCCCGCCAACACCGAGCACGGCGTGGTCAGTGTCCTGGAGCGGCTCCTCAACCTGTAGCGGCCACGCCGCGAAAGGTGGTCCTCCCGCCCCCTCATCATGGGATCATGGTGGAATGAGTCACATTCCCTACGTTCCAGCATCAACCCGTTACGACGAGATCCCCTACCGGCACTGCGGCACATCCGGCCTCCAGCTTCCCGTGATCGCCCTCGGCCTGTGGCACAACTTCGGTGACGACCGGCCCTTCCAGACACAGCGCGATATCGTGCGCCGCGCCTTCGATCGCGGGATCTTCCACTTCGACCTGGCCAACAACTATGGCCCGCCCGCCGGAAGCGCGGAAGAGAACTTTGGGCGGATACTCGCGAAAGACCTGGCCCCCTTCCGGCACGAGATCATCATCTCGACGAAGGCGGGCTGGAACATGTGGGACGGTCCGCACGGCTTCGGCGGATCCCGGAAATACCTCCTCACCTCCCTCGATGAGTCCCTCCAGCGCCTGGGAACCGACCATGTCGACATCTTCTACCACCACCGCCCCGACCCCGACACCCCGGTGGAAGAATCCATGCTCGCCCTCCATCACGCCGTCACATCGGGCAAGGCCCTCTATGCCGGGATCTCCTCCTACTCGGCGGAAGCGACGAAGGAAGCCGCCGCGATCATGCGCGACCTCGGCACACCCCTCGCTATCCACCAGCCCTCCTATTCGATGCTCAACAGATGGATCGAGGAAGGGACGCCGTCCCTGCTCGAGGCCGCCCAGGAAGAGGGCATGGGTGTGATCGGCTTCTCCGCCATGGCGCAGGGAATGCTGACCGACAAATACCTCGGCGGAATCCCGGACGATTCTCGTCTCGCAAGCGGAAAGGTGAACAAGGACTTCTTTACGGACGAAGCACTCGGACACGTGCGTGCCCTCAACGACATCGCGGCAGAGCGCGGCCAGAGCCTGGCACAGATGGCAGTCGCGTGGGTCCTGCGAGACCAGGGTGCCTCCCTCACGACCGCTCTCATCGGAGCCTCGTCCACGAGTCAGATCGACGAAGCCGTCGGTGCGGCACAGAACCTCACGTTCACGCCCGCCGAACTGGCGGCAATCGATGAGCACGCCGTCGATTCCGGCATCAACCAATGGTGGGGCGCGACAGCGTCGCGCTAGCATGACACACCTATCGGAAGGCCCCAGGGGCCGCAGGTTCCTCTACGAGCTCCTCGTCGCAGGAGGCGCCGAGGAACTGTCCCGTGCCGTCTGGGACTTCGAGTGGAGGATCGCGAAAGACGACGGCAGCAGAGCCTATCTCGTCATGGTCGAGGAAACAGAGGCTCCCGCCCCTCGAAGGTTCAAGCTGCCTGCCCTTCCGTGGTTCACACGCGTGAGGATCAAGCATCGTTCGATGCTCTCCCGGAGAAGCACACCCCGGGCCGTCCCGACGTGGAAGGAGAACGTCCCGCCCGGGGACAGCCTCATCACCTCGGCAGGCGTGGCCGACCTTATCCGCGCCGCAACTCCCGACCCGTCCCATGCCAGCCATGCCCTGACGGAGGCGGTCGCCGCCGCCAGATACTGGCAGGAGCCAGACGCGACCGATCTCATCCTCAGCGACCCGGTGATCGTGGCAGCGCTCGCGGAGATCGACGACCGGCCCCTCCTGGAGGCTCTGGAGAAGGATCGCACGGAACCCTTCGCGGTGCTGGGGGGTGACTGGCGGGGGGATGCTGGGACGGTCCTCGAGACGTGGCTGGCGGAGATTACCGCCGCGGTCGAGCGTGCACAGCGGGAACGTCCCGCCGATGTTCGAGCGAACTGGTCCGGCATGTGGCACTCCACTCCGCCCTATCGGCTGCTGAAGAGCCAGGATCGGATGGTTGACGGTGTTCCCACCGGTTTGACGGATGTCGAGGACGGTCCGCCGAGAGACAGGGCCACGGTCCTCTCCGTGCGGGTCAAGGACGACAAGGTGTATGTGGTCGACAGTGCGCAGGCGTGGGTCGCGCTCTGCACTGTCTATCCTCTCGACGTGACGGCGGAAGTACGCCACGACTGGTATCGCGTCACCGGACGAGACGGGACCTGGATCATTCCGAACTGGCGCGATGTGGCACGAGACTGGGATGGTGTCCTCGTCACGCCCCGCGGCTACCTCACGGCGGCCGGCAGGGCCCTCCCCGCAGGCGAACACGCCAGTGTCCTGGCGGGCTGGAACCCGGGCGAGACTTTCTGGCTCCGGGACTGCGATACTGCCGGGCCCGAGGAGTGGCGTCTCCTGGATGATCGATGGGAGCCGGTCAGAGCGCAGCCCTGAGCGCGGGGACAGCATCCCCGGGAGCATCGTCCACAATCGTGATCGTGGACGCCCCCTGCCATCGGGCCAGCCTCTCCAGCTCGGCCGCAAGGACGGCGCCAGCCTCGCGGGCTCCCGGCTCGAACCATGCCCCCATGACCTTGAGCGTCTGGCTCGGCCGATCGAGGGCGAGATCGACCCGTGCAGGGATCGTGCCGTCGTGCAGGAGCGGGAGCGAATAGTAGCCCCTGGTCCTCTTCGCGGCCGGGGTATAGATCCCGATCCGGTAGTCGAGACCAAACAAGGCCAGGGCTCTCTTGCGTTCGAAGATCAGCGGGTCGAAGGGAGACAGCAGAGTCGTCCCCGTGACACTGCGAGGAACGGGGATCGCGGCCCACATGATCGCCCCCGGCAATCCCTCCACGTCCACGCGGCACGCCTTCCCGCAGGCCACGAGATCATCGAGCACAGGGCGAACGTCCGCGAGTTTGAGGCGGAAGAAGTCGGCAATCGTCGCGGGCGTGCCGATGCCCACCTTCTCGAGAGAGATCTCGGTAAGGGCACGTATCGCCTCCTCGCGCGGGGGAGTGGGAGGGAGCCCTGCGGGGAGCACGCGCTCCCGTGCGCCGTAGATGCGGTGGAAGTGCTGGGTGCGCCCGGCACCCGCCACCATGTCAGCATCGAACAGGTTCTCGAGGATCACCTTGACAGCCGTGCGAGACCACTCGAACTCCGTTGACTGGCCGATGAGCTCTGCCTCGGCAGGTGTGAGGTGGCGGGTGTCGAGCCAGGCGCTCACCTCGCGTGCGGTAGCCGTCGTACCCTCGAGAAATCCCATGATCCGTTCCGCCAGGGCCTCCGCACCGGGATGCTCCTCGATGGTGCGCCCTGATGACCAGCGGCGCCGGAACCCCGCGAGGAGACGATGCGTCGTCGGGGGAACATAACAGGCTTCGTGCCCCCACTGTTCGACGATGAGGCGGGGCGGCTGAGAAGCCGCCGCGTCGAGCAGACCGGTGTCGTACGGGCCCAGCCTGGAATAGAGGGGGAGATAGTGGGCTCTGGCCAGGATGTTGACAGAGTCGATCTGCAGCACCCCCATGCCACGCACGGCACTGCCAATGTCAGCTCGTGTCCGGGCCGGCGAGACGCGGTCGAGGCGTTGGGCGCGAATGGCTACCGCGGCCGCCTGGGAGCGGCTGAGACGGCGCGGCCCTGTCATCACGAACGCTCGATGTGGGCAGGTGCGTGAGGATCGTCTGGCGACTGCGGATCATCCGGAGTCTGCGGAGAGGCCGCGGAGACGATGTCGTCACCCGACGGTGCTGAGCGTGAGAGCCGGCCGTACTTCTTCCAGTGGAAGCCGTAGGAGTGGCGGGTCGAGGTGCGCCGAGGGAAGTGCCACAGCTTGTTCCTCTCGAGGCGCGGGGCCTGCTTCTCCTGATAGTCGAAGACGGGAAGGCTGAGCTTGAAATAGATGGCGATGATGCGGAGGGTGAAGACGATGAGGAGGGAGGAGAGGACGGTGATGTCCTCGGAGACTCCGAGCTCGGTGAGGCCGTAGTAGACGATCACGCCGACGGGGACGATAGAGGCGTAGAGCTCCTTGTGGAAGACGAGCGGTATGCGGTTGCAGAGGATATCGCGGAGGATCCCGCCCATGACGCCCGTGATGAGGCCGGACACGAGGGCGATGATGAAGCCGTAGTCCATCTCCAGCGCAATCCGCACGCCGAAGATCGTGAACACGGCCAGGCCGACAGAATCCAGCACGAGAAAGAGGATGCGGAAGTACGTCATGAGGGATGACGTGAGGACAGTGATGATCGCGGCAACGGCGACGATGACCAGATAGTAGGGATGCTCAACCCAGGAGAGCGGGTAATGGCCCAGGAGCATGTCGCGGACAGAGCCGCCGCCGAGGGCGGTCACGCACGCCACCATCGTCACCCCGAACAGGTCCATCTTTTGCCGGCCCGCCGCCAGAGCGCCAGTCATGGCCTCAGCGGTGATACCGATGAGGAAAAGAACGGTGAGGAGCATGCACGATCCTTGCTAGCGCGGAAGAGACCGCTGCCGGTCCCTCTCGATTGTAGGAACGAAACCGCGGCCTTGCCAGAGACGCTAAGCACCCTCCGTCCGATATGAGACGTCCACCTTTGCTCTTGCGCGGTGACGGAAGTTGTTGATAGTTTCACGACATCGCATTTTCGCGATACATCGAACATGAGGACTGATCATGGTGTCTCACCTCCACACGCGCGCAGCTGCTGACGTTACGTCCGCGCGCATGTGTTGTTCGATGATGTGCCGAATGATCTGATCGACCGTTCGCGCTCCCACGGAGCGCTGTCCAGATCATCGGCCCACGCCCCGTGGGCTTACCGTACCCTCGTGGGCTAGCCGCGTCCTGGCAGCGCTCTCCTCTACCCACAACCAGAGAGAGAACTATGCTAATTTCCGGCCTTATCCTCGGCGTCGTCCTAGGATTCATCTTCCAACGGGGACGCTTCTGCGTCACCGGCGCGTTCCGCGACGTGTGGCTGAGCGGATCCACCCGCTGGCTCACGGCCTTCTTCATCGCCATCGCCATCCAGGCCGTTCTCGTGAACGCCATGATCGCGGGCGGACTCATCAACCCCGGTATCCCCACTCTCGCCCTCGGCGCTGTCGTCGGCGGATCCTTCCTCTTCGGCATCGGCATCGTCCTTGCCGGAGGCTGCGCCACCGGAACCTACTACCGGTCCGGGGAGGGCCTCATCGGATCGTGGGTCGCTCTCGCCTTCTACGCCTTCACCGCATCCGCCATGAAGTACGGCATCGGGGCTGATGTCACTGCCAGCCAGCGCAACGAGACGCAGGACGCGACGACGATCCAGGACACTCTCGGCATCTCCGTGTGGGTGCTTGTCGTCGGCTTCGCCCTCATTGTCGCCTCCCTGCTCGTCCGCCAGGCGCGCCGTATCAGCGCACCGCTTGCGACTCTCCCCGCCCAGAAGATCGGGATCGCCCATCTCCTGTTCGAGAAGAAGTGGACCCCGAATGTGACAGCGATCCTCCTCGGCCTGCTCGCGGCCCTGGCCTATCCACTGTCGCAGGCAACGGGACGCAATGCTGGCCTCGGAATCACGACGCCCTCAGCCAACATCGTCCAGTTCTTCACCACCGGCGACACGTCCTACATCGACTGGGGAGTCCTGTTCGTCCTCGGCCTGATTCCCGGTTCCTACATTGCCGCGAAGGCTTCGGGGGAGTTCCGGCTGCGGGCTCCCGATGCTGAGACGACGACGCGTGCGATCGCGGGCGGCACGCTCATGGGTGTCGGCGCTTCTATCGCAGGAGGCTGCACCATCGGCAACGCACTCGTCCAGACGGCGCTCTTCTCCTGGCAGGGCTGGATCGCCCTGCTCTTCACCTTCCTCGGTGTGGGGGCAGGCGTGCGACTGTTCGTCACCTCCCGCCGCCGTCCCGGAGCGGCACCCGTCGAGATCCCGTCCCTCACCGTCGGCTCCTAGCCGTTCGTCTACCGAAAGAAAAGAGAAGAACCATGGGTTTCCTCAACCTCATCACACCCCAGAAGAAGAACGTCGAACCGATTTCCGCACAGCAGCCGGGCCCGTCGAAGAAGTATCTCCTCGACACCCTCGGAGAAGTGTGCCCCTTCCCGCTCATCGAGGCGAAAAGAGCGATCGCACCGCTCAACAGCGGTGACGAGCTGCAGATCGACTTCGACTGCACGCAGGCCACGGACTCGATCCCGGCATGGGCGGCGCAGAACGGACATACCGTGACAGACTTCCGCCAGGTCGATGCCGCGTCATGGACCGTGACAGTGAAGAAGGCGTAGTCATGGCCCAGTCCATCGGGATGCGATAGTGGCGGCCTGTACGAAGCGGGGAGTTCAACTCCCCGCTTCTCGCTGTCACTTCTCCAGGGCGACGGAACGCTGTGAGGTCTCTCTCCTGCGTAGCGCATTACACCCGAGGATGGTGATGCTTCTGGTTGGACTAGGCTAAAGCGTGTAACTTTGAGTAGTTCCACGAAGCTTTAGTTCCGCGATAAAGAAGAGTGAGTCGGTGGGCCCAGGGCCGGCCGGATCACGTGAAGTGAGCATGCACCTATCTGATTCGAACGACACCAACGTCCAGACCCCACCGGAGGCGGAGCCCGCTGCCGGTATTCAGCCGACTCTCGGTCAGCCGCTTCGCGTGCACGGCGGCCTCGGCAGCGCCCACGGCAAGGCAATCCTCATGGGGGAGCATTCTGTCGTCTACGGTGCGCCCGCTGTTGCGCTGCCGCTCCTCGACCTTCAGACGGCAGCCTCTGTCCGGAAGGCCGACCACGGTTCGATCAGCTCCGACCTGTACACGGGCCCCCTTCATGCTGCCCCGCGCGAACTCAAGCCCGTGGTCACAGCGCTGCGGGCCACGGCGGAGCGGGTGGGACTGAACTCGGACAGCTTCGAGATCGTCATCTCCTCGACCGTGCCCCTCGAGCGGGGCTTGGGATCCTCCGCGGCCGTCGCCGCGGCCATGGTTCGCGCCGTCAGCAATGCCGTCGGAGTGGCGCTGACGCCCGAGGAAACGTTCGAGCTCGTCCAGATCGCCGAGAACGTCGCACACGGCACGTCCTCCGGACTCGATGCTCATGCCGTCCGTTCCCTGTCTCCGGTCCGCTTCCAATCCGGCCAACCCACACCCGTCACCGTCGCACGCTCCCTGACATTCGTCATCGCCGACACTGGCACGTCCGGCTCCACGTCCGCCGCCGTCAACGGCGTCCGCATGCTCCGCAAGGTCAACCCCTCCTTCGTCAACGGCATCATCGACACGCTGGCCGGACTGGCGGAGGACACGATCACGGCCCTCGGGGCGGGGGATGCCGCCGCTCTCGGGCAGCACATGAGTGCAGGCCACGAACAGCTCGCGAGGCTGGGTGTGTCCGCTCCGTCCCTCGATGCTCTCGTCACGGCCGCCCGCATGAGCGGAGCGCACGGAGCGAAGCTCACGGGTTCCGGGCTCGGCGGATGCGTTCTCGCGCTCGTCGATGGCGCGGACTCCGCTGATGGCGTTATCGACGCCATGAAGGCCGCGGGGGCAACCCAGGCATGGAAGACTTCTCTTGTCTCATCCCAGATCGCCGATGGTGTCGGCGCGAACGAGCGCGATGCGCTCCCGAAGGAGAATGCGTGACATCGGCAACCGCTCGTGCCTACCCCAACATTGCTCTCGTCAAGTATTGGGGGAAGGCGGATGAGAAGCTGATCGTGCCCGTCGCGGGCTCACTGTCGATGACTCTCGACGACTTCCCGACGACGACAACAGTCACACTCACCGACGGTGGGGACACGTTCAGGCTCAACGAAGTCGACCACGACGGTACGTCAGCGGACCGGGTCACGGTCTTCCTCGACCTCGTCCGGTCCCTGGCGGTCGATGCTGGGCTCGATACCGCCCACCTGTCGGCCCGGGTGGTATCGACCAACGAGGGCCCCACCGCGGCCGGCATGGCCTCATCCGCGTCCGGTTTCGCAGCCCTTGCCGTTGCGGCAGCCTCAGCCTACGGGCTGGATCTCGACACGAGGGAGCTCAGCAGGCTCGCTCGGCGCGGTTCGGGCTCCGCCAGCCGCTCCCTTATCGACCGCTTCGCCGTCTGGCACGCCGGTGATGACGAGAGCTCCTATGCGGAAGCGGTCTCCGCGCCTGACATGGCGATGGTGGCTGTGCCGGTTGCGACCGGCGAGAAGGCCGTATCCTCCCGGCAGGGCATGATCGCCACCGCCGAGACGTCACCCTTCTATCCGGCCTGGATCACGTCCACGCAGGAGACGCTGACCGAGATGATCGCGGCCTGTGAGCGCGGCGATGTCACGACCATCGGTGAGCTGACAGAGAACCATGCGATCCGCATGCATGCCCTCATCGCCTCCTGCCGCCCCTCGATCCGCTACCTCAACCCCACGTCGATCGCCGTGTTCGACGAGATCGCGGCCATGAGGCAGGAGGGTGTCGAGGCCTATGCGACGGCGGATGCTGGCCCGAACGTGTTCGCCCTGACCCGCCCCGAACTCGCACATATCGTGGCGGACCGTCTCGTGGGATTCACGAAGGACAACGAGGCGAAGATCCTCATGCCGGGCCAGGGGGCGCACCTGATCGACGGAGCATCAGCGTGACGATCACGACCCGTGCCCCGGGGAAGCTGTTCATCGCCGGCGAGTACGCGGTCGTTGACCCCGATCATCCGGCCCTCCTCGTCGCGGTCGACAAGTTCATGACAGTCTCCGTGACCGAGTCGGTCGATGTGGGACGAGTGCATTCCTCCGAGTACGGCAATCTCCCCATCGAGTGGCGCCGGGATCCTGAGACGGGGGACGTCGTCGTCGACCATCACCCCTACGACTATGTCACGCGCGCGATCGATGTCATGGAACGCCTGCGGGACGAGCGGGGGATAGCTCCGCGATACTTCAACCTCCACATCGAGTCGGAGCTTGATGATTCCCACGGCCAGAAGTTCGGGCTCGGATCCTCCGCCGCCGTTGTCGTGGCGACCATTGCCGCCATCGACACGTTCTATGATCTCGGGCTGTCTGCCATGGAGCGGTTCAAGATCGCACTGCTGGCCACGATCTCCGTGTCGCCTCGAGCCTCAGGCGGTGATATTGCGGCCTCGACGTTCGGCGGCTGGCTGTCCTACAGCGCCCCGGATCGGGCCGCCCTCCTCACGGCTCTCAGCACGGACACGATCGGTGATGTGATGGTGGGCAGCGGATGGGAGACGCTCCGGATTCGCTCCCTGCCGGCACCGGCGCTGTCCCTGTTGGTGGGATGGACGGGGTCACCGTCCTCGACGGAGGCCCTCGTCGGCTCCGTGACGAAGGCCAGCCCGAGCGACAGCCCCGACTACACGGCTTTCGTCGCCGCCTCGGATCGGATCGTCACGGCGTTGATAGAGGCTCTCGAAGCAGGGGATCCGGCCCTCGTCCAGGACCTGGTGCGGCAAGCCCGCCACAACCTGCTTCTCCTCCAGGCCAGCTCCGGGATCACCATCGAAACCGAGAAGCTCACGTTCCTGTGCGACAGTGCGGAACATTACGGGGGTGCCGCGAAACCGTCAGGTGCGGGCGGAGGCGACTGCGGGATCGTTCTCGCCGACCCGGAGATGGATACGGCGGCGCTGCTCGAGCAGTGGCGTGCCGCAGGGATACGCCCACTCGATCTTCACGTGTACGGGAAAGAGGTGGCCGCATGATTGTCAGCAGCCGTAAAGAAGACCACATTCGTCTCGCAGCCGAGCAGCAGGATCAGCCCGCCTCCTATCGAGGCTTCGACGATATCGAGATCCTGCACCATGCTCTTGCGGGAATAGACCGCGCCCAGGTGGACACGTCCGTGACCGTGGGGCCGTGGACGTGGCGGGCGCCCTTCTACGTGACGGGCATGACCGGCGGCACGGAGACGGCGATGACGATCAACCGGGCGCTGGCGAGAGCCACGGCAGCGACGGGGATACCCATGGCTTCTGGCTCCATCGGAATCGCTCTCGACTACCCGGAGACGAGCCCCAGCTTCACCGTGATCCGGGAGGAGAACCCGGACGGGATCGTGCTGGCCAATATCGGTGCCGGGCGCAGCCTGGACGACGCGAAGCGCGCCGTCGACCTGCTGTCGGCCGATGGTCTCCAGCTTCACCTCAACTCCGTCCAGGAGACGGTCATGCCGGAAGGCTCGCGTGACTTCTCCGCATGGCTTGGCCTCGTCGAACAGATCGCGAGCGGTCTCGACGTTCCCATCATCGTCAAGGAGGTCGGCTTCGGGCTGTCCGCGAAGACGTTGACCGAGCTCAAGAACGCCGGCGTCACGATTGCCGACGTGGCAGGTTCCGGAGGGACGGACTTCGCGAAGATCGAGAACGATCGCCGCTCTGGCGGACACGACGACTACTCCTATCTCAACGGTTTCGGCAGCTCTGCCGTGCAGTGTCTGCTCGATGCTCGACTCGGCCACCATGTCGGCCCGAATGCCGACCCGAACTTCACCGTTCTCGCCTCCGGGGGTGTTCGCCATCCCCTCGACGTGGTCAAGAGCGTGGCGATGGGGGCGCGCGCCGTCGGCGTGGCAGGCACCTTCCTCAAGGTGGCGTTGAGCGAGGGCGCTGATGCGATGACGGAGGTTTTGGAGATCTGGATGGAGAGGGTGGGCCAGCTGCAGGCGATGATGGGTGCCGCCACCCCGGGCGCTTTGGAATACACTGACATTCTTGTTCGAGGCCGTTCCCGGGAGTTCGCCGATCTGCGCGGACTCGACGTGAGGGCCCTTGCGAGGCGGAGCCAGGAGGCATCATGAGCAAGTCGACCTATTCGGAGACGACCTATACGGCGATCCCGACCCGCTGGGTCGGGCCGATCCGGTTCTCCGGCAATGCCGTCACCGGGGAGATCGATGTCCCTCTCGCAACCTACGAGACACCCCTGTGGCCCTCGGTCGGCCGCGGGGCCAAAGTGTCTCGCCTGGTCGAGGGCGGGATCGTGGCCACGGTTGTGGGCGAACGGATGACGCGGTCCGTGCTGTTCACGGCCACCGGTGCCTCCGCCGCTCATCGTGCCAGCACGATCATCTCCTCCCGGTTCGATGACCTCCAGGCCGTCGTATCCCGCGGCTCCCGGTTCGCCACGCTCGTCGAGATCCATCCCGAGATCGTCGGATCGCTCCTGTTCGTCCGCTTCGCGTTCACCACGGGGGACGCGTCCGGACACAACATGGTGACAGCGGCGTCGGATGCTCTCATGGCAGAGATCCTCTCCTGGGATCTGGGGCTCGGCTACGGCTCGATCTCCGGAAACTTCTGCACCGACAAGAAAGCCACCGGCATCAACGGCGCCCTCGGCCGGGGAAAGAACGTCCAGGCGGACATTCTCATCCCCCACGACATCGTCCACGGCACGCTCAAGACGTCAGCTGAGAAGGTGGCCGAGCTTGTTGTCCGCAAGAACTATGTGGGGTCGACGATCGCGGGCGCCCTCCGGTCGGCGAATGCTCACTTCGCGAACATGCTCCTCGCGTTCTACCTGGCCACGGGCCAGGACGCCGCGAATATCGTCGAAGGTTCCCAGGGCTTCACCTACGCAGAGAACCGTCCCGAGGGACTGTACTTCGCCTGCTCCCTGCCCCACCTGATCGTGGGGACTGTCGGCAACGGCAAACACCTCGATCACGTCGAGGAGGCCATGGTGCGCCTCGGCCTGCGTGAGGACCGTGCGCCGGGTGAGAACAGCCGCCGCCTCGCGGCACTGATCGCAGGCACGGTGCTCTGCGGCGAACTGTCCCTGCTGGCAGCACAGACAAACCCTGGCGAGCTCATGGCCGCCCACGTGTCCCTTGAGCGGGGCACCGACTAAACCAGCTCCACGAGGAGCCCGATCGAAGGAGACGTCGTGAACATTGGAATCCACGACCTGGATGTAGCCACCACGCATTTCGTGCTCGACCTGGACGAGATGGCGGAAGCTCTCGGCATCGACCCCGCGAAGTACGAGAAGGGCCTGGGCCAGGACGAGTTCTCGGTCCCTGCCCCCGACGAGGACATCGTGACCATGGCCGCGACAGCCGCGTCGCGCCTGCTCTCCCGGCACGACGCGTCGAAGATCCGCATGGTCCTGTTCGCGACCGAGTCGAGCATCGACCAGTCGAAGGCCGCGGGCGTGTTCGTGCACGGACTCCTCGGCCTGCCCCAGGCTGTGCGCACGGTCGAGTTCAAGCAGGCCTGCTACTCGGGCACGGCCGCCCTCCAGACCGCTGTCAACCACGTGGCCCGCTACCCGGAGGACCAGGTCCTCGTCATCGCGTCCGACGTGGCGCGATATGCGGTCGATTCCGGGGGTGAACCGACCCAGGGCGCCGGTGCGGTCGCGATGCTCATCTCCGCCGACCCCAACCTTGTCGTCATCGAGCCGGGCTCGGGCGTGTTCACGGCGGACGTCAACGACTTCTGGCGCCCCAACGATTCCTCGACCCCGTACGTGGAAGGAAAGCTGTCCCTCGACGCGTACATGAATGCGGCAACAGGCTCGTGGGATGATCTCGTGGCCCGCCGCGGCCTCGACATCACCGACATCGATCGATTCCTCCACCATCAGCCCTTCACGAAGATGGCACGGAAGGCGCATGCTCGTCTCGGCGAACACGTCGGTGCCGATCTCGGCCCCGAGCTGATCGAGGAATCGATGACGTACAACCGCCGCATCGGCAACTCGTACACGGCGTCCCTGTTCTTCGGTCTCGCCGCCCAGCTTCACGGCAACCCGGATCTTGCGGGCAAGCGCCTCGGACTGTTCTCGTACGGCTCAGGCTCTGTCGCCGAGTTCTTCACCGGCATCGTCCAAGACGGCTACACGGACCACATCCATCCGGAGACCGTGCGGGAGGCTCTCGACAGCAGGGTTCCCCTCACCTTCGCCCAGTACCGGGAGCTGCACGCCTCCTACATCGGTGCCTCCGACAATGTCGAGGTGCCGGCCGTGACGGCAGCACCGTTCCGCTTCACCGGCATCACCGACCACGTCCGCCACTACGAGGCGCGCTGACCGGTTCGAGGTGAGGATCGTGGCCGAGACTGAGTGTCGCGGCGGTCGAGGCTGTGGAGAAGGTCAGGGCTGAGAACCCGGAGTGATATGGCCCAGCTCGGCCAGGACGGCGAGTTCCTCAGCCCGGGTCAGTCCGCCCGCGGGCCCGCCCGCATGATGCCAGGGGAGAGTATCGCGTGCGGTCACGGCCAGCGGGCGGGTGCGCAATCCTGCACTCTCGGACGGTCGATGATCGCGCGCCATAAGCCCCGCCATCTCCGCCACCGGTATCCACAGCGGGATGGCGCGGTCTCCGGCCCAGAACGAGACCTCGTGGCGGGAGAGCTCTGCCGCGCTGAGCCAGACGGGGGTGGGATGAGCGATGGTCGAGAGCTCGATGAGGAACTCGTCACGCGTCACGGCGGGACCGACCGCATCGAATGTCCCGGTGATCGTGCTCCCCGCGAGAACAACACACCAGTCGGCCAGATCCCGAACATCGATCCACTGCACCCATTCATCCGGTTCCCCCGGCGCGATATAGGGCATACCATCGGCTGATGCCTGGTCGATCCGGGCGGGCCAATACGTGAAACGGCCGGTCGGATCACCCGGGCCGATGATGAGTCCGGGACGCACGATGACGTGGTTCGATGCCCTGACGAGGTTCTCGCAGGCAACCTTGAGCCTGCCGTAGTCACCGCTCGTCGCGGGCTCGCAGACTGGAGTCGTCTCGGGAGTGCCCGCGGGTTCCGTCACGACGGGGTATACGCTGATCGTCGAGATGTAGATCCACCGTGCGTCAGGGAACTGGCCGAGGGCACGGGCGACATGGTCAGGATTCGTCGCCACGTCGATCACCACATCGGGTGTGGGAATCTCGAGCGTGGTTCCCTCGTCTCGATCCCAGCGCACGAAGACCGCGCCCTCCGGCGGGGTACCGCTGACGCCGCGCGCAGCGCACGTGACATCGTGTCCTGTCCGCAGGAAGGATCGTGCCGTCTCGCGGGAGAGGAAGCCCGTCCCGCCAAGGATGAGTACCTTCATGTCGATATGGGTGTGTCCCGGACGTATGTGCCCGGGACACCCATTAGTTCTTTAGTCCTCGCGGTCTGCTTCAGCCTCGGAGGTGGTCTCGCCCTCTTCGGGCTCCTCCTGGGACGCTACCTTCTCGAGGTCGACGTCCTCTTGCTTGGCGTGCTTTCCACCCATGTGTCCTCCTTCTTCGACGGCGGTGCCGTCATGCTGTATCGGACAACGGTAAGCCCATCGCGGCCCGGTCACAAGTGCAGGCGGGCTGCGTCGCGTTCTTTCACGGACAGCGTAGTCGCGCGGAAAATGGACATGACAGGTTTCGTGCCAGACGTGACCTCTATAGGGTGGGTCACACAACCGACGAAAGAAGGTAGCCATGGCATTGAACGATCCGAGAACATATTTTCCAAAAGTTGATCCGCCGAAACAGATCCAGGAACACCCCGGCCTCGATCGGGACCTCGAACCGCAGGCCGATATCGGTCTCGAGACCTATGTGGGCCACGGCCGTCTCGAAGGCCGCAAGGCCCTCATCACCGGCGGTGATTCCGGCATCGGGGCAGCCGTCGCGATCGCCTACGCACGTGAGGGCGCTGACGTGGCGATCTCCTATCTCCCCGAGGAACAGGTTGACGCCGATCGTGTGATCGCCGCGATTGAAGCGGCCGGCAGGAAGGCGCTTGCACTGCCCGGCGACCTCATGGAACTCGAGCAGTGCCAGCATATCGTCGACGAGACGGTCGCGGCGTTCGGCGGGCTCGATATCCTTGTCAACAATGCGAGCCGGCAGATCTGGCACGACGGCATCGAAGAGATCTCCGACGAAGATTTCGACCTGACGATGAAGTCGAATATCTACAGCTCGTACCGCGTGACGAAGGCGGCCCTCAAGCACATGGTGGCCGGCTCCTCGATCATCTTCACCTCCTCCATCCAGGCCTATCAGCCCTCCGACGTCCTCCTCGACTACGCGATGACGAAGGCGGCGATGAACAACCTGTCGAAGGGTCTCGCGGAGCAGCTCGCCCCGAAGGGCATCCGGGTCAACTCCGTGATCCCGGGGCCGATATGGACGCCGCTGCAGCCGAGCCACGGGCAGCCGCAGGAGAAGGTCACAACCTTCGGACAGGACACGCCGCTCGGACGCGCGGGCCATCCTGTCGAACTCGCAGGGGCCTACGTCTTCCTCGCCTCCGACGAGGCCTCCTACATCGCTGGGGAATCTCTCGGCGTGACAGGCGGGCGAATCACGCCCTAGACGGGAACGGGCGAATCACGCCCTAGACGGGAAACAATCCAGCATCGAGTGGCGGCAATGCGCCGCCACTCGCATGTTCCTCTCACGACTCGAGGAGTTCCTCCCTGTCCACCGCTGGCAGCTCTGTGCGCGGCGGATCCTGGCGGCGCAGCACCTTGTAGACGGCCCAGATGACGGAGAGGATGGGGATGGAGATGATTGCCCCGAGAAGGCCGGCGAGATAGGTTCCGGCCGCGACCCCGAGAGCAATGACAAGGGGATGGAGGGACACCTGCTTGCCCATGATCAGCGGCTGGAAGAGGTCTCCTTCGAGCTGGCCGATGAGGGCGATGCCGAGGAGGACGACGAGGGCGATGATGGGGCCGTTCGCCGCGAAGGCGACGATCGTTGCGACAATCATGGCGGCTGGGGCTCCGAAGAGCGGGATAAACGTGCCGATGACGACGAGGACGGCCAGGGGAGCGGCGAGCGGGACGCCGAGGACGAGCAGGAGCAGGAATGCGAGGACTCCGTTGATGAGGGCGATGATGATCGTTCCCCTCGCATACCCCGAGAACGCGATCCAGCCCGCCATGGCGGCGCGATGAGTGATGTCGCGGCGGCGTTCGGGAAGTTCGTTGAGGAACCACAGCCACATCTGGGCCCCGGACATGAGGAAGAAGATCGTGGCGAGAAAAGCGATCGACAGGATCATGATGAGGACGCCGATCGTGCCGGCACTCGACATGATGGTGGACGAGATCTGGCCCGTGTTCTCCTGCAGCCATTCGATCCCGCTGTCGACAGTGTCCGATACCCACTGGTTGGCCTCCTCCGCAGTGACGCTCCACGGCAGGGAGTTGTTCTCGAGCAGGTCAAGGATCGAATCGAGACCTGTTGAGAACTCGGATGCGAGATTGTCCCATTCGCCGCGAACCGAGACGACGACGAAGGTGAGAAGGCCCCCGACGATGCCGAAGAGAAGAAGGAGAGAGGCGATCATCGCGACCACGCGCGGCACCCACCGGTCGAGGAAGTCCGTCATGGGGCGCAGGACGGAGGTCGCGACGAGGGCGAGGAAGATCGTGACAAAGATGAAGGAAACTGTCGCGGTCGCGAAGACGATCACCCAGACGATGATGAGGATCCCGATGAGATACCAGGAACCCATCCCCATCTTGGCGAGGAGGGGCGGGACCCCGCTATCCGCACCGGGAAGAGTGCTCCTGGGGGGCGGCTGGCTGGGCTCGGCAGGGCTGGCGGGGTTCGGTCGGTTCTCGGGTCGTCTCGAGAAGAGTGGCATGAATGGCCTCCTTCCCGCCATCATAACCAGTTGGCAGGCCACCCGCCTCGGGGAATGTCCCGAGGGCGGTGGGCCAGCCCGGACTGGCCCACCGCGCCTAGCGGTGCGTCTCGGTGGGTTTAGCCGCCGATCGGATCCCCGCCGGGTACCTGATCGCCGATGCTCCGGCGGTAGGCTTCCTCGATACGGTCACCGACTTCCTGGTCGATGTTCCTCCAGTACTGGAAGACGCGCGAGAGCACGGGCTCTCGAACATCGGGGAGGAGCGAACCGGTGACGGTCTCGATGAGTCGCTCACGCTCCTCTTCCGAATAGACGTCGCGAACGAGCGTATGCGCCTGGCTGAAGTCATCATCCTCGGCATGGAGGGAATAGGCCGCCCGGACGAGCGTCCCATCCGCCTCCCAGCCGTTCTCGACAGGACCCTGGGCGTCCTGGTAGCCGCGACCGTACGAGTTCGGCGCATACACCGGGGCGCTACCCGTGTGGTGGTACTGCATGTGCCCCTCCTTGGCGTAGGAGTTCACGGGCGTGACGGGGGCGTTGACCGGCAGCTGGTTGTAGTTGGTGCCGATACGGGCACGCTGCGCGTCAGGATAGGAGAAGACGCGGCCGAGCAGCATCTTGTCCGGTGACAGGCCGGTACCGGGAACGGTGTTGGCCGGGGAGAACGCCGCCTGCTCGATCTGCGCGAAATGGTTCGTCGGGTTCTCATTCAGCGTGAAGCGGCCGACCCGGTGCAACGGGTAGTCCTTCTTCGAGATCGTCTTCGTCAGATCGAACGGATTGAAGCGGTACGTTTTCGCATCCTCGTAGGGCATGATCTGAACCGACAGCGTCCACGACGGGAAGTCGCCGCGTTCGATGGCATCGAACAGGTCGCGGCGATGAACGTCGGCATCCGTGCCCGCCAGCTTCCCAGCCTCCTCATTCGACATGTTCTCCACACCCTGGTCGGAATGGAAATGGTAGACGACCCAGAACTTCTCACCGGCCTCGTTGACCCACATGTAGGTGTGAGAGGAGTAGCCGTTCATGTGACGCCACGTGCGGGGCAGGCCGCGGTCCCCCATAAGATAGGCAACCTGGTGGGCGGACTCGGGTGACTTCGTCCAGAAATCCCACTGCATGTTGCCCGAGCGTAAGCCCGAGTCGGGCAGTCGCTTCTGGGAATGGATGAAGTCGGGGAACTTCATCGGATCACGCACGAAGAACACCGGGGTATTGTTGCCCACCATGTCGAAGTTGCCCTCCTCGGTGTAGAACTTCAGCGAGAAGCCGCGAACATCGCGCCACGAATCCGGCGAACCAAGCTCGCCGGCAACCGTCGAGAAACGGGCAAGCACTCGGGTTGTCGTGCCCTTCTGGAGGAAATGAGCCTTCGTGTAGGCCGAGACATCCTCGAGCACCTCGAAGACGCCGAAAGCGCCGGAGCCTTTCGCGTGCGGATTGCGCTCGGGGACGCGCTCGCGGTTGAAGTGGGCAAGCTTCTCCACGAGGGCAACATCGTGCAGGAGGAGCGGCCCGTCTGCTCCAACGCTGAGCGAATGGGAATCAGATTCCCGGGGCGCGCCAGATTCTGTGGTGGATGGGTGGTTCACGTTCAGTCATCTCTTTCGGGTATGCGTTAGCTATCACTGGCATCCCGACAGGCCGGGCAGAGACCCATGAACAGAACCTCTGCAACCCCGATATCGAAACCGAGATGCTCCTCGGGTTCGAGGCACGGGGCCTCTCCCTTCACGCACGGCACGTTCTCGATCCGACCGCAGTTCGTGCACACCATGTGATGATGGTTGTCGTGCGTGTGGATCTCGAAACGAGCCTTGCGGCTGTCGATGGCGATTCTGCGGACGAGCCCCTTCTCGGTCAGCGCATGCAGCACGTCGTAGACGGCCTGCGTTGACACCGATCCGAGACGGCCTCGTACTTCCTGGGCGATGAATTCAGCATCGGAATGCTGGTGATCATCGACCACGGCGAGCGTTGCTAGCCGAGGAGCCGTGACGCGCAGGCCCGCCGAACGGAGGGCGCTGACGTATCTGTCGGAAGCCATAGCTTCACACTACCTTCTAAACTGGAATAGTTCTAATAAACGACAAACTGTAGATACTTGAGTGTTGAACGTGTCTCGAGTTCAGTGTAATGACGGGCGGGGTTCCGTGGGGAGGCGGTCCGGAACTCTCCATGGTCGGCACCACTCCCGCAGTGGTTGCGCTTTCAACTACTAGCCCATAGAATCTAGTTGAAACCGAAATCAACTATTGTGTGTTCCTGGGGGACGATCATGGCAGCGAATGAAACGATCGACGAGCGCGTCATCAGCGCGAAAGCGGGCATGGATGCCGTCACCCTCCGGGTCGGCGACCTCGAGCTCATGTCGTCCTACTACGAGAATGCACTTGCGCTGACGCCGATCGAGGAGAAGGCGCGCGGCACGGAAGTTCATCGCGTGCTCGGCCGCGCGAGCGTCCCCCTCGTCAAACTCGTATCGACTCCCGGCCTGCCCGGCGTTGACCCTCGCCAGGCCGGCCTGTTCCACACCGCCTTCCTCTTCGATACGCGAAGCGCACTTGCCGCGACTGTTTATCGGGCTGCTCAGGATGGTCGGGGCCAGTATGTCGGCTCCGGCGATCACCTCGTGTCTGAGGCCTTCTACTTCACCGATCCCGAAGGCAATGGAATCGAGCTCTACGTCGACCGGCCCCGCAGCGAGTGGACGTGGAGGAGCGGCCAGGTCGAGATGGCGACCCTGTACCTCGACCCGAATCGGTTCCTCCAGACCCACCTCGATCAGGATGCCCTCGACTCCGCGCCGACCACCTCCGGCATCGTCGGACACGTCCACCTCCAGGTCGGCGACATCGCCACGGCCCGCGACTTCTACGTCGATGCGATCGGCTTCGAGGCCACGTCCGCCCTCGGAGGGCAGGCGCTCTTCGCCTCTGCCGGGGGATATCACCATCACGTCGCGATGAATACGTGGAACAGTCTCGGCGCCGGGCCGCGGGCTGCGAGCCTTGGCCTCGGCAACGTGGCGATCACCGTGCCGGGCCGAGACGATCTCGATGCTCTCGTTGCTCGTCTCAAGCGCAAGAGCCTCTCGTTCTCGGACGGTGGAACCTCTGTCGTGACGCGCGACCCCTGGAATACTCAGGTGAGCGTCTCCCTCCCCGGTGTCACCGCCGACGAACTTCTTCTCGGATAGGCCGGCACCTTGACACGCCCCGCTGTATTTAATCTGGCGGGGCTCTGCTGTCCCGTCTCCTCGGTGGATAGAGCGTCTGCGTCTTCTGAGAAAAGGTGCGGGGATGCTTGGGTGATGGTGCGATCGCGTGTAGGTCGAGCTGGTGACTGCCGTGAAACCGTGATGTGACGGGCTTCTCTCTGGAGGATCTCCCGGGGCGTGAATGATGACAGCGCTCACATCTAGTACGCTGGTACTAAGGTCCCAGGTACGCGCGTACTACTTCTGTCAGACTCTTCTCATCGCAACTGAATCTCAACGATGAGAGGATCCCTGATGGCATTCCGTGTCGCATCAGAAGTAGGGAAATTGCGGCAGGTCATTGTTCACCGCCCCGGTCGGGAGATGGACCGCCTGACGCCCAGTAATAAAGACGAGCTGTTGTTCGACGACGTGCTCTGGACGCAGCAGGCTCAGGTCGAGCATGACGCATTCTCGTCGTCGATGCGCAACGAAGGCGTCGACGTCCTGTACGTGCAAGATCTGCTCGCCGAAACGCTAGAAATCTCGGAAGCCCGCCACTACGTCAGTGACGAAACATTCGAAGAGCGCTGGTATGGCGTCACCGGCACGCAGATCATGCGGGAATACGCCAACAGCCTGACCCCCGCCGAGCTGGCCGAACTGCTCATCGCCGGCATCTCCAAGACCGAGCTCGTCGCACTGACCGGCAAGGAGGACTCTGCCTACCTCGCGCGGGCAGAGAACGACTTCATGGTGCTCCGGTGCCTGCCCAACCATCTGTTCACCCGCGACACCTCATGCTGGGTGTTCGACGGCGTCTCGATCAACTCGATGCAGAAGGTCGCCCGCCAGCGGGAGACCATCAACTTCGAGGCGATCTACCGCTGGCATCCCCGCTTCCGCAACGAAGAGTTCAAGAAGTGGTCCGGCGGCATGTCCGACCGGGCGGCCACGATCGAGGGCGGTGACGTGGAGGTGATCGGCAACGGTGCCGTTCTCGTCGGCATCTCCGAACGCACCACCTCCGCCGGCTTCGAGCGCCTCGCCCGCAGCCTCCTGTGGAACGGAGAGGCAACCCGAGTGATCGGCCTGCTCATGAAGCAGGAGCGGGCCCAGATGCACCTGGATACGGTCATGACGATGGTCAACGAATCGACCTTCCTCAAGTACAAGCACCTCGGCATGCTGCCCTCGGTCACCGTCACCCGCGGAGACCGTCCCGGTGACATCGTCGTCGAAACAGCGCCGGGGGAGAAGATGCGCGACGTGCTCGCACATGCCCTCGGAATCCCCGAGGTCCGCATCCTCACCACGCCCGAGGACGACTTCGCCGCAGAGCGCGGCCAGTGGAACGATGCATGCAACGTTCTCGCCCTCGAACCCAACGTTGTCGTCGCCTACGACCGCAACGTCGAAGCCAACGAATATCTCGAGTCAGAGGGAGTGCGCGTCATCGCCGTTCCCGGTGCGGAGCTCGGTCGGGGTCGAGGTGGCCCCCGATGCATGAGCTGCCCCACCGTTCGCGACGAAATCTGACACATCAACCATCCATGAAAGGAACCCCCGTCATGACCGTCAACCTTCACGGCAGATCATTCCTCAAAGAAATCGACTTCACTCCAGAAGAGTGGCTCTATCTGCTCGATCTCGCGGCCGAACTCAAGGCGGCGAAGAAGAATGGCACGGAGAAGCAGTACCTCAAGGGCAAGAACATCGCCCTGATCTTCGAAAAGACCTCGACCCGGACACGGTGCTCGTTCGAGGTCGGAGCCTACGACCAGGGCGCCAACATCACCTACCTCGATCCGAGCGGTTCGCAGATGGGACACAAGGAGTCCGTCGAGGACACGGCCCGCGTTCTCGGCCGCATGTTCGACGGCATCGAATTCCGCGGACACAAGCAGGAGCACGTCGAGACACTGGCGAAACTGGCCGGCGTCCCGGTGTGGAACGGCCTGACCGACGACTGGCATCCCACCCAGGTTCTCGCCGACCAGCTGACCATGCATGAGGCATCGGGCAAGCCCTACAACGAGATCACCTTCGCGTTCGTCGGAGATACTCGCAACAACGTCGCCAACTCCCTCCTCGTCGGCGCCGCCCTCATCGGCATGAACGTCAAGATGGTGGGCCCGAAGGAACTCGAGACGATCCCCGAGGTGAAGGAGATGGCGGCGAAGCTTGCCGAGAAGTCCGGATCCACCATCACCTACTCGAACGATCCCAAGGAAGGTGTCAAGGACTGCGACTTCATCTACACCGATATCTGGGTCTCCATGGGTGAACCCGATGAGGTGTGGGATGCTCGCATCAAGCAGCTCAAGCCCTACCAGGTCAACGCCGAACTCATGGCCGCAACGGGCAAGGACGCGAAGTTCCTGCACTGCCTGCCTGCCTTCCATGACCGCAAGACGAAGGTCGGCGAAGACATCTTCCACAAGTCCGGCCTCGACGGCCTCGAAGTCACCAACGACGTGTTCGAATCGGATGCATCTCTCGTCTTCGACGAGGCGGAAAACCGCATGCACACGATCAAGGCCGTCATGGTGGCAACGCTCGGCGAGGAGTGACGATGAGAATCGTCGCGGCTCTCGGCGGCAACGCCCTTCTCGAACGCGGTCAGAAGCCAGACGCTGCCCCGCAGATCGAGAACGTCAAGAATGCGGTGGACTCCCTCGGCCTGCTGGCGGAGGACCACGACCTCGTGCTCACGCACGGCAACGGCCCCCAGGTGGGCGTTCTCGCCCTCCAATCCGCTAACGATCCGACCCTGTCCGAGCCCTACCCGTTCGACACGCTGGGTGCGATGACGCAGGGAATGATCGGGTATTGGATGCTGCAGGCACTCCAGAACAGGCTGCCCGATCGTCCCGTCGCCGCCATCGTCAACCAGACCCTCGTCCTTGCAGGCGATCCCGCCTTCAAGAACCCCACGAAGTTCGTGGGTGCCGTCTACACGGAGGACGAGGCGAAGAGGTTCGAGGTCGAACGGGGATGGGTCATGAAGGAGGACGGCAAGTACTGGCGTCGCGTCGTCCCCTCGCCCCAGCCCCAGCGCATCGTCGAGACCCGCGTCATTCGCACCCTCGTCGATTCGGGAGCTGTTGTCGTCTGCTCGGGCGGAGGCGGCATCCCCGTCGTCCGCGACGAGTTCGGCAACCGTACAGGTATCGAAGCCGTGATCGACAAGGACCTCACAGGTGCTGTCCTTGCCGAGGCGCTCGATGCAGACATGTTCATGATTCTTACGGATGTGCCGGCAGTCCTCGACGGCTACGGCACGCCGGATGAGGCAGAGATTCGCTTCGCGACTCCAGCGATGATGCGGGAGAAGGGATTCGCTGCCGGATCGATGGGCCCCAAGGTTGAGGCCGCATGCCGGTTCGTTGAACTGACCGGCAACGTGGCGGCAATCGGACGGCTCGAAGATTCAACAAAGATTATCGAAGGCAAAGCCGGGACCATCATCACGCCCGGCGGCTACTACGGCGGGATCGTGAACGGCCGACCCAACACGTTCGATTCCGCGCAGACTATTTAGTTGGCGTCAACTGGCCCGGGGGAACGTCTTCTAGGCCAGGCGGGGGCTCGTCCCTCGCAACCACTATCACCAATGGTGTTGAAGGAGAGAGAAACCATGACGAAGATCGTCAACTCTTGGAACGACTTTGATCCGCTCAAGCGGGTTATCGTCGGAAAGGCCGACTTCTCGGTCATCCCCGATGAGGAGCCGGCAACCTCGGAAAAGGTGCCCGTCGACTCAGAGATGCGCGGCATGTGGGGCCCGCGCCCCACCGAAACGGTTGAGAAGGCCAACGCCGCCCTCGACCGCCTCGCGAAAGAACTCGAGAGCCGCGGGGTCATCGTCGACCGCCCGACTCCGATCCAGTGGAACCAGGCCATGGGCACGCCCGACTTCCGGGTACCCTCGGGCATGACGCAGATGCCGCCGCGCGACATCCTCCTCACGATGGGCAACGAGATCATGGCATCCGCCAACTCGTTCCGCTGCCGCTACTTCGAATACCTCGCATACTGGCCCCTCATGAACCAGTACTTCGAGGAGGATCCCGAGTTCAAGTGGACGCAGGCTCCCCGCCCCCGTCTCACCGACAAGTCGTACAAGCACAACTACTACGATGAGCAGATCTCCCTCGAGGAGCGCCTCGAGCGCACCGCGAACCTCGACTTCGTGACGACGGAAGCGGAGCCCATGTGGGATGCTGCGGACGTCCTCCGTCTCGGCAAGGACCTCTTCATCCAGCATGGCCTCACGACCAACCGCAAGGCCATGGAATGGTTCAAGCGCTACTACCCCGAGCATCGCATCCACGCCGTCAACTTCCCCGGCGACCCCTACCCGATCCACATCGACGCGACCTTCGTGCCGCTGCGGCCGGGCCTCATCATCAACAACCCGGAGCGTCGTCTGCCCGAAGAGCAGCGCAAGATCTTCGAAGCGAACGATTGGCAGATCGTTGACGCGGCCCAGCCGTCGCACAGCGAGCCGCCGCCGCTCTGCTACTCCTCGGTCTGGCTCTCGATGAACTGCCTCGTCCTCGACCACAAGAACGTGATCATCGAGGCCTCGGAAGTTCACCAGGCCGAACAGATGGAGAAGCTCGGTATGAACCCGATTCCGGTTGACTTCCGCGACGCCTACGCATTCGGCGGTGGACTGCACTGCGCCACGGCAGACGTCTACCGCGAGGGCGACTGTGAAGACTACTTCCCGAACCAGGTTGAGGATCCGACTCTCATCTGACCGGTGTCTCGGTTGTCCGTGACATCCTGACGGTACGCCGGGACCGCATGCCTCTGATCGTGGGGCACGGTCCCGGCTCCCGTTCTCACCTCTACTAGCCGCCCGCAACGAAGCCGCGGCGTCCAAGGAAGTTGACTATGGAAACCCAAATACCAACGAAACAGACGGCTGCCGCGCCGAACAAGAAAGTCGGCTTTACCGCGATCCTTATCTCTGCGTCCGGCATGGGCCTGGTCGGCACGTTCAGCCGCCTTGCCACCCCCACAGATCCTGACACCGGCGCCAGCTATATCACGGGTGACTTCCTCGCCCTGGGCCGCATGGTCATCGGCGCACTCGGAATGCTCGCCATCATCGCCCTCGTCAAGAAGATGCCGGAGCTGCGCACCGCGAAACTGTCCTTCACGGTTGTCGCCGGCGGGCTCTGCATCGGGGCAAGCCTCGCGTTCTACGTGTCCGCCACCCTCATGACCACCATCTCGAACGCGGTGTTCCTCATCTACACGGGGCCGCTGTTCTCTGCCATCCTTGCCGCGATCTTCCTCAAAGAGAAGATCAACCTCAGCCACGCACTCTTCTTGACCCTGGTCTTCCTCGGCATGCTCATGACGGTCGGCCTCGTCCAATACACTCCTGACGCGGGACTCTCCTTCGGCATCGACCTGTCCGTCAACCCCGATCTGCCCAACAAGACGATGGGTGATCTCTTCGGCCTCGCATCCGGACTGTTCTATGGCCTCGCGCTCTTCTTCTACCGCTACCGACCCGACATCTCCTCCGAAGTCCGTTCCTTCTGGAACTTCACGTTCGGAATCATCGGCGCCGCCGCGGTCATGATCTACCGGATGGCAGCGATTGATCCGACCAACCCGATTGAGGTGATGGACGGTCGGAACTGGGCGTGGGCCTTCGTCCTGTTCTTCGTCTCCGGGCTTCTCGCGATCGGGCTTCTGCCCGCGGCGGGCAAGAACCTCCTCGCGGTCGAGCTCTCGACGGTAGCCTATTGGGAGTGCGTTGTTGCGCTCGTTCTCGGAGTCGTCGTCTGGAACGAGACGATGTCGCTCGTCGGCGGCCTCGGCGGCCTCCTCATCATCATCGGCGGTATCGGCCCGATCATTATCGAGCTCATGCGGAAGAAGGGAAAGGTTCCCGAAGAAGACTCGAGTTTGGCTATCGAACGGTAAATATCGGCGCAGCGTTGCGCCTGAGGAGAGACAATGTCACACGGCACTCGAGGTTCACAAGACCACCCCATCGAGAACGCACATCTTGCAGTCCGCAAGGCTGCCAAGGCGAGCTTTGTTGGCAACTTCGTCGAATGGTTCGACTACGCAACCTACGGTTATCTCGCCGCTGTCATCGCCAAAGTATTCTTCCCACCGGGAGATGACGTCGCGGCACTGCTGTACACGTTCGGAGTCTTCGCACTCTCCTTCCTCGTCCGTCCCATCGGCGGCCTCTTCTGGGGCAACTGGGGTGACAAGTATGGTCGCCGATGGGCACTGTCCTGGTCGATACTCATCATGTCCGGATCGACCTTCCTCATCGCCTTCCTGCCAGGCTACGGCGCGATCGGGCTGTGGGCCCCCGGCCTGCTCCTCGTCCTGCGCCTCATCCAAGGCTTCTCCGCCTCGGGGGAATATGCCGGCGCGTCCGCCTTCATGACCGAATACGCCCCGAAAGGGAAGCGGGGCCTGTATACGTCCGTCGTGCCCGCCAGCACCGCCACCGGTCTGCTGGCGGGCGCCGTCTTCATCTTCTTCCTCAACGCCATCCTCTCCGATGCTCAACTCGAATCGTGGGGCTGGCGCATCCCCTTCCTGCTCGCAGGCCCGCTCGGATGGATCGGCCGCTACATCCGCCTCCACCTCGAGGACTCTCCCGTCTACCGTGAACTCGCCGAAGGCGCCGACCACGAGCCCGTCGAGGCCCCGGTCCGCTACATCCTCCACCATCACAAGAAACAGATCATGGTGGGCCTCGGCGTCACCTGCCTCAATGCAGTCGCCTTCTATCTCCTCCTGTCCTACATGCCGACCTACCTGTCCCAGGAGATCGGCCTGGAGGCGGACATGGCGCTCCTGAGCTCGAGCATCGCACTCGCGGCCTATATCCTCATGATCTTCATGATGGGTCACATCTCCGACACGTTCGGGCGCAAGCGGATGCTCATCACCGCCTGCCTCCTCTTCATCGTCTTCGCCGTGCCCTCCTACTGGCTGTTGAGCACCGGAACCTTCTGGACGGCTCTCTTCGTTCAGCTCTTCCTCTGCGCCCTGCTCACCATGAACGACGGTACGCTGCCCACCTTCCTCTCCGAACTGTTCCCCACCCGAGTCCGCTACACCGGGTTCGCGTTGAGCTTCAACACGGCCAACGCTCTTTTCGGCGGCACCGCACCCTTTGTCGCGACCTGGCTCATCTCAACCTCCGGATCCCCGATCGCCCCCGGCTGGTATCTAGCATTCGTCGCGGTCCTCGCACTCGGTGCGATGCTGACGATCCACGAGACAGCCTTCGAACCCCTCGAGGACTGAGACCGCCACTCGGACCCTCAATCCCCCTCGAGGATCGCAGGGCAGTCAAACCTCCTCGAGGATCGCAGGGCAGTTCGCGATGATCGGCACCATCGTGCATGCGACGACGGAAAGGGGAAACGGCGATTCGATGATGAACCCTCGGGTCACGTGGCAGGGGCCGGGCGTGTGTCGATGGCGTCGCCGTTCGTCACGGCCGATTGGCAGGAGGCCCCTCGCCGGCGTGATGAAGGGGGCCGATGCCTGCCCGCAGGCGGGCCAGGCGAGACATGGGAGGGGCGGGCGTCGTGGCCATGACATCGATCAGGTCGGCAACGCGCGAATCGCTGCATTGCGAGGCATTGAGAAGGTCGATCTGCGGATGGGGTGGGCTGTCGAGCCGAATATGGGTCCACGATACCGAATAGGCACGTTCGAGCCGTGTTGCCTCCGCGATGAACCTGCCGCGAAGAGCGGCCCGAGTATCTGACGGCGGCGTCGACACCGCTCGCTCGACATCCTCGAGCGGGAGCGCTGACATCGCCCCGCTGGCGCGGAGCCGATCGGCCAAGCCCCGGCGGGGATCAAGGTCATGAAAGGCCAGATTGAGACGGGGTATGCGGGGATCGGACGAACCATACCGGTCGGCCGCTTCTGCGAGCAGCAGCTTCTTGCAGATCCAGTCGACGGACGGCGACAGCGTATCCTGTTCCCCGCCCTGAATCCGGTCGATCATGTCTCGAATGTCGAGGAGACTGTCGATGCCTGCCGCTTCGCACCGGCCGACGACAGTGTCGAGCAGGTCAATCGCACTGACGGCCCCGCCGGAACGCAGGGCAAGGATCGCAGCCGGACCGTGCCGGGAGCAGTCATGAAGCGACGCGATCGGGTCGGCGAGTGCGAGGTCGCAGAGCGAAACTCCGCCCTCGATCAAGTCGAGCACGGTGGAGGTGAGACGGAGCCTGATCTCCGTCGCCCTATCAGACATCGTGGAATCTCCGAACGTGACCTGCAGGCGGGCGAAGGCAGCCGGATCGGCGTGTGGTTCATCCCGGGTGCTGATCATGGGGCGAAGGCGGGTCGGATCCGCTGACTGGACGCGGTGAATGTGGAAGGCTCTCGGGGAGAGCACGTAGGCCCCGGACTTATCGAGCCCGCCACCAGCAGACAGAACCGTGCGGGCCACGAGAAACGCAACGAAACCCGGGTCGAGCGGGTCCAGCGTCTCCCGCTTCACCTGATAGTTCTCGTGGCATCCGAACGTCGCGTCCCCAGAATCCGTGTTGGTCTTCAGCAGGTGCAGGCGGTGGGAGTCGAGGCGCTCATTCGCAGCCTCCAGCATCTTCTGGAGCATGAGCTCCCCGGCCCTATCCTGCAGGGCAGCATCTCGAGCATTCGAGCATTCCGCCGTCGCATACTCCGGGTGCGAGCCGATATCGACATAGAGCCTGCCGCCATTGGGCAGGAACCTATTGTGGGACCTGTGCTGTGTCGCGGTGCCGCGGAAAAGCTCGGTGATGGCCTCGGCGGGTGCCATGGCGGGCGCGGCGGGGCCGTGGGGGAGCGCCATCAGCGCATACTCCGTTTCGAGGCCCACGATGCGAGGGGTCACTGACCGCCCTCTTGAATGAATCCCTGCACGAACGTGAGTGCGTTCTCTTCCAGAATGTCATCGATATCGTCGAGGATTGCCGTGAAATCCTGTGCCGCGGCGGAGGACACAATGGGCGGAGGATCGGGTTCGGGGCGGTCCGGGTCCCGTTTGCTGTAGGAGCTTTGACTGGTCATCATCAACCTTTCGCGAACATGTCAGATTCTGTCAGAGCGCTCTCGCCCAGCATCGCGATTACGTCGGCGATCGTCTCGCACCGGTCGAGCCCCTCCCTCATTCGGACCTCCGAACCGTCCTCAGGGCTCGTCATGGGAACCCGGACGAAACCGTCGGCGTCCTCGAGAACAACCGAATGCCAGGAGGCGGAATAGACCGATTCGGGGAAGCGGCGGATGAGTTCCCCGCGCAGCCACGCCCTCGTGCTTGCCGGGGGAACGAACTCGGCACGGTCGAGCCATTCATCGGGGGCGAGCGTTTCGAGGATGCCGCGCTGCATGAGCTGATGGGGGAGGGACTTGGTGGTGCGAATATCTGCCCACTGCACGTCCATCGCCGCGATCTCCGGAGCGTCCCAGCCGAGACCGTCGCGTGTCATGCGCGCCTCGAGGAGGGCTCGCTTCGTCGCCCACTCGACATCCCCGATGGTCAGCCGCCAGTCTGTCGTGAGCAGTCCGATCGTGTCCCGCCAACGGTCGAGGATATCCACCGTCTCCACGTCGGCCCTGCTCCCGATCATGGCGTAATGATGGTGGATGGTTCTGCTCGCGGTCGCCTGATAGGCCTGCTGGATCTCCAGGGCCGTCATCGTCCTCCCGTCAGCCAGCTCGAGGGTCGTGGAGAGGGTGAGATCGCGGGAAACCTCCCGGACGGCGTGGATCGGATCAGCCAAGGCAAGGTTCTCCCACTCGCTCGGCACACCGTCGCGCTCCAGGACCCACAGGACAAGGGCTGTCATCCCAAGCTTGAGCAGCGTATTCGACGGCACGCAGTTCGCATCGCCGTTGATGACGTGGAGGCGTCGGAACCGGTTCGGGTCTGCATGGGGCTCGTCCCGCGTGTTGACGATCGGCCGATCGTAGGTCGTATTGGGCCCCACGAGTTCATGGATGTAGTCCGCCCGCTGTGACAGCTGGAACCCCGGTGTGTCCGAGGCGGGGCCGAGGCCGACCCTCCCTGCCCCCACGAGAACCGGCCGGGTCACGAGGAAGGGGATGAGAGCAGTGACAAGATCATCGAACGGGACCTGCCGTTCAACGAGATAGTTCTCGTGGCATCCGTAGGCGGCACCCTTACCGTCGACATTGTTCTTGTACAGTGCGGGGCTCGATCCAGTCTCGGTCTCGAGCTGCGCCATGGCGCGTCGCAGGATGATCTCCCCGGCACGATCGTAGTGAACGGCTTGGCGGGGGCCGAGACACTCCGGCGTCGCATACTCCGGGTGGGCGTGATCGACATAGAATCGGGCCCCGTTGCGGAGCATCTTCGTCGTGCCGCGCTGCCATGCTCGCTCCTGAGCCGTCAACGAGGCGGGGCGATGGAGGAGGTGCGCCACGTCGGAGCCGAAGGTGAGCGGCACTTCCCCCGCCATGTCCCACGCCACGTCGTCGCAATAGCCCATGTTTTCAAGGGCTCGGCCGTAGGCGGCGATCATGGCCCGAGATTGTTCCTCTGACGTGAGCGTCGAGGCGTGGCAGATGCCATACTCGGTTTCGATCCCCATCACCCGGCGGACTGTCACGATGCTCCCAACCGTCGCACGCGGGTGATGCGCTGGCCGCGGCGACCATAGAGACGATCCCACTCCTCGAGCGAACCCGAATGGAGCCCGGCGTTCTCTCGGATCTCGGCGGATACCGCACTGGTGACGTGCAGACGGGACAGGCCCCCCGGCATTCCCGCCAGCTGGTCTTTGATGGAGAGCTTCTTCGCGCGGTCCACAATGTTGGCCAGCATCGCTCCGGACGCGAAGTCGTGAGCATGCAGCACCTCGATCTCGCCCGATTCGTGCGTCACCTCCACCTGTGCCGTGCTGTCGTCCCCCGCATAGAGCCTGTCGACGATCGTGTCGATGAGATCGGCTGCGGCAGCCTCGCGCGAGCCTGCCCTCTCCACCGCCATCGAGTCCAGCGGCAGATCGGGCGTCAGATATTTCGCGAGGATCTCGATCGCACTCTCCCTCGAAGGGCGGGACACTTTGATCTTCACATCGAGCCGGCCTGGCCGCACGAGAGCTGAATCGATCATGTCTTCACGGTTGGTGGCACCGATGATGATGACGTTGTCGAGAGACTCGACCCCATCGATCTCGGCCAGCAGCTGGGGAACGATTGTCGTCTCGACATCGGAGGATCGTCCCGTGCCCCGGGTGCGGAACAGGGAGTCCATTTCGTCGAAGAAGATGATGACCGGCATGCCGCCCTTGGCGCGCTGGCGTGCACGAGAGAAGATCTTGCGAATCTGGCGTTCTGTCTCGCCCACGAACTTCGTCAACAGTTCCGGGCCCTTGACGGAGATGAAGAAGGCTCGTGCCTCGACATCCCCACTCTTCTCGGCCGCGGACCGCGCGAGTGATGTGGCGACAGCCTTCGCGATCAGGGTCTTCCCACATCCCGGCGGGCCGTAGAGAAGGATGCCCTGGGGTGCGCGGAGCCGATGTGCGCGATAGTGATGGGGGAAGAGGAACGGCGTCTCGACAGCGTCCCTCATCGCCGCGATCTCCCGATCGAGGCCGCCGATATCTCCATAGTCGACGTCGGGGACTTCCTCCAGCATGAGCTCTTCCGTGTCATCCCGGTCGATCCGCTCGTAGGCGAAGCCCGTGCGCATGTCGGCGCGGACGATGTCGCCGGGACGCACCTTCGGCTTGCCGCTCGCACTGATGAGGATCTCCGCCAATCGGAGCACACGCTCCTCGTCGTCGCGTACGCGGACGGAGATGCGGTTGCTGGGGAGGAAGTCGGTCACCATGACGATATCGCCGACGTCATCGAATGATTCGCTCGACACGATGCAGAGCTGGTCGTTGACGAGGACGTCCCGCCCGGGATTGAGGCATGCGAGGGGCACCGTCTTCGCAACCGCGCACCGATGCTTTCGACCTCCGATGAGGACGTCGGCGACGCGCTTGTCGCGGTGCACCTCGGTGATGACACCGAAGGTCTGAGGAGAAGACGTGAGTTGGCGGATCTGCTCGTGTGACGCGGCGAGTTCCTGCTGTGCCGCGCGCAGAGCCGAGGCCAGCCGCTCGTTGTTCCGCACGAGCGTCTCGTAGTCGCTCGCGACGCGGGTGCCCGTTCCAACGTCGCCTTGTGAGGTCGTCGAATCCATATCAGATATCCCTTGACTCCATCGTCATGTCTAGCACTAGCGTACTATTAATTGTGTCGGTGGTTTAGGACTTTGGATATATGGGGCGATCTACGTGGTCAAAATCCCGGTATCCCAACGTCATTGCCCCGTGCGCTGTACTATCGGGCCGGGCGGAGCAGCCTGCATATCGTGAGGGGGAGAGATGGAAGACGTGACGGTCAAGCTGTCGAAAGGGGAGCAGCGCCGCCAGGCGATCGTCCAGGCCGCTGCAGAGATCCTTCGCGAGGAAGGCCCATCGGGCGTGACCCACCGCAAGGCCGCCACGCGCGCTTCCGCCTCACTATCGGCAACAACCTATTACTTCACGGGCCTCGATGATCTCCTCGGCCAGGCCGCCGCCCTCAACTTCGAGCTGTGGGTAGGGCGCGCCAGGGGCGTCGCGGCAGACATCGACCATACCCGGCAGCCGGAATCCCTCGATGATGCGATCAACGTGATCCTGCGCGCCTGCCTGCCTGACGATGCGAACCTGGAGAACCACTATGTCCAGCTCGTCGCCGCCACATCTTTCCCCACCGTGAACAGCGAATATCGCGACAGTCGGGGCCTGCTCAACGATGCGATCGGTGAGGTGCTTGCGTGGGCGCGCTGTCCCGTCTCGGCAGAGCTTGTCATGTCCGTCGTCGATGGTGGGGCGGTCCAGGCGATCTCCGAAGGTCGAGACGTGCGGGAGACTGCGCGCTCACGCGTGCGAGAACTCTTCCTCAGCCTAGGAGTCACGTTCGACTGACAGCGGCGGTCGAAGAGCAATTGAAGGTGATCGACATTCCCGCCGGGCATGGTGAGGGACTGATGGTGGGGCGGTACCCGCGAGCGGACCCGCTCCCCGCCATTGCGAAACGGGTCCTGCCTCTATGGTGCACAACACACTGAAGGATGTCCACTTGGTCCGCGAGAGCGCGGCGATTCTTCCCCTGTCTCAGATGATGGCGTCGATCGGAGTCTCGCCATCGGAGAAGCCGATGGTGGAGCCGCTCGTCGACGGCTGCCCGAGGACTGCCCGAATGACGAGCGCGACGTTTCCGCGCGATGTCTCTGCCGGCCCTGGAGTCTTCTCCTCGTGCACGGCGATCTTTCCCGATGCCTCATCGTTTGTCAGGCTTCCCGGCCCGAGGATCGTGTACTCAAGGCCGGAGGAGCGGAGATGGTCGTCTGCCATGGCCTTCGCCTGCGCGTAGGCGAAGAACGGTTCTGTCTCCGGAATGCCGTGATCGAGGCTGGCGTGCAGATAGGACACCATGACGTAGCGAGACACCCCTGCCAGGGTTGCCGCGTCCATGGAGCGTACCGCGGCAGAGTAATCGACTGCCATAGTCCGTGCCGGATTGCCCCCGCCCGCACCGGCGGACCAGACGATCGCGTCGTGGCCGCGGACAGCATGCGTGAGATCGTCGATCGTTGCGTCTTCAACGTCGAGGACGAGGGCTGTTGCGCCAGTATCCTCGACATCCCGCACATGATCGGGATTGCGGATGATGGAGGTGACGGAGTGTCCGTCTGTGACGAGCAGCCGTGACGCGAGCAGCGCGATCTTTCCGTGGCCGCCGATGATGAGATAGTTCGACATTGTTTCCCCTTTCGTGTGTGCTTCACCCTAGGGAAGAATGGTGCGTTTGCCGAGATATTCGCCGGGTAGTGAACGTGTCCGCTCCGCACCGGTCGGCGTGGAGCGCTGACGTTATAGTGGTGATGGTCGACGGCTCGCCGTTAGGCTGGTCTGCGTGAGCGAGCAAGGGGTCGGGATGCTGGATGAGACGAATGTTGTGGATACGGTCGATTCGCGTGCGCTCAGCATCGCACTCACCGTCCTCCACACGTCTCCTGTGCTCCAGCCCGGGATGGGAGAGGCCGGCGGCCTCAACGTCTACCTCCTGAACTCTGCCCATCGTCTCGCGGAATCCGGGCATGACATCACCCTCATCACCCGCCGGGATCGGCCCGGCCTGCCGGACGTCGATGAGCTCGGCCCCCGCCTCCGCATCGTCTATCTCGATGCCGGCCCCGATCATCCGATCGCGAAAGCGGATTCGGAGCAGCTGATCGCCCCGTTCCGGGATGCTCTTGATGACTGGTGGCCGGGCGGCATCGACCTCGTCCATTCCCACCACTGGTTCGCCGGTGTCGCCTCGATCCCCGTCGCGGCCAGGCATGGGGTGCCGCACCTGCAGAGCTATCATTCGGTGGCGGCCCCGGTCGGCTCCGACTGGGGTGCCGGCGAACAGCCGGAATCGCCGGGACGTCCCGCCGGGGAGCGTTTCATCGCTCACGAGTCCGACAGGATCGTCGCCGTCTCGGGGTTCGAACGGGACACGATCATCGCCCGCTATGGTGCAGACCCTGACCGTTTCTCCATCGTTCATCCCGGAGTCGATACGGAGACCTTCCGCCCGGGTGAACAGGGCACGGACCCGTATGTTGTGTTCGCGGCGCGGCTCCAGCCCCTCAAGGGCGTGGATCTGGCAATCAGGGCCCTGGCCGCCATCCCGCCAGCGCGCCGGCCCAAGCTTGTCATCGCGGGGGAGCCCGCCTCGGACTTCGCCGAATACACGGCTGAGGTGCATCGGCTCGTCGCCGATCTCGGTTTGGATGACTGCGTCGACTATCGCGGGTCCATGTCCCGCACCGACCTTGCTGAACTGCTGGCGGGAGCCCAGATGCTCCTCAATCCGAGTCATTCGGAAACGTTCGGGATCATCAACCTCGAGGCCGCTGCGTGTGCGATTCCCGTCATTGCCTCTCGGGTGGGCGGTATGGTTGATTCCGTGCACGATGGTGAGACTGGTTTCCTTCTGCCGTCGCGTGATCCACTCGTGTGGGCGGAAACGATCGAACGTGTTCTCGCCGATCCAGGCCTGCGCGAGCGGCTCGGCCGTTCGGCTCGCACGTTCGCCCTCGGGCGGGGATGGCGGGAAGTGGCCCGGGAACTGACAGACGTCTATCAAGGAGAAGTTGGATGAACCTGAGGGAGCTCCTGGGGGAACGAGTCCTGTTCGCCCACGCACATCCGGACGACGAAACCCTCCAGACCGGTGCCCTCATCGCGGCGTGCGTCAACCACGGCATCGAGACCCATGTCGTCACGTGCACGCGCGGCGAGCAGGGGGAGAGCGTCGCGGGAGTCGTCCCCTCGGGTTTCACAGCCGACGAGCTGTCGGCATTCCGCGAGCAGGAGCTGGCGCGAGCTGTCGAAGTGCTCGGAGTGACGGGACACTACTGGCTCGGTCAGGGCCCAGCACGGGCGGGCAATCGTCCCGAACGCCGCTACACGGACTCGGGCATGGTGTGGATCGAGGAGGGCGTGGCGGGGCCGGCCGAGACGTCCGATGAGTCGACGTTGACGTCGGCGAGTATCGATGAGGCGTCGGCCGATCTCGTCGAGCTGATACGAGCCATCAGGCCGTCCGCGCTGATCTCCTATGACGGGGCCGGCACCTACGGACATCCGGACCATGTGCGCACGCACGAGATCTCGAAACCTGCCGCCCGCGCAACCGATATTCCGTTCTTCGAGGTTGCCTCCGATCTCGACGATCCTGCCTTCGACCTGCTCGATCTTGGAGAATATCTTGACGTCGTCGTCGATGCTCTGAGCAAATACCGGAGCCAGCTCACCGTCTACCCCGATCACCTCGAGCACGTGGGCGGCCAGCGAGCAGAGTTCCAGACCGCCGTTCGGCTGAGGCGCTCACCCCTCGCAGGCTAGCGCGAGAACGCTCACGCTTCCAGCTTGAACGAGCCCTGTTCGACAGTCCTCATCCCAGGCGACTGGGGCTCAAACGTTAGCCGGTGACAGTCTCGAGAGTGTCACCGTCGCGGCGAAACAGTGACCCGCGAGAGACATCGAGGGTGAATCCGATGATCGCGGCCACGAGTGCGGGCACAACCCACCCCATGTTGACCGAGCCTGCGGGCAGGAGATCGAGCCAGTCGCGCAAACCCTCGAAAGCGGGCAGCTTCGTCGCCCACAGCGCCTCGGGAATAGCGACAACGCCCGCGGTCCATGCCGGCAGCCTGTACGTCCATCGCATATCCCCCGGCACGACGATGTCGAGCAGAGCAATCGCGATGACGCAGATCGCGACGGGGTAGAGGAGCTGGTTGACGGGAGTGACGATCTCGAGGATTGCCGCCAGTCCCAGATTGGCCAGCCCGAGAGCGACAAGGGTGTGGACGAGGACGAGAGTCCGATGGGAGAGTGACGGGATCAGCTTCCGGAAGTACTGTGACGAGGCTCCGATGAGGCCGATCGCAGTGGTCAAGCAGGCGAGAATGGCGACAGCGGAGAACACGGTCTGACCCACTGGGCCGAGGGCGACGGAGGCGGCATGGGCGAGCCCTGCCGCACCATCGGTGAAGCCCTGTCCCGCCACTCGAGTGCCTACGGCCGTGAGGCCGAGGTAGACGATGCAGAGGCCGATACCGGCAACGCAGGCGGCAAGAGTCGAACCCATGATGAGTTTCCCGCGCGTGTTGAAGCCATGATGGGCGAGGGCCGAGAGGATGACGCCGGAGAAGACGAGGGAAGCGATCGCGTCCATCGTGTAATAGCCCTGGAGGAGGCCCGCCGGGAGCGGGTTCTCCGCATATTCCGCAGCAGGCTCCACGCTCACCGGATCCATGGTGAGTACGACGGTGATGATGAGGACCGCGAGAACCGTCAGGAGGGCGGGGGTGAGGTAGGTGCCGAGACGGTCGATGAGACGGCCCGGATTGAGGGAAATAACCCCCACAACGGTGAAGAAGACAACCGTGTAGAGGAACAGATGAAGGGGATCGCTGCCGCCCGTCGCGGACAGGGGTGCCACCGCCATCTCATAGCTCACGGTCGCGACCCGGGGAATGGCATAGAGCATGCCGGTGGAGAGGAAGATGGCGACGGTGAAGACAAGGCCCGGATAGGTGCCGATGCGGGAGGCGATGCCATCCTGCTCGTCCTCGCGCTGCGTGGACGCCGCGATCATGCCGAGAACCGGAAGGGCCACTCCCGTGAGCAGGAAGCCGACGATGACGGGCACGAAGTTGTCGCCCCCTGTCATGCCGATCATGGCGGGGAAAATAAGGTTCCCGGCACCGAAATACATGGCGAAGAGTGCGAGTCCGGTGATGAGGATGGTGACTGGCTTCGATTGGTGTGGCATCGTGTCCTGCTCTAGACGGCTAACGAAGAGATGCTATCGTCCCATTGTCCGCAGGCGGCGTGCCGATGGCTAGAGTGAGACAGGACGAGGGGTCCTTCTCACTGGGACCTTCGCCCATCCTCCCACCGGAATCCTCTCCCGTTCGCACGCCCCCGTGAGTGCAAGGTCACCGCCTCGGAGCATGGCGACCAGCGCGCCCCTGAGCTCCAACGTCGACAGGGTGCGGCCCGGGCATGCGTGCGGGCCTGCCCCGTAGACGAGGTTTCGCGACTGATGTCCGCATGGGTCGTACCCATCCGGATATCCGAAGGCGCGAGGGTCGCGGTTGGCGCTCGTCCAATGAATGGTCACCCGGCTCCGGGCCGGGATCTCGCATCCGCCCAGTGAGGCGGAACGCGTCGTGATGCGGCGATTGGAGACGAACGGATCGTCGATGCGGAGCATCTCGTCGAGCGCCAGGTCGAGAGCCCGCGGGTTGTCGATCTGGTCCCGCAGCTCATCGGCAATCGACTGATGCGTGGCGAGGAAATGGGCGACGACGCCGATCGCGGAGGCGATCGAGCCCAGGTCGCCCGATGTCCAGTTGCGGAGGATTGACACGATCTCCTCCTCTGTCAGGGCGCGTTCGAACCCCGAGATTGTCACGGTGTCAGCCATGAGGGAAGAGGTGGGATCGTCTCTCCTATGGAGGCGATGATCAATGAGGATACGCCGAATGATGGCAGTGAAATCGGCGGCGACAGCTGCGGTGCGCCGCCTGTCCCCGGACCGAGTCGCGTCCCTGTTGGCCGTGATCCAGGCAAGGAGCTCCTCCTCGTACGACGGATCCCAGCCGAGCCAGGCGCTCTGGCAGCGTACGGCGACGATCCGCCCAAACTCATTGCCGTCGAACTCGTCCCCGAGCGAAGCGTAGGCGGTCTCCGCAATCCTCTCGAAGCTCGGATAGAGCGGAAGGATCACAGCGTCCGAGAGGTAGCGATCCACCACCTCCCGGAACTGTCCGTGCAGCTCCCCATCCATCCCATTCGGCACCGAGAGGTGTGCGGATACTCTGCTCGAGTAGGTCTCGGGATCTTCGGCGACCCTGCGTGCCTCCTCGTTGCCCCACACCGTCCACGACCCCTGATCGTGGGATACCGGGCAGTGGGAGAGAGCGCGATCGCCGATCTCCCGAGCATCTGCCGCCATCAGCCTTCTCTGCTGATGCGGACGAGCCACTCGCTCGGACCGTCCTGGACGACCTCGTGTGTGAAGGAGCCTTCGAGTGCCGCCACCTCGGCCAGCAGCGGGCTGGGCATATGGGGAGCTTTGAGGAGGATGCTGCCCAAGACTGGCAGGGCAGAGATCGCACCGAGGATCGCCGGGTGGCGGACCGAGTGGGGGATCGTCGTGACGTCCAGGGTTTCTTCGAGAAGATTGTTGTGATTGCACTGACAAGCCATTGGGGCTCCTATGTGAGAGATGCTGACACCCACTAATTTACACGATAAAAACAGTTTTAATTAATTGGTGGGTGACTCCGCGTCTGCAGTCAATGTTGTGTTTCTCTACCGATTTGCTCAGCTTGCCGATAGCGTGAAGCCATGAATATCCAGCTCTCTTTCGACGCTGTCGATCCTCGGCGTCTCGCCGACTTCTGGGCCTATGCCCTCCACTACCGCAGGGATGACCCGCCCGATGGATTCGCGTCGTGGCAGGACTACCTGGCGGCCGAGGGCATCCCCGAGGACGAGTGGAACAGCGGGGACGCGATCGTTCCGATCGGGGAGGAGGGCCCGAGGATCTACTTCCAGAGAGTTCCGGAGGAGAAGACGGCGAAGAACCGGCTCCACCTCGATATCGTCGCTGCTCCCGGTTTGCGCGGAGAGAAGCACATGGCGGTGTTGGAGGCCAGGGCTGACGAGCTGGAGTCCCGCGGCGCGATCCGCATCAAGCGCTTCGAGCCGAATGAATCCGGTCAGGGCTGGATTGTCATGGAAGACCCCGAAGGGAACGAATTCTGTGTCATCTGAGAATCGGTCGTCTAGAGACAAGAAGACGGGAATGGGCAGAGCCCAGCGCGCCATCGATCAGCTGATCGGTGATCCCGCGCAGTGGATCGCCGCCCCTGAGGAACGTCCCCACGAGGACGTGGTCTCGCCCCTCGACGGTGCGACCATCGCCTCCTATCCGATCTGTCGACCGGAGGACGTGGCGGCCGCGATCGGACGCGCACGCGCCGCGCAGGCCTCTTGGTCGCGAATCCCGGCCGGTGAGCGGGCCACAGTTCTCACACACCTGACCGCCCTCGTGTGGCGGAACGAGTCCGCCCTCCTCGACCTCATCCAGGCAGAGAACGGCAAAGCACGGTCCCATGCTTTCGAAGAGGTGAGCGATGTTGCGATGACGGCGGCACACTACGCCACGACAGGACCCCGGGCACTGCGGTCGCGTCGAGTGCCGGGTGCGCTCCCGCTCCTGTCGCACACGGAGGTCAACTATCACCCGGTTGGGGTCGTCGGAGTGATCTCGCCCTGGAACTATCCGTTCACCCTCGCGATCTCCGATGCTCTGGCGGCACTCATGGCAGGCAACGCCGTCGTCATCAAACCGGACTCGTCCACCGTGCTGTGTGCGCTCGCGGCGAAGGCGCTCCTTGTCGAAGCGGGATTGCCGAGCGACCTTGTCCAGGTCGTTGCGGGCCCCGGCGGGGTTCTCGGGAAGCCGCTTGTCGATGGATCGGACTATCTCATGTTCACGGGATCGACGAAGACCGGACGGATCCTCGGACAGCAGGCGGGGGAGCGCCTCATCGGCTACTCGGCCGAACTGGGAGGAAAGAATCCCCTGATCGTGCTCGATGATGCTCCGATGGGTCGTGCCGTTCGCGCCGCCGTCAAGGCTGTCACCTCGAACTCCGGCCAGCTCTGCATCTCCATCGAACGCATCTATGTGGAGGATTCCGCCTGGGATCGTTTCGTGCCGGCATTCGTCTCGGCCATGGCTGCGGTGAAGGTGCGGGGAGACTACTCGTGGTCGGCGGGCATGGGCCCCCTCATCTCAGCCCGCCAGCTCGAGACGGTCTCCGCGCACGTGGAGGATGCTCGGGGGAAGGGCGCGACAGTGCTGGCAGGCGGCCACGCCCTCCCGGAGATCGCCCCATATGCTTATGCGCCGACCGTCCTCACGGACGTCACGGAGGCCATGATGGTGTGCCGGGAGGAGACGTTCGGTCCCGTCGTCTCCCTCTACCGGGTTGCCGATGCTGGGGAAGCGATTGCCCGAGCAAACGACTCGGACTACGGGCTCAACGCCTCCATCTGGACCACACCGTCTCGCGGGCGCACTCTCGGCTCCGCCATCCAGGCCGGCACCGTCAACGTCAACGACGGCTATATCGCCGCCTGGGCGTCGATGCATGCGCCGATGGGAGGGATGAAGGGCTCGGGCCTGGGCCGCCGGCATGGTGAGAATGGGCTGCTGAAATATACGGAGCCGCAGACCGTGGCAACGTCCCGCATCCTTCCACTCCAGGCGCCCCCGTTCCTCAGCGAAAAGCTGTGGGCTCGGGTCATGAAAACGTATCTACGGTTAGGACGATAATGCGTGCACCTCTCGCTGGGGCGAAAGTTCTCATCACCGGAGGAGCCTCCGGCATCGGCAAAGCGCTGGCACTCGGGGCCGCGAACCGCGGAGCGGCCCGCATCATCCTGTGGGACATCGACGAGGAGGCAGGGGGCGCTGTCGTCGACGAGATCCGTTCATTCGGAGGCAGGGCGGAGTGCTGCCGTGTCGATCTGACAGATCCCGAGAGCGTCATCGAGGCCGGAGCGCAGACCCTGTCCGCGGGCCGCATCGACATCGTCATCAACAATGCTGGCATCGTCACCGGGAAGCGCTTCCTCGAGCTGAGCGAGGACGACATCGCCAGGACGTTCGATCTCAATGTCCTGTCTCTCTATCGCGTCGTCCGACAGTTCCTTCCCGGCATGATCGAACGGAAGAAGGGTTCGATCGTCACCGTCGCATCAGCCGCCGGTCTCGTCGGCGTGTCACGGCAGACCGACTATTCGGCCTCGAAGTTCGCCGCGATCGGATTCATGGAGTCCCTGCGTGCCGAACTGCGCCACGATGGGACACCGCTGCACACGCTGATCGTCCAGCCCTACTACGTCAACACAGGCATGTTCGACGGGGTGCGGACACGCTTCCCGCGCCTCCTCCCGATCCTCGATGTCGACGACGTGGCCGACAGCATTTTGGACAGCATGGAGGCGGGCCGCCAGTCTCTCGTCATGCCAGCCTTTGCTGCCGCGATCAAGCTCATGAAGGTTCTTCCAGTGCCCGTCCTCGACACGATCACCGACCTGTTCGGGGTCAACGGGACGATGGACGGGTTCGTGGGACGCGAAGGTGAGCGAAGGCAGGAATCCTAGGACCAGCCGGGCAGCCAGATATGGATCCGCCAGAAGTCGTAGGGGACGGTGAGACCGGTCCACAGCGGCCACCAGAAGACGCTGAGCAGGAGAACGATCCCAGCGGTCACTCCCAGCACCCAGGCGCCGCGTGAATCCGGTGCCAGGCGATAGGCGAGCGGGTCAGGATCATCGAAACGGGCAAGAGCCTCCTCGAGAGGATCGACCGGTTCCTGCACGGCGATCATCGCCGGCTCCGCAGCATCCGAACGGAGCCAACTGGATTCCGAGGATTCCGCGCTGGCGTGGGACGGGGCGACGTTCTCGCGTCTGCTCGTGTGGGGCTCCAGATCGAGAGTCCAATCATCCTCTCGCTTGACCGTCCGACGGTGGAGGGTGGGCTCGGGCAGCATGTCCGTCACCCAGCCGAGGGCGAAGACGAGCGCCAGGACAACATAGGGGAGGAAGGCGACCGAGTAGAACTGGTAGATGGTGCGGCCGATGTAGTTGAACCACGGCAGGTACATCGCCCCATAGCCGGCGAGTATCGCCCACGCCCTCCAATCGCCCCGGCGCAGAGCGAACCAGATGACGACGAGGAGTGAGGCCGCCGCCAGCCACCAGATGGCAGGGTTCCCGATCGACGAAATGGCCTGGACGCAGCGCTCCGCCCCGCAATCCTGGACGAGCTTCTCCCCGGGAGGCCAATAGAAGTTGACGGGACGGAGCTGTAGGATCCAATCCCACGGCTGGGACATGTACGTGTGTTCCGAGCTCAAACCGGTGTGGAAGTCCCACATCTGCCGATGGTAGGCAATGAACTCGGCAATCGAGTCGCCGAACTGGCTGAAGGGAACATCCTCTCCCAGGCTTCTCTGCTGCTCGGCCCAGCCCCTCTTGAAGCCCCGCGGGTCCAGGAACCAGGAGAGCCACGCGAACAGATAGGTGGGGATGGCGATGGGAATGAAGTTGACGAAGGCTGGCATGCCGCCCGTCAGGATCCCCGACGTGAACCAGCGGCGCACACCGAGCGTGCGCTTCGCGGACGTATCCCAGACGAAGACGAGTATTCCGAACACGGCGAGTGCGTAGACCGCGGACCATTTCACCCCGCAGCCGAGTCCGATGAAGATGCCGGCCGCGATCAGCCAGGGACGGAACAAGATGAGAGGACCGACAGCAGAACGCGGTGCCCCCGCCTCGTCGACGCTCCCGGACGCGACGCGCCGTGCCAGGCGGGCCCGCGTCCACTCTCGGTCCCGCAGGACAGCCCAGAATCCTGCCAAGACGAAGGCTGCCAGGAGGGAGTCGAGGATTCCCGTTCGGGATAACACAATGCCGACGCCGTCGAGCGCCATGAAGAACCCGGCGGCTGCCGCGAGAGGGACGGACCGGAAGAGCCGCAGAGCGATCCGGGTGACGAGAATGACGGAGAGGACCCCGGCAAGAGCTGTCGCGAACCGCCACCCAAACCCGTTGTCCGTGCCGAAAAGAGCCTGCCCGAAGCCGATGAGCCACTTTCCGAGCGGGGGATGGACGACGTAGTCGCCGACGATATCCGCCGCAGCATCGGAACCCTGGACGAACATTTCGTCCGCATTCTCGCCGACCCAATCCTTCTCATACCCGTAGGTGATGAGGGAATAGCCGGCTTTCACATAGTAGGTTTCGTCGAACACCATCTGGTGAGGGTGATTCAGGCCAGTGAAGCGAGTCAATGCGGCCAGGAGGCCTGCAAGGCCCGTCACGACCCAGCCCCAGATCCGGATCTGGGTGGGGAGGGTCGACCAGCCCAGGCCCAGACGGCCGCGCAGTTCCCTCTCCCAGGCACGCGATTCCAGGTCCGTCAGGACGCGGGCCGATGGGTGCCGGCCGGCCTCTCGGTGCACGTAAGGAGCCTCTTCAGTCACATGACGAGTGTACGGGGACTTTGCTCGCGGGGTGACGCGGAGGCGACCCATGAGGGATAGTTGTCGAGTGAGCGACGGAAAAATCTACCTGGCGGCAACACCCATCGGCGATGCTGGTGATGCGACGCCGAGACTGCGGGCACTCCTCGAATCGGCCGATCTCATCGCCGCCGAGGACACGCGGAGGCTCCTCAACCTGGCGGGACGGATGGAAGTGCCGCTATCGGGAAGGATTCTCGCCTTCCATGATCACAACGAGGCCGACAGATCAGGCGAACTCCTCGATGCTGCGAGGGCAGGGCAGACCGTCCTTGTCGTCTCGGACGCGGGAATGCCGACCGTCTCCGATCCCGGCTATCGGCTCGTGCGCAGAGCGCACGACGAAGGGGTCGCGGTCACCGTCGTCCCCGGGGCGTCCGCGGTCCTCACTGCCCTCGCAATCTCCGGACTCGCCACAGACAGGTTCAGCTTCGAAGGCTTCGCGCCCCGCAAGGACGGCGACAGGTCGCGTCTCTTCCATGCGCTCGCGGGGGAGCAGCGGACGATGGTGTTCTTCGATTCCCCACATCGCACGGGCGACACGCTCGCGGCCATGGCCGAACACTTCGGGGCGGATCGGGAGGCGGCCGTCTGCCGCGAGTTGACGAAGACCTACGAGGAAGTGAAGCGGGGGAGCCTGCTCGACCTTGCCCAGTGGGCGCAGCCGGGGCTGAAGGGAGAGGTGACGATTGTCGTCAGCGGAGCTCCGGATGCTGAGCTTCAGCCCGAGGATGTTGTCGCGGAGGTTCTGTTCCTCACGGATGCTGGCATGAGGTTGAAGGCGGCCGCGGCCTACATCGCCGAACGCACCGGAGTGCGGAAGAAGGATCTGTACGATGCCGCCCTGCGGGAGAGTCGTATCTAAAACCGGATAATCGAGACAAAATGCCGTTTCTGTGTTGAACCTTATACATCTATCGACGTGAAACGTAGCAGAAAGATCAGAGGTCAAAGGTTATCAAGCTATGCTTATGATTGCTTGATACGTCAAGTAGTTCCCTGGCCGGTGTGGCCCCTGTGCCAGGGAGCGCAGTGGGGAGCGCATATGCGCTCCCCACTGTCCTTCTCCCGAAGCAGCCTCTCAGGCCTCAGAGCCAGGCGTTCTTCGATTCGAGCTGGATGATTCCAGCGCCCTCCATGATCGTCCGGGCCTTGACGCCCAGCTCCTCTGTGACGGGGGCCGTCAGGTCGGAGAACACACGCACCTCCTCGACGAAGGACCGAGCATCCAATGCCGTGTCTTTGACGCAGTGGGACTCGGCGAGGCCGACGATGTCGACAGACGTGATCTCGGCATGTTTGAGAATGTCGGCCAGCGTTCGACCGTCATCCGTCTTCCCCTCGAAGCCCGAATAGGCGGCCGCGTACTGGCCCTTCTTGACCGACACATCCGGCAGGTGGGCAATGGCGGGATGAAGGTCCGCCTCCTCTGTTCCCGCCACGCCGTGCGGAGGCCACGTATCGACGAAGTCGGGTTGATCGGAGAAATGGTCACCCGGCTCGATATGCCAGTCCTGGGTGGACACGATCACCCCATAGTTATCCCGGTTCGTGTCGGTGAACTCCGCAATCCTCCGGGCGACAGCGTTGCCGCCCTCGACGGCCAGAGCACCGCCCTCGCAGAACGTCGGTTGGACATCGACAAGAATGAGAGCCCGGTGCGGCTTCACAAGGAGCTCAGCCAGGGTCTCCTCGTCGCTCGGCTCGGTGCCTTCCATGAATGTGTCGCTCATGCCCGCCATCCTAACCGAGCGTGATGTTCGCGGCTGGGATTCCGACTGCCGGGCGATAGGCATTAACCTAGAGGTATGTCTCGAGTACTCTCCGCAGTCGCATGGCCGTACGCAAACGGCCCCCGTCATATCGGCCATGTCGCCGGATTCGGGGTTCCCTCCGATGTCTTCTCCCGCTATATGCGGATGGTGGGCCACGATGTCCTCATGGTCTCGGGCACGGACGAGCACGGTACCCCGATCCTCGTCGCAGCGGAGCAGGAGGGGATCGACCCGAAGCATCTCGCGGATCGTAACAACAGGATCATCGTCGAGGACCTCGTCGCCCTCGGACTGTCCTACGACCTCTTCACCCGCACGACGACCCGCAACCACTATGCGGTCGTCCAATCCATGTTCGAGACGGTGCGCGACAACGGGTACATGCTTGTCGAGACCACGTCGGGCGCGGTGTCTCCCAGCACGGGACGCACCCTCCCGGACCGGTACATCGAGGGCACCTGCCCGCATTGCAACTACGACGGCGCGCGCGGCGATCAGTGCGACAACTGCGGCGTCCAGCTCGATCCCGTCGAGCTCATCAACCCGCGCTCCAAGGTCAACGGCGAGACCCCGGAATTCATCGAGACCGAGCACTACTTCCTCGACCTGCCCGCGCTCGCGGATGAGCTGGCACGCTGGCTCGATCAGCGCGAGGAGTCGGGCCTGTGGCGTCCCAACGTCATCAAGTTCTCGCAGCACCTCCTCGAGGAGATCAGACCCCGCGCCATGTCCCGCGACATCGACTGGGGCATCCCCGTCCCGGGATGGGAAGACAAGCCGAACAAGCGCCTGTACGTGTGGTTCGATGCGGTTGTCGGCTACCTCTCGGCATCGATCGAGTGGGCGCGCCGAGTCGGCGAGCCCGAGCGGTGGCGCGACTGGTGGACAGACCCGGAGGCGCTCTCCTACTACTTCATGGGCAAGGACAATATCGTCTTCCACAGCCAGATCTGGCCGGCCGAGATTCTCGGCTACAACGGTCGCGGCGACAAGGGCGGGAAGCCCGGCTCATTCGGCGAACTGAACCTGCCCACCCAGGTCGTCGCATCCGAGTTCTTGACGATGGAGGGGAAGAAGTTCTCCTCATCGAAGAAGATCGTCATCTACGTCCGGGACGTTCTCGCCCGCTACCAGCCGGATGCTCTGCGATACTTCATCTCGATCGCAGGCCCCGAAACCTCCGACTCGGACTTCACGTGGGCTGAGTTCGTCCGACGCAACAACTCCGAACTCGTCGCCGGTTGGGGGAACCTCGTCAACCGCACGGCAGCGATGATCGCGAAGAATTTCGGCGAGATCCCCACGTGCGGTGACCTGGAAGACGTCGACCGTGAGCTTCTCGCCGAGACCGGCGCAGGCTTCGAGAAGATCGGTTCCCTCATCGAGAACCATCAGCAGCGGTCCGCATTGGCCGAGCTCATGCGCATCGTCGGCGTCGCCAACTCGTACGTCTCCCGCACGGAGCCCTTCAAGCTCAAGGCCCCCGAGCAGCGTGAACGTCTCGGCACGATCCTGCACGTCCTCATCCAGGCCGTCTCCGATCTCAACACGATGATGTCCGTGTTCCTCCCGCACTCGTCGAACGCGATCGACCTCATCATCGGCGGCGACGGGGCCCTTGCCCCCATGCCCCACATCGTCGACGTCGACGACCTCGACGGTGGCGATCCGTATCCGATCATCACGGGCGACTACACGGATCTGAGGCCCTGGGCCTCCGTGCCGGTCGTGCCCGGCACTCCGATCGCCAAGCCGAGCCCCGTGTTCGTCAAGCTCGATCCCGAGGTGATCGACGAGGAGCTTGCGCGCCTGGGAGAGAAGTGAGCAAAAAAGGCCGGTCCCTCTTCCCTCCCATCCCCGAGCCGCTGCCGATACCGATCATCGATAACCACACGCACGTGGGTCAGGATCGGGAAGGCCAGGTCCAGGGCGTCGACGAGGATGGGAATCTCCGATATCCGCTCCTGGTCGAGGGGCAGATCGCGGCGATGATAAAGGCTGGGGTGTCTCATGCGATCACGGTCGGATGCGAGATCCCCGATCTCGTGGACGTTATCGAGCTCGCTCATGCATACCCCGAGTTCTCTGCCGCGATAGCGATCCACCCCAACGAGGCCGCCATGCACGCAGGGGTGCGCGAGATCGCCCCCGATGGTCTCGAGCCGAACGTAGCCGACCATCATCGTGAATACGATCTCGCGGATGCGATCAACCGTGTCGCGGAGCTGGCCCGGGACGTGGTGGCGATCGGGGAGACCGGCCTGGACTATTTCAGGACGGGAGAAGAAGGGAAGGGTGCTCAGCAGGAATCGTTCCGGGCGCACATCCGCCTCGCGAAAGAGCTCGGCCTGCCCCTTCAGATCCATGATCGCGACGCCCACGAAGACACCGTGCGCATCCTCCTCGACGAGGGAGCCCCCGAGAGAACCGTCTTCCACTGCTTCTCCGGCGACCGTCATCTCGCCGAGATCCTTGCCGTGCACGGCTGGTATGCATCATTCTCGGGGACGGTGACCTTCCCGAAGAATATCGAGCTGCGCGAGGCGCTGGAGATCCTGCCCAGCGAGCTCATCCTCGTCGAAACCGATGCCCCCTATCTCACTGCGCACCCCTATCGGGGACGCCCCAACGCTCCTTACCTCGCGACGCTGACGGCGAGAGCGATCTCAGAGATTCGGAATGTGCCTCTCGTCACTGTTTGCGAGCAGATTGTCGAGACGACGAATCGCGTCTATTTCAGTTAAATCCCAGGATGTTCGGCATGTCGTCCCGGTTTCCTGGCATCGCTGGCAGGTAAAATCCCCGAAGCCTAGATCACGTTTTGGTTACAATCGAGCAATTTTTGATTACACTCGGTGAAGTATTCAGAACATTACGACTGACGAGGTTTCTCATGGGACGACACTCCCTCCGACTGGACCAGGCTCCTGCCGTACCGCAGGCACCCGTCCACGACATGCTTCCCCAGGCGGCAGCATGGTCGCAGAGCGTCAAGCCTGCCGATCGCGTAAGCTCGCGCCGCTACGGAGCGGTTGCCGCACTTGCGGCCGCCACAGCTCTCTCCGCTGTCGCGGTGACAACTGATACGAACCCGGCGCCGGCCTATGCCGCCGCCAACGTTGCCGACCTCCCGCTGCAGATCGTCACGGAAGCCCCGGACCTCTCGAAGACCATCACGGTCGAGGTTGACGGTTCGGTCCAGGAGATCACGACACTCGAGACGACGTGGGGCAAGGCACTTGCCGCCGCCGGCATCGTCATCGGCCGAGACGACATCGTCAACGTCGATCTGGCCGCCGAGGTGGACGAGGAGACGCAGGTCGTCATCGATCGCGTCACCTACGAGTATGTCGTCGACGAACAGGTCGAAGAGTTCGAGACGATTCGCCAGGATGATCCCACCCTCGAGAAGGGCACCGAGAAGGTCACGACCGCGGGCCAGAACGGCGTCACCCGCATCACGCACCGTGTCACCCTCGTCGACGGCGAAGAGCAGTCCCGCGAGCAGACCATCGTCGTCCGCAAATCCGAACTCGTCAACGAAGTCATCTCCGTCGGCGCGAAGGAGCCGGTCGTCGAGGCTCCGCAGGCGGCTCCCGCCGTCGAGACCGAAGCGGCTGCCCCCGCGCCCGCCCAGCCCGTCATCGTCAATGCTGGCGGCTCGAAGGGCATCGCCCAGCAGATGGTTGCCAACAAGGGCTGGTCCTCATCCGAGTTCCAGTGCCTCGAAACCCTGTGGCAGCGCGAGTCGGGATGGAACCACCTTGCGGCGAACCCCTCTTCCGGCGCGTACGGCATCCCCCAGTCGCTGCCGGGTTCGAAGATGGCGTCCCACGGTGCGGACTGGCGCACCAACCCGGCCACCCAGATCGCCTGGGGCCTCGACTACATCCAGGGCCGCTACGGCACTCCCTGCGGCGCACTGAACCATTCGTATTCACGTGGCTGGTACTGAGCTACTCACGCCGGGTGATATCCGTGTTCTGAGCGCGAAGCTTGGTATCACACCGACGAAGACACTCGGCCAGAACTTTGTCGGCGATGGTGGGACGGTCCGGAAGATCGTCTCTCACGCCGGCGTCTCCGAGGACGATCACGTCCTCGAGATCGGCCCGGGGCTGGGTTCCCTCACCCTTGCCCTGCTCGAGACCGGCGCCTACGTGTCTGCGATCGAGATCGACAGGAAGCTCGCGGCCGCCCTTCCCGAGACAGTCGGGGAGAGGCATGATCGTCCCGAACGTTTCGCGGTAGCCGAGTTCGATGCTCTGAAGATCGCCGACCATGAACTAGCTGTGCCGCCCGCCCTTGAATCCTTCACACCGACGTATCTCGTCGCGAACCTGCCCTACAACGTGGCAGTCCCCGCCATCCTCACAGCCCTCGAGGCGCTCCCCACCCTCCGGGTGGTCGACGTCATGGTGCAGCTTGAGGTCGCCGAACGTCTCGCCGCCCCGCCAGGATCACGCACGTACGGAGTGCCATCCGTCAAGACGGCCTGGTATGCGGAGGCTACTCGCGGCCCCCTGATCTCCCGCTCCGTCTTCTGGCCCGTGCCGAACGTCGACTCGGCACTCGTCCGCTTCGAACGGCGCGACCAGCCCGACGCGGATAGGGCTGAGGTCTTCGCCGTCATCGATGCCGCGTTCTCCCAGCGCAGGAAGACCCTGCGCCAGGCACTCGCCGGGTGGGCTGGCAGTCCTGCGCGTGCGGAAGAGAAGCTGCGCGCCGCCGGAATCGACCCCTCCCAGCGGGGTGAGAAGCTGACGATCGAGGACTTCGTCGCGATAGCGAACGTCCGATAAAGCCTTTGTCGAACGTGAGGGGATAGGGCGCTGACGCGCCCAACCGCGTATCCTGACAGGGTGTTGAGTTCTGTCACCGTCCATGCCCCCGCCAAGATCAATATGGCTCTCCGCGTGGGCGGAGCCCGTCCCGATGGCTACCATCCGCTCACGACCGTGTTCTGTGCCCTGGATCTGGCCGATGAGATCGTCGTGGCACCCGCGGAGGGCCTCTCCTTGACGATCACGGGCAACGACCTCGTCGTCGATGACAACAATCTTGCCCTGCGTGCGGCACGGGCCCTTCATGACCACACCGGCATGGACTACGGGGCTACCATCACGATCGACAAGAAGATCCCCGTGGCTGGGGGGATGGCAGGCGGAAGCGCGGACGCCGCCGGCACCCTCGTGGCCCTCAACGAACTGTGGGAGCTCGGGCTGTCCCACGCCGACCTGCACGGCCTGGCTGCAGGGCTCGGCTCCGATGTGCCGTTCGGATTGGTGGGAGGCCTGGCGCTGGGAACGTGCCGCGGAGAAAACCTCCTCCCCATCTCCCCCCGAGCCTTCCAATCCTGGGTTCTTGTCACGGACAGTGACGGTCTTTCAACCCCAGACGTGTTCCGACACTACGACCTCCTTCATCCCGAGCCGCACGAACCGGCCGATGTCGACGATCTCACTGAAGCACTCGGCTCCGACAGCGTTGCCGAGGTGGCAGGCCTGCTCATCAACGATCTGGCAGAACCAGCATTCACGATCAGACCCGACCTGAGGGAGCTGTTCGAGCGGCTCGAGGGAGCAGGAATAGCGACCGTCCTGTCAGGTTCGGGGCCGACCATTGGGATTCTCTGCGAGAGCGACACGGCGGCTGACGCTCTCGCCGGAGTACTTCGACAGGAGGGTCTGTCGACGCTTCGCGCCGACGGCCCGGCCGCCGGTGCACACGTGGTGAGGAGCAGCTGATGGCGCATCTGTTGTCGATGGAGGGGGTTGGAGTCACCCTCGGTTCCCGGCCCATCCTCGGTGATCTCACGCTTGGCTTGGACGACGGGGCACGGATCGGTGTCGTGGGGCCCAACGGGGGCGGGAAATCCACTCTGCTGCGTCTCCTCACCGGTGACCTGGAGGCCCAGACGGGCCGCGTGACGAAGACTGGGGGCCTGAGGTTCGCAGTGCTGTCGCAGATGGACAGGCTGGCCGACACGACTGTGCGGGAAGCGATCCACGGGACAGCCTCCGAACACGAGTGGGCCTCGGAGAAAGCAGTGCGCGACCTTCACACCGGCCTGATCCCCGACGTGGACCTTGACCGGGGCGTCAATGAACTCTCGGGAGGCCAGCGCCGCAGGGTGGCACTCTGCTCGGTGCTGACCACCGACGCGGATGTGGTCATCCTCGATGAGCCGACCAACCACCTCGACGTCGACGGAGTCGACTATCTCCACCGCTACCTCAACGATCGTTTCTCCCGCGGCAAGGGCGCACTCGTGACCGTCACCCACGATCGCTGGTTCCTCGATGCCGTCTGCGATCGCATGTGGGAAGTTGTTCCCGGGCACGACGGTGCGGGAGGCAGGAACCCCCAACCGGGCCGGGTCGAACAGTACGAGGGCGGGTACGCGGCCTATATTCTCGCCAGAGCGGAGCGTGAGCGTCAGCGCAGCCAGACCGAGGCGAAGCGGAACAATCTTCTGCGCAAGGAGCTTGCCTGGCTGCGGCGGGGTGCCCCCGCCCGCACCTCGAAACCGAAGTTCCGCATCGATGCCGCGAACGACCTCATCGCGGACGAGCCGGCGCCCCGCGACCGTGTCGAACTCACGAAGATGGCGACGGCACGGCTCGGCAAGGATGTCATCGACCTTGAGGACGTTTCGTTCTCGTACGGGGATACGCACGTTCTCGAGACGACCACGCTCCGTCTCGCTCCAGGAGAACGCCTCGGCATCGTCGGCGCCAACGGGTCGGGCAAGTCCACCCTGCTCGGCCTGATCTCGGGCAGGCTCCAGCCCACGACAGGCAGAGTCAAGCGGGGAAAGACCGTCAAGCTTGCCGTGCTGTCCCAGCACACAACCGAACTCGACGACGTGGCACACATGAGGGTTGTCGAGTCCGTCTCCTCGATCGCGACAACGGTTGAGGTTGACGGGAAGGACATGACCGCCAGCCAGCTTGTTGAGCGTCTCGGCTTCACGAGGGAGCGAGCATGGACCGAGGTCGGCAGGCTCTCCGGAGGAGAGCGGCGCAGGCTCCAGCTCATCCGACTCCTCATGTCGAGCCCGAACGTGCTGCTCATGGACGAACCGACAAACGACCTCGACACGGACACCCTCTCCGCGATCGAAGATCTCCTCGACGGCTGGCCGGGCACCCTCATCGTCATCTCCCATGACCGGTACCTGCTCGAACGCGTGACCGACCGTCAGGTGGCGATCATGGACGGACGCGTCCGGGACCTCCCGGGCGGCGTCGATGAATATCTTGCCCTCCGAGGCGCGCAAGCGGCGGTCGAAGAGATCGTCGAGGACAATCCCGCCGCAACAGTCTCCGATGCTGCGATAGCACGCACGGCACGGAAGACGATGGCGCGAGTCGAACGTCAGCTCGCGAAAGAGCGAGAGAATCTTGCACGAGTCCAAGCCGAGCAGGTGGTGGCCGCACTCGACTTCGAGAAGCTCGCGAAGCTCAGCGAAGACGCCTCCCGCATCCAGACCCGCATCGACGAACTCGAAGAGGAATGGCTGTGGGCCGCGGAGCAGGCGGAATGAGGCGCGGACGGCCCACCCCGCCATCGCTCATCCTTAAAGGACGAAAATGAGTGTTGTGGCCGGTCTGCTCGCGGCGGGACTGCTCCTCGTCCAGGGGATCAATCTCAACCCGGTCATGCTCGGGGACTCGTATGCGTCGGGCGCTGGCGCGGGGGACTATAGCGATGACCCTTGCGGGCGCTCTTTCCAAGCTGCGATCGAAGATGTCGGGCGCTTCTTCGGAGTGGACGTCACCAACGCGGCATGCAGTGGTGCACTGGTCGAGGACCTCGAGGGAACACGGATCATCGACGAACGGCGTCTGGGCTCTGACTGTTCGACAGACATGGTCGGCGCTACGGCGGCAGTGACAGGTAACGCTTGCGTCATCACACTCCCGCCCCAGGTTGAATCCGTCTCTGGTGCGACCGATGTCTTCGTCACGATCGGCGGAAACAACGTCGGCTTCGTCCAGATCGCCGGCATCTGCCTCATCCAGAACAGCGAAACGCGGTGCGCCAACGCCCTCGAGGAAGCGGCCGAGACGGTCGGCGATGTCATCGACCAGCAGCGCGATGCTCTCCTCGAGATCCGCACCATCGCACCCGATGCTCGGATCCACATCGTGCCCTACCCGAGAATCTTGGATGTGGGGATCGACCGCACCATCGGCAGTCTCGACGTCACGGCAGAAGTCAACGATCTCCAGGAGGATTGGGAGAACGATCTCCGTCAGCTCGCGGATGAGCTGGACGACGAGATCGGCGGCGTCTTCTACGTCGAGACTCTCACCCCCATATGGGAGGGCCACGGACTGGGGAGCGATGACAGCTGGATCCTCACGAGCGGAAGGATCTCCGGCCTCCTCCATCCGAGCGAGGAGGGATGGCGGGCCACCGGCACCGCCTATATCGCCCACCTCGGACTCACGGCATCGAACTGACCGCGGCCGCTATCAAAGAAATCTCGATATCGAGTATTCTGTTGTGATGAATACCAGTGGTGGCCATAGCGATGAGGTTGATGAGATCGTTGCCGCGTGGAAGCGTGAACGCCAAGATCTCGACTCATCACCGCTCGAGATCTTTTCTCGCCTTCTGCGCCTCAACCGTCATCTCGACAAGTTCCGCCGACAGGCGTTCGCTGCTCACGGTTTGGACGTGTGGGAGTTCGAGATGCTGTCCCTCCTGCGCAGGCAGGGGGAGCCCTATCAGGCGCAGCCCTCCCAGTTCATGTCCGAGCTCCTTGTCGCCTCAGGCACCCTCACCCACCGGATCAATACGATGGTGGAGCGCGGCCATGCCATCCGCCACCAGGATTCTCGCGATCGCCGCATCAAGTACGTGCGGGCAACCCCCCTCGGCATCACCAAGTCCGACCGTGCGATGGAGGACCTGCTCCGCAGCGAAGCGGCGATGGTGCAGCACATCTCCGCCGAGGACCAGCACACCATGAGCCGTATTCTCCGCGACATGCTCGTGCCGTTCAGCGGCGAAACAGCATAGTCGACGCCCCTCGAGACATGGAGATGGGGACCGACCGTGACCGGTCGATCCCCAAGACAGCGCGGTGCGAGGCCTAGGCTGAGCGGAGCGCCTCCATGATCTTCATCCGGGTACCCGTGTGCAGGATCGATCGTTCGTAGATCTTCCCCGCCAGGGCCGCGAGGAGCGGAATGGTGACGAGGCACAGGCCGATGGCGATGATGAGATCGGTTGCGGGAAGGTCCGTGAATGCCGCTCTCACCGGCATGACGAACGGGCTGAAGAACGGAACGAAGCCGACGATCTGGGTGAGAGTCGAGTCAGGATTGTCCGGCACGTAGAACATCGCGAAATAGAACGGGACGATCGAGAGGAACACCATCGGCCCCGTGATCGCACCGATGTCCTCCTGGCGTGAGACGGTGGCCGCCAGGCCGCCCGTGATCGACGCGTAGATGATGTATCCGAGGAGAACCCACACGAGAAGCATGGGGATGTAGGTCGCAATGTTCACGTCCGGCAGGAGCCCGGCGATCGTGGCTGCGATGACGATCGCGGCGACGTAGACCGCCACCATCGACAGGATCGCGAGGCCGATGCCGAGGAACTTCCCCATGAGGAGAGTGCGGGGCCGGATTGTTGCCAACAGGATCTCGACCACCCGTGACGTCTTCTCCTCGACCACGCCCGTGGCCAGGATCGAGATGCCGAACACGATCATGCCGTAGACGAGGGAGACCGTCAGGAGGGCGACGAAGAACTGGACGGGATCGAAGTCGGAACTCCCGATGATCGTGGCCGCCAGGTTCTGCGCCTGGGATATGGCCTCGAGAGCCTCAGACGTTGCCTCATCGCCGAACTGCTCCGTGATGACATAGTCTGTCGCGGCAGTCTGGGTGATTGTCGTGATGAGATCGAGGTTCTCCGCGCCATCCAGCGCGAAGATGATGGGGTTGCCAGGCTCCGCGGTGATGAGAGCATCGAGACTCTCATCGCCCGCCAGGATGTCCTCCGGCGTGCCGGTGGCCTCGACCACGACGAGGCCCGATTCTTCTAGAGTGTCGGCGAGTGGCATGGCAGAGTCGGTCACGCCCACGGTTGCCGCGACGACCTCCGTCTCCGCATCGCGTTCGAGGAGGACCTTGCCGAGAACACCGGCGGCAATGATGAGGATCGCCATGACGATCGTGGAAACGATGAGGGATTTGGATCGGAGCTGCGCCTGGAACTCGCGGCGCGCGACGAGGTATACGGACTGCATCAGTTCTCCTTCTCGGTGCCGGGACCGGTCGAGACGACGTGGCGGAAGAGCTCTTCGAGGTGGGGACGGCGGCGGGAGAACTCATAGACAGGGCCGGCTGCCATGGCCGTGCGCAGGATCTGCTGCTCGTCATAGCCCGGGGGAGTGACGAACGTGCGGATCAGTGTCTCGCCGCGAGTCTCCTCGGCGCTGATCGTCACACCCTCGAACGTAGCCTGCGAGTCCGCGCGCGTGACGAGAACATACTCTGGGGTTTCGGTCTGGCGCAGGTCGTCGATCGCGCCGACGGTGACCATCGAGCCGGCGGAGACGATACCCACCCGGTCGCATAGCCTCTCGACAAGATCCAGCTGGTGGGAGGAGAAGATGACGGGAACGCCCTGGCGGGTCTTCTCCCGGAGCACCTCGGACATGACATCGACGGCGACGGGGTCAAGGCCGGAGAACGGCTCGTCGAGAACCATGATCTGGGGGTCCGAGACGAGGGCGGCGGCGAGCTGGACGCGCTGCTGGTTGCCGAGGGAGAGGGTCTGGACGAGATCGTTCCTGCGATGCTCGATACCGAGCTTCTCCGTCCACAGCTCCATGTCTGTGACAGCCTGGGCAGGGGAGACCCCGTGCAGCTGAGCGAGATAGACCAATTGGTCCCCGACTTTCATGCGGGGATAGAGTCCGCGCTCTTCCGGCATGTAGCCGATCTCGCGGCGGGTGCGATGGTCGAGCGGCTGGCCCTTCCACGTGACACGGCCGGAATCGGATGAGAGGACGCCGAGGATGATGCGCATGGCGGTTGTCTTGCCGGCACCATTCGAGCCCACGAATCCAAACATTTCTCCCGGATTGACGTGGAAAGATAGTCCATCCAGTGCTGTCACGGGGCCGTACGATTTGTACAGGTCCTCTATGGCAAGCATGAGGAGCTCCTTACGATGTGATGAGTTCTGTGCAGTCTCGAATCTACACGAGCCCGCCACGGACCTCTCGTCAGGAGCTAGTTGTACCCGGTCAGGACGTTGGTGGCAGTCGGCTAATGGGTGGCTTGCCTCCGAGTGCTGAGTGGCGTCGTTCATTGTTGTCGTACTCGAGCCAGGGTGCAAGTGCTGCGGTGCGGTGCTCGCTGCAGGTGAAGACGTGCCGGTATGCCCACTCGGTCTGCAGGGTCCGGTTGAAGCCTTCGACCTTTCCGTTCTGCCATGGGCAGTGCGGCTTGATGAACTTCTGACGGATGCTGTGCCCGGCGCAGAGCCGGGCATGACGATGGGACACGAGAACCTCCGTGGTTGTGAAGACGTCAGATATCTCCACTAAGCACGGAGGTTCCCCCTTTACGCAAACCGACCAACGCCACCAACCTCATGGCCGGGTACAGCTAGTCGGCGGCGCCTGGAGTCTCCCTGCCGTCGTTGCGCGTGACGGGCTGCGGATGGAGCTCGAGACGGTGCAGACCATTCCACAGCAGGTTGACCGTGTGATCGGCAATGTCCTGCTTCGATCGCGACTGGACCGGCTCACCCGCCGCCTCGGCCTCACGCTCCGCAATCCACCACATGCCGACCTGCGCGACAGCGCCCCCGAGGAGCTGCCCGTAGAGGGGGAGGATCGCCGGATCGAAGCCCTGCCGCTCGAACATGGCGGCCATGAGGCCCGTCAGGTGCTCCGTGACCTCACCGATCACCGGGGAGAACACCCCCGTCGACACGCCTGCGGGGGATTGGTGGGCGAGAAGACGATACCCATCCGGGTTCGATTCGAGGTAGTCGAGGAGCGCGAGGATCGTGTCCCCGAGAGCCTTGCGCGGGGTCGCGTCCTCCGGGAGGGACACGGCAAGGGTCGACATGAGAACGTTGATCTCCCTGTCCACGATGACCTGGTAGAGGCCTTCTTTGCCCCCGAAGTGTTCGTAGAGGACAGGTTTGGAGACACCGGCTGCGAGCGTGATCTCCTCGATCGACGTGGCATCGTAGCCGCGCTGCGAGAAGCTGGCGCGAGCGATCTCGATGAGCTGGAGACGGCGTTCGGACCGTGACATGCGAACTTTTCGTGCGGGAGCATCGTTCATGTGACCAGTATTCCAGAACATTCCGCGCCGATGCTTTGTCTCACCCCCGCACAACCTGGCAGACTGGAGCCTGTGCAATCCGCCCTGGTGTAATGGCAGCACAGAGGCCTTTGAAGCCTTTAGTTCAGGTTCGAACCCTGAGGGCGGAGCCACAAAGTCGAGGGAATAGGCGCACCAACGCCACTTTCCGTCGTAGGGTTGAGATCGTGATGAGAGAGTTGACCGTGACGAGCGAGCATCGCCCCACAGTAATCGTTCTGGCCGCTGGTGCCGGGACTCGAATGAAATCTTCGACCCCGAAAGTGCTCCACGACGTGTGCGGACGCTCCCTCGTGGGTCACGTCCTCCACGCCGCATCAGCAGTCGAACCTGAAAGGCTCGTCGTTGTCGTGCGCCACCAGAGAGACCTGGTAGCCGCCCACATCGCCGACATCGCCCCCGAGGCGATCATTGCCGACCAGGACGAGATTCCGGGCACCGGGCGGGCCGTCTGGTGCGGCCTCCAGGCACTCCCTGACGATCTCGAGGGGCCCGTCCTCGTGACGGCCGCGGATACTCCTCTGCTCGACGGGGACACCCTGGTGGGCCTCATGGCGGCACACGAGGGCAATGACATCACCGTCTTGACGACCCGGGTGCCGGACGCGACGGGCTACGGGCGTATCGTCCGCGACGAGGCCGGCATCATCTCCTCCATCGTCGAGCATCGGGACGCCACCCCCGAACAGCTTGAGATCGACGAGATCAACTCCTCCATGTACGTTTTCGATGCTGGGCTTCTCCGCACCATGCTCAACGGCCTGGGGACGGACAATGCGCAGGGCGAGATGTACCTGACCGACGTGATCTCCAACGCCTACAAGCAGGGCATCCCGATCGGCTCCTACCTGGGTGATCCGCTCTGCGTCGAGGGCGTCAACGACAGGGTTCAGCTTGCCGCGCTCCGTTCGATCATGAACCGCCGTCTCCTCGAGAAGGCCATGAGGGCGGGCGTCACGGTCGAAGATCCCTCCTCCACCTGGGTCGAGGTCGGGGTGACATTCGAGGAGGACACGCTCGTCCGCCCCGGAAGCTACCTGACTGGGTCAACCTCGATCTCCACGGGTGCCGCAGTCGGCCCCCACGTCTACCTCGACTCCGTCCATGTCGGACCCGGCGTCGATGTTTCGTTCGCACACCACTCCCACACCTCACTCAAGAACGACAGCTCGATTAAGGACGGACAGTCATGACCGGTATCCACTCCACCGGAGCTAAACACCTCGTGATCGCCAGCGGGCGGTCGCACCCGGGGCTGGCAGCCGAAGTTGCCGAATACCTTGACATCGATCTTCTCCCGAACACGATCTACGACTTCGCGAACGGCGAGATCTACGTCCGTTTCGATGAGTCCGTCCGCGGAGCAGACGCCTTCATCATCCAAACCCACACCCCTCCGGTCAACAAGTGGCTCATGGAGTCCCTCATCATGGTGGACGCCCTCAAGCGAGCATCCGCCAAGCGCATCACCGTCGTCGCACCCTTCTACCCCTACGCACGCCAGGACAAGAAGCATCGCGGCCGCGAGCCGATCTCCGCTCGTCTCATCTCCGACCTGTACAAGCAGGCCGGTGCGGACAGGATCATGAGCGTCGACCTGCACGCCGCCCAGGCGCAGGGCTTCTTCGACGGCCCCGTCGACCACCTGTGGGCCATGCCCACACTCGTGGAATACGTGCGCACCCGCATCGATCCCCAGAACACGGCAGTCGTCTCGCCGGATGCTGGCCGCATCCGCGTCGCCGAACAGTGGGCGGACCGCCTTGGCGGCACCCCGCTTGCCTTCGTCCACAAGACGCGTGACATCTCCCGCCCCAACCAGGCGGTTGCCAACCGTGTCGTCGGCGACGTCCAGGGCCGCACCTGTGTGCTCGTCGACGATCTCATCGACACTGGCGGCACGATCTGTGAGGCGGTGCGCGTCCTCCTCGAGGCAGGCGCCGCCGATGTCATCGTGGCGGCCACGCACGGCGTGCTGTCCGAGCCCGCAGTCAAGCGACTGTCCGAGTCCGGCGCTCGGGAAGTGATCGTGACAGACACTGTCCCGATCGAACGGGACAAGCGCTTCAAGGAGCTGACAGTCCTCCCCATCGCACCCGTTCTCGGCCGTGCGATCCACGAGGTCTTCGACGACGGTTCGGTCACGAGCCTCTTCGACGGAGCTCATTCCTAAGCCAGCCGCGAGACGTGAGGGGAGCCATAACGGCTCCCCTTCGCTCGTCAACCCCGGGTGCGTTACCATGTATGGGTTGCCTCGGCGAGGGAGGCGGATACGTCCGCACTCCGTTATCGACGCGGTCCCAGTGTCACCCGGCACATGGCCTACGAGGCTCATGCACACACGTGCCGAACTATAAGGAGACACCATGGTTGATTCCGTCAAGCTGACCAACACCACACGCGAAGACTTCGGCAAGGGCGCTGCTCGTCGCCTCCGCCGCGCAGGCCTCGTTCCCGCCGTCGTCTACGGCCACGGCGCCGAGACGATCCACATTGCTCTTGACGCCCACGAGACGTTCCTCGCCGTGCGCCACAACCAGAACGCCCTCGTCACCGTCCAGGTGGACGGCAAGGACCAGCTCGCACTCGTCCGTGACATCCAGCGTCACCCCATGACGTGGGACATCGAGCACGTCGACCTCATCGCGATTCGCGCTGGCGAGCAGGTTGAGGTCACCGTCCCCGTCACGATCGTCGGCGAGTCCGCTCCGGGCACCGCAGTCACGACCGATCTTCTCACCGTCACGATCATGGCGAACGCCACGGCAATCCCCGAGTCGATCGAGGTCAACGTCGAAGGCAAGCCTGCAGGCACGCAGTTCCGCATCGCCGATCTCGAGCTCGGCGAAGGCGCATCGACAGAGATGGATCCCGAGGATCTCGTCGTCTCCGTCATCGTCCCCCAGGGAGACGCCGCCCTCGAAGAGGCCGATGCTGCCGCTGCGTCCGCAGCGTCCGACGAGGCCGGCGCTGCTGCTGCGAATGCAGATTCTGAGTAATTGAACGATGAGCGCCCGGGCATGTCCCGGGCGCTCGTCATGGGAGCTGGTATGAAGGCAATAGTTGGTCTCGGCAATCCGGGACCGAAGTATGCGAATACGAGGCACAATGTCGGTCACATGGTGATCGACGAGCTGGTGCGTCGCACGGGCGGTAAGCTCTCGGCGCACCGCTCCCGCACATACATCATGACGGGCAGAGTGAACTCCGCCCCCTTGGGCGAAGGCAGCTTCGTCCTCGGCATCTGCGACAGCTACATGAACGTGTCCGGCGGGCCGGTGTCGGCGCTGCTCAAGTATTTCAAGATCGAACCGTCCGAGTTGCTTGTCATCCACGACGATCTGGACCTGCCAGCACACCAGCTGCGGTTGAAGGACGGCGGCGGGGAGGGCGGCCACAACGGCCTCAAGTCGATCTCGACCTCCATCGGTTCGAAGAACTATCAGCGGCTCCGGATCGGTGTCGGCAGGCCTCCCGGTTCACAGGACGCTGCCGATTTCGTGCTCAGCCCCCTCGTGGGCAAGGCACGGACGGAATATGACGTGACGGTGGCAAAGGCGGCGGATGCTGTTGAGGACGTCCTCAACATTGGTTTCGTCGCGGCCCAGGCCCGCCTGCATTCGCTCTGATGGATTTCACCGCACTCCTGCAGCGGCTGCGCCACGAGCCGACCCTGTCGTCACTGCCCGTCAGCCGCGACCCGCTCCTCAACGTGGGAATGCCGCTCGGCCTTATCCCCGGAGCGCTCTCACTGCTTGCGACCGATGGGGATCGCCCCACGATCGCTATCACACCGACAGGTCGCGACGGCGAAGAGCTCGTCGGTGCCCTCGCGGCCTACCTGCCGCGTGAGCAGGTCGATTTCCTGCCCTCGTGGGAGACGCTTCCCCATGAGCGCCTCTCGCCACGGGCTGACACTGTCGCGAAGCGACTGTCCGTCCTGCGCCGTCTCGCACATCCGGAGGAATTCGATAAGCTCTCCGTCCTCGTCGTCCCCATCAGGGCGCTCCTTCAGCCCGTCGTTGCGGGCCTGGGGGAGATGGCACCGGTTCGGGTGGCCACGGGAGACACGATCGAGCTGGAGTCCCTCGCGACAGCTCTCGTCAACGCCGCCTATGTTCGGGTCGACATGGTCGATTCGCGCGGACAGTTCGCGATCCGCGGCGGCATCCTCGACGTCTTCCCGCCGACCGAGCCGCATCCGCTCCGTATCGAGTTCTTCGGTGACGAGGTGGACGAGATCCGTTCCTTCGCGGTTGCCGACCAGAGGTCGCTCGACGTAGTCGAGAGCCTGTACGCACCGCCGTGCCGCGAGATCCTCATCGATGGAGACGTTCGTGAACGGGCCCGTCGTGCAGCGGATGATCTTCCCGGCGCACGCGACATGCTCGAGAAGATCGCCCAGGGTATCGCCGTCGAGGGCATGGAGTCCCTCGCCCCCATCCTTGCTGGCGGGATGCAGCCCGTCCATGAGCTGTTCGATCCGATGTCACGAGTCGTCGTCGTCCAGCCAGAGCGCGTGTTCTCCCGCAGCCAGGATCTTGTCGCGACGACAGAAGAGTTCCTTGCGGCCGCCTGGTCCTCCGCCGCCGCGGGCGGCGACGTTCCCATCACCGTCTCGGATGCGTCGTTCCTGACCATCGAGAACGTGCGCCGCGGTGTGCGTGAGCGCGGCATGGCATGGTGGACGTTCGGTGGTTTCACGGGCGATCCCGATGCGACGGTCGTCGATGCTCAGGAGCCCAAGACATTCCACGGGAACATGGACGGCGCCCTGAAAGACATGGGGCTGCTGGCCCAGCAGGGCTGGTGGCCCGTCATCGTGGTCGAGGGCGGAGGTCTCGGACGCCGTATCGCCTCCGAACTCAACGCGCACGACATCTCGGCAGAGTTCGTTCCCGAGCTCGTCGAGGAGATTCCTGGCGTCGTCACGGTCACCGCCGCACCCATCTCCACCGGTTTCCTCATCCCCAGCATCAAGCTTGCCGTCCTCGCCGCCTCTGACATGACGGGACGCGGGGGCTCCTCGACGAAGGATATGAGGAAGATGCCGTCGCGCAGGCGCGCGGGTGTCGACCCTCTCCAGTTGAGCCCAGGCGACTACATCGTCCACGACCATCACGGCGTCGGCAAGTTCCTGCGGATGGATGCTCGCGCGATCGACGGTACCGATGGTGCCAAGCGCGAATACCTCGTCGTCGAATATGCTCCGTCGAAGCGGGGCATGCCTGGCGACCAGCTGTGGATCCCCACGGATTCCCTCGATCTCGTCTCCCGATACTCCGGGTCCGAATCCCCCCAGGTGTCGAAGATGGGAGGGGCGGACTGGTCGAAGACGAAGGCGAAAGCCCGTAAGGCGACCGAGGCGATCGCAGGTGAGCTCGTCCGTCTCTACGCGACGCGCAAGGCCACGAAGGGCTACCAGTTCTCTCCCGATACGCCGTGGCAGCGGGAGCTCGAGGACGCGTTCGCCTACGTGGAGACTCCGGACCAGCTGGCGACGATTGAGGAAGTGAAGCGGGACATGGAGTCGCCGACTCCCATGGATCGTCTCATCTCCGGCGATGTCGGGTACGGCAAGACGGAGATCGCGATCCGCGCCGCCTTCAAAGCAGTCCAGGATTCGAAACAGGTGGCGGTCCTCGTCCCCACCACGCTTCTCGTCTCGCAACATTTGGAGACCTTCGAGGAGCGCTACGCGGGCTTCCCCGTCACCGTGGCCGGACTGTCGCGTTTCCAGTCGGAAGAGGAATCGGAGCGCGTCAAGCGCGGCATCGCCGATGGCACGATCGACGTCGTCGTCGGCACGCACCGCCTCCTCACCGGCTCCATCTCCTTCAAGGATCTCGGCCTCGTCATCATCGATGAGGAGCAGCGCTTCGGCGTCGAGCACAAGGAGACCCTGACTCAGCTGCGCGCCAATGTCGATGTGCTCTCCATGTCCGCGACACCGATCCCGCGAACGCTGGAGATGGCAGTCACCGGCATCCGCGAGATGTCGACACTCGCGACGCCACCAGAAGAGCGCCACCCCATCCTCACGTATGTCGGACCTGCCGAGGAGAAGCAGGTGACGGCCGCGATCCGCCGCGAACTCCTCCGCGACGGGCAGGTGTTCTACGTCCACAATCGGGTGCAGAGCATCCGGGCGCGAGCGAAGGCCATCGAAGAGCTCGTCCCCGAGGCTCGTGTCGGCGTCGCTCACGGGAAGATGAGCGAGAAACAGCTCGAGACCATCATCCAACAGTTCTGGGATCGCGAGATCGACGTCCTCGTCTGCACAACGATTATCGAGACAGGCCTCGACATCTCGAACGCCAACACCCTCATCGTCGATAACGCGGAGCGTCTGGGTCTGTCCCAACTCCATCAGCTGCGCGGGCGCGTCGGCCGCGGGCGCGAACGCGCCTACGCCTACTTCCTGTACCCGGTGGACAAGGCCATGACGGAGACCGCGGTCGCGAGACTCCGCACCATCGCCTCCCACACCCACCTCGGCTCCGGCATCCAGGTCGCGATGAAAGACCTCGAGATCCGCGGAGCGGGGAACCTGCTCGGCGGTGAACAGTCCGGGCACATCGCCGGAGTCGGATTCGACCTCTACGTGCGGATGATCTCCGAACAGGTCGAGGCCATGCAGGCCATGCTGTCAGGCGGGCGTCGAGACGAACCCGAACCTGCACCCATCAGACTCGATCTGCCGATCGAGGCGGCCGTGCCGACGACCTACGTGCCGCAGGAGAGCCTCCGCCTCGATATCTACTCGAAGGTGGCGAACGCGACAAGTGAGGCCGCCCGCGACGAGATCCGTGCCGAACTCCTCGACCGCTACGGGCCGATCCCGCCCGCGGTGGAGCGCATGTTCCTCGTGTCCCAGATCAGGGAGACGATGAGGGAAGCGAAGCTCGAGGACGCTGTCGTGCAGGGCGAGTACCTGAGAATGTACCCGGTAGCCCTCCCGGATTCGCGCCAGGCCAGGCTCAAGCGCCTCCATCCGCGCACCGTTCTCAAGCCTGCCGTACGATCGGTCCTTATTCCGCTCCCCGTCAAGGGGGCGGCCCGCCTCGGCTCAGCCCCGGAGCTCGTCATGAACGAGGAGTTCGGAGAATGGTTCACGGCACTCCTGCAATCGGTTTTCCTGCCGGATGCTGAGGGACGCGGCGGCAACAATCCCGATCAGACAGGGCAACGCCCGTGAAAAGGCATATCATGACAGCAGTCGATCCCTTGGAGGAACAGTGAAGAAGCTTGTTGCGCTTGTCGGCGCAGGCCTGCTCATGGCCGCATGCTCGGCCAACCCGTCGTCCGCGGCCCAGGTCAACGGTGAGACGATCACCATTGCTGAGCTTGCCCAGGTGCAGGCCGACTTCCAGGACAACGGCGTCAACTCGCTGGCGGACGGTGTCCTCAACATGATGATCAACGCTGAAGTGGCGAACGAGATCATCGCCGACGCGGGACTGTCCGTGCCGGAGGAGATGCGCCAGACGGTGTTCAGCCAGCTCGGCCTCAACCCGGACGGCGAATACTCCGCCGCCACCGACGAGATGATCGATTTCCTCGCGTTCACGCTCGTTGTCCAGCAGGGCCTGTACACGGTCGACGAGATCAACCCGGTCCTTACCGCTCTCGGGGAGGCCGATGTCGAGGTCAACCCGCGCTTCGGGACGTGGGATAGCGAGAATTTCGCGATCGCGCCCCTGGTCCGTGACTACGTGACGAGCGAACAGCCGAGTATCTGACCGCTCCCGAGATGTGAACCTTCGTCCGTGTTGGTGAACAATCGTTCACCAACCGGTGAATATCACAGGCCGGTCGCAAAGTCCCAGATACAAACGTCCCTTTCCAGACTAGACTGAGTGGTGGTTATACGACCGCATGTCTATCTTGTGAAGGAGTCCCAGTGGCCATTATTGAGGCACTGAACGCCCGTGAAATTCTTGATTCCCGTGGCAACCCGACCGTTGAAGTTGAGGTGCAGCTGGACGATGGTGCCTACGCCATCGCACAGGTTCCCTCGGGAGCTTCGACAGGCGCCTTCGAAGCCGTTGAACTCCGTGACGGTGACAAGGGTCGCTACCTGGGCAAGGGTGTCGAGCAGGCCGTCGACGCCGTCATCGAAATCATCGAGCCCGAGGTTGTCGGCCTGGAGGCCGACGAGCAGCGCGTCCTCGACCAGGTCCTCATCGACCTCGACGGCACGCCCAACAAGGCGAAGCTCGGCGCCAACGCCATTCTCGGCGTGTCTCTCGCCGTGGCGAAGGCAGCAGCAGAGTCCGCTGGCCTGCCCCTCTACCGCTACCTCGGCGGCCCGAACGCCCACGTTCTGCCCGTCCCGATGATGAACATCCTCAACGGCGGATCCCATGCGGACTCCAACGTTGACATCCAGGAGTTCATGATCGCTCCCGTCGGCGCTCCCACGTTCAAGGAGTCGGTCCGCTGGGGTGCAGAGGTCTACCACTCCCTCAAGTCGGTCCTCAAGGAGCGCGGCCTCAACACGGGTCTGGGCGATGAGGGCGGCTTCGCACCGAACCTCGACTCCAACGCGGCAGCGCTCGACCTCATCGTCGACGCCATCGTCAAGGCCGGCCTCGAGCCGGGCAAGGACATCGCCCTTGCTCTTGACGTCGCCTCGACCGAGTTCTTCAAGGACGGCGCGTACACGTTCGAAGGCGGCCAGAAGACCGCCGACGAGATGATCGCCTACTACGAGAAGCTCGTTGCCGACTACCCGCTCGTCTCCATCGAGGACCCGCTGTCCGAGGACGAGTGGGAGGACTGGGCATCCCTCACCGCACAGATCGGTGACCGCGTCCAGATCGTCGGCGACGACCTGTTCGTCACCAACCCCGAGCGTCTCGCCCGTGGTATCAAGGGCCGCTCCGCGAACGCCCTCCTCGTCAAGGTCAACCAGATCGGCACCCTCACGGAGACCCTCGACGCCGTCGAGGCAGCACACCGTGCAGGCTTCAAGTCGATGACGTCGCACCGCTCCGGCGAGACCGAGGACACGACGATCGCCGATCTCGCTGTGGCCACCAACTCCGGCCAGATCAAGACCGGTGCACCGGCCCGCGGCGAGCGCGTCAACAAGTACAACCAGCTGCTCCGCATCGAGTACGGTCTCGGTGACGCGGCGTCCTACGCGGGTCGCAACGCCTTCCCGCGTGCGTCCTTCTGAGCTGGTTCAGCGACACAGTCTGAGTTAGTTCAGCGACACAGAGTCGGCCCTGCGGGACATCCCGTGGGGCCGGCCCTAGTATGGGGACATGAATTCTCGTCGCCCAGGCTCCTCCCGCGGTCCCACCAGGCCGGGTGCACGGACGAAGACCGCCAGGGCGAGCGAAGCGAAGCAGACCGGCATGTCCGGTGAGCCGCGGCTCAAGGCCGGTTCGACCCGCCGGTCGCTCGTGTTCGGCGGGGCCTCCGGGAAACCGAAAACCCTCTCCCTGCGCGCCCTTGCGATCGCCCTCTCGATCATGGGCGCGATCATCCTCGTCGCTCCCACACTGTCGAGCTATCTCGATCAGCAGCAGCAGCTGCGCGACGTGAATGCGTCCGTCGACGAAGCCCAGGCCCGTATCCGAGCACTCGAATCAGAGGCGCTCCTGTGGAGCGATGACGAGTACGTGACAGCCCAGGCCAGGGAGCGTCTCGGGTACGTCAAGCCAGGACAGATCCTTTACATGGTCAACGATCCGGAGGCGGGCACCGCTGAGGATGAGAGGGAGGCTCTCGAGGTCGAACTCGAATACAATCGCAGGGCCGCAACACCATGGTTCACGACCATGTGGGATTCGGTGACGGTGGCAGGCTACAGCTCGGGCGAGGCAGACACGCCCGCGGATGAGAAAGAAGACAGCAAGTGACAGTTTCGTCAAAGGACCTGGCCTCCCTCGAACGGCAGCTCGAAAGGGTTCCGCGCGGTGTCAAGGCGATTGCCGCTCGCTGCCGGTGCGGGGAGCCGACCGTGGTCGAGACCGCACCGCGGCTCGAGGACGGAAGCCCATTCCCGACCCTGTTCTATCTCACCCACCCCCAGGTCGTGCTCGAAGTGTCACGGCTCGAAGGCAGCCACATCATGGCCGAGCTGACCGAGCGCCTGGCAACGGACGAGGAGCTCGCCGCACAGTACGCCGCCGCGCACGAGGACTATCTGGCACGCCGCCGCGAGCATGCCGTCGTGCCCGAGATCGACGGCGTCTCCGCGGGCGGCATGCCCACGCGCGTCAAATGCCTCCATGCACTCGTCGGCCACAGCCTCGCGGTCGGCCCCGGCATCAACCCCATCGGCGACCTCGCGCTCGACATGATCGACTGGTCGGTCGACACGTGCACGTGCATGGCGTCTGACTAGGCGACGAGAAGAATCACGATTTCCGGCTCGAAACGTTCCGTCGATCGTGGCACTCTTGAGTGGTGAAAGTTGCCGGTATTGATTGCGGAACAAACTCCATCCGCCTCCTCATCGCCACGGTAGAACCGGGCCAGCCGCTGCGCGACCTCGAACGGACGATGACAGTCGTCCGGCTCGGGCAGGGCGTCGACAAGACGGGCATGTTCGCCCACGATGCTCTCGAGCGCACGTTCGACGCCGCCGAACGGTACGCGGACCTGTGCCGCCAGCACGAAGTCGAAACCATCAAGTTCGTCGCGACATCGGCGACACGCGATGCTGGGAACCGTGCTCTGTTCGTGTCCGGCATCGAGGAGCGCCTCGGAGTCACCCCGGAAGTGATCTCGGGACAGCGCGAAGCCCAACTGTCCTTCTACGGGGCCGCCTCCGTCATCGACAGCCCCGAGCCCGTCGCCGTCGTCGACCTGGGCGGGGGATCGACCGAGATCGTCCTCGGGTCCGTCACGGATGGTGTGATCGGCTCTCATTCGATGAATGTGGGTTGTGTTCGCATGCACGAACGCCACCTCGTCTCGGACCCGCCCACCGAGGACGAGATCGCGGCTGCCCGGAGCGATGTTCGTGCGGCTCTCGATGAGGCCGCCTCCGTCGTGGACCTGTCGAGGGCTACGCGACTGGTGGGACTGGCAGGGACGGTGACGACAGTGACGGCACGCGCCCTTGGGCTGACGCACTACGATCCGGCACGGATCGATGGCGCGACACTCAGCGTCGATCGAGTCCTGGCCGCCTGCGAGTGGCTCATGACGGCGACACGCGAAGAACGTTCCGCCGAAGGATACATGCATCCGGGACGGGTCGATGTCATTCCCGCGGGCGCTCTCGTCTGGTCCGAGGTGATCCGCCGATGTGCTGCCGAGATGGTATCCCTCGACAGCGTGACAACGTCAGAGCACGACATCCTTGACGGCATCGCCCTCTGGGCGGCCGGCAGGCTTGCCTGATCGGAAATCAATCACGGGCGATCACACGTCGCTAGGCTCGATCGTCCGCGCCCTGTTCGTCGATATTGGGACGACCATCGAGACGAACATCGTCCGCCGTCGCATCGCCCTCCCCGGCCTCCGCGTGCCTCGTGCGGGCCCTCAGGCGCAGGGCGATCGCACCGAGGACGGATGCGAGGACGGAGCCGAGGATCACGGCCACCCGGGCGTAGCCCGAGTAGGGATCGTCGGGTGCGAACGACAGGGATGCGATCAGGAGGGAGACGGTGAATCCGACTCCCGCGACGAGAGACACTGCCGCAATATCGGCAAGGTGCAGGCCTTTGCCGAGGCGGAGCCTGAACACTGATGTCAGCAGGGCAGTGCCGCCCCAGATTCCGAGGAACTTTCCGAACGGCAGGGCGAGATAGATGGCGATCGCGACAGGGTTCGTCAGCATCGCACCGAAACCACCGCTGTCGATGACGTTCACCCCTGCCGCGAAGAACGCGAAGATGGGGAGGACGATTCCGGCTGACCAGAACTCGAACCGGCCGCCGAGAACCTCGGTCAGGGGCTTCTTCTCGACGCCCCGGGTGAGAGCAGGGACGGACAGTCCCATGAGAACGCCCGCGATCGTGGCGTGGACACCCGCCTCGTGCATAGCCGTCCAGGCGATCAGCGCGATCGGCCACAGGATCCACCAGTGGGTGATTCGCTTGTTGACGAGAACCGCGAAGACGGCGATCAGTGCGAAGGATGCTCCGAGCCAGAGGAACGAGATCTCGTCCGTGAAGAAGATGGCGATGACGGTGATGCCGAGCAGATCATCGACGACGGCGAGGGTGAGGAGGAAGGTGCGTGCCGCGAGCGGCAGGCCCTTCCCGAACAGGCCGAGGACGGCGAGCGCGAAGGCGATATCTGTCGCGACGGGGATCGCCCAACCGTCGTAGACTCCGGTACCGGAGGCTGCGACGACCGCGACGTAGACGAGGATGGGGCCTACCATGCCGCACACCGCGGCAAGCATGGGGACCAGGGCCTGCTTGATGTCGCGCAGGCTGCCCGTGACGAACTCGGTCTTCAGTTCGAGGCCGACGACGAAGAAGAAGATCGCGAGGAGCCCGTCCGCAGCCCACGTCCCGATCGTCAGATCGAGGTGCAGGGCTTCGGGGCCGATCACCGTATTCGACAGTGACGCGTACGCGTCCCGCCATGGAGAGTTCGCCCAGAAGAGTGCGATAGCGGCACCGAGGAGGAGCATGCCTCCCGCGAAGGTTTCCGAATGCAGTTTCTCTTTGTACCACGCAACCGGATTTTTGACGTTGTTCAATGGATGTCCATTTCAGAAAGCGAATGAAGACGAGATACGAGTGCCTTTAGTCTAGATCTCTTTGCCTGAAGCAGAGACTCGATTCAGGAAACGGGAGGGGAGTGGGCATAATAGTCCTGGGCCCCCGTAGCCCAATCGGCAGAGGCAGTCGACTTAAAATCGATGCAGTGTGGGTTCGAGTCCCACCGGGGGTACCACGGCGGCCACGATCACAATATCTCTGTTCGCCGACGGCGTGAGGCTCCATCCGCCGAAAAAAACCTGCTAAGTTTGCACCCAGTAATGGTGAGTCGGGAAGCCTGGTCGACATAGGTCCACTTTGAGGAGTACCCGAATGTCAATCTCGCCGCCCTGCCTTCCTGCCCTGCCTCTCGCTCATCTCGGGACGTAGAGCATGCCTCTCGTCGCAGCCGTCACGCTTGCCTGGGCCCTCGTTCTTCTGACCCCGCTCCTCGTCCGGCTGGCCGGCAGGTATGTCGGATGGTCTCTCGGCCTCGGACTGCTCGCCTCCTACGCCATCCTTGTGGGAGCGCGCGATGGAGGTGTGGTCTTCGAGGAGCTGCCGTGGGTGCCCGCACTCGATATTGCCCTGCGGCTGCGAATGGACGGGCTGTCGTTCCTGTTCGCCACCGTGGTCCTCGTCGTCGGCGCCATCGTCCTCATCTACTCCACGAGCTATCTCCGGGCTCGAGCATCGACCGGTTTCTACATGATGATGTCGGCCTTCGCGGCCGCCATGCTGACGCTCGTCCTCGCGGACGACATTGTCGTGCTCTTCATCGCCTGGGAGCTGACCACGATCTGTTCCTTCCTTCTCATCCTCCGGTCGGGACAGAACGCGAGAAAACCAGCGACCCGCACGCTCTTCATCACCGCGGGCGGCGGGCAGGCGCTTCTCGGTGCCGTCGTCCTCATGATCGCCACGACGGGCACAACCCAGCTCAGCGCGATCCTGGCGGATGATGTGTGGCGAGACGACCCCGTCATCACCAGTGTCGTGACCGTTCTCGTCGCGGTTGCCGCCATGACGAAATCGGCCCAGTTCCCGTTCCACTCGTGGCTGCCGGACGCGATGGTCGCTCCCGCCCCGGTCAGCGCCTACCTGCACGCCGCCGCGATGGTCAAGGCCGGCATCTTCCTCCTCATGCTCTTCGCCCCTGTCCTGGCCGAGACGACCCTCTGGCATGTCATCCTGATCCCCGTCGGTCTCGTCACGAACATCATGGGGGCTGTCTTCGCGATCCGAAGCAAAGACATCAAGCAGATCTTCGCGTACTCGACCGTCAGCCAGCTGGGCCTGCTCGTCGCAGTCATCGGCATCGGCACGCCGCTTGCGATGATGGCAGCCAGCGCCCACGTCATCGCCCACGCCCTGTTCAAAGCCTCGGGGTTCATGGCCGTCGGCGTCATCGAACGCCGCACCGGTACTCGGGATGTGCGAGAGCTTCGCGGACTGTGGCGGGGGATGCCGTGGCTGTCGCCAGCTATCGTCCTGGCGGTGGCATCGATGGCGGGAGTGCCGCCCCTCCTCGGCTTCGTGACGAAAGAACTCGTCATCGACACCTTCGCGTCCTCAGGGTCAAGCCTCGCGATCGGCTTGACCGTCACCATCGTCGGCGGTGCCGCCCTCACAGTCGCCTACAGTGTGCGCCTGCTCGTCCCGATCATGGTCGGCCCGCGCGCAGAGGTCGCACCCTGGCGCGACAGCGCCGTCATGTCAGGCTCCGTTGCTGTCACCGGGATTGCCGGGCTGGTTCTCGGAGTCGGCGTCGCGGGACTCACCGGTCTCGTGAGGCCAGCGGCGGCCGTGTCCTCCGGTAGTCCCGTGGCGGATCTGCCGACGCTCTACCTGTGGCACGGGTTCACCATCCCCCTGCTCGGATCCGTTGCCGCACTCGTCGCTGGCACAGCCCTTGCGCTCTTCTATCTGAAGAGCTCCCATGCAGTCGAAGACAACGTGCCGGGGACTCTCACCGCGACAGGGATCGTGCAGGCAACCCTTGACGGCATCATCTCCTCGGGGCATCGGGTGGGGAACCTGACGCGGCACGATTCCCCGGCCGCGAATCTCGCGGTGCCCATCGGCCTTGTCGCAGCGGCGGCGTTCGCACTGCCATCTTTGTGGCGGGGCATGCCGGAGCACGTCATGGGCTTCGACTATGTCGATGCTCTGCTGCTGGCCATGGTCGTCATCGGCACTGTCGTTGTCGTACGGGCACGGTCTCGTCTCACGGCCCTCATCATGCTCGCCGTCGTCGGCTTCGCCGCCGTCCTATGGTTCTTCGTGCTCGGTGCGTCCGATGTTGCTCTCACCCAGCTTCTCGTCGAGGTGCTGACCGTCGTCGTCCTGGTTCTCGTCCTCAACCGCATGCCCCGCATGTTCGACAAGGGAACCCGAGTGCGGAAATCTGTGACGGTACCCATCGCACTCCTCGCGGGCGTGACTGCCACGCTGGCCACGCTCACGTTCTCGGGCCACAGGGATCTGTCGGATGCCGGTGCCTTCTTCCTCTCCGAGGCGGAGGAGCTCACGGGTGGAACGAACGTCGTCAATACGATTCTCGTCGACTTCCGAGCCCTCGACACTCTCGGTGAGCTCGTGGTCCTCTCGATCACTGCCGTCTCTCTCACGGCACTGCTCGATGCTCGCAGGCTCTCCCGGACACGGCACGTCCCGGTGGCCCCCACAATCCTCCAGGACCCGGTCCGCAACGTCATCATTCTGAGAGACTCGGGCAGGTTCCTCATCCCGGTCATGATCGTCATCTCGCTCTATGCGCTCGTGCGCGGCCACGGAGCACCCGGAGGTGGCTTCATCGCCGCCCTCATCGGGGCGGCAGGCTTGGCCACCGTCTACCACGCCGCACCGACGAACCGTGTCGCGTCCCTCGACCGCTCCTACCTCGGCATCGCAGGCATCGGCATCATCGTCGCCGTGGTGACAGGCTTCCTCGGTTTCGCTGAGGGATCGTTCCTCCGCCCGCTGCACCTCGACATCGCAGGAATCCATGTCACGACAGCACTCATCTTTGACCTCGGCGTCTACTTCGCCGTTCTCGGCGTGATCCTCGCAGCGATCAACAGACTCGGCATGCCGCAGCCCATCCCGGCAGACGCCCCCACCCCGACTGAAGCGAGGACATCATGATCGTGGCCCTGACCGTCGGAGTCCTCATCGCGGGCGCGACCTACCTTCTGCTGCAGCGTGACCGGTTCAAGGTCATCATCGGTTTCATGTTCCTCTCCCACGGCGTCCATCTCGCCATCTTCACCTCGGGAGGGACGGACAGGCGCGATGAGCCGCTCGTCAGCAACCCGAATCTTGCGACAACGGCAGACCCGCTTCCGCAGGCCTTCGTCCTCACCGCCATCGTCATCTCCTTCGCCGTCACCATGTACATGGTTGTCCTCGCGGTCACGGGAGACGATGAAGAGTCTGACAGTGCCATCGAGACAGAGGCCGTGCCCTACGGCGCGATCGACGGGGAGGTCCGATGATCGAGTCCGCCCTGACACTCTTCCCAGCCGTTCCCCTTCTCGGCGCCGGCATCGCCGCGCTCGCGGCATCTCAAGTGACGCTCATGAGGCGTCTGCTCCTGATCGTCCTCACCGTGAACACTGCCGCCGCGGCATATCTCGTTGCCGCGACCGCTGACGGCTCCGTCTTCGCCCACCAGGTGGGGGATTGGCCCGCCGGGATATCGATCCCGTTCGTCCTCGACGCTTTCTCGGCTCTCATGATGCTGGTTGCCGGGGGACTGATCCTCGTCAGCGTCGTCTTCGCTCTCATCGCGGGCACCGGCCGCCATCGCCTATTCCCCGCCCTCATCCTCACGCTCCTGGCGGGCGTGAACGGCGCCCTCCTGACCGGAGACCTTTTCAATCTCTTCGTCTTCATCGAAGTCATGCTCATCCCCTCCTACGGGCTCCTCGTCCTGTCCTCACGGGGGGAGGGCACCGCACGGTCTGTGACGGGCTCGCGCATCTACATCACGTTCAACCTCTTCGTGTCCACCCTGTTTCTCGTCGGCGTCGGCTTCGTCTACGGCACGGCGGGTACGGTCAACATGGGAGAGTTGGCGGGCAGCGCCGCAGAGTCACCCCAGGTCGCCGCAGCTGTCGCGATCTGTCTCGCCGCGCTGGGGATGAAGGCGGCGGTCGTCCCCGTCCACGGATGGCTGGCACGGTCCTATCCCTCGACATCACCCGCGATCACGGCGCTCTTCTCCGCTCTCCACACGAAGGTCGCCATCTACGCCATCTACCGGATCTATGCCGTGGTCTTCGAGGGGGATCAACGCTACCTGTGGATCGGCGTGGTCCTCTTCAGTGCAACGATGCTCGTCGGCGTTCTCGGCGCCGTCGGCGAGGAGCGCATGCGCTCCATCCTCGCGTTCCACATGGTCAGCCAGATCGGATACATCCTTCTCGGGGTTGCACTCTTCACCCCGCTCGGCCTGGCAGCCGGAATCTTCTACCTCCTTCACCACATGATCGTCAAAGCCTCCCTCTTCCTCTCCGTCGGTGCCCTCGAGGAAAGGTTCGGTACTGATCGGCTCAGCGAGCTCAAGGGCAGGATCGGCGCGGATCCCCTCATCGCGTCAGCGTTCTGCTTCGCGGCGCTCTCCCTCGCGGGACTGCCGCCCTTCTCCGGGTTCTTCGCGAAGCTCACCCTCCTCACGGCCGCGGCCGACAAGGGAGAGTACGGCGCGATCATCGTCGCGCTGATCGTCTCCCTCATCACGCTCCTGTCGATGCTGAAGATCTTCAACGTCGTCGTCGCACCCTCGTTCACTCGGGAGGAGCCCGCCGAACCCGTCGGCGATGGTGGAGTCGCGGTGGATCAATACAAGCGGACAAGCCTGCGTCTCGCCGCTCCCGCACTCGTTCTCGCCGGTGTCACGCTCATGCTGGGTCTCGGCTCCCAGGTGTTGATGGAGCTTGCGATCACAGCGGCCGGCGGCCTGGTCGACACGACTGCCTACGTGGAGGTGTTGACCCGATGATTGCGACATTGCCTTTTCGGATGATTGCCTTCGCCGCGTGGTTCATTGCCGTGTTCGTCAAGAGCTCCGGCACTGTCCTTCTCGACATCCTCGTTCCCGGCTATCAGGCCACGCCGAGAATCGTCCGACTGCCGCTCGGCGACGTCAGCAGCTACCACGCGACAACCCTCTCAATCCTCATCACCCTGACCCCCGGGACCGTGGCCCTCGGGGTCACGGGAGATGACACTGAAGGGACGACGCTTCTCGTCCATTCCCTCCATCACGCGAGCTCGGACGAGGCCCGCGACTCTCTCCTCGACATGAACCGGCGCCTCGCGAGGGCCTATCGGATCGGAGGCCGGAATGATTCTTAACATTGCGCTCACGGCGTGCGTACTCAGCGCCGTCCTCTCCGTCATCCGCATCAAGACCGGCCCGACCCCCGCAGACCGTGTCGTCGCGGCCGACCTCCTCACCTTCAGCGTCGTCGGCATGCTTGCCATCATCGGCACCCGCATCGCACGGATCGGCACCTTTGACCTCATCGTCGTCGCGACGCTTGTCGCATTCCTCTCCGCGGTCGCACTCGCCCGCGTTCTCACCGGAGGTGACAGGTAGTGGACCTCGTCGGACAGCTCATCGCCCTCCTCGGAGCTCTCGTCTTCCTCACGGCCGGCATCGGCATCTTCCGCTACCGCGACGTGTACGGCCGCATGTCAGCCGTTGCCACAGCCTCCGGGGTTGGTATCGTCCTCGTCACCATCGGAGTTCTCCTCGTCAACTTCGAACCCGGCAACATTGTGAAAGGAATCGTGGCCATCATCCTGCAGCTCATGACGGCCTCGATCGCCTCCATCATCATCGCCAGATCCGCCATCAACTCCGACCATCCGTTCAGCGACGACACCGATACGGAGGAGATGAAGCCTACCCAGGGCTAGGCCAGGAGAGTATCTCCGATGAATCCACCCTCTGAGCAGCCGGGCGGGATCGCGAACACGGCGGAACCGATCGGCACAGTCCATTCGTTCAACAGATCGAGTTCGTCGAGGCGCTTCTGAAGCGGAATGTACTGGCGGTCAACCCTGGCCTGGAACGAGGCGAAGATCTGACCCGCATTCGACACCGTGCTGCTCGGCGGGGCGTCATCATAGTTGTAGGGCCTGCGGAAGATCTTCTCCTCCGGATTGTCGGACCGGGCCCGGCGAATATGGGCATAGTCGGCGATGATGGGGAAGCCGACCGCGTTGACAGCCTCGAAGTCGGGTTCGTCGTGCTCTTCCCCGCCCGTCAAAGGTGCGCCCGTGTCCTGCGTGCGGCCGATCGACTGCTCCCGGCCCGGACGATCGAGCTGATCCCACGTCTCAAGGTCCATGCGGATGCGGCGAAGAACGAGAGATGTGCCGCCCCTCAACCAGCCCTCATCAGACCACACAACCGAATCGAACTCGGCCGTGCCCGGTTCCGGGTTGACAGTGCCATCGAGCTGGCCGAACAGGTTCCTCATCGTCGCATTCGCAGGCTTTGATCCCGCCGCCCTGCGAAAACCCGTCTGCAGCCACCGAAGCGTTGCGAAGCTTCTCGTGTCCTTGAGGAGCATGCGGGCGGCATGCGAGACGGTGACAGGATCATCGGCGGCAACCTGGATGAGAAGATCGCCGTCGTTCCATGCCGGATCGAGATCATCGATCGTGAACGCGGGAAGGGGCGCCAGCCAGGCCGGGACAGCATCAGCGTCAGCCCGGCGGACGAAACCCGGCCCGAAGCCGAACGTGATCGTCAACCTGGCCGGAATAAGGGCAAGCTCCGGCTCAGAATCAGCGAGGGCGGGACGCCCCTGCGTGAGCCTGGCCGCGTCATCCGTCAAGATCACCATGAGCTTGCGCAGCCCGTCACGGTCGACGTCCGGGAGCAGGTCGAAGGAGTAGAACGAGGCGAAAGCCTGCGGCCGCGTCGCAATCCCGGACTGGTGCGTTCCGTAGAACGGTTCCACTGCCGAACCGTGCTCAGCCTCCCCAGCGGGGGGCGACAGTGCACGATCGATTCCGACCGCTGCAGCGGCCCCGAGGCCTGCCGCGCCGCCGAGAAAGAGCCCTCGCCGAGTCAGGCCCGCCGGTTCCGGCCGCTGCGGTGTCATTCGTCTGAGTCGTGGTAGCTTTCGTTCGCGCCATCGTAGTCCTTCGCGATGGCAGAGAACTCGAACGTGTCCCCGTCGTCGAGGGTGGCCGTGAACTCGATCTCGTCGCCCGCCTCGATCGGCTCGGTCACGCCCATGAGCATGAGGTGATTGCCGCCCGGCTCGAGCACGAGATCGCCCCCGGCCTCGATCGTGAAGCCGCCCGAGATCTCCTGCATCGACATCTCGCCGTCCGTACCCATGACGGTCTCGTGAAGCTCGACCCTTTCGGCCGCGGGAGACGTGACGGAGACGATGACGACCGGTTCGTCGCCATCGTAGGAGAGGGTGCCGAAAGCGCTCGTCATATGCTCATCGGATGCTTTCACCCACGTGTCGACGACGGATATCGTGGGGTCGCTCTCGCTTGAGCAGGCTCCGAGGATCAGCAGGCAGGCCGTCGCCGCAGACAGGCGTTTCAGCATCACGTTTCTTTCTGTTCACGGCCGTCGAGTCCCGGCCATCGCGAGTGGAGAGCACGGCACGTCCGTGCCGCCGCGAGACAGTATATCGGCTCGCAGTGGGGCGATGGCGGGGTTTGACCGAGAAGAGCAGGCATTTCCCCGCCTGCTGTGCCCCCGGTCACTCCCAAGCTTGACGTTGCCTGAGTTCGTGGGTTCGTCCCAGCGGGAAATGCGACGACTGATCTGGGCAGGGCCAAGCCCGTTGTATAGACTGCAGTTAGTGTCAAACGAGATCTTGGAGGAATTGCACAATGAGCAATCCGATTATGTCGCGCAACCCGTATTTCACGGAGCAGCGCACGCCCGCGGGATACCCGGCCATGCCGGGCTACCAGCCGGGCGAAGGACAGCAGCCCCCGCAGGGCTACACGCAGCAGGCCCCGCAAGGTTACCCACAGCAGGGGTACGCGCAGCAGGGCTACGCACAGCCTAACCAGCCGCGGTACAGCTACGATCAGGAGCCGACAGTCTTCGGCGGGCAGGATCGCGCGGCGAACGGCGAACCGGCACTGACGTATGAAGACATCATGATGAAGACCGGGATCCTTCTCGGTGTCACCATCATCACGGCCATCCTCTCCTGGATGCTCTTCGTTCCGGAGAACGGCGACTCGGCCGCCATGTCGACCGCGCTCGGCGTGGCTGTCATCAGCTCCCTCGCAGCGTTCGGCGTCGGCATGGTCATGGCGTTCAAGCGTCAGCTCGGCCCCGGCCTCACCATCGGCTACTCGGCACTGCAGGGCATCTCCCTCGGTACCCTGACCGGCGTTCTCGAAATCATGTACGAGGGCATCGCCATCCAGGCCGTTCTCGCAACAGCTTCCGTTGTGGCCGTGTGCTGGTTCCTGCACACGTCAGGCCTGGTCCGCACCACCCCGAAGGGCATGAAGGTCGTCTTGACCATCATGATCGCCGGAATCGTCTTCTCCCTCGCAAACCTCCTCCTGTCCTGGACCGGAGTCATCGACGCACCGTGGGGAATGCGCTCCGCTGAAGTCATGGGCATCCCCCTCGGCGTCATCCTCGGCGTCGTCATGATCGTCGTCGCCTCCTACATGCTGATCAACGACTTCGAGGTCGCCAAGATCGCTGTCGCAAACCGCGCCCCGCGCTCGTTCGCATGGACTGCGGCGGTCGGCATCGTCATGACGATCCTCTGGATCTACCTCGAGGTGCTGCGCCTGATCGCGATCCTCAACCAGGACTAACCGCACCACCGTCGACGACGGTGCGCAGAGAGGGGGCCCGGTTCATTCGAACCGGGCCCCCTCCGCGTCGTGATTATTCCACTCGCTACTTCACGCCGACGATATCGACGACGAAGACGAGGGTGTCGGTGCCGCCGATGCCGGCCTGGGGAACGCCGCGCGAGCCGTAGCCCTTCTCGGGCGGGATCGACACGAGAACGCGGGAACCGACCGTCTTGCCGACGAGGGATTCATCCCATCCGGCGATCACGGTGCCGACACCGATCGGGAAGCTTGTCGTGCTGCCGCGCTTGTAGGACGAGTCGAAGAGCCCGCCGTTCCAGATCTGGCCGTGGTAGTTCACCTCGATCTCACGACCGGCGTTGACGATCGGGCCCGTGCCCTCTTCGAGGACGACGACGTGAAGACCGGCCGGGGCCTGCTCGGTGGGGAACTCGAGGACGGGCTCGTCACCGAAAGAACCGGATGCTGAAGGTAGTTCGACTGCCATGGAGGCACCTTTCATGAAGAAGAAATTACTCGACTAGTGTCCCACACGGGGAGATCGTCACCGGGCGATGGGGCAGGGGAGTCCCGTCCGGGAATGACAGTTGTAGCCGGACGGATTCTTGTCCAGGTACTGCTGGTGATCATCTTCCGCAAAGTAGAAGACGCTGCCAGGTTCGTGGATCTCAGTGACGATCGTGCCCTTGCCTGCCGTGTCGAGGACATCCTGATAGAGGTCACGGACCCGTTTCGCCGTCTCAAACTGTTCCGCCGTCGTCGCGAAGATCGCGGACCGATACTGGGTGCCCCGATCGTTGCCCTGACGGTTGAGCGTCGTCGGATCGTGGGATTCGAAGAACGCCTGGAGGATCTCGGCATAGCTCACAGTGGCCGGATCGAAGACAACGCGCACGGTTTCGGTATGTCCGGTGAGTCCGGTGCACACCTCCATGTATGTCGGGTTCTTCGTGTAGCCGCCCATGAAGCCGACGGCCGTGGTCTCGGCCCCGAGCTCCCAGAAGATCTTCTCTGCACCCCAATAGCAGCCGAGCGCGAGATAAGTCTCCTCGTGGCCCTCCGCAGGCTGTGCATCAATCCTCGTCCCGAGCACAGTGTGCGGACGCGGGTTGGGAAGAACGGGAGTGTCGCGACCGGAGAGAGCGGTTTCGGCCGTCACGGACGGTGTAGTGAAATGAAGAAAACCCATGCCTGAATTGTCCACCTCGCCACCGGCATACTCAAGGCTTCTCGCTAGGAAAGGAATTTCCCGTCCTTCGGCTCGCCGTGTAGATTCGAGCATCGCGCTTTACACTGAAGGGCAGGACGATCGAGAGGACAACATGCCACTGTCAATGGATGATGAGAGGCGCACCATCAAGCAGCGCGCTCTCGACCGTCGCAAGCGGTTAGCACAGGGCCCGGTGCAGAGGACCGACAGCGCCTACCAGGCGCGCCAGCGCGAACGAGAGCAGAGCGGCGAACACACGGACTCGGCCGTGCCGTGGGCGCTCCGCACCGCTGCGAGCTGGTCGTGGCGCATACTCCTCATCGGCATCGCCGCCTTCTTCATCATGCGGTTCATGACGTTCTTCAGCACCATCCTGCTCGCGATCCTCATCGCCATGCTCCTGACCGTCCTGACTGAGCCGATCCTGCGTTTCTTCCGCTCGAAGGTGCGCATGCCGAGAACGCTGGCCGCCGCGGTTACCCTCGTGTCCTTCCTCCTTCTCGTCGGCGGACTCGTCGGTGGCGCGGGAGCATCGATCTTCAGCGGCTTCTCCGACCTTTCCGTCAAGGCGGCGGATGGCTTCGACCAGCTCCTCGAATGGTTGTCGGACAGCCCGCTCGGCATCGGCACCGACCAGCTTGAGGTCTACCTCAACGAGCTGCAGGGCCAGCTGTCCTCCAACGCGGGAAGTATCGCGGGCGGTGTCCTCAGCGCGACGGGCTCCCTCGTGTCCTTCTTCACCGGCCTGATCCTTGCCCTCTTCACCATGTTCTTCTTCCTCAAAGACGGGAGGAAGATGTGGTTCTTCATCGTCCGCATGTTCCCGGCAGCGGCCCGTGACGACGTCAACGAAGCCGGTATCCGAGCCTGGTACACGCTCGGTGCCTACACCCGCACCCAGATCCAGGTCGCGGCCATCGACGCCGTCGGCATTGCGGGAGTCGCCGCGGTTCTCGGCGTCTCCCTCTGGTTCCCGATCGGTGTCCTCGTCTTCGTCGGTTCTTTCGTTCCGATCGTCGGTGCCTTCGTCACCGGCGCGATCGCGACGCTTGTCGCCCTCGTCGATCAGGGTGTCGCGGACGCCATCTTCATGCTCATCGGCGTTCTCGCTGTCCAGCAGATCGAGGGCAACGTCCTCCAGCCCTACCTCCAGGGCAACAAGCTGTCCCTCCATCCCGTCGTCGTGGTCGTCGCCGTCGCGGCAGGCAGCATCGTCGCCGGCATCTTCGGTGCCCTGTTCGCGGTGCCCCTCGTCGCGGCCGTCAATGTCGTCGTCAACTATCTCGTGGGACGCGACATGTACCCCGAATTGAACTTCGATCCGAACCGTCCCGGCGGACCGCCCGAGGCGCTCGACGAGTACGTGCGGTCAAGCGACGAGAAGTTCGCGATCAGAGCGGAACGGGCACAGGCCAACAGCCGCTCGAAGGACCCCGGCATCGACGAGAGCGAGAACGACGCCCAGGACCATGCTTAGGGAATCGTGACCGGCAAAACCCGGCGGGCCCTGTGCGGGGCAAGCTTCCTCATCCTGCCATCCGCCCTCCTCATCGGCTGGCTGGTGTGGCAGGACACCCTGCCCCCGGTCCTGCCCACGCACTGGGAGGGAAGCGGAACCCCTGACGGGTTCACAACGACCACGTCGTACACGACCATCATCGGTGCTCTCCTCATCGGTGCCATGCTTGTCGGACAGGCTGCGTGCCTTCGCGGCGGGGAAGGTGCGCGCTGGTGGGCTGCGGGGGCTGGCATGGTGCAGGGGCTGATGACGTCCCTCTGGTTCGTGCCGGTACTCCTGACCCGTGCCTCGGGGGATCCGGCCACCGCGCGGCTCGATGCATGGATCGTCGTTCTTATCGCAAGTATCGGGTGGGGTTTCATCCCAGCAGTCCTCTACCCTGTTTCCCGTCTGACCGTCCAGACCACGCGGATAACGCCAATGTCGTCAGCCGCTCCCGAACCGTGGCAGCGGTCCGTGACGTCGCGTCTTTTCCTTGCCGTGTGGGCGATGATGATCGTCGTCGCGCTCGGCCTCGTCATCCTGAGCCTCAGCGAGGGAGTGGTGCCTGCGATCGTTGGAGGCCTCATCGTCCTCCTCAGCGTCCCAGTCGCCCTCATCTCCACCTATCGGGTCAGCATTGACGAGCGCGGGGTACGGGTCACGTCACGCGGAGTTCCGCTCGCCCGTCTCCCACTCGAGGACATTGCCGATTCCCGAGTGGAAGAGCTCGTGCCGATCGAATGGGGCGGCTGGGGTTGGCGGCTGCGGCCTGGCGGCTCCGCGATCATTACCCGGCGCGGGCCGGGACTCGCCATCATCCGCCTCTCCGGACGAATGTTCGCTGTCTCCGTGCCGGACGCTGAGTCAGGGCAGGCAGTGCTCGAGGCCTATATCGTCAAGCATCGTTGCGAATGATGTGGAAGCCTGGCTCCTCATAGGGGTGGGCGGCTTTCAAGGCGCGGATGACGTCAGCTTTGATCTCGCGCGGGAACGTGATCTCGACCCGGTTCTCCTCAACCTTCTCGAGTTCGCCCACGGATCCGATCGTCGGATCGGCACCGGAGAGGGGACGAAACTGGCCGATGCCGGGGGACACGAAGGCGCACTCGTCATAGTCGCCGATCTTTCCCGCCCCTGCCGCGCAGACAGCCTCGATCACGTCCTCGGTGTCATCAGCGGGAACGAAGAACACCAGAATATCGGTTGCCATGCGGCTCCTCTCGTTGCTCGTGCCGAAACGAGAAGGTGGGGCACACCTGACGGCACGCCCCACCCATTCACTGCTCTTTAGCGGAGCGCTTCCAGCTCCAGGATCTTGATCGTGATGTCCTTGCCGTTGGGAGCCTTGTACGAGCGCTCATCCCCGACCGTTGCACCCATGATCGCGGCGCCGAGAGGCGCAGCCTCCGGGTACACGTTGATGCTGAGATCCGCCGCCGCCTGGCGGGAGCCGAGAAGGAACTTCTGCTCCTGGCCGTTGATCTCGGCGGTCACGACGACGCCCGGGCCGACCTTCGACGTGTCGACATCGCCTTCGCCAACCTCTGCGTTGCGCAGGAGAAGGGTGAGCTCGACAATGCGCCCCTCCATCTTCGACTGCTCTTCGCGGGCCGCCTGATATCCGCCGTTCTCGCGGAGGTCGCCTTCAGAACGTGCCGCTTCGATACGTTCAGCAACTTCTTCGCGACCGCGCGTCTCGAGGTCGTGCAACTCCGCGGAGAGGCGGTCGAAGCTTTCCTGCGACAGCCACGTGGTCTGCGGTTCAGTCATAGTGGTCTCCTTGTGGATAAAAAAGATGCCGCTATGACGCGGCATGCCTAAGAGACGATGGTAACAGAGCGTGCGCGAGAATGACTAGGACACAGGCACGCAGTACTCGATCGAGCCGGAGGCGGCCCGTTCAGAGGTCGAGAGGGTCAGCTCGCGGCTCACCGAATCCTCCTCCATCACCCACGTCCACCGTTTCGCTCCGACTTCCGCGAAGTTGTCGTTGACGGCGGTCGCCGAGCACTCCAGCTCGACGCCGGCCTTCCCATGCACGGTGTAGGTGATGAGAACCTCCGAGTTCGACAGCGGCTTGTGCCCGGTGTTGATGAGCTGGATCGTGGGATCGCGGCCGATCAGCTGCGAGGCGAGGATCAGGGCTGCGATCAGGGCGGCCGCGACGGTGAGGAGATAGCCGATCTTCTTCGCGGGGTTGCGATCGAGACCGTAGCGGTCATGCAACTCGGGTGGGAGGTCTGCCATACTCACGGCTTACGCCTTTCGAGGAGAAGGTACAGGTGATATTGATTGTCTCAGTATTATCGTCGGAGAACATAATTTCTGAAGGGACGAGACGCAGTGCCTAGTGAACCCCGCCTCATGGCCATCCACGCACACCCTGACGACGAGTCGTCGAAGGGTGCGGCGACCATGGCGTATTACGCCACGATCGGCAGGGTCAAGGTCGTGACGTGCACCGGTGGAGAACGCGGCTCTATCCTCAACCCCCGCCTCGTCGGACGCTCCGACATCGAAGAGAACATGCACGAGGTGCGGCGGGGTGAAATGGCGGAAGCCGCGAAAGCGCTCGGGATCGAGCACTCGTGGCTCGGCTTCATCGACTCGGGCCTGCCCGAGGGCGACCCGCTGCCGCCCCTGCCTGAAGGTTCCTTCGCGGACGTGCCGCTCGAGGAGCCCGTCGCCAAGCTCGTGGCCGAGATCCGAGCATTCAAACCGCAGGTTCTCACCTGCTACAACGAGCATGGCGGGTACCCACATCCTGACCATATTCGTGTCCACGACGCAGCCATGGCGGCAGTGAAGGCCGCGGCGGACCCGAGCCAGTATGTCGATGCTGGTGAACCGTGGACCGTGTCGAAAGTCTACTACGATGTGTCGTTCACGCCCGCACGGGTCACGACAATCCATGAGGCACTGCTCGCCGAGGGGCTCGAGTCCCCCTTCGTCGAATGGATCGAGCACCGCGGGAAGGCTCCCGCACGCCGGGTCGATGCTCGTATCGAGGTCAGTGACTTCTTCCCGAACCGGGATCGGGCGCTCCTCGCCCACGCCACCCAGATCGACCCCGACGGATTCTTCATGGCAGTGCCGCGCGACATCGAGGCACGTGTGTGGCCGTGGGAAGAGTTCGAGCTCGCCCACTCGGAGGTCGGTTACCCTGACGATATTGAGACTGACCTTTTTGCACGGATCGAGGACTGATGTTTTTCACGACAACGCCAGGAGACATTCCAACGGAACCGTGGGAGGCAACCCCCGGCATCGAAGGCTTCCTTCTGGGTTTCTTCGCGATCGGGATCGCGCTCGCGTTCCTCATGTGGTCAATGAACCGCCACCTGAGAAAGATCAAGCACGCCGTCACGATCGAGCAGCAGAAGGCGGACGCCGCGAGGGCGGCGAAGACGACAGCAGCCTCGAAGGCCCCAAAGACCGTGACATCGGAGCTCTCAACATCGGAGTCCACGGTCGGGGCTGAGTCTTCCGACTGACCTGGTGGCGGCGGGCTTCCCGCCACCCACTCACGTCTTCTCGCGCTTTTTCTTCCCGCTCTTCTTCTTGCCGCTCTTCTTCGACTTCGCGGACTTCTTCTTTGTCTTCTTCTTTTTCTTTCCGGGTGAGGTGACACCGGCGAGCGACGCGTCCGCGCTCTCCTTGCGGGCCAGGAAGTCCCCGAGTTCCGCTTGCGCATCCTCCAGCTGTTTGCTGACGGCCGCGAGGAGTTCTTCCGCATGGTCCGGGTCGACGGTTGCGAGGAGCTTGCGGCGTTGCACGTCGACATGCCAGCGCGGTGTGGGCCATTGGGGGTCGATGTCGATCAGGGCTTGGGTGAGGAGCTCTGTCACCGCGAGCCTGGCAAACCATTTCTTGTCCGCGGGAATCACAAACCAGGGGGCGTGATCCGTTGACGTCAGCCGGAACACATCCTGGTAGGCCGCCTGGAAAGCATCCCACTTCGATCGTGTCTCCAGATCTCCGGGGCTGTGCTTCCACCTCTTGTCTGGGCGTTCGATGCGCTCGAGAATCCGGCCAGCCTGCTCCTCTTTCGAACACATGAGAGCAACCTTGATGATCGTGGTGCCGGAGTCGACAATGTCCCGCTCGAACCGGTTGATCTCGTCATAGCGTCCTCGCCAGACCTCTTCCTCCACAAGCTCATCCACGCGGGCAACGAGCACGTCCTCATAGTGGGAACGATCGAAGACACCAATCTTGCCGGGCTGGGGCAGCTTCTTCTCCACTCGCCACAGATAGTGGTGCGAGAGCTCCTCCTCGGTGGGAACGCCGAAATAGGCGAGGGAGACGCCCTGTGGATCGACCATTCCCATGACATGGCGGACGATCCCGCCCTTGCCGGCCGTATCGAGGCCCTGGATCACAAGCAGGACGGATCGGTTGCTGCCGTGCTTGGCGGACGCGAAGAGGCGAGAGGCGCTCCTGCAGATCGCTGAGAAGCTCGCCGCGTTCCTTCATGAGGCTGACGCCTTCGGCCTTCGCACCGGTGAAACCCGGGGTGCTTGAACGATCAAGGGCAGAGAGATCGAAGTCTGAACCTGCCCGCAGGGCGCTATGAGGCGGTGTCGTCCATGTCACGGTGCTCTCCCATCATCGGTTGGGGAGAGCATACGCGAAGGGCCCGATGTGGGCTACTGGGAGCTGTAGGCGAGGGCGATCGCCACAGCGTGGCAGGCATAAGCCAACACTGTGCACAGGTGGAAGAACTCGTGGAAACCGAAGTGCTTCGGCCACGGATTCGGCCACTTCGTGGCGTAGAAGACCGCCCCGATCGTATAGATCACGCCGCCCGCGATGATGAGCAGCACGATCGCGGGCGTGCCCGCGCGCCAAATATCGGGCAGATACCAGATGGCGACCCAGCCGACGGCGACGTAGAGCGATACGTAGAGCCACCGCGGGAAGTCCACCCACGACATGTGCATGGCGGAGCCGACGATCGCACCGCCCCAGACGATGCTCAAGCAGATCACGAGGGATCGCCCCTCGAGGAGGGACAGCGTGATCGGTGTATAGGTTCCCGCGATCAGCACAAAAATGTTCGCATGGTCGATCTTCCGCATAATCGACAGCACCCTGGGGGACCAGTTCCCCAAATGGTAGAGAGCGGAGAAACCGAACAGCAGGAGGGAGGCCGCGAGGAAGACGACAGCGCCGACAATCTCAGCCGTTGTCTCCGACTCGATGATGAGATAGATGCAGAAAGCAACCGCGAGCGGTGTGGCGACGAGATGAAGCACCCCGCGTCCAGCGGGCTTGCCCGACCGTTTCCGTTGCTCCTTGTATCCAATCCTGTTGGCTTTTTCGCGCAATTGCGCGCCCTGATCGTGAACCGGCGTCATAGTTGAAGCCTACTCGCAAATTTGAGCGGTAATCTATTGAGTAGTTTCCGAAGGGAGCACCCCGTCTTGTCAATCAGGAACGTTGTCTACCAGCTCTACGAGAACCGCGTCTCGAGATCCTTGGAGCGGAGCCGTCTGCCCCGGCATGTGGGTGTCATTCTGGACGGCAACCGCCGGTGGGCGAAGACGATCGGAGCATCGCCGGCCCACGGACACCGCAAGGGTGCGGACAAGATCAGCGAGTTCCTCACGTGGTGCGACGAGGCCGGTATCGAGCTCGTGACCCTCTGGCTGCTGTCGACAGAAAACATGTCTCGCGATGAGGCAGAGATCAAAGACCTCGTGGACATCATCGTCTCCACCGTCGAACAGCTGGCCCACGTCGGACATTGGCGCCTCCATCACGTCGGAGACCTCAAGGTCCTTGACGACGAACACCGCGACCGGCTCGTCAGGGCGATCGAGTTCACGCAGGACTGCGACGGGCCCCTCGTCAACGTTGCCGTGGGGTACAGCGGCAGATCCGAAATCACCGAAGCCGTGCGCGAGTTCATTCGCCACAAGGCCGCCGAAGGGCTCGATCCGATCGAGATCGCGCAATGCGTCTCAGACGAGGAGATCGAAGCACATCTCTACACGAGGGGACAACCAGACCCGGACCTTGTCATCCGGACGTCCGGTGAGCAGCGACTGTCCGGCTTCATGCCGTGGCAGACAGTCCACTCCGAGTACTACTTCTGTGAAGCGTACTGGCCCGACTTCCGCCGAACAGACTTCCTGCGTGCACTGCGCGCCTACGAGATCAGGGACCGCCGCCACGGCAAGTAACGGACCTCGAAGGCGCACAGCGCCACGATCATGACTCGACGACCGAGAACGACGAGACGAAGTTGAGCAGCTCATCGCGGGTGGGCGGAACCGCTCCACGGCGGGAGACTGCAACCGCGCCGCCAGCATTCGCATAGCCCGCGATCGAACGCAGCTGGCGTTCAGACAGCATCCGGCGCGACTCCTTCGAGTCGTCGCCGAGTGCGCTCGTCCGGCCGAGGGCGTCGATCAGGGCTGACATGAACGAATCTCCGGCACCCACCGTGTCGACCACGGTCACTTTCGGTGTGCGGGACCGGACGACGACGTTCTCTGTCGCGAGGATCGCCCCATCCTGACCCCCGGTCAGGGCGACAAGCTGAGGGCCCATGCGCAGCCAAGCCGCGATGACCTCATCTTCGGGAACACCCGGATACATGGCATCGATGTCGTCCCGTGACGCCTTGACAACGTCAGATAGGGAGATGAACTCTTCCGTCCGTGCGACGATCTCGTCGTGAGGGCCGATCCCTTCCCTGAAATTCGGGTCGTACGTGATCGTTGCAGTATCCGAGAGCGCGTCGATCCAGGCGCGGATCGCGGCGGGGGCGAGATGAACGGCGAGGGATCCCGTATGAAGGGCCTGGGGCGCCAAGGCGGCCAGGGCAGCCGCCTCAGGGGAGCCGGGTGCGGGCGGCAGGGGAGGGTTGAAGTGGAGTTCGAACTCGTACGTGGCTGAACCGTCGGGACCGATCGTGGCCTGCGCGGTCGATGTCGGCGACTGGCTCGTCGACCCCGGCCATAGCTTCGCACCGGATCCGCACAGGGTAGTCTCCAAAAGATCCGCCCGGCTGCCGCTGCCGAGGTCGGAGACGAAATGAACCCGGCGGCCGAGAAGGCCGAGACCGCGGGCCACATTGAACGTTGACCCGCCGGGTAGCTCGACCGGGCCATTGTCGGTATCGAAAATATCGACGAGAGCTTCGCCGATAACGAGACAAGTCATTGTTCCGTGTCCTCTTCTGTCACAGGCTTGAGCTGGGCAGCCTGCAACCTAATCCGCGCACCATCCAGCCACTGCTGGCATCGCTTCGCGAGAGCCTCACCGCGTTCCCATGCGGAAATGGATTCCTCAAGAGAGCCCGTTCCCTGCTCGAGACGTGCAACGATCTCGATGAGCTGTTGGCGTGCTTCCTCGTAGCTGAGTTCGACCACATCGTCGTTGATATTCTTCTTACTCATCGCCGCTCCTTGCTGCTATCACGTGAAGTTCGAGTCGGCCTGAAGCGAGTAGCGCCTCAATGGAGTCACCGACCGTGACGTCGTCTGGTGAGCGCACCACCGTACCGGGGGTGCGCAGGACCGCATAACCGCGATCAAGAATTGATTGGGGAGAAAGGGATCGGAGCTGCCGGCGCAGAGCATCGAGAGCGTTCTCAGCATCGACCACTCCTCGTTCGACGAGCTCGGACAGGCGTGCAGCCATGCGACCAAGGTCGTCCTCACGGGCAGTCACCAATGTATCGGGGTTCGCGATCACCGGTCGCGTGCGAATCGTGTCCAGATCGCTTTGGGCGAGCGTGAGGCGACGGTCGACTGCGAGACGCCCGCGCTTGAGACCCTCCTGAAGGATTCGCTTCTCCTCGGACACATCGGGAACGATCCGCTTTGCCGCGTCGGTCGGGGTCGAGGCACGATAGTCCGCTGCATCGTCCACGATCGGACGATCACCCTCGTGGCCGATCGCCGTGACAACCGGAGTCGTCGCGGCGACCACTGCGCGCACCAGAGCCTCGTCCGAGAACGGAAGAAGGTCCTCGACGGATCCGCCGCCGCGGGCGATGACAATGACATCGACCTCCGCCATCGCGTCAAGCTCAGCGAGAGCATCCATGACCTGCCCAGGACTCAACGGTCCCTGCACTTTCACTTCCCGGATCTCGAAGTCGACCTCGGGCCATCGTGCCCGCGCATTGACGATCACATCGTCCTTCGCCTTCGCATTCGAGCCGCAGATGAGACCGATCCTGCGGGGCAGGAACGGAAGTGGAAGTTTACGGCTCGGCGAGAACAGCCCCTCATCGGCCAGCTTCTTCCGCAGAAGCTCGAGACGTGCCAGGAGGTCACCGACGCCAGCGAATCTCACCTCCGCAACCTGAAGGGACAGGGAGCCGTTCCCGGTCCAATAGTCCGGCTTCACCCGCAGGACAACCCGCGATCCCTCGGCCAGCTCCTGCGGGACAACGTTCGTCCACGCCTTGCAGTTGATCGATACCTGTTCGTCGAGGTCTCGAAGGGTGAAGAACTGGACACGAGACGACGCGCGCGGAGTGTATTGCAGGACCTCCCCCTCAACCCAGAGGGGCGACATGCGATTGACGTACTCGGAGATCTTCTTCGAAAGCAGGCTCAACGGCCACGGCCTGTCCGCAGTCGTCTCAGCGGCAAGCTGTGGCAGATCCGGAGGAATGGTCACCTGCGAGCTCATGGACTGTAGTTTCCCACGCAAAAATGTACAAAATTCAAAATAGGTCCTATACCACGGGGCCAGCGCTGTTCATCGTCGCATTTGGGGCGGGTCATAGCCCAATGGTGAAGGCTCGCGTACCCTTGTGGGTGTGGACACGCCAACGACACCGATCTCTCTCGCCGGCATCTCAGCCTTCCCCGGCGACGTTCCGTCGACACCGACCGCGGACGGCAAGAAGGTTCTCCTGGCGGCACCCCGCGGCTATTGCGCCGGCGTGGATCGTGCCGTCGATGCTGTCGAGAAGGCCCTCGACCTGTACGGCGCGCCGGTCTACGTCCGGAAAGAGATCGTCCACAACAAGTTCGTCGTCGAGACGCTCAGCGCTCGCGGCGCGGTCTTCGTCAACGAAACAGACGAGGTTCCCGAAGGCGCTCGAGTCGTGTTCTCCGCACACGGAGTATCACCCGCCGTCCATGCCCAGGCGGCCGCGAGAAATCTGGCGACGATCGATGCGACATGTCCGCTCGTGACAAAAGTCCACAAAGAGGCGGTGCGTTTCGCGGCCGCCGACTACGACATCCTCCTCATCGGGCATGAGGGCCACGAAGAGGTTGAGGGCACGCAGGGTGAAGCTCCGAACCACATCCAGGTCGTCAACGGCCCCGAGGATGTGGCCAAACTCGAGGTTCGTGACCCTGACCGTCTCATCTGGCTCTCTCAGACCACGCTATCCGTCGACGAGACGATGGAGACCGTCCATCTGCTCCGTGAACGCTTCCCCAATCTTCAAGACCCCCCATCCGATGACATCTGCTACGCGACCCAGAATCGGCAGGCCGCGGTCAAGACGCTCGGGCCCCGATGCGATGTCGTCATCGTCGTCGGCTCAGGAAACTCGTCGAACTCGGTCAGGCTCGTCGAAGTGGCTCTCGAATACGGTGCGGGAGCCGCCTATCGTGTCGACAAGGCGGACGAAATCGATCCCGCGTGGATTGAAGACGCCCAGACCATCGGACTCACCTCCGGCGCCTCGGTCCCGGAGATCCTCGTCAGGGACGTTCTCCGGGTCCTTGCCGAACGCGGCTACACCGACGTCGAAACCATCCGGACCGCAACGGAGAACATCGCGTTCTCCCTCCCGAAGAATCTGCGAGGTGACCTCAAATCCGCCGGCCACATCGTCGACGTGCCCCGCACGCCCCGCCCGAGGCGTGACCGCTAATCGGTCAGCTCGCTGCGAGAGATCACGCGGACCTGTGTGGATTCACTGGGCAGCTCCGCAACCTCTAAATTGTCTCCTGAGAGGGACTCGAAGCCCCGGGCAGTGACGAGAAGTCGATTCTCGAGCGTGCCGATCGCCTTGTTGTAGGCCGTCACCGACCCCGACAGCCGCGAACCCAGAGTTGCCAGATGCTTGCTGAGATCGCCAAGCCGCTGAACCAGATCCTTGCCCAGCGCAAGCACTTCGCTTGCCTCCTCCGTCACCCGCGAGGACGACCAGGTGGCCGAGACGGCACGCAGCAGGGCGAGAAGAGATGACGGGGACGTGATGGCGATGCCGAGACGCGCCGCCTCGTCCAACAGGCCAGGGTTCGACCTCACGGCTTCGGACAACAGGGACTCGGTCGGCATGAACATGATCGTCAGGTTGGGGGAGTGGGCGAACTGTGCCGGGTAGTTGCGCTTCGCCAGCGCGAGCACGTGAGAACGGACGGCCTTCGCGTGCTCGTTCAGCAACTGGTCGCGGCGTGCACGCAGAGACGGATCGTCCGGTGATATCTCAACTGCCGCCATATACGCCGACAGGGGGACCTTCGAATCGACCGCGATCGTCCCATCACCCGGCAGGTAGACGAGCATGTCGGGGCGCTGGTGACCGCCATCGGCCGACCTCACCGTCGCCTGGGTGTCGAAGTGGACGTGGGGGAGCATTCCCGCCGCGGTGACAAGACGCTCCAGCTCGGCCTCGCCCCACGAGCCCCGAGCGCTCGTCGACGTGAGGGCGCTGCGCAGCGAGTTCGTGACCTCGAACAGGTCCCGCGATGCTTCGTGGCTGACCGTCAACTGCTGGGCGAGTTGGGCTGAAGCGGCGGCCTGGGACTTCTCCAGTTGGCTGACCTTCGACGTCATCGCAGTCAGATTCGCGGTGATCGGCGACAGCGCCTGCAGCAGATTCTGATCGCGAGAGGCGCGCTCGATCAGGCCGTTGTTCTCCTCCTCGAGCCTGTCCGTGCGGGCCTGCTGACGTGCCAATTCAAGCCGAATCTCGGACGAACGAGACTGCGTCCGAGACACGCCGACCACATAACCGAGGCCGATGCCGATGGCGAGAAACAGCAGAACGATGAGCAGAGCGAAAGGCAGTGAAATCTCCATGGAATCACTCTGTCAAAAGGCGCTGACAGAACAGGAGAGGAACTCGCTCTGGGAGGAAGAGTGGTGACACAGCACAATCGGGGCATCTGCGAACGCGACTGTGACTAGGGACGTGCGGTGCGGGGAGTGCGGATCAACTAGAATGATCAACCGTGGCCTTAACAATTGGAATCGCTGGACTCCCGAACGTCGGCAAGTCGACCCTGTTCAACGCGCTGACGCGCGCGACCGTCCTCGCGGCTAACTATCCCTTCGCAACGATCGAACCGAACGTGGGTGTCGTGCCGCTGCCGGACGAACGCCTCACCGTTCTCTCGGAGATCTTCAACGCACGCAAGATCATTCCCGCGACCGTGTCGTTCGTCGACATCGCCGGCATCGTCCGCGGCGCCTCCGAAGGCGAAGGTCTCGGCAACCAGTTCCTTGCCAACATCCGCGAAGCGGATGCGATCTGCCAGGTCACCCGAGCATTCTCCGACCCTGACGTCACCCACGTCGATGGTCGTGTCGACCCAGCATCCGACATCGAGACCATCACGACCGAGCTGCTCCTGGCTGACATGCAGACCCTTGAGAAGCAGATCCCCCGCCTAGAAAAAGAGGTCAAGGGGAAGAAAGCGCCGAAGGAACACCTCGACACGGCACGCGAGGCCCTCGCAGTCCTCGAAGAGGGCAAGACCATCAACTCCGTGATCGATCAGTTCGATCCCGAGATCATCAGAACGTTCCAGCTCATGACGGCCAAGCCCTTCATCTACGTGTTCAACACGGATGACGAGGGCCTTGCCGATGAGGGGATGCAAGAAGAGCTCCGTGCGCTTGTCGCCCCTGCCGAAGCGATCTTCCTCGATGCGAAGTTCGAATCCGAACTCGTCGAACTATCCGACGAAGAGGCGGCCGAAATGCTCGAATCAACCGGGCAGGAAGAATCGGGACTCGGAAAGCTGGCGCGCGTCGGCTTCGATACGCTCGGACTTCAGACCTACCTGACGGCAGGCGAGAAAGAAACACGCGCCTGGACCATCAAGAAGGGCTGGACCGCCCCCCAGGCGGCAGGCGTCATCCACACCGACTTCGAACGCGGCTTCATCAAGGCAGAAATCGTCTCCTTCGACGACCTCGTCGAATATGAGGGCATGCAGGGCGCGAAAGCCGCCGGCAAGGTCCGCATGGAGGGGAAGGACTATGTCATGCAGGACGGGGACGTCGTGGAGTTCCGGTTTAACGTCTAGCGTTATTGACGGAGTCCGTTATGCCATGGTCGCGTGACCAGATCGTTCGGCGACAAGGAGACCGAGCGCATCCGGTTTGAGAAGTACGTCAAGCACGTCGACCGAACGGTGCAACGAGCGACTCTGCGGAAGCTCGAGCTGATCCATGCGGCGAACGACGTCGAGAACCTGAGAATCCCGCCGGGGAACCGGCTGGAGCGGCTCGTCGGCGACCGTCGTGGACAGCACAGCATTCGCGTCAATACGCAGTGGTGTCTCTGCTTCATCTGGAGAGAAGGAGGCCCGGATAAAGTCGAACTCGTCGTCGACTACCACTGAGAGCGACCTGATTGAGCCGATCCATCCAGGGGAGATTCTGATGGAGGACTTCATCGAGGGCTTCGGGACTACGCAGAACAAGCTGGCGGTGTCGATCGGTGTGCCGCCGCGCCGGATCAACGAGATCGTGCACGGCAAGCGCGGGATCACAGCTGATACGGCGATCCGCCTGGCACGGTACTTCGGGACGTCCGAGGAGTTCTGGATGAACCTGCAGTCGAACTATGAGCTGCGGCTCGGACGCAGGGTGCTACGGGACAAGGTTGCCGCGCTCACGCCTCTGGCGGGCGCGTAAGTTGCGATACGTGGTCGCTGAGTCTGACCGGTAGGTGCCTGATGACGTCGTGCGGCTGCTCGCTACGGTTCCCGAGTGGTTCGGGCAGTGGGAATTCAACGCCGACTACGTCGAGGCTGCACGCTCCAAAGAGGCATGGACGGTTCGCGCCGCCAGGGTCAGGTCGTAGGCGTCGCGCTGATCGACCGCCACTTCCCGCAAGTTACTGAAGTGCACCTTGGCGTTGTTGATCGGGCGGTTCATGGTCCCGGGTTCGGCACGGCAATGCTCAGGGCCGTTGAGAACGGCTGTCCATCGCGGCTTCCATTTGCTGGAAGTGAAAACCCTTGGGAGCTCCCATCCGGATGTCGGATATGCGCGCACTCGTCACTTCGATGAGCGGTGGGGTTTTCTGCCGCTGGAGGAGACCGCGCTCTGGGGTGAAGGCTCCCCTGCTTTATCTTGGTGAAGGCGTTGCCTGCCCTTCCTGTAGCAGACAAGCCCTGACCATCTTTGCGAGGTCGAGGTTCAGCGGGACATCCGGGCACGGATGGGTGGACGCGTCATCCAAAGGTTGGTCTGTGCCGGAACGTGGTCGAATTCAGATTTGATGTCCGATCCGGTGGTTTACGAGCGATCACGGAATTTCAGAGTGGTGTAGTGAGCACCTCGGAAATGTCGAACCGGACCCGCCGGTAAGAAATCACTGACCTCCGCAGGAGGTTGAGAGTTTTCCAAGGTGTCATCGGCGTCACTGAGTTTGCGGACTACCCTCACAAGCAGGTCTAGGCATGGTGGCGGCCGGATGAGCGAGACCTTCGCGAGTGTGGCTCGTCATTGCTTGCTCGAGAGAACTACCTGGCGTTCGTCGGCAGCCACGAGGTGGGGTTCCGATATGAATCATGGTGAATCGACATGATGTTTGTGGAGCCGAGGTTCGTGCGAGAGGGGCTGGCGTGCGAGCTAGGGCGTCGCGACGCAGCTTTCCTCAAACGTGAGCACCACGGTCCGGCCGTCTTTCGAAGCATGTGGTTCACGGATCGAGACCGAGCAACATCCCGTGATAGGAGACATCGTCCTGACCAACGTTCAAATGACTAAGTAGCTTCGTTGAGGAGTATTGGGTCGTCGCGATGCGTTGGAGCTGGCAAACTGCGACTGGATGCCTCCCAACCCTAGTGATATCGTCGTTGATATCAAACGGAGGAGTTGGTTTTGATGGCCTCGATTGTTGTCCGCGGACTCGATGAGTCCGTGAAGAACCGTCTTGCCGCGCAGGCAAAAGAGCATGGTCGATCGATGGAAGCAGAGGTGCGCGAAATCCTGACGCGTGCTTCGTCCCCGCCGCATATCGGCATCGCGCTCATGGGCTTCGCCCGGGACGTGGGTGAGGTTGAAGAGCTGCAGATTCCTGCTCGGTCTGACACCGCGCGAGCGGTGGACTTCGAATGATCGTTCTCGACACAAGCGTCATTTCAGAAGTGTTCCGGCCCACTCCTGATCCTGGTGTGCTCGCGTGGCTTGAGTCCCTCACTGGTGATGTTGCGATCACAACGATCACGCTCGCCGAATTGCTCGCGGGTGTTCGGCGGTTGCCAGCCGGTCGGCGCAAGAGTGACTTGGAGTTGGCGCTCGATGCCGCACTCGAGCCATATCGGAACACGCGTTCGCTGCTCGCATTCGATGATGCGTCTGCTGCGGAGTACGCAGAGGTTCTGCTTGCTCGCGAACAGGCCGAGTTGCCGATCAGTACTCCTGACGCGCAGATCGCGGCGATCTGTCGAGCAAACGGCGCGATCTGCGCCACGCGTAACGAGAGAGATTTTGCCGAGACGGGTGTCCAGGTTCTGAGCCCTTGGACGAGATGAGGCCGTGACCAGGAAGGACGTGCCTGATGTTCCGCAAGCGACGGAGCATGATGAGTTTCTTTTTGCGCTTTAACTCCTGGCCGCGGCCGCTCCAAGACTGACGTCCGTTGCCTCACGTCTAGTTGATCCGCGTGATCGTATGGCCGTCTGACGTGCGATGTGACCGTCGTCGAAGGGCATGTTGTTGGCGAAGTTCAGACGTCCATCGACGACCTAGAGCCCGCGGACCTCATAGATTCCGAGGTGTGCCCTATGGGATGCCTAGCGTTAGCCACTTCAATGAACAGGCTGCGGATCGGGGTTTCTCGGGAGTCTGATGAGCGCGCGATATAGCGTGGGCCGAGGTGTAGTTTGAACAGGGGAGTCGCGCGATGCATGACGACCATGGATAGCAGCGGAATCCCTAGTCATAGTTCCGTAGCGTCGAGAGACGACGGGAATAAGAAGGTTCGATCACGGGAGATCTGCTATGCGACAGCCAGTGCACCATTCAATCAGCTACATCGAGATCCGCGTGACAGATCTTGCGGCGGCGCGATCCTTCTACGAGTCCGCTTTCGGATGGGAGTTCAACGATTACGGACCCACCTACTGCGGGATCAAGTCGGCCGACGGGGAGAGTGAGGTCGGTGGGCTCGATGCTGGCACTGCGCCTAGCGAGTACGGCCCCCTCGTCCTCCTCTGTTCGCACGATCTCGATGCGACAGTCGAGGCTGTCAAGGAGGCCGGCGGCACGATCGTGGGAACGCCCTACGACTATCCGGGCGGACGCCGGTTCGAGTTCCTCGACACAAGCGGAAACAGGCTCGGCGTCTTCACCGAGCAGTAGCAAGTTTGACTTTCGACGCCTCGTCCTATTGATTATCGATAGATAATAGGCGATGATCGATGCATGAATCATCGTGTCATTATTGACGGGCTTCGCATACTCCTGGTCGCTGCAGTCCTCGTCATCGCCTCGATCCAGCTGATCTTCCTGCCATGGCTCTCCGGAGAGGTGGCGCGAGACCTCCCCGCGGAGGCCTTTATGCGATGGCCGATATTGGGCCTGTCGATTGCAGGTCTCGCCTGCGTCCAAGTGGGCCTTGTGAGCATGTTCCGTCTGCTTGGTCTCACGAAAGCCGGTGATGTGTTCTCCAGCCGTGCTCTGCGCTGGGTTGATGCCATCATCGGAGCCGCCCTGGCGGCAAGCCTCGTCTGCGCGGCGACAATCGTCTACCAGTCCTTCACGGTCGGCGGCCCGCCGGTGTGGATGCTCCTCCTGTGGTGTGGTGTTCTCGCCGGTATCGGAATTGCTCTGCTCATGGTGGTGATGAGGGGGCTGCTGGTGCAGGCAACGACCTTGAGGTATGACATGGAGGCGGTGATCTAGTGCCGATCGTCATTCGTCTCGATGTGGAGCTGGCTAAGCGCAAGATGTCGGTCGGAGAATTCGCCGAACGAGTCGGGATCAGCCCCGCCAATGTTGCCGTACTCAAGAACGGGCGAGCGAAGGCTGTCCGGTTCAGCACCCTCGAAGCGATGTGCAGGGTGCTCGACTGTCAGCCCGGCGATCTGCTCGAGTGGGAACCCGATGCATCCGATGATTGATCCGAAAAGGTTCGGGTCCTTCTGGACGCTCCGCTGCTGCCCACGCGACAGCGAAGATCACGTGAATTGCTTTGATGGCAATGAAATGACGCATTTGTGCCAACGGGGGGGTTCACTGGCCATTATGCTGACAGAAAGGCCGACCCGCTGAATGGAGCATTGTGACTGAGACAGAGGTGGGGCGCTATAGCGGCCTACGGAAATACAACCTCATTGCCGCCGTCGTCCATGCGGCGCAGGCCGTTGCGGTGGTTCTCCTTGCAACGGACTTCACCCTCCCGATCACGGCAAGCTATCTGGCCGGGCCTCCAGGTTCTCCGCCTGGGGAGGCAGTCACCCTGTGGGACGTGTCGACACCGCTCGCCATTGCCGCCTTCCTTGTACTCTCGTCGATCTTCCACATCATCGTGGCCTCGCCCCCGTTCTTCGGGCGCTACCGGGCTGGACTGGCGAAGGGTCACAACTACTTCCGGTGGGTCGAGTACTCGCTGTCCAGCTCCCTCATGATCGTCATCATCGCCCAGCTCGTCGGCATCTCCGATGTCGTCGCTCTCGTTGCACTCTTCGGCGTCAACGCATCCATGATCCTGTTCGGATGGCTGCAGGAGCGCTACCACCAGCCGGGCGATGGGGGATGGCTGCCGTTTATCTTCGGCTGTTTCGCAGGAGTCGTGCCCTGGATCGGCATCGTGCTCTACACGGTCGCTCCGGGTTCGACGTCAGGCGCTGAGCCGCCCGGCTTCGTCTACGGGATCATTGTGTCCCTCTTCCTGTTCTTTAACGTCTTCGCTATCGTCCAGTGGCTTCAATACCGGCCGGTGGGCAGATTCCGTGACTATCTGGTCGGGGAACGCCTCTACATCACCCTGAGCCTGACCGCGAAGTCAGCCCTTGCGTGGCAGATCTTCGCGGGAACTCTCGCCGGCTAGATCACCTCAGCCTCGTTTCCTCGACGTAGATGCTGAGGATCTCTGTAGCCCAGCGGCTTTCGCCGCTGGGCTACACTCACCTCTCATGGAGAAGCCGGACGTTGATAGGGCGGACGATGGTCGATACATCATCGTCAGAGGACGCAGGTGGCGCGCCACGGACCCGAATATTCCGCCAGGTCTCAAAGATGAACTCGTCCGCGAGCTCATGAGTGCGCGCAGGGCGATCAAGGCCGGAGATTCGTCTGCCCGAGCCCGCGTCCATGCCGCGAAGACGGCACTGGGGGAGCGCGGTGAACCCTGGTGGGAGCGGACGGACGATGGGCAGGCAGCTCGCGCAGTCGCTGCGGCAACGACGCTGCTTCGGGCGCGTGATGGCGGTCCGATATCAGTCGACGACGTCTCGCAGATCGTGGGCGGCGAGGCGTGGCGGGAAGCGGTGCCTCTGGTCGAGAAGACTCTCCGTGCAGGGCATGATGATCACGCGTGGGTTTTCGATGGTGTCAACGTTCGCAGGATGCCGTGACCTGGCCTAGCGGCGGAGCCAGATGAGATGCTCCTCGTCTCCTTGGAGCTCAAGTCGTCGCCAGAGGACACTCCCCGGGACCGCCTGGCTGACGTGACCTGTCGACTGTCAGCACAATGTCGCTGCTGCTCCCGGCGAAGGGTGCGCCTGTCTCGGCCCGCAGGGTGCTGGCGATGTCCTCCGACAGCGTCCATGCGAGAACGGGAAGACCGCGTTCCTCGGCCACGTCGACGGCGACGCCTGTTGCGGTGACGTGATCGGGATGTCCGGTGATGCCGGTCCGGTCGAAGACGAGGAAGCCGTCGATCCCTCGGGCTTCGGATGCGACACGGGCGGCAAGCTCGTCCTGCGACGAGTCGGCCAGGCCGCCGTCAGGGAAGTTCAGGAGGACCGTGGATGCTGCGCCCAGTTCTCGAGCGGCAGCATCGAGCTCACGTGCCCTCGTCTCGGCCAGGTCCGGAGAGGCGCCAAGGGTTGAGGCCTCTCCTTTCGTCAGGCATAGCACCGTGACGGTCGAGCCTTGGCGCGTGAATGCATCGATGACCCCGCCCAAACCGAAAGACTCGTCATCTGGGTGTGCGATGACGGCAAGGACGTTCTTCCATGGCGGTAACTGCGTTGATGGGCTCATGACACCACAATACCCCCGGGGGTACTTGGTGGGGAAGGTTTCGGGGCTAGTCGAAGCTGAGGACGGACTCGACCGAACTCTCGCCGATGATGGGAATGCCGTACTGACGAGCCTTCCTCGCTTTCCCGGATTGAGAATCCGGATCGCCGGCGATGAGAACCTTCGTCGCCTTGGCTATTCCGGCCACCTGGACGTCGCGTGCGGAGAAGTAGCTGGCCCACGAGTCCTGTGCTCGTAGCACGGGGCCGGTGATGCTGACGCGATCGCCCGGCTTGAGCGAGATCGTCATGGACCGGGGGCGTACCGGTTCTCGCGCGGCGTCCACGGCTTTCGGGATCTGCCGAAGATCTACCCCGAGATAGGTTGAGACTGCACGCAGCATGGCATGCTCAGCGTCGGTGACGATACCGTCCGCCTCGGCCCCGCGGACGACAAGCTGAACGTACTCCGCGTGGAGGCGGGACAGAGCTGCCGGCGAAAGTCCATTGTCGTAAGCAAAAGCCAGAAGCTGCGTCTGTTCCGTCGTCGAAAGATAGCTGTCCAGGAGCGCGGCGTCCAACATGGCGAAGTACTGCGCTGTCATCCAATTGTCTGGGATATCGCGTCGCCCGATCGCACGGTCGATCCACCCACCGTTCGACAGCGTCTCCTGCGTAACCGCCACATCGCGCCGTGATCGCAGGTGATCGCGCGAGTGCTGTGTGTCGTGGACGGTGTAGCCGTCGAAATTCCGACTGGCGGCGGCAATGTCGTGCCAGTCCATGGCGGATCGGCGGATAAATGTTTGGAGTACCAGCGCTGTCGCCCGAGCATCGGACAGGGCGCTGTGAGCATTCTCGTTGCGGATGCCGAGGGCGGAGCAGACGTCCGCGAGCTTCCGTGACCGGAGGCTGAGAGTTCGTCTCGCGATCGCCATCGTATCGAGGACGGGGATGGGGCTGCCGTTGAGGCGCTGGCATGCTGTCAGCTCCCCGCGGGCAAAGGCTTCATCGAAAGCCGCGTTGTGCGCGACGAAGATGTTGCCGGTCAGGTCGGCTGCGAAAAGATCGGCGACCTCGGAGAATGTCGGTGCGCCCACCACATCTTTGGCGCAGATTCCATGAATATGGGTGGCGCCGACGTGCCTCATGGGGTTGACGAGAGTCTCCCACTCGTCAAGGATGTTCCCCTCAGTGTCGAGAGTGACGACTCCTATCTCCACCACACGGTCGCCCCGTGCGTGAGAGAAACCGGTTGTCTCGAAGTCGACGACTGTATAACCATTCACGCGATCACCAGATACTTCGAATACGACATGTCAACGATAGGCATTCGGATGCCGGCGTTCCTTAGCGCACCGACAGAACGTCGGATGCTGCTCGCGCCCCGGCGGACAGGGCGCCCTCGATCGAGGGTGTTGCGCGGTGATCGCCAGCCGCAAAGACTCGCTCCGACAGCCGTGTCGCTCTCACCGTTCCGGGGCGCTGCTCCGGCAACGAGTGGCGGATATCGTCTCGTGCGAGAAGAGTGAGATCCGCAGAGCTTATTCCCCAGATCGAGGCCGTATGGTCTGCGGCCTCTTGATCTGTGACGTGCCCGGTCGAGAGCAATGCTGAGGCTTGGATCAATGCCGTGCCGTCCGGGGAGTAGCTCGGAGCAACATTCGAGACAACAGCAGTATTGAGCACCGGGCCCGACCTGTCGCCGTCAAGGGCGATGAAACGCGAGCGGGACGGCGCCTCATCGCTTCGGAACCACCAGGTCGTCAAACCCAATGTCGGTACAGCTTCGCTACCCGTCAGCGGAGCGAGTGCCTCTGGCCCCACCGCGACAATGACATGATCGGCAGAGATCGTCTCCCCGGAAATCCTCACACCCTCGTCCGAGCATGAATCAACCGTGATGTTCGTGCGAATCTCTGCCCCGTGGCGGCGCGCCGTCGCTGCCATCTGATTGGGCAGCGCCTGGATGCCTCGAGAGGGCAGGCTGGGTTGCCCGAGGGCGAACATGCGGAAAAGGAACTGGACGTAGCTAGAGGACGTCGACAGGTCGTCGGTGGCAACGACTCCCGCGAGGAAGGGCTCGAGGACGCGGGCCCGCAGAGGTCCTGTCAGTCCGGCGCGATCCCACGCCTCCCCGATGGATACGGACTCGTCACGACCACGCACGGCGCTTGCCGTGGCCTTGCCGAACCAGGATGAGAAAGCCTTGATATCGGCGGCGGTCACAAGATCGTTCGACAGGGTCGACACCACATGGTGGGGGTGCCTGGCGGGGTGTGCGAGAAGGTGGAGTTCCCCCTTGTCCCGCACAAGCGCCCCGGAACCGAACGGATGCAGATCGAGGGCCGCAATGTCGACGAAGCGCTTCACGCTCGGATAGGACGGGTTGAGGAGCTGGAACCCGCGATCGATGAGGTAGCCGTCCACGTCTCTGGTCCGCTGGCGTCCGCCGACAGCGTCTTCCTTCTCGAGGACAAGGACGCTGCGACCAGCCTCGGCGAGCTGGCGGGCCGCGACAAGGCCCGAAATTCCTGCACCAACGATGATGACGTCATAGTCGCGACTGGCCATGGTACCTCCCGGTTACTAGCTGTCCTCGTATCTTACGTGTGCAACACCCTCGCACTGTGCTGTTTCTACGCCGATGGCGTGGAAGCCCTCCAATCGTCGAATCCGCTCTCGATAATGACAGCCGAATGAGTGAAGATTGACAATGTGCAACTAGCCAACGAACTCAGGGCGTTCTTCCGAGCATCACTCGTCGATCGAGTGAAGGAACGTCCCGTGGAGAGCCCGAGCCAGCGCCGCCGGCGCCGCATCGTCGTCTCCATCAGCTTCGTGCTCGGTGCGACTGCACTCGGGGCGGCGCTCAATGTCGAGCCGGGCCAGTCGCTCTTCTACATCGCCACCCTCGGGGTGGCGGTGATCTGGGCCGTCGGTGCCTTCGCCTCAGGTCCGCTGTCCCGGGGCCGGTCGCGGACACGGCAGGGCAAACGCAACGGTCTTGCCATGCTCCAAGGTTTCATCCTCGGAGGCAGCCTCCTTGCTGTCTTCCTTCTGGGGGCAATGGTCGTCGGTCAGGTCAGCGCCCTGCGCGGGCCCGTCGATGACCTGTTCGAGCACGTCCTGTTCGGCAATATCGCCATCGTGGCTGCGATCACCGCGATCAATGGTGTCTGCGAGGAACTGTTCTTTCGCGGAGCCGTCTACGCCGCCATGCCGCGCCGGTGGGAAATCGTCGGCTCTGCCCTGATCTACACCCTCTCGACAGCCCTCACCGGGGTGCCCCTCCTCAGTTTCGCCGCGCTCTGCCTCGGACTCCTGACGGGGGCTCAACGACGTGTCACCGGCGGGGTACTCGGCCCCATTGTGTCGCACTTAACATGGTCTCTCGGTATGCTGTTCCTTCTACCGCACGCCCTATCGATAGGAGATGTCCTGTGGTGAACGACAAGATTGGGGCGCGCCGCGCCCTCGTGACAGGTGCAAGCGGCTTCATCGGCGCCAGGCTCGTACCTGCCCTCATGGCAGAGGGATGGTCCGTACGAGTGTTGGCCCGGACGCCATCGAAGCTTGACCCGCGCTGGCGAGACGACGTCGAGATCTGTCAGGGCGACGCGACGAACGACAACGACCTTCACAGGGCACTCGCGGATGTCGATGTCGCCTACTATCTCCTCCATTCCATGGATGGCAAGGGCGATTTCATCGAAAGAGACAAGAAGCTGGCGCACGGTTTCGCGGCGGTCGCGAAAGAACTCGATGTCCCACGGATCATCTACATGGGTGGACTCCACGACGATGAGGCGGATCTCGCGCCCCACATGGCGTCACGAGCCGAGGTGGGACAGATCCTTGCCGAGAGCGGCGTGCCGACGACGATCCTGCAGGCAGGTGTCGTCCTTGGGGAGGGATCAGCCTCCTTCCAGATGCTGCGCCACCTCACGGAACGCCTGCCGGCGGCGATCGCGCCCAAGTGGGTCGCTAACCGGGTCCAGCCGATCGATATCGAGGATGTCGTCTACTACCTGGTCGAAGCCGCCAAGCTTCCGCCCGACGAGTCCGGGGCCCTCGACATCGGCATGGAGGAGATCTACACGTATCGAGACATGATGAAGCGGTATGCGGACGTGACGGGCCTGTCGAGCAGGTCGTTGACCACGGTTCCCGTCCTCACACCTGACCTGGCCAGCCACTGGGTCGGCCTTGTCACCCCGGTCGATGCAGGAGTGGCACGCCCGCTCGTCGGCAGCCTCATCGACGACGCGGTGAAAGGCATGGGACGTGCCAGAGACGTGCGCGATGTGATCCCAGACCCGCCTGGTGGGCTGACGGGCTTCGATGACTCCGTCCGAGCCAATACGACAGGCATCGACCCCGAGCGCTTCGGCCGCATCGCACGCCGTGTCGTCGGAGCCGTTGCGCTCACGAGCGTGATCGGAAGCATCCTGACGAAGCCCGACGGGACTTGGTATCGGAAGCTTGCAAAGCCGCCGTGGCAGCCACCGGCCGCCGCCTTCCCGGTCGTGTGGACCGGGCTGTACGCCACCATCGCAGGAGCCTCCACGATGGCTCTAGCTGAACGGATCGAGAACGGAGACCGGGATGGTGCACGGGACTACGCGATCGCACTCGGAGCGAACCTCACGCTCAACGCCAGCTGGTCGGGAGTGTTCTTCCGCAGCAAGTCGCTCGGACTGAGCGCGGCCACAGCGGGACTCCTCGCTGCCAGCAGCGCCGACTTGGCACGTCGAGGCTGGCAGACACGCCCGCAGATCGGCACCGTCCTCGTTCCCTACGCAGCATGGTGCGGATTCGCTGCCGCACTCAGCACGTCGATCGCGCGGAGGAACTCGTGACGCAGCCGCCCACCACGGCGGAGGCTCTCATGCGTTCGCGGTTCGACGCGTTCCGGAGCGGAGATGCTGAGTGGCTGCTGGCAACCTGGCATGAATCCACCCGGCCTGACGATCTCGACCTGTCTGATAATCCCCGGTGGCGGGGGCTACAGATCATCGACACGGTCGATGGTGGGGAAGACGATCTGACCGGTATTGTCGAGTTTCGTGCCACGTATATCGAGGGCTCAGGTATCGGTGTCCTCCACGAGCGCTCGCGCTTCCTCAAGGAGAATGACACGTGGTTCTATGTCGACGGTGATGTGAGCGGCTGAACGGGCCGGCAGGGGTCGTTCGCATCTGCGCGGCAGGTAAGGAGAAGCATGGAGTTCGATGGTCTCGTTGACCTGTTCGAGTCCGCAAGAGACCGCAACGGTGACCGTTTGGCGATGCACTACCTGGCCGTCAAACAGGGTGAGCGGGAGTTCTGCCATGCGTTCGGGGATCGCACCGAGCCCTCTGATATCCGCTCCATTTCCAAGACGGTCATGGCAATCCTTCTCGGCACGGTGAACGATTCCACCTTCACGGAAGACACTCCTCTATGGCCGATCCTCGAACCGCTCTGCGTCCTCTCAAACGAAGAGAATCGGGAGAGACTCTCCCGAGTGAAGGTCAAGCACCTGCTGAACCACACCATCGGCTTCGACAGGGCACTGATGATGAGAGACGACATCATCGACCTGGATCCGGCTGACTACATCAGCCACATCGTCAACACCCCGATCGTCCACGAACCCGGCACGCACTACCTCTATTCGAATGCTGGCTTCTATCTCTTGTCCGTGGTTCTCCAGGAGGTGCTCGGGGAAGACCTGAAGGAGTACGCGGACAGGGTGCTATTCCGTCCGCTCGGCATCGAGCAACCCGAGTGGGAGCGCTACGGCGACTACCTGGCGGGAGCGACACGGCTCTGGCTCTATCCGCGCGACCTCATCGCGATCGGAGAGGTTCTGCTGCACGGCGGGCGTGGGATCGTCTCTGCGGACTGGATCGAGCGGATGAAACAGTTCACGGCTTTCACGCCTTCCGCGGATACGCCGACGAACCCGTACTTTCGACGATGGGCGTACGGATCGAGCCTGTGGCTCGGAAAGAGAGACGGCATCTACTTCGGCCACGGTACGGACGGCCAGTCCCTCGTGATCGTTCCGCAGCGCCAGGCAATCATCGTCACTCTCGCACACCAGCGCGATGTGAGGCGCCTCGAAGAACTCGTCGATAAGGCGATCACGCTCCTCGACTAGCGCACCGTCACACGAGCGGGGACGAGAGGCGGGCAGGTCATTCCCTGCCCGCCACGTTTTTACTGCTTCGTGTCGTCCCCGTTTCCTTCCCAGGAATCATCGATATCCCCAGAGACGACGAGGTCGCCATCGACGCGGATATCGCCCTCGAGCGTCCACGTTCCGTCTTCGTGCTGCCACGTGGGCGGAGGAACGGGATTGCCATCCTCGTCGAAGCCGGGGGCCGGACGGTTCTCTGCTTCCTCGAGAGCCTCAGCATCGAACGTCCGTTCCCAGGCACGGGTGCGAACCGGAAGCTCCGCAGCACGGTCCTCATTCATGGCCTTCAGCAGAGCCCATGCCATGAAGAACTCGATGAGGAAGAAGGGGAGCGCGATGATGATGACGATCTCTTGGATGGCGGCGATGCCGGAGTCGGGGGCGAGGAGGAGCAGCGCCGCGGTGACGGCGCCGATGCCGACAGCCCACCCGATCCGGTAGATCGTCGGGGAGACGTTCTCCTCACCGGTGGCGAACATGTCCATGACGAGCGCCGACGAGTCGATCGATGTCACGAAGAAGACGACGATGATGATGAGGGCGATCGGGCCGACGATCGCATAGAACGGGTACTGCTCGAGGAGGCTGAAGAGAGCCACCTCTGTCCTCCCGTCCTCGACGACAGGGCCGGTCAGGACGCCGGGATTGCTCGTCTCCATCTCCATGGCGGCCCGGCCGAAGATGGAGAACCAGATGAGGACGAAAGAGGAGATGAGTCCGAGGACGCCGCCGATGAATCCTCGCACGGTGCGCCCACGGGAGATGCGGGCGATGAACATGCCGACGAAAGGTCCCCAACAGATAGTCCACGCCCAATAGAATGCCGTCCACGTCGAGAGGAAGCCGGGATTCTCGTTGAAGCTGTCGACCCAGAACATCATCTCGGGCAGAGCCGAGGTGTAGATGCCGAAAGACTCGACTGACTGTCGGATCAGTGTGAGAGTGGGGCCCGAGATGAGAACGAACAGCATGAGAGCGACGGCGAGCCCGATGTTGATGTTGGAGAGGAGCTTGATGCCCTTGTCGAGCCCGGTCGCGACGGAGATGCAGGCGGCGACGGTGATGAACAGGATGATCCCGAGATGGATCGATGAGGCGATCGGAACGCCCCACAGAATGTTCATCCCCGCATTGATCTGCAGGGTGCCCAGACCGACCGAGACGGCGATGCCGAAGGTGGTTCCGATGATGGCGAGAGAATCGATGAGCTTGCCCGGCCACTCATAGATCTTCGCACCGAGGAGCGGAGCGAACACGGAGGACAGCCGCTCCGGCATCTTCCTTTTGTAGATGAAGTATCCGAGGGCGAGCCCGGGCAGTGCGAATACGACCCACATGTGCGCAGCGAAGTGATAGTAGGTGAACTCGAAAGCCTGCGTGATGGCATCCTGGGACATCGGTTCCATGTCCCCGCGCGGAGGATTGTAGGCGTGGTGGAGAGGTTCAGCCGCTCCCCAGAACATGAGAGTCGCACCCAGGCCGGCCGCGAACAGCATCGCAAACCAGACGGGAGTGGAATACTCCGGCTCATCGTCGTCATCACCGATCTTCAGATTCCCGTAGCGGGAGACGAAGATGCCGATGAGGAAGACGAAGATGAAGGAGACGCCGCCGATATAGAGCCAGCTGAAATGGCCCATGAGGGTGCCCGAGACGTTGGCGTAAAGATTCCGGGCACCTTCGCCGAACGCGAGCGTCCCGGCGACAAAGATGAGAATGAATCCGGCTGCTGTGAAGAAAATGAGCGGATCAGTTTGCAACTTGAAGCGTCTTTCGCGCTTGCCTGTCGGTTGTCGGGGGCTGTCTGATTGGATGGGGCTGGAGGCCATATCTTCCTCAAGTCGGCAATATCAACCTCTCAACGGTAGATAAAACGTGTCCGAATTTCACCTATGTCACCAGATTGTGATGTGCGTGCAGGTGAGAACCGCCCCGGAGCAGACCGAGGTCTGTCGGGGCGGATACCGACGCATAGAGGGCGTTCTTACAGGAGGAGCGAGGCAACCCAGGCGAAAAGCAGCATGCCGACATTGCAGTGCAGGAACGTGGGAATGACGGTGTCTCTGATGTGGTTGTGCCGACCATCCGCATTGAGACCCGATGTGACGCCGAGAGAAATGGTCGAGGCCGGGGACCCTGCGTCGCCGAGCGCCGCGGAGGCGCCAAGCAGGCACATGGTTGCCAGGGGGCTGAAGCCGAGCTCAAGGGCAAGCGGGATGTAGATCGGTGCGAGGATCGGAACGGACGCGAACGAATCGCCGAACCCGATGGTGATGAAGAGCCCGATGAAGAGCATGAGGAACGCACCGAAAGCCATGTTGCCGCCGACGAAGTCGGCAGTAGCGGCGATGAGGGGCTCGATCTGGCCGGTTTGGGAGAGGAGGCCGGCAAAGCCGGAGGCGACGGTGATGATGATCGCGATCTGCGCCATCATCAACATGCCCTGCGTGAAGACATCGTCCTGATCGTTCCACCGGAAGATGCCGCCGATGCTGAGCAGGATGAAGCCGATCATCGCGCCGACGAGGAGCGAATCGAACGCGATCTGGAAGAAGAGCGCCGCCGCGAGGGCAAGCACAGTCATGATGAGAGGGAACGGGCGAATCGCTACGGCCTTGGATGGTGGTGCGGTTGCGAGAGTCGATGTCGGCGCGGGCTCCGGGTAGTCGCGCGGTGCGCGATAGGTGACGGTGACCGCGACGATCATGCCGGCGACGAGGCCCATGACTGGCCAGAACATGGCCTTCGGCGCCATATCTGCAGTTGCCGTCAGGTCGTAGGCCGCACCGAATTCGTTGACGTTCGCGAGCAGGATCTCGTTGAGATAGATCGCACCGAAACCGGTGGGAAGCAGGAGATAGGCCGCGCTCATCGAGCATGCGAGGACACAGGCCACAGCCCTGCGGTCCACATGGAGCCGGTTGAGGACGCTGAGGAGCGGGGGGATGAGGATGGGAATGAAGGCGATGTGGACGGGGATGAGGTTCTGGGACAGCAGCGATGCGACGACGAAGAGGCCGTACAGCGCCCACTTCACGCCCTTGTTCGTTGCCGTCTCGTCCGTTCCGACCCTGCGCGTCACCCACTGGGCGAAGACCTCGATGAGTCCCGATCGGGAGAGGGCGACAGCGAGTGCGCCCACCATGACGTAGGTGAGGCCGACCTGGGCTCCGACGAGCAGGTTGTCGTTGAAGGCCGCGAGGGATCCCTCCATGCCGAGGCCTGCTTGGAGGCCGCCGAGGAGGGCTGCGACGAGGAGGGCGATCGTGACCGGCACCTTGATGAGGCACAGGGCGACCATGGCGACGATGGCGAGGACGACCGCGTTGACTGAATGGCCCGTCAGCTCGACGATCCCGTACACGGCCGCGAGTGCGGCGACCGTGCCGACAGCATGTCGCGGGAAGACCTCTGCCCAGGTGATGGGATCGGACTGTGGTGTGGCTTCTGGCTGTGCGCTCATCGCTAGCCCCCTTTCGCACAGCAATCCTAAGCCCGACAAGCCGGGACTTTCGTGCGCGGCCACGTGCTGGATGTATCGGGGTGGTCACATCCGGTGCAAGCCTCCGCCGGTCTAGCCTCCGGCGATGCTGATTGCCCTCCCGAACGTGGACTCGTCTGTCAGGATCGACAGCATGTAGGCTGCAACATCCTGGCGGGGGATCGAGGCGCCCAACGATGCTGGTTGGAACTCCTCTGCCGTCTGCCAGGTTCCGTGCGCCCCCTTCGAGCTCAATCCGGACGGGCGGATGATTGTCCACTCGAGCTCTGAGCGTCGGACGATTCCCTCTTGGTCGTTGTGATCGGCCAGGGCGCGTGCGAGAACGGCTTGGGTGAACAGGGCAATGGCCTTGGGGAGGTGCTTGCGGGAGTCTCCTGCTCCGAGGGAGGACTGGACGATGAGCGCACTCCCTGCTCTGTCATGGCCTGCACGACGGCCTTGGTGACCTGTGCGCGATTGCGGGAGACGCCTTTCGCTCCGCCGACCGTGATGACGACAGCGTCCGCGCCGGAGATGATCGGCGCGATACTAGGCGGGTCCTTCGCATCAGCCTGAACCGTCCCGCCGCTGCGGGAGATCGTGGTCACCTCATGGCCGGCGTTCTGGGCAAGAGTCGCCAGCTCAGCTCCCGTTCCCCGGGAACCGCCGATAACCATCAGTTCCATTATTCTCCTGTTTCGCGGAGTCGAGGGAAGCTCACGTACGTGAAGACTAGCGGCGCTGAGGCGGGCCGTCGAACATCGGCCCCGCGTCCGTCATGTCCGGGTCGAGGCCGCGCCGGGCAAGCTCTGTACGGGCCCTCTCCAGGCCGCCGTGCTCGAGTGCGGCAAGGCGCGTGCTGCCGGTCCAGACGTGGCGTCCGAATCGTCGGACCGTCACAGTCAAGTCACCTGCGAGATGTTCGAGATCGCCGGGGGTGTTGCGGTGTTCGCTCGGCAGTGGGACGGGCAAGACGAAGGCGTGGTCGAGGGGAGCGGTTGCCGAGAGGTCGATCGTCCAACCGTATCCGCGGCCGTGCAGATCCCATCTCTCATCGCTCGTGCGGGTACGAACCGGGCTGACGGCGGGGTTGCCGAGACGGACGACGGTGCCGTCGGGGAGCCGGACGACGAGGGCGGTCACTTCAACGCGGAGCGGCCCGCTGGTGACGATGCCACCGGCGAATGCCACGCAGGCGCCCGGTTCGTCGAAACCCTGGGCCTGTCCCCACCACCACGCTTCGGGAAATCCCTCCTTGCCCCAGTTCTTCTCGCCATACACCTGAGCATTCGTGAACTCCCAGGTTTCCCCGCCGAGTGTCGCCGTGCCGGAAGCTCTGCCTCCGAGCATCCACGGATGCCAGTACTGGTTGAGCCCGGGCACCATCTGGAACACGCTCGAGCCACCGAGAGAACGGCGCGGCCACCTCTCGGCCTCGATCCGGAAGTCGAGGCGGTCCTGCCCGAGATTGACGCGGAGGGAGTGAGCATCACCCTCGAAGGCCGGCTCGAGCCCGCCCCGCACGCCGAGTCCGCGTGGGTCGGTGTGCGATCCCTCGAGGGCCTCTGTTCGGACGTACCCGCTCGGCCATGCGGCCACGCCCACTGTCGCCCATGGTCCGCGGGGTCCCCGGTTCGCGCCGCAGAGGGCGATGATGACGCGGCCCGTGTCTGGATCCGTGATCCGCCAGAAGTATCCTTCCATGGCGACGGTCGGATGAGAGCGGGTGGGATCTCCGAAGGGCAGATCGGCGCCTGTCGATCGGTAGCGCTGTACAAACTCCATATGCCAGTAGACCACGAGCTGATCGTCCGTGACCAGGGTCGGCAGGTCGAGAATCGATCAACCCTCCACGCTATTTAATACTAGATATTCCTGTATTATTGCGGTGGATTGGGAAAGAGGTGGTTGGGTATGCGTATCGTTATCGGTGCACCCGCGAATGGCGTGGTGCTCAAGGATGCCATCAGGACCTATGTGGAGGCCAGTGAACGCGTGTCGACGGTCGTGGATGTGTCGGATGCTGAGCTGTCCTACCCGGCGCTCTCGATTCGAGCGGCGCAGATGATCGTCGATGGAGAGGCTGATCGTGCAATCCTCGTCTGCGGGACGGGGCTCGGCACTGCCATCGCAGCCAACAAGGTCCGCGGTATCCGTGCCGTGACCGCCCACGATCTGGTCACGGCGCGGGGCGCGGTCGAGAACTATGATGCTCAGGTTCTCTGCATGGGGCAGAACGTGATCGCGCCTGCCTATGCGCTCCTCCTCGTCGATGCGTGGCTGGATGCTCGGCACGACCCTGCCGGTTCCTACGGCCCGAAGATTGACGAGATTCGAGACTATGAGGCGAGATAGCCGCAAGGAGAAAACGTGAGCGAGAAGAATGTGATCCTGACACCGGCGGAGATGGCGAGGGCCGCGGAGGATGCGGCGTTCGGGAAGGCGACCAGCAATCAGGCGAAGTCTTTCCTTCTCGCACTGACGGCCGGCGGCTACATCGCCCTCGGCTTCGTCTTCTATGTGACGAGCCAGGTCGGTGCCGGCGACATGCCCTACGGAGTTGCGAAAGTCTTGGGCGGGCTCGTGTTCTCGACAGGTCTCACCCTTGTCGTGTTGACCGGTGCGGAGCTCTTCACCTCATCGACGCTGACGCTCACGGCACGAGCCTCCGGCCGCATCACCACCTGGCAGCTCCTGCGCAACTGGATCATCGTCTACATCGGCAACCTCATCGGGGCGCTGACAATTGTCGGCCTCATCTACGGCGCGAAGACGTGGGAGCAGGCGAGCGGCGGCTGGGGAGCGGTCGTCCTCGACGTCTCCCTGAAGAAGGTCGGCCATGACTTCGGCACGGCCTTCGCTCTCGGAATCCTCTGCAATCTCATGGTCTGCCTGGCGATATGGGCGGCCTACGGAGGGCGCACCACCGTCGATAAAGTGGCGGCCGTGACGCTTCCGATCGCCCTCTTCGTCGCCTCCGGATTCGAGCACTCGGTTGCCAACATGTTCATGATCCCCCTCGGCATGCTCATCGTCACCTTCGCGGGGGATAGCTTCTGGTCGGCCTCGGGCCTCGACCCGGCCGCCTACGGGGACCTGACGTGGTCGAATTTCCTGACCGGCAACCTGCTTCCCGTCACTCTCGGCAACATTGTCGGAGGCGGCGTCATGATCGGCGTCCTCTACTGGACGATCTTCCACTTCCTCGACAAGCCCGCGGACACATCCACGGACTGAGGTCTCGCTCGGGCCGCTGCCAGGGGGGAGTCTCGGCGGGCGGGAGGTCTGGATCGGGGCGGCGTGTCAGCCGATGGTCGCGCACGCGGCTGAGAGGAGCCCTGTCATCTCGTCCGCGGTGTGAGAGCCCTTGAAGATCACGGTGCCGGGCTGGAAGGCGCGTCCGGCTGCCAGCCGATCTGCCACGACAGGGTCGTAGCCGAGACGGTCGATAAAGGATGCGACCGCGCGGGCCGCCTCCGCATCGTCGCTCGCAATCGCCAGCGCCCGGCGAGCAGGGTCGCCGGCGGGCCGCCCGTGGACCTCCATGTCCCGATAGCCGATGTGATTGAGGGACTTGACGAGACGCGCCCCGACAAGATGATCCTGGACGATCTCGCTGCTCGTACGCGGATCATTCTCGAAGTCGTCCAGTTCCCCGTCGATCGGGGCCCAATAGTTCATGACGTCGATGACGATCCGGCCCTCGAACAGGGAGGGATCGAGGCTGCGGTAGCGATGGAGGGGGATGGCGATGATGACGATGTCGGCCCGGGCCGCCTCGGCGGCCGTCGCGGGAGTCGCGCCAGGCACGATGATCTCGGTCATGAGCCGGATGCTCTCGACTGGCTTCGCCGTGGCGATCGTGACGGAGTAGCCGGCTGTGATGGCCTGGCGGGCTACGGCCGTTCCGACTCGGCCAGCGCCGAGAATGCCGATGGAAGCTGGTATCACGTCTCGTCCTCACACTCGATATATGCTGTCATGCAGACTATATTGAGAACAGAATAACGCGGATGAGACGGTTTGAGGAGCGACATGTCAGAGCACACACATGCCCCCGGTGATTTCGGATGGGCGGTCGCGACCATTCTCCGGGAGTATCAGCTGCGATTCGAGGAAGCAGTGGACTGTCTCGGGATCAGGCCCTTCCAGGTGCTGTCGACAGTCGCTCACCGGGATCCCGCCAACCAGCAGGCGCTCGGGATCCACCTCGGCATCGATCGAACCGTGTTGACGTATCTCCTTGATCGCCTCGCCGCCGACGGACTCGTCGAACGAGTCCCGATACCGACAGACCGGCGCGCGCGGAGGATCATCCTGACCGACGCTGGTCGAGACGCCCTCACTCGTGCCGAGAGCCGCGTCGCCGCCTTCGAAGCAGACATGTTGGCCAGCCTTGGAGCTGACGCGGCACAGGCGGCTGCCCTTGTCCAGGAGCTTGCCGCGGCGGTTCGCCGCCCGGGCCTGCGGGCGTGCGAGGCGATGGAGGAGCTATAGCGTCGATCCTGGGAACTGGCTGAGTTTCGAGAGCCGCTGGCTTTCGGGCGATAAGCGCTCCTTGTTACGATGTCGCATATTCGTGAAAGGGATCGATGTGACATCATCGGCTGGCTCGACACAATCGGAGCCTCCTAGTATCTGGCCGTCAACCGGCCTCCCCCTGTCAGCGCCTGAAGGACGGCGCTCATGACACCACTTCTCACACTCCTTATCGGCGTCATCGTCATCGCCCTCATCATTGCCGTCAACGGCTATTTCGTGGCGCAGGAGTTCGCCTACATGTCAGTCGACCGGGCACGCCTGGCCTCCCGGGCGGAGGCTGGCGATGCGAAGGCTGCGAAGGCGCTTCGTGTCACGTCGCGAACGTCATTCATGCTGTCCGGAGCCCAGCTCGGAATCACCGTGACGGGACTGCTCGTCGGCTATGTTGCCGAACCTCTCGTCGGCCAGTCCCTCGGCGCCCTCATGGGAGGGATCGGTGTCGAACCTGCCGTCAGCATCGCGGTCGGGACCGTGCTCGCTCTCGCCGTCTCGACCATTGTCCAGATGATCTTCGGCGAGCTCTACCCGAAAAACCTTGCGATCGCGAATCCCGAGCCCCTGGCGAAAGCCATGGCGCCCTCCACCCTTCTCTACCTCACCCTGTTCGGGTGTCTCATCTCCTTCTTCGACCATGCAGCCAACGCCCTGCTGCGGCTCTTCCGCATCGAACCGCTGGAGGACGTCGATCAGAGCGCGACGAGCAGGGATCTCGAACGCATCGTCGACGAGTCGCGGGCCACGGGTGACCTGTCACCCGACCTGTCTCTCATCCTCGATCGCATCCTCGACTTTCCTGGCCGCAATGTCGAGCACGCGATGGTGCCGCGAAACACTGTCGATGTCGTCGGCCCGTCGACGACGGCTGCTGAGGTGCGGAGGATGATGGCGGGCGCACACACCCGCTACCCGGTCGTCGACCGTGAACGTCCCATCGGCGTTGTCCACCTCATCGATATTCTTCCGCTCCCGCTGGACTCTGCCGTGACGGCAGGCGACATCATGCGCGACGCCACAGTCCTTCCCGCCCTCATGTCCCTGCCCTCGGCCCTGGAGAAACTGAGGGAATCGGGGGAGGAGTTGGCGTGCGTCGTCGATGAGCACGGCTCCTTCGACGGCATCGTCACGCTCGAGGATCTCGCGGAAGAGATCGCTGGTGAATTGACGGACGAGCATGATGACGAACTATCAGAGTCTATTGAACATGCCGGTTCGGGCTGGGAGATTTCTGGCGATGCTCATCTTGACGAGGTGGAGCGGGCGATCGGATATCGGTTGCCGCGAGGCGATTACGAAACCGTGTCCGGGCTCCTCATCGCAACCCTTGATGACCTTCCCGACGTCGGTCAGGTCGTGAGGATTGACCTCGACCCGTCTGGGCAGGACTTCCTCGAACCAGATCCGCCGACCCGCTGTCTCGAGTTCACCGTCAACTCACTCGAATGGCATGTGCCGTCGGCGACAACCGTTGTCCTGCGCGAAGGGGGAGATGCTCGATGAGCCCATGGATCACGGTGGCAGTCACGACTGCCCTGATCGTCCTCAGCGCTTTCTTCGTCGTCATCGAGTTCGCGCTCCTCGGAGCGCGGCGGCACAGGCTCGAAGAGGAGGCGCCTGCGAGTAGGCCAGCACGCGCTGCGCTGAGGGGAATGAACCAGCTGACTCTCATGCTCGCGGCAGCTCAGTTCGGCATCACTGCCTGCACGTTTGCTCTCGGTGCTGTGACAAAGCCGGCGATGGACGGGGCTCTCACACCGATCCTTGAAACGTGGGGTCTCCCCGCCAGCATCGCCGACGTCAGCTCCTTCCTCGTCTCCCTCTTCTTCGTCACCTTCCTTCACCTCGTGGTGGGTGAGATGGCACCGAAGTCATGGGCAATCGCCCACCCGGAGAAGGCTGCGAAGCTTATCGGGATCCCCGCCAACGCTCTCATCAACGTCCTTCGTCCCCTCCTCGTGTGGGGCAACTCCATCGCGAACAAACTGGTCAAGGCGAGTGGGGTCGAGCCCGTCGACCGGGCTGCGATCGGCGGTCGAGATGCTGACACGATCCACCAGCTCGTCGAACTGTCCGCCCGATCTGGAACCCTCGACAAGTCGTTCGCGGCTCCTATGACGGGAGCGCTCTCGTTCGAGTCGCGCACCCTCGGGGATATCATCGCGGGCAGGCCCGCACCGACAGGGGTGGCTGCGGATGCTCGAGTTCGAACCGTGCATGAAACCGTAATCGCCTCTGGCCACCTTCGCGTGCTGATCTCCCACGAGGACGGCGTTCATGTCATTCACGTTCGGGACACGCTCCTCGCGGACCCGGATGCTGCTGCCGCGCCGTTCGCGCAGGAGGCTCTCACGTTGGCATCATCGACGAAGCTGCACGATGCTCTTCTTGTGATGAAGAGACGCGGGCGGCAGATCTCTCTCGTCGCCGACGGCTCCGATATCGCGGGCGTCGTCACGATCGATGACCTCCTCGAACATATTCTGCCGACCGAGAGACTCACGGGGGAGAGTGATCGGGGCGTCACACTCTGAGAAGTGAGCCGTGTGGTGCATGGAGTGCCGCAAGCGGGCGTACGGTTGATGTGATCGATCCGTACTCAACGAGGAGTTAACGTGGCGCTACCCAGCCCAGGCCATTCAGTCACCTTTCGTGTGCACACACCGCCCTCCTTCAGTGCCACCTCGGACCTGGCGAGTGCTATCGCCAGCACCGGGGCCGCTATCACCGCCCTCGACATCGTCGAGTCGACCGGCGATCACATGTGCATCGACATTTCGGCCAACACGCGGGGACAGGATCATGTCGATGCGATCGAGGCAGTCATCAACCAACGTCCAGGCGCTCAGGTGCGCCGCATCTCCGACCGGACGTTTCTCATGCACATGGGCGGGAAGATCGAGACAACATCGAAAGTGCCGCTACGGAGCCGAGACGACCTCTCGAGGGCCTACACTCCCGGCGTTGCCAGGGTCTGTCTCGCGATAGCAAAGGATCCGGCGGAGGCGCGACGCTTCACGATCAAAGGAAACACGGTCGCGGTCGTCACGGATGGGACGGCCGTCCTCGGATTGGGCGACATCGGCCCCGAGGCCGCCATGCCCGTCATGGAAGGGAAGGCGATCCTCTTCAAACAGTTCGCCGATGTCAACGCCTGGCCGGTCGCTCTCGACACGAAAGACACCGAGGAGATCATCGCGATCTGCAAGGCTCTGGCACCTGCCTACGGCGGGATTAACCTGGAAGATATCTCGGCTCCCCGGTGTTTCGAGATCGAGGAGCGGCTCCGCGATGAGCTTGACATCCCCGTGTTCCACGACGATCAGCACGGCACCGCTATTGTCACGCAGGCGGCGCTCGTCAATGCTCTCAAGGTTGTCGGGAAGAGCATCGAGGATGTGAAGATCGTGATCTCGGGCGTCGGGGCCGCCGGCTTCGCCATCATCCGCCTGCTCATGGCGTCCGGTGCCCGCCACATCCGCGCCGCAGGGCGCGACGGCGTCATCGAACGCGGCACGGTCTATGCGGAAGAGCATCGGAACTGGATCGCTCATCACACGAACGAGGAAGCGTTCTCGGGCTCGTTGAAGCAAGCGCTAGCCGGGGCGGACGTCTTCATCGGAGTGTCAGCGCCCAATCTTCTCAGCGGGGACGACATTGCGACGATGAACGAGGACGCGATCGTGTTCGCCATGGCCAACCCGGATCCGGAGGTCGACCCTGACGAAGCCTCCGACCATGCTGCCATTGTGGCGACGGGACGGTCCGACTACCCGAACCAGATCAACAACGTGCTCGTCTTCCCCGGTTTCTTCCGCGGCCTGCTCGACTCGGCCGCGACGGGAGTGACCGACGGAATGATGCTGGCGGCAGCGGAAGCCATCGCCTCCTGCATCGACGACCATGAGCTACATCCGGGATATCTCATCCCCTCCGTCTTCGACCCTAAGGTCGCGGCCCGGGTCGCGGACGCCGTCTCCCGCGCCGCGCGTCAAGGCGGAGTCACACGCTCATAATCAGCTTTCGCTAGACTCTCACAAACAACGCAGGGGAGAGTCATGGACGAGATCGTCAACGCAGCGGCGGAGCAGTTCTCGGGAGTGGTCGCGGTCGATCGCGGGGGTGAACGCGTCTATCGCCTGGTGCGCGGCGACGCGCACCGCGCCCACCGCGTCCCGAACACGATCGAGACGGCATTCGGACTAGCGAGCGGGAGCAAAGGCTGGACGGCACTCGCGGTCCTCGCGCTCGTCGAGCAGGGGAAGGTGGCACTCGACGAACCGGTGCGGGGGATCGTCGGAGACGATCTTCCGAATCTTGACTCCCGCGTCACGCTCCGACACCTCCTCACCCACAGTGCGGGGATCGAGGACTACCTCGACGAGTCGGAGGACTGGGACGTCTCGGACTATGTGCTGCCCGTCCCAGTCCATACCCTCATCTCTGCGGAGGCCTTCGTGCCGCTCCTCGCGCCGCTCGCCCAACGCGACGAGCTGGGGGCGAGATTCGAGTACTCGAATGCTGGGTATGTCATCCTTGCCCTCATCATCGAACGGCTGACGGGCCAGCTCTTCCATGACGTCGTCGCGGACCTCGTGCTGGCGCCTGCCGGGATGACCCACTCCTCCTACATGAGGCTCGATGAGCTTCCCGCAGGGGCCGCTCTCGGATATCTCGCCGACGAGGGGGACCGCGTCAATACGCTGCATCTGCCCGTCCGGGGGAACGGGGATGGTGGCGCCTTCTCCACGGCCGGCGATCTTCGGAGCTTCTGGCGCGCCTTCGTCTCGGGAGACATCGTCTCGAGGGAGATGGTGGCCCAGATCGTGACGCCGCACTGGGATGTTCCCGAGGAGGGCATGCAGTACGGGATGGGGTTCTGGCTGGCAGGGACACGGATCGTCCTCGAGGGATACGACCCGGGGGTGTCTTTCCGCTCCAGCCACGACCCGCAGACAGACACAACCGTGACAGTGATCGCCAATACGTCGGATGGTGCATGGCCCATGATCGCCGCCGTGGAGGAGTCTCTCGGCTGGATTTAGTCCGTCCACGTCTCTCACCTGGGGTTTTGGGGGCTGACTCTGGATGCAGTGTTTGACAGGATGGGACAATGACTGAGACGCCACGAGACAGCAAGGATTGGACCGTCGTCATTGAGGACGGCTGTGACGAATGCGGCTACGTGCCGCACGACCCGGCATGGACGAGCGAGCGCCTGCTCGCCCTGCCGGAGCGATGGGAACGCGTTCTGCGCACGGACGACGTTCGCGAGCGCCCTGCAGACGGGGTGTGGTCGCCGCTGGAATATGCATGCCATTCCCGCGATATTGTTCGGCTGCTCCGTGACCGAGTTGCTCTGATCCTCAACGACCAGAAGACATTCGATGACTTCGACGGCGAACGCGAGGCCGTCGAGGGCCGCTACGCCGAGGCAGACCCTGAGATTGTCGTCGAGGAGCTCGCGGAACTCATCGAAAGCACTGTCGCGGTCTACGGTCGTGTCGGGGAAACTGACTGGGGCCGGGCGGGCTACCGTACGGATGGGAGAGCCTTGACGATCGCGGACCTCAGCCGATACCTGCTGCACGACCTCGAGCATCACCTCGCCGACGTCGAGGGATGAGGAAGCCGGGCCCGTCGGGCCCGGCCTCGTCTCGTCAAGGCTCTAGTTCACGGCATTCGGGTTCGGGCCGATCCTGCCGGATTCGCCCTGATCGAGGCCGTCGATCCGTGCAATCTGGTCTGCGCTGAGACGCAGCTCTGCAGAGGCGAAGTTCTCGGCGATACGAGCGGGGCTCGAGGCCTTTGGGATGATGATGCAGTCATGGGAGAGATGCCAGGAGAGGACAACCTGGGCGGGGGTTGCGCCGGTCTCTGACGCGATCTCGGCAATGACGGGGTTGTCGAGGACGGCTCCGCGGCCGAGCGGGGACCAGTTCTCGATCGCGATCCCGCGCTCCTGGCACCAGGCGCGCACCTCGACGTTGCCGAAGTGCGGATGTGCTTCGATCTGGTTGACGGCAGGAAGGACGCCCGTCTCTGCCTCGAGGCGTTCAAGGTGGTCGATCTGGAAGTTCGACACGCCCACGGCATGGGCCTTCCCGGAGTCGCGGAACTCGAGCATCGTCTTCCACGTCTCGACGTAGTCGTCGTGCTCTGGCATGGGCCAGTGGATGAGGAACAGATCGATGTAGTCCAGCTGGAGCTTCTCGAGGGTCACCTCGAACTCGCGCCGGGCGTCGTCGGGTGCATGGAACGTGTTGTTGAGCTTGCTCGTGATGAAGAGCTCGCTGCGATCCATGCCGGTCTCTGCAAGGAAGTCGGCAATCGCCTGCCCCACACCCTCCTCATTCTTGTACATCTGTGCGGTGTCGATGTGTCGGTAGCCTGCGCGGAGCGCCTCGCCGACGCGGGCCGCGGCGTCTTCCGGAGCGATGAGGAAGGTGCCGAATCCGAGGGTCGGGATGGTGGGCGAATCCACGTCCGCGATGGAGTTGGTCAATGTCAGTTCGTGCTTGTATGCCATGACTCAAACCCTAGCGCCACCACCCGCCCCACCCGCAAAGCGCGGGCAACACGCCGATAGCGGAACCTTAGACTCGGTCGGTCATTGGAAGGAATCCAGGCAGGGCGGGAGGCGCGCGGTCTCGACGGTTGTCAAAAGTGGACACCCGCCGCTGCCCGCATGATGTGAGGGGGAAGACAGTGTCGGATTCAGCGCCCCTGCCACCGGATTTGAGGAAATCAGCCCTGCCTTCCCAAGATTCTGCCCGGCGCCGAACTACAATATGTAGTGTTCATATTCAAAAGGAGCACAAGATGTCGTTATTGTCGGGAGTTTCCACGCTCGTGGTGAAGCGTGATGGTCGCACCGCTAAGTTCGATCCGGCAAAGATCTATCGCGCCATCAGCGCCGCCCTGCTCAGCCGCGGCATCGAGGATCATGACTTCACCGCGGCCGCGACAGCGGACGTCGTCGCATCCCTGAGCGGCGGTGAGCTGGACATCCCCACCATTCAGAAAGCGGTCGAGGATCGGCTCATGAAGTCCGAATATCCCGAAGTGGCTCGGGCCTACATCGAATACCGGCATGATCGGGATGTCGAACGTGAACGCGCCATGGACGTGCAGTACTCGGTGGGGCGGCTCCTGCGGCGGGACAAGACTGTCGTGAACGAGAACGCGAACAAGGACGCAACGGTTTTCAACACGCAGCGCGACCTGACGGCCGGCTCCGTCGCCAAAGCGTACGCATTGAAGGAACTCCTGCCCCCGCATGTCGCCAACGCCCACATCAAGGGTGACATCCACTTCCACGACCTCGATTACAACCCGTTCCAGCCGATGACGAACTGCTGCCTCATCGATATTCCCTCGATGCTGAGCGAAGGATTCCAGATCGGCAATGCTCGCGTGGAGTCTCCTCGATCGATCAACACTGCCACTGCACAGATCGCCCAGATCATCGCCAATGTTGCCTCCAGCCAGTATGGCGGGTGCTCCGTCGATCGCACGGATGAGGTGCTCGCGCCGTTCGCTCGCATCAACTACGACAAGCACATGGCGGATGCTGAAGTGTGGGTCGCCGAAGACAAGCGGGAAGAATACGCGATGGCGAAGACCCGCAAAGACATCTACGACGCCATGCAGTCACTCGAATACGAGATCAACACCCTCTACTCATCGAACGGGCAGACTCCGTTCGTCACGCTCGGATTCGGCCTCGGCGAAGGCGTGTTCGAGAGGGAGATCCAGAAGGCTATTCTCGCCGTCCGCATCGGCGGCATCGGCAAAGACCGCCACACCGCGATCTTCCCGAAGCTCGTCTTCGGTCTGCGCCGGGGAGTCAACCTCGAACCATCCGACCCGAATTACGACATCAAGCAGCTCGCTCTCGAATGTTCGACGAAGCGCATGTACCCCGACGTCATCTCCTATGACAAGCTGACCGAGATCGAGGGCGACTACAAGGTTCCCATGGGCTGCCGCTCCTTCCTTCCCAAGTGGATCGACCCGACAACGGGGGAGGCCGTCAACGCTGGCCGCAACAATCTCGGAGTCGTCACCCTCAACATCCCTCGCATCGCCATCGAAGCACGCGGAGACAAGGCCAAGTTCTGGAAGCTCGTGGGGGAGAGGATGGAGATCCTCAAGGATGCGCTCCTGTTCCGCATCCGCCGCTGCGAAGAGGCCGTCCCGGAGAATGCACCGATCCTCTACAAGCACGGCGCTCTCGGCCTCCGAGCAGAAGAAGGCGCCGACTCGGTCAAAGAGTTCTTCCGCGCGCACCGCGCCACCGCCTCAATCGGGTACATCGGGCTCTATGAGGCCGCAACCTGCTTCTATGGGCCGGAGTGGGAAACGGATCGCGAGGCCAAAGAGTTCACTCTCGACATCGTCCGCACGCTCAACCACTACGCGGAAGAATGGCGCGCAGAATACCCATACTGGTTCTCCGTCTACGCCACGCCCTCCGAGTCCCTCACCGACCGGTTCTGCCGACTCGATCGCGAGAAGTTCGGGGACGTCCCCGACGTGACCGACAAGGACTACTACACGAACTCCTATCATTACGACGTCCGCAAGAAGATCACCCCGTTCGAGAAGATCGACTTCGAATCCGAATACCCCCAGTATTCCAAGGGCGGCTTCATCCACTACTGCGAATACCCCAAGCTCACCCACAATACGAAGGCGCTCGAGACGGTGTGGGACTACGCCTACGACAGGGTGGCCTATCTCGGCACCAACACGCCGATCGACCGCTGCTACGAGTGCGGCTTCGAGGGAGAGTTCTCGCCGACAGCGGAAGGCTTCGCCTGCCCCGATTGCGGGAACGATGATCCCAAGACCTGCGACGTGGTCAAACGGACGTGCGGATACCTCGGCAACCCGCAGCGTCGCCCGATGGTGCACGGACGGCACACCGAGATCGCGAGCCGCGTCAAGCACATGGACGAGCAGGAGTAGACGTGCCGAGAGTAGACGCGGACGGCATCACGCAGCCGGGCAGTGGCGAGTGGGACGGTCTCGTCCTCTCGTCGCGCCGCGTCGCCGACTACAAGCCGTACACATTCGTCGACGGGGAGGGCGTCCGCTGCTCTCTCTACGTTGCGGGATGCCCATTCACGTGCCCGGGTTGCTACAACGAAGCAGCCCAATCCTTCCGCTACGGCACCCCTTACAGTCAAGAGCTGGAAGATCGCATCCTCACCGATCTCGCCAAGCCCTATGTGGCGGGACTATCCCTCCTCGGCGGCGAACCGATGCTGGCCACGCCGATCCTGCTCCCACTCGCGCAGAGGGTCTCGGCGGAGTTCGCGGGTGAAAAGACCATCTGGATCTGGTCCGGATATACGTACGAGCAGATCATGGCGGACACGGAGGACAAGATCGCCCTCCTCGACCTGTGCGACGTCCTGGTCGACGGCCCGTTTATCCAACGGCTCTACCACCACGATCTGGCTTTCCGCGGGTCGGCGAACCAGCGCATCATCGATCTTGCGGCTTCCCGCGCGCGCGGAACCGCTGTGCCGTGGCACAGCTCAGGGCCGGACAGAGAGGATTCCGTCCCCTTTCTCGCACCCGCCCCACCACCATCCTAAGAACCGGGCCGTTTCAGGGGCTTATTCCTGTACGCTTTCGGTTAATCCCACTCCCGAGATGCGGGAGGGGCGAGGAGAAGGCCATGGATCCTGAGACACGGACCGGGGTCCCAGCCCATATCGCGGCAACATCGGCACTCCTTGTTGTCGTCCTCGTGCACCTCATCGGACAGCTCTTCGTCCCCTCATCATTCGCCACGCAGGCGAGCCAGGTCCTCCTCATGCCCGCACTCGCGGGAGTGCTCTATGCCGCGACGAGCCGCCCGCGTCCCCTCCTCGTCAAACTGGGGTTGCTCGCGCTGTTCTTCTCCTGGCTGGGAGACACGGTGCCGCGCTTCCTGTCGGGTGATGCCGGGTTCTTGGCCATGGTGGGCGGCTTTCTCCTCGCCCAGGCTGTCTACGTGATTGCGCTGTGGCCCTACCGGTCCCGCTCGATCGCGGCGAAACCTCTCCTTGTCGCACCCTATGTCGCGGTCGCGATCGCTCTCCTCTCCCTGTGCGTGGGCAGTGCGGGAGCACTTGCGGTTCCTATCATCATCTATGCGGGCGTGATTGTGGCGATGGCGGTACTTGCCACGGGGCTGAGCTTCACGGCAGCGTGCGGCGGAGCGGTCTTTCTCCTGTCAGACTCACTGATCGCGCTCAACGCCTTCGCCGATATCACTCTCCCCGGCCACGGCTTCTGGGTCATGGTCACCTATGTCCTCGGCCAGAGTCTTCTCGTCCAGGCCATCATCCGGCAGAGCGAACAGGCGCAGGGCCTGCCTCTCGGCAGGCCCTGATCAGCGTCGGACAGTCTCGAGACGAGACTCCTCTGGCAGACGTTTCGTCACCCGGGGCGGCCTCTTTCTCAAGAGCCGCATTGCGTTGAGGATGACGATGAGGACGGAGAGTTCGTGGACGAGCATCCCGATCGTCATCGTCACACCTCCGGCAAAAACCCCTGCCAGGAGCGCCACGACTGTCACGAGCGCAATCACGATGTTCTGTTTCATGACAGCGACGGTCCGCTTCGCAAGATCGAGGGCCCTGGGGAGCTTCATGAGATCATCGGCGATGAGTGCGATGTCGGCGGTCTCGATCGCAACATCGGTTCCTCCCGCTCCCATCGCCACACCGATGTCGGCCACGGCAAGCGCCGGAGCGTCGTTCACACCATCTCCCACCATGGCAACGCGGTAGCCCTGGGCTTGGAGATCCTGGATCGCCTCGAGCTTGTCGTCTGGAAGGAGACCCGCACGGACGTCATCGATTCCCGTCTGAGCGGCGATAGCTCGTGCGACGAGTGCCGAGTCACCGGTGAGCATGACGACACGCGTGACACCTGCTCGATGCAGATCGGCCACCATCTGTCGCGCTTCGCTCCGAATCGTGTCGGCGACGGCGATCACACCGATGGTCTCACCGTCCACAGCGACGAGCATGGCGGTCTTCCCTGCGGCTGCTAGGCGCTCCGCATGACGATTCGCGTCGTCTATGAGAATGCCTTCGCGTTCGAGGAGTGCCGTGTTGCCGACAAGGATGCGGCGGCCACCCTCGGTGGCGATGATTCCCATACCTGTCACATTCTCGGTCGTGTCCGGGAATCCGGGCCCCAACAGTCCCTTCTCGGCGGCAGCGGAGACGATGGGTGCCGAGAGCGGATGCTCGGATCCGGACTCCGCAATCCCCGCCCATCCCACCACCTCATCAGCCGTGTGATCTCCGAGAGCGACAATATCCGTCAACGTGGGTCTTCCCTCAGTGAGGGTGCCCGTCTTATCGAGCGCGACAGCGGTGATCTTGGCGGCGTTCTCGACGTATTCCCCGCCCTTGATAAGAATCCCTTCGGTTGCGGCACGGCCGATCCCTGCGACGATGGCGACGGGAATGGAGATGACGAGCGCCCCCGGACATCCGATGACAAGCAGTGTCAGAGCGAGCGTGACGTTGCCGGTGATGAGCCCTCCCGCTATCGCGAGGATGATGATGCCGGGGGTGTACCACTGGGAGAAACGATCGATGAAGGCCTGCGTCTTCGCCTTCGCCTCGGCGGCCTCCTCGACGCGGGTGATGATCTTCGCCAGCGTCGTGTCGGCACCGACGCCTGTCGCCTTGACGGTGATGAGGCCCCCCGTCGACATCGTCCCCGCGAACACCAGATCGCCCTCCGTCTTCTCGGCGGGAATCGATTCGCCCGTGATGCTCGACTGGTCAAGGGTTCCCCGGCCGGTGACGACCATGCCATCGACGGGAGCCTTCGCGCCGTTCTTGATGACGACAGTCTCACCGATTCTCACGGTGTGCGCAGGTACCTCGACCTGCTCGCCGCCGCGCAGAACAATCGCTGTATCAGGAGCCACCTCGATGAGCTCGGAGAGAGCGGACCGAGTCTTGTTCATGGTCCGTGCCTCAAGGGCGTGACCGAAGGCGAAGAGGAAGGTGACCGCCGCTGCTTCCCAATAGTTTCCGATGACGATCGCGCCGATCGCGGCGATCGTGACGAGCAGATCGATCGCTATGGAACCGCGGCTCAAGGCTCGCACCGCCTGACGTGCGATGGGGAAGCCTGCCGCCACTGCGGCAGCGACCATGAGGATGCTTCCCCACAGGGTTGAGTCGAGGACGAATTCTGCCGTCCACGAGGAAAGGATGAAGAGGCCGGCGATCGCGGGAGTGGCCCACGGGCCGTTGAACCATAGTCGAAGTGTCATGAGTGTCCGTTCGTAGTGCTGACACTCATGAATCTAGGAGGGGCGGACGATTGACTCCATGACGGCGATCAATGAACGGCATGATGGCTGATGATCGCCGGACTGCGACGATCGCACCGCATTGGTGGCCTGGCAGGTGGGATGCGGCAGGCGCTCGGCCGCGACTCGAGGCTCAGGCCAACAGGACGGGCGCGCTCGATTCTGCGGTCTGCCGGCGCGAACCGGATAGGCGGGGCGCGAGCGGACCCTCTCGAGCCGGGGATACACCCCGGGCCCCGTTTAGCGCGCCGTGACGGGCGGTTCAGCGGACCACGGGAACACGATCCACTGGTCGGTGTGGCGCCACACGTAGTCCGGCTTCACGACAGATCGCGGCTTGCCATAGATGACGGCAGAGCGGACGTCCGCACCGTCCTTCGTCAGGAGGTCGATCACGAGGGCGAGAGTGCGTCCCGAATCCGCCACGTCATCGACAACGAGCAGGTTCTTGCCTGCGATGTTCTCCGTGTCGAGGAGAGGAGCGAGGAGGACGGGGTCCGGAAGAGTCTCTTCAACGTCCGTGTAGAACTCGACGTTGATCGCGTCGGAAAGCTTGACGCCGAGAGAGTAGGAGAGCGCTCCTGCCGGGAGCAGGCCGCCGCGTGCGACGGCGATGATGATCTCGGGCACGAAGCCTGAGTCTGCGATGGTCTGGGCGAGTTCCCGCGAAGCAGTTCCGAACCCTTCCCAGGTCAGAACCTCTTTAGAGTCCAGGTCGGTTGAATCCGCGTGGTAGGCCATCCTTCTCCTTCTCGTCGTGAGACAGATGCTACCCCGCCGCATATGCAACGGGGTAGCCGACTGGGTCCGATAGGCCTGTGACGTGCGCTCTTAGACGTCTCGCGTGAGCAACTCCTCAAGAGATTCCGGTGCGAGGAGGTAGGGCGGGACCTCGAGGACGCTGAAAGCCCCGGTCAGTCCAGCATCTTTCAGTCGGTAGGCGGCGCGACCATAGGCGACCTGCACGGCCGCGGTGAAGTCAGGATTCGATTCGAGGGCAAGGGAGAATTCGACGGCATTCGTCGTTCCGCCCAGCGTTCCCGAGGTGATGACGTGCCCGCCGTGGGGAAGCCCCTGATGATCGCGGGCGAAGTCCTCCTCGGAGATGAAATGGACTTCGACCTCGTAGCCGACGAAATAGTCGGGCATGGTGACGATCTCCTCGCGGATGCGATCCTGGTCCGACTCATCGGCCACCACCCAGCATTGGCGCAGGTGTGCGCCGTGCCCGGTGACGTCTGCGCCGTGGCCGCCCCGTGCCGCCTCGATCGCGTCTTCGCGCGGAATCGTGTACTGGACGGCCTTCTTCACGCCGTCGATTCTCCGCAGAGCATCCGAGTGTCCCTGCGACACTCCCTTGCCCCAGAACGTGTTCTGCTGCGAGGTGGGGAAGATTGACGAGGCGATCGTGCGGTTGAGCGAGAACAGGCCCGGATCCCAGCCGGTCGACACGATGGCGACGTTGCCGCTGTCTGCGGCAGCTTCATCCATGGCCTCGTAGTGGGCGGGGATCTTCTTATGGTTGTCGTAGGTGTCGACCGTGGAGAAGGAGGCGGCGAAAGCGGTGGCCTGCTCGGGGATATCGGTCGCGCTGCCCAGGCACAGGAACAACACATCGACGCTGTCGCGATACGAGTCGATGTCGGCCACGGGGTAGACCGGGGTGTCGGTGTCGAGTTCGGCCCTGCGTGAGAAGATGCCGACGAGCTCCATGTCCGGCTGGTTGCGGATATTCTCCTCAACGCTCCGCCCAAGATTCCCGTATCCCACGATCGCAGTTCTGATAGTCATGCTGGAGTCCTCCCCGAAATAGTCGTACGCCTAAGGCTAAGGCGCGGGGCGCCTGTCAGTCGACAGTAGCCGCGCGGCGGCCACGAGAGAAAAAACGCACACAACACCGGGAATATAGTTGCGATTTCAACTGTTGTAGGTGGTGGAATCTATAGGAAGAAGGACACATGGGTATGGTCGAGTTCGGCATCAACACATTCGGGGATATGACGACCGGTTCGGACGGCACACCCAAGAGTGCCGCGCAGGTAATACGTGACGTCATCGAGGAAGCCGTCCTTGCGGACTCCCTCGGCATCGATGCCATCGGGCTCGGCGAACACCACCGCGACGACTATGCGATCTCCGCGCCCGACATGATCCTCGGCGCCATCGCCTCCCGCACCGAACACATCAAGCTGGGAACGGCCGTCACCGTGCTCTCCTCCGATGACCCGCTGCGCGTCTTCGAACGCTTTGCCACGCTCGATGCGATCAGCCGGGGTCGCGCCGAAGTTGTCCTCGGGCGCGGCTCGTTCACCGAGTCCTTCCCACTGTTCGGCTACAAGCTGTCCGACTACAACGTGCTCTTCGATGAGAAGTTCGAGATCTTCAGCCAGGCATTGACAGAGAAGCCTATCCGCTGGTCGGGAACCCATCGTCTGCCGATCGAGGGTGCACTCCTCATGCCGCCGACAGAGAACGGCTTGTCGGCCTGGGTCGGTGTCGGCGGGTCCCCCGAATCCGTCATCCGCTCAGTCCAGCGCGGGATCCCGATGATGCTCGCCATTATCGGCGGAGCGCCCGGGAGGTTCCGCCCCTTCGTCGATCTCTACGAGCGGGCCCAGAAAGAGTTCGGCGTGACGAACCCGATGCCGCTCGGCATGCACTCCCCGGGGCATGTCGCAGAAACCGACGAGCAGGCCCGCGCAGAACTATGGGAACCTTTCCGGGAGAACAGGACCAGGATCGGACGCGAGCGGGGATGGGGCGACCCCACGTATGAGGACTTCATCGACGAGATCGAACACGGTGCGCTCTTCGTCGGATCACCCGCGACTGTCGCTCAGAAAATCTACGACACGATCCGCATTCTCGACGTCGACCGCTTCGACTTCAAATATGCGAACGGTCCCATGCCGCACGAACAGCTCATGACCTCTCTCGATCTGTACGGCGGCACCGTCGTCCCGCGCGTCAAGGAGATGCTGTCACGGGCCTCCTAACCTCCTTCTCATCTGACTCTCAGACTGCGCCGCTAGTATCGACGCAGTCATGGACATCCCGACGGAGGAAAACACACATGCGGACAACAACGATTGGCCTAGCGGCCGCCCTGGCCCTGACCCTTACGGCATGCTCCGACACGAGCGACGATGCCGACCTGCCTCAGGAGACCACCGTTCCAGCGGAGTCTGACGAACCCACATCGGAAGCCCCCGAGACTGACGCTGGCGCGTCACCCGACCGTTCGATCGACATTCGCGGCCACGAGTTCGCGGTGACCCTCGAGGAGGCTCTCGAGAAGAGCCGCGCCGAGACCGGCGAAGGAATCATCCACTCGGTCGGCATGGATTGGTGGCTGGACGGAACGGCGGGTGCGTGGGTGTGGGAAGTGGATACCATCGCGAACGGTGAGGAGTGGGAGCTCGACATCGATGCCACGTCCGGCGAGATTCGCCAAACCGAACGCTCCGCGACCGATGATGAGGAGAAGGCACTCGATTTCGAGGCGATCATCGACTACGAGGTTGCCATGGCGAGTGCGCAGGCGAGCGGACGAGTGACCGGATGGGACCTCGAATGGGATGACGGTCGTATGGTCTACTCCATCGAGTTCGAGGACGACATCGACGTCACGGTCGACGCCACGACTGGCGATGTGATCGAGGTCGATGAGTGATGGAGATCAGGAGACACCCGGACCGCTACGAGCTTGAGGTCGACGGAGACGTGATCGGTCACCTCGAGATCGTCATCGACGGCTCCACCCTGACGGCGACGAGCACCGTTGTCGATCCTGCCCATGGCGGGCAGGGATACGCGGGGATGTTGGTGAAGAGAATGCTGGACGATGCTCGGGAAGAGGGCCTGTCCGTCATCCCAGCCTGCTCGTACGTGGCCGCCTATATCGCTAAGCACGAGGAATACTCGGACCTGCTCGCGTCCTCGGACTAGCGTCTCACGTGGCGGCGCGGACAACATCCGCGACAGCGAGTGCCACCGGTTCGCGCCGCCACGAACCGGCCGGATGATCGTTGACGATGCCGATCGCCTGCATCATCGCATAGACGGTGACCGGCCCGAGGTGGCGGAAGCCTCTCGACTTGAGCTCCCGTGCGAGCGCCTGCGACTGTGGTGACTCGGCAGGCATGTCACGCTCCTCGTACAGCGGATGCTCTGCGGGGCGATACGACCAGACGAGAGCGGGAAGGCCCGACTCGATCGGTCCCCGCCCCCGGAGCTCGGGATCGCGGCGTAATTCCCGCACGGCTCGAGCATTCTCAATCGTCGCGACGATCTTTCGACGATTGCGGATGATCGTCTCATCTGCCACGAGCCCCGCCTCGTCATCCTCGGTGAACTCGCTGACCGCATCGGGATCGAAGCCGGCAAAGGCCACGCGGAAGGCCTCCCGGCGTGCAAGGATCGTCGTCCATGACAGCCCCGACTGAAACACCTCGAGGGACAGACGCTCGAAGACGCCCCGCTCCGACGTGACCGGCATGCCCCACTCGGTGTCGTAGTAGTCACGTTCGAGATCGCTTCGTTCCGCCCAAGCCGGCCGTTGATGTGTCATGGCTCAAGCCTAGGGCCCCCGAAAGAGCGCACGCCCGCTATCCACCTGTGGACGCGGGCGTGCGGATGGTTGCTGTCTAGCTCCAGCGGGACTCGCTGCGATCTGCCGACCATTCGGTGTGGTAGACGCCCTCACGGTCAACGCGCAGGTAGGTGTGGGCTCCGAAGAAGTCGCGCTGCCCCTGGATCAGGGCCGCGGGAAGACGATCAGCGCGAACACCGTCGAAGTAGGACAGGGACGAGGAGAAGGCCGGGAGGGGGATGCCGGCCAGGGCGCCCTGCGCCACGATCTGGCGAAGGGCAGGGATGCACTCGTTGATCTTGGGGGCGAACTTCTCGTCAGCCATGAGGAGCGGAAGATCGGGATTATCTGCGTACGCCTCGGTGATATCGCCGAGGAAGACAGCGCGGATAATGCAGCCAGCCCGCCAGATCTTCGCGAGATCGCCCTTGTTGATCTCCCAGCCGTACTCATCGGCACCGGCTTGGATGAGGTCAAAGCCCTGTGAATAGGCAACGATCTTCGACGCATACAGTGCTTGACGCACCTGTTCGATGAAAACCTCACGGTCAGCGACAGCGATCGGCGTGGCATGGCCTTCGAGCGGGCCGGAGGCCGAGCGCTGGGTCGGAGAGGAGGATAGTCCGCGGGCGAAGGTGGCCTCCCCGATTCCCGTCACCGGAACGCCGAGTTCGAGAGCGGTCTGGACCGTCCACGCTCCCGTGCCCTTCTGGCTCGCAGCGTCGACGATGACATCGACGAGAGCCTTGCCCGTCTCTGCATCATTCTGGCGCAGCACCTCGGACGTGATCTCGATGAGATAAGAGTTGAGCTCCGTACCCATCCAGCTCTCGAAGATATCCGCGATCTGAGCGGGCGAGTCACCCAACCCCTGCCTCAGCAGGTCATAGGCTTCTGCGATCAGCTGCATGTCAGCATATTCGATGCCGTTGTGCACCATTTTGACGAAGTGCCCGGCACCGTCGGTCGAAATATAGGCGCAGCACGGCTCCCCATCAACGTGGGCGGAGATCTGCTCGAGCATCGGGCCCAGACGAGCATAGGATTCGGCGGTGCCACCCGGCATGATCGACGGACCCTCAAGAGCGCCCTCTTCGCCGCCGGAAATACCGGCCCCGACGAAGTGCAGCCCGCGCGCCTGGCAGGCCTGCTCGCGGCGGATCGTGTCCTTGAAGTAGGCATTGCCGCAGTCGACGATGATGTCGCCCTCGTCCATGTGCTCCGCGAGCTGGTCGATGATGGCGTCGGTCGCTGAACCCGCCTGGACGAGGATGATGGCCACGCGAGGGCGGGAAAGCGAGGCGACGAAGTCGGCGATATCGGCGGACGGAACGAAGGTCCCCTCGTGGCCGTGCTCAGCGATCAGAGTCTCGGTACGACCGTAGCTTCGGTTGTAGACCGCCACCGAATACTTGTTGCGTGCCAGGTTGCGGGCAAGGTTTGCGCCCATGACCGCGAGCCCGACAACACCAATGTCGGCAGTTCCAGCGCGATTCTCGCTCATATCCATCTCCTTCTCCCCGCGGGGTGTCAGGTTCGATCTTCCCACTTCTGGGAGCGACCGTGAAATAGGGTCCCGTTCTGTTCACCATCCGAAAAACGGTGAGGCGGATAGAAATCACCAACACCGCGCGGCGGGGAGCAAGCCAGCCTAGGATGATGGGTGTGGAAGTCATCTGCGTACGAACACCGGGCTCCGTGCTGGCCGCACTGGAGATCAGGGAAGACTTCTCGATGATCGAACGGCGCGCCCAATCTCCGGGGCGCGGGCTCAGTCTCGCCGTCGCGTCAGCAGGATCCGACGTGCTTCTGTCCAACCGGATATCCGACGAAGCCGAAGCCACGATCCTCCTCGACGATGACTCGCGGATCCTCCACCTCGTCGGTGTGCCCTTCGCGGTAGGAACAGCCAGACTCACCGGATTGGAGATCGACGAGTTCGGACTCTGGGCCCGCCCCATCCAGCACGGCATCATCCAAACAGGAGATGTCGTCCGTGCAATCCCCCACGAGGCAGGAAACAAGAAGGGTCCCTTCCCTCGCATGCCAGACGGACTGCCCGATGCTCCCCACAACGGGGAAGAACGATTCAGCGCCCCCTACGAGAAGCGTGCCGAGCACCTCTGGGAGGCGATGATCGCCGCCGGCTGTCAGCCCTCGTTCGAATGGGCGGGGACTGAAGACGGCGAAGCCCTCGTCGGTCGTGACGGCAGCGACAGTGTTCTCCTCGTCATCGACCTCGAGGACCCGACACAGCAGAATGCCATCGACACTCTCATCGCCACGGGAGACCTCGCGTCGTGGATCACGGAAGAACTCCAAGGCAGAACGCACTAGGCGCCCACCAATCCTGGCGGGCGCCTAGTGCGTGCTCAGCGACGGAGCTACCCGCGCAGCGGGTCGATGATCGCGTTGAACGTGGCTGACGGTCGCATGACAGCCGCCGCCTTCGCGGGGTCGGGACGGTAGTAGCCGCCGAGATCCGCGGGGCTTCCCTGAATGCTTACCAGCTCTTCCGCAATAGCATCCGCATTCGCCTCAAGCGCCTCAGCCACCGGCGCGAACACGGCGGCCAGCGCCTCGTCCTCCGTCTGGTCGGCCAACGCCCGAGCCCAGTAGACAGCAAGGTAGAAGTGGCTGCCGCGATTGTCGATCTCACCGGTGCGGCGAGACGGAGACCGTCCCTCGTTGAGAAGCTTCTCCGTCGCCTCATCGAGGCCGTCGGCGAGAATCCGGGGGCGGTCAGAGCCGTCAACCCGGGCCTGATGCCGGAGCGATTCGGCCAGCGCGAGGAACTCGCCGAGAGAATCCCACCGAAGATGGTTCTCATCCGTCAGCTGCTGCACGTGCTTCGGTGCGGAGCCTCCCGCGCCGGTCTCGAACAGTCCGCCCCCGTTCATCAGCGGCACGACCGACAGCATCTTCGCCGACGTGCCGAGCTCGAGAATCGGGAAGAGATCCGTGAGATAGTCGCGAAGCACGTTGCCGGTGACAGAGATCGTGTCCTCCCCGCGGCGCAGCCGGTCAACGCTGAACCGGGTCGCCTCCACGGGGGAGAGGATCCTCAGGTCCAGACCATCCGTATCCTCGTCCTGAAGGTACGTGCGGACCTTCTCGATGAGGGCACGATCGTGCGAACGCTCCGGATCGAGCCAGAAGACCGCTGGCATGCCAGACAGGCGGGCGCGCCGAACAGCAAGAGACACCCAGTCCCTGATCGGAGCATCCTTCGCCTGGCAGGCGCGCACAATGTCGCCGGCCGCCACCGTGTGGCTCATCAGCACAGCCCCGTCCGCGCTTCGCACCTCGACGGTGCCGGCGGACGCGACCTCGAACGTCTTATCGTGCGACCCGTACTCTTCTGCCTTCTGCGCCATGAGGCCGACGTTCGGGACGGTACCCATCGTCGTCGGATCGAAAGCGCCGTTCTTCTTGCAATCCTCGATGACGGCGGCGTAAACCCCGGCATATGACGAGTCGGGGATAACGGCGAGAGTGTCGGCTTCGGCGCCGTCAGGGCCCCACATGTGACCGGAGGAGCGGATCATGGCCGGCATGGAGGCATCGACGATGACATCGGAAGGCACGTGAAGGTTCGTGATCCCGCGATCGGAGTTCACCATGGCAAGGGCAGGGCCCTCCGCCATCTCCTTCTCGAAGGAAGCCGCAATCGCTTCCCCGTTCTCAACCCGTGATAGTCCGTCGAGGATGCCGCCGAGGCCGTTCTCGGCCGTCAGGCCAGCCGCCTTCAGCTCTGCCCCGTAATCGGCAAAGGTGCGGGGGAAGAATGCTCGAACAACATGACCGAAGATGATCGGGTCAGAGACCTTCATCATCGTGGCCTTGAGGTGGACAGAGAACAGCACCCCCGCATGTTTCGCCGCATTGATCTGCTCGACGAGGAAACGATCGAGTGCGGCAGCAGACATGACCGTCGAATCGACGACCTCGCCCTCAAGAACCGGGATCGATTCGCGAAGAACAGTCTCAGTCCCATTGTCATCCACGTGGACGATAGAGAGGGTATCCGCCGCCGGCATGACAACCGTCTGCTCGTTCGCACGGAAATCATCACCTGACATCGTTGCGACGCGAGTCTTCGAGTCGGGCGACCAGGCGCCCATCGAATGAGGATGTCGGCGGGTGTAGTTCTTGATGACCTGGGGTGCCCTCCGATCGGAGTTGCCCTCACGCAGGACAGGGTTCACGGCCGAGCCCTTCACTCCGTCATAGCGGGACTTGATGTCCCTCTCCGTGTCATCAGCAGGCTGATCCGGATAGTCCGGTACAGGGATCCCCTGGGACTGGAGTTCGGCGATCGCGGCCTTCAGCTGAGGCATCGAGGCGGAGATGTTCGGGAGCTTGATGATATTCGCGTCCGGCGTCTTTGCCAGATCCCCCAGCTCAGACAGCGCATCCGGTTGGCGCTGATCCTCCGGGAGATAGTCGGATAGTGCGGCGATGATGCGGCCGGCCAGAGAGATATCCCTGGTCTCGACGTCGACATCCGCCTGTGAAGCGAACGCTTGGAGCACGGGCAGGAAAGACTCCGTGGCCAGCATCGGTGCTTCGTCGGTGTGCGTATATATAATGGGCGACATGCGCAGGCCCTCCTCGTTGAGAATGGTTCATCTCAACAATATCCAAGTCCGCGCCAATACTCGTAACCTGCACCACAGGGCGTGGGCTTGCAGCGCTACAGCCCTGTCGCGTTATCGTCCTTTGTCGTCGCAGTCGAACCCGGAGCGTCGGACGTGTTCTGCTTCGCTGTCTCCGTCTTCCCGTGGTGTCCGCGCTTGGCGAGGATCGGGTGGACGACGGCGAGGACGAGGAGGCCCCACGCGAGACCGATCACGAGAGAGATCGTCGTATCCACCAGCCAGGCGAGAAGGCCGCCGATAACGGCGACGTTCTCAACCGCCCCGGCGAGGGAGTGGATCAGGTCATGGATGGGGTCGAAGCCGAGTTCGTGAATGCCGTTGAGAATAATGTGCCCACCGACCCACAGCATCGCGAAGGTTCCGATGATCGTGATCGCATTCATGACCTTCGGCATCGCGCTGACGAGCCCAAGGCCAATCCTCTTCGAGGTCGGTGAAGGACGCTGCGCGAGACGAAGCCCCACGTCGTCCATCTTCACCAGCAGCGCGACCGCCCCGTACACGACGCCCGTGATCACCACGGCAACGACGACAAGGATCGCAGCGCGCACCCAGAACGTTTCATCGATGACCTGATCGAGTGAGATGACCATGATCTCGGCAGACAGCACGAAGTCGGTCGTGATCGCACTGCGGACGACCTTGTCCTCCGCCTCCGCGCCCTGCTGCACGGCAGGGACGGCCCTCTCGGCGTGCTTCCCGCGAAGCTTCTCATACACCTTCTCCGCGCCCTCGTAGCAGAGATAGGTGCCGCCGATCATGAGGATCGGCGTGAGCAGGCCCGGCAGGAACTCCGATAGGAGCAGCACCACCGGCAAGATGAAGAGCAGCTTGTTCCGTATCGAACCGATCGCGATCTTCTTAATGATCGGCAGCTCTCGATTCGGGTGTGCGCCATCGACATACTGGGGGGTGACCGCAGCATCGTCAATGACGACGCCGGCCGCCTTCGCACTCGCTTTCATGGCACCCGCAGCGACATCGTCGACAGACGCTGCTGCCATGCGAGCAAGGGCCGCTACATCGTCAAACAGGGCAACCAGTCCACCGGCCATCGAAAACCTCCTCCAGTCTCCCGGCAGTATTCCGGCAGATAGGGGATACTATCTCACGGCCACCGGTCCGACGCAGTGCCGACAACCTGTGTCGTGATGTCAGAGCCCGACGAATTCGCGCCAGTGCGGAAGCTCGCGCTGCGCCTGCTCGAGACCGGCAATGTACGAGGCCCTCAGTTTGGATATGTTCCGCTCCGTCGAGGAGACAGTCATATTCTCGGGAAAGAAGAGAACGGCTCGACCTTCCTCCTCCAACGCCAAGAGCCGCTCCTTCGTCTCGTTGTAGCGCTCCGCCCGCGTCAGGAGAGCCTCCGCAACCGCCGGATACTTCCGGAACGCGCGGTCGATGAAACGGGGGTTCCGCGGCGGCAGCTTCCAATAGTCGCGAGGGCGCGTGAGGATGACGAGGAAACGAGAATAGCCGTCGGCCTCGGCGGCCTCAAGAGCAACGCCTCCGGAGGAGCCGACCGCTCCATCCACCCACTGCTCACCGTCGATCGTGACGATCGGCATGAGGCCGGGCATCGTCGATGATGCCTGGACGCGGATCGTGATCTCGGGAGTCGTCCCCAGGTCGTCTCGACCCCAGTAAACAGTCTCTCCTGTCACGGCATTGAAACCGCCGATGCGGACCTGGGCAGGATTCGCGAGAAAGGTCTCCATGTCGAACGGCAGGGCCTGACCTGGTCCAGCCGTCTGCTGGTAGATGTACTCGGCGTTGAACAGTCCCTTGCCACGAATGAAGGTCCGCATACTGCCGAAATTCGGGTCAGCCGCGAAGTCCGTAAAGGACAGACGAGAGCGCCGCACATCGCGCGACACATAGTTCAGGGTGTTCGATGAGCCGGCAGAAATCCCGCCAACCCAATCCAGGTATATGTCATTGCGCAGGAGCGTGCTGACAACCGCTGACGTGTAGGACGCTCTCATTCCACCCCCTTCGAAGATCAGGGCGGTGTCGGTGACATTGTTGTGCAGGGTCATATCTCTCCTTCGGTCCTCAGCGTACTCGCCGACGTCAACGCTCGAGCTGTGTCAGGGGAATGACAATGTTTGGACTGTCGACACGGTGACGGCACTGCCGTCAACCGGATCGAGAAAGGATAAGTTTCGTGCCAGGAGTGCGATGCGATCCGGATAACCGGCGCCGGGACCGTAGAGGCAATCGCCGAGGATGGGGATCCCGAGGGCACTCGCATGCGCTCGGATCTGATGCCTCTGGCCGGTTAAAGGGCAGGCTTCGTAGCGAGACAGCTCCCCGCGTGTTTCGAGCAGCCTGAACCGCGTCGTCGCATTCGCTTCCCCTTCGACTTCTCGCGTCCTCCCGCGCTGTCCGGAAAGCCGAGATGAGTAGCTGGAGGGAATCGTCTCCCTTGTCTTCGCAATGAACTCATAGGTCTTGTGCACGAGTCGATGCTCGAATAGCGACTGATAGGCTCCCCGATAGTGGGGAGCAGTGATGAGGAGGAGCACACCTGTGGTGGCTCGATCAAGGCGATGTGCGCACACAACGTCATCCCCGAACTGTCTCCTCGCCTGGACAAGCACTGACCGGGCCACGTAGGAGCCCTTCGGGGTGGTGGCAATACCTGCAGGCTTGTCGATCACCACGTAACGGTCGGTCCGTGCAAGAACAGGCAGATCAATGTCGACCTCGTCGGGCACAGGACGGTGAATGGCCACTCGATCGGCGTCGACGAACCCAATATCGCCTCGAGAGACAGCATCCTCCACATCTGCACGCGTGACTGAGGCTCCCTTCTGTTCGAGTGCCGCAGCCACACGGTCGACGAGATTCGCGCCCGACCCCACCTGGAGGATGGTGGGGGAGACGCCGCGTCTGGGATCAGAGACTGACACGTCTCGCTCGCGACAGTCCCGCGAACCGGTCCTCATTCGCAGTGAAGATGATGATCTGGCTCGCGGTTTTCAGCGATCCAATGGCGTCGATGACGCGATGGAGCTTCAACCGATCGGAGTAGCCGAGAGTGTCATCGAGGAGGACAGGCACAGCATCGTCGGGGGACACGAGCGACGCGGTTGCGAGTCGGATAAGGATCGACATCTGTTCCCGGGCTCCCGTCGACAGGTCGTCGAATGGGATGAGGTCACCATCGAGAAATCGTCCCGAGACGCTGAGGTCGTCCGCGATCTCAACATCGAAGGTTGGATTCTGATAGGTGAGGCGGCCCAGCTTCTGCAGAGCCCCGCGGAACGGCTCGATGTACTTCCGTTGTGTCTCCGACTTGTGCTTCTTCAGAACATCCTCGAGGAGTTTCGCTGCCAATGCCCGCGATTGAAGCGAGTCACGTTCAGCAGTCGCGTATTCGACCTCGCTGAGTGCCCGGTCGAAGGCGAGCTGGATCGCGTCCCGCTGCAGGGTCTCGAGGACGTGCCTCTTCACGCGAACATCCGATGTCTTCTCGGAGAGGAGCGAGCGCAGGCCCTCGACGTGTTTCTTATGGAGTTCGTAGTCTGTGATCAGAGCGTGTCCGCCAGAACTCACCAGCTCAGCCTCAAGGCTTTCGACCTTGTCCTTGGCTTCCGTCAGCCTCATCGTGGCCGCCTTGAGGCTTTCGCCCAGGGCTTCGTCCGTTGCCGCCGCGCGCTCCGTCTCAAGGTCCGCCTGGGCCCTCGTGACAGCCAGGCGCTGATTCATCACTTGTCCTGTCGTGGCGGCCAGCTCGGTGCGCAATGACGAGATCCGGTTCTGCTGGTCGGACAGGATCTCTTCGACAGTCGCAATCTCCGCTTCGAGGCTCTTGTGTCGCTCGGTCAGTGCGTCGATATCACCCTCAACCGCTTCCTCTGGCTTGCTGAGGACGGCTTTCAACCGTACGAGATTGTCGCGGAGCTGCTCCGCAGACGACCCCTGCAGTTTATCGATTCTGCGCTCGCGCAGTCTCGACAGTTTCGCTGTTCCCTCCTCATACGCTGTGACCGCTGTCTTCAAGTCGGCCACGGAGGACGCACCTTCGGCGGCCAATGCTTGAGAGAGTTCGGCCCTCATGCGCTCCAGCTCGCGGCTGTTCGAGTCCGCATCCTGGTCTGGTACGACCGTCATGGACACCGTCCCCGGTATCTCGACAGTGAGTTCCTCGAGAACGGCACGATCAAGGCCATCGTCTCCGAGTGCCGTCTCCTCACCGTCTAGCACGATCGTGGGAGCGCCGAGGGACGTGATGCGGATCCTTGCCGCACCGGCAGAGGCGGCCGCCTCAGCGAGCGCGATGTCTCGTTCAAGGTCGACAACCCGTTCGAGGGATTCACTGCTGGCAGGGACGAGGGCGCCCTCAAGCTCGGCGATGTCGGTCGACAAGGTGTCGTAGTCGGAGAGGAGCGTTGTCACCCGGTCCAATTCGAGGCGCGCCGTGCTGCGCCGCTCGAACTCGCGCGCGGACTCGAGCGCCTTCTTGACCGCTGCAAGGTCGGACTTGAGGCCCGCTATCTTGTCCTGCGTGTCCGTCAGCGATGCCACGAGTGGAGCGAGCGCCTCACTTTGTGTCTTTTCCGTGCCGGATAGTTCTGTCAGCGCTTCTTCGGCTGTTGTGACCGCCTCCGCAAGATGTTCCCGTCGGGCCACCTTTTCCGAGGCGTCCGCGACGTCGCGCTCAATGGACTCGACCAGTTTCTGCGCATCCTCGCGGGCGGACTGCAAGGCCTGTGCCTTCTCCGCCTGCTCCGCAAGTTCCGCCAGGGTCGCTTCCTGATCTTCGAGGTTGGCTTTTCGATCGGCCGCATCGGCTTCCAGGCTAGCAAGCTCATCGATGAGAGCGGTGAGCTTGTCCTTCTCCGCTTGAGCGTTGGCCAGCTTCTCTTCCGCTGCCGTGACCCTCTTCCCCGCATCGACAAGGATCTTTCCGTCGTTTCGAGTCGGCGTATAGTACCGGTTGGCTTCGGCCGTCACTCGTTCCATGAGAGGACCGCTTGTCCCGTCCTCTGACGTGCCGCCCGCCTGCTCATCCAAAGCCCGCTGCAGGGCGGTCGATGCGCTGAGCGGGGATCGAGAAAGGGCGCTCCCCTGCATGAGCCGGGAGGCTTCCCACAGGTGGGTGTCGAGATTGCTCCAGAGCTCCTCGGCGGCCTCGTGTGCCTGGCCCGCCTTGAGCGTCGTCCCTCGACGCGGCCCCTCGACGAAGCTCAAGACGGTTTCGCGTGCGGAAATCCAGCGCTTGCGATAGGTGACGACCTCGGGCCCGATGCGAAAGGTTGCCTCGACTTCCGGGCCGACGTCCCTCCCCACGGGCTGGCAGTTGCGGATGATCTGCGAATTCGAGTTGTCCTTGAACTTCAGGAGATAGTCGAAAGCATCGATGAGGGATGACTTACCGATCTCATTGTGGCCGGACACGATCGTGACGCCGTCATCGAATGTCACCTCCTGCTTTGTGATACCGCGGAAGTTCTTGACGCGTAAGGACAGCAGTTTCATGAGGTCGCTCCCAACCGGTAGAGAAGAAGGAGTGCGTCGCTCGCGGTTTTGTCACCCTGTTGAGCGAGTTCGCGCAGTTCTGCCATGGCCTCTGCCGCGAACCCGGAAAGCCCGAGGAGGCTCTCATCAGCATCATCGGGGACCACGACCAGATCCGTGTGTCGTTCCCATTTGTACACTGACGCAAAAACGTGAGTCTGCGCCTCGAGGAGACGCTCGAGAGCCGCCGCCGCCGCCATCGAGAGAGTGCCCGTGAGAACTGTGCGGACGATCGCGCAATCCTTGTGGGTGATCGACGCAAAGTCAGACTCGAGCAGGGCGATGTCCTCCATCGACGACACGTGCCTATGGATATCGACGTGCAGCCAGCGCCCGATTTCATGCCGCGTTGTCGTGACAGTGGACCCGTCAAGGGTGACGGCGAGTGCCGTTCCTCGGGACTTCTCCCGAGGACCTGTCGACTCGTGTGTTCCGGAATAGTTGATGGCCCCAGTTTCGGGATCGGTCCAGCAGATATGGCGGTCACCGAGCGCGACATAGTCGACGAGACCATCCCGAACTGCGCCACGGAGCGCCGCCGTATCGACGAGGGTCTCGGATTGCTTGTCCGGGTCGAGGACGTCGAGCATGCCGTGCGCGACGAGAATCCGGGTCTTGTCCGTCGGCTTGAGGCTGGCCAGGATGCCGGTGACGGGATCGTGGCCGGGATGCTTCGTATACCAAGGGCATGCGACGATCTCGACGGATGGTGAAACATCGAAGGGGCCCTCGTGATCAAGGATCGTGACATTGTCGGGCCGCGACGAGTGGGCTTCTCCGGACCATATCGAGCCGGGGCCAAGTGGGTCATGGTTGCCCGGGAGGAGATAGATGGGAAGGCGCGTCTCCGCCATTGCCTCGTATGCTCGTACGACGTCGCGCGTGGATAGGTTGGCGTGCTCAAAGACATCGCCTGCGACGACGATGAACTGGGCGCCTTCACTGTGCGCGAGTTCCCCGATCGTGCGAATAGTGTCGACTCGGGCGCCCGTGTACCTGGCCTGAGCTTCGTCGCTCAGGTACTTCCTGGTCATGCCGAGCTGCCAGTCGGCGCTGTGAATGAAGGTTACTGAGGTCATGAAACCACTCTACGATGCGATTAGGGCGCTTCTGGCTTCGAAAGACGACAACAGTGGTCTGCGCGGTGTCGCGGGATATTCCGGCTCAGGGTAACGTTCGCAGGAGGGAGCGATGGGAGACTCATGAAGGTTGCATTGGTGCTCGGTTCCGGCGGCGCGAGAGGCTATGCGCACATCGGCGTTATCGAGGAGATCAAGAGACGCGGGCACGACATCGTGACGATCTCCGGAACGTCGATGGGCTCGATCATCGGCGGGATGGAGGCGGCAGGGCGACTGGAGGAGTTCACCGACTGGGCGACTGGACTGACCCAGCTCGACGTCCTCAGGCTTTACGACCTTGCACTCTCGCAGCCGGGAATCATCAAGGCCGATAAGATCTTCCAGGCGATCGGGACGATGATCGATCACGTCAATATCGAGGACCTGTCAATCCCCTTCACCGCGGTGGCGACAGATATCGTCAACTATCGCGAGGTCTGGTTCCAACGCGGATCACTGGAGATGGCGATGCGAGCATCGTGCGCGATCCCGACCTTCATCACCCCCGTCATGATCAATGGCAAGATCCTTGCCGACGGCGGGCTCATGAACCCGGTTCCCGTCGAACCGACAGCCGCTATTCCCTCTGACCTGACGATTGCGGTGTCACTCGCGGGGCGCCCGAACACCGTCCTCTCGGCCTCCGCTGTCAATGCCGGCCACGCTGACGATGTGGATGAGAACCGCCAGACACTCTCCGACCGGCTACGCAAGGGCGTTGCCGGTCTCATCGACGTCGGCCTGTTCCGCCGCGAGGACGACAGAGCGGTTGATGATGAGGGGACTGACGCGAGCCCTCAGGTCAAGACTGCCCCGCTCTATGAGGTCGGCAAACTTCCCTCGGATCTCAATACGATGGGCGTGGTCAACATGTCTCTCGAGACGATGCAGTCCCTGATCGCGCGCTATCGGGCCGCGGCGAACCCAGTAAATGTTCACATCGATGTCCCGGCGGCTGTCAGCGGCACGCTCGACTTCCATAAAGCCTCAGAAGTGATCGAGGTTGGGCGCCAGATGGCGATGACGGCCTTCGACGAGGCAGGAATCTAGTTGAGAAGCAGAAGCGAGAGCGCCATGACACCCATGCCCGCCACCATCGAATAGATGGCGACGTGATGTTTGCCGAACTCCTCTGCGGACGGAAGGAGCTCATCGACCGATATGAAGATCATGATCCCGGCGACCGCGGCGAGCGACATGCCCATGAGAGTGTCGGACACAAAGGTTGACAGGACGAGGAAGCCGACCAGAGCGCCGAGGGGTTCGGCAAGCCCGGATGCTGCGGACAGCCAGAAGGCCTTCGCGCGGCTACCTGTCGCATAGTAGATAGGCGCAGATACCGCGATTCCCTCGGGAATGTTGTGCAGGCCGATAGCGACGGCGATGGGGATGGCAACCTCGGGGTCATTGATCGCGGACAGGAACGTCGCGAACCCCTCGGGGAAGTTGTGGATGCCGATGGCGAATGCCGTCACCATGCCCATTCTCATGAGGCGGGCACGCTGCGCTGAGTCAATCCCGGAGATCGCGTTCGTGATCTCGTGCGGGTTCATCTCAGACGGCACCACTTTGTCGATGACGGCGATGAGGCCCATGCCCCCGAAGAATCCCAGAACGGTGGCCCACGGCCCCCACTGTTCCCCGAGATCGTTGGTCAGAGCGACTTCGGCCTTGGGGAAGATCTCGATCATCGACACATAGATCATGACGCCCGCCGAGAAGCCGAGCATCGACGACAAGAAGGCGGGCGATTGCTTCTTTGAGAGGAAAGCGATGAGGGAACCGATTGCGGTCGCTAGGCCGGCCGCCAGGGTGATGCCGAACGCGAAGAGCAGGTTACCTGACTCCATGACCACCCCCTATGTCTGCGGACAACCCCACCATAAAGTTTCGGTCCACCGAAATTATAGGACTAAAGGGGGCGCGGTGCGTGTCGAGGCGTCATTCCCGAACGTGGGAATGTCCTCGACTGATAACGCGTGATCGTGGGAAGTGAGATGCTAAAGAGGAACGATAGCTGCCGCCATGCGGCACACGAGAAATGAGGTGACCAGTGATCGTTGTACCCGCGACGAAGAACGACGTCGATGAGGTGGTCCGTAATCTGGGCCGGACATTCGCAGCAGACCCATCGCTGGGCTGGGTGCTGCGTAAGGCGTCGGATCCGGTCGGCATTTTCACCGCCTACTACGACATTATCGTGCGAGAAGCGCTAGAAATCGGCAATGTCGACGTGGCGAAAGAGGGGGATGATTTCCTCGGTACCGCCGTGTGGCTCCCGCCGGGCGTTCACTTCTCCACGCGATCATCGTTGAAAGCTCTGCCGCTCTTGAGACATACCGGCACGGCCGCCCCGACACTCCTGCGGTATCTGCGTGCCACAACGACAGTGAAGCTCCCGTTCCCCGCCTGGTACCTTGCGGTCATCTCCGTCGACGAGAAAGCCCGAGGAAAGGGCGTCGGCTCCGCGCTGCTCGATGCCGGCGTGGAGCGTTTCGGCGATGACGCGGCCATGCTCGAAGCCACCTCGGCCCGCGCGGCAGAGCTCTACGAATCTCGCGGGTTCTTCCCACTCGGTGAGCTCAAGACGCCCGCGCCAACCCCCGAGATCATCATGTGGCGCCCCGCGCGGTCAACCGCCTCATAGAAGCAGGGCCCCATACAGGTAGCCCCCGGCACATGCCGGGGACTACCTGTGTAAAAGACTTAGGCCGTCTTGATCGCGGAGATCTCGAACTCAAGCGTGATCTTCTCGGAGACGAGGAGGCCGCCGGTTGCGAGGGGGACGTCGAAGTCGATGTTCCAGTCCTTGCGGTTCACGACGACGGAGCCTTCGAGGCCCACGCGCTCGTTGCCGAACGGATCCTCGGCCACGCCCATGAAGTCGAAGTCGATGGTGACGGGCTTGGTGATGCCCTTGATGGTGAGATCGCCAGCGACAGACAGCGTATCGCCCGATGCGGTGATGTCGGTGGAGGCGAAAGTGATCTCGGGGTAGTTCTCGGAATCGAAGAACTCGGCGCTGCGGACGTGGTTGTCACGGTCCTCGTTGCGAGTATCGATCGAAGCTGACTTGATGACGATGTTGATCGACGCATCCTGCAGGTTCTCGCCGGTCGTGGCGGTGCCCTCGAAATCGGAGAAGCGGCCGCGGACCTTCGTGACCATGGCGTGACGTGCCACGAAGCCGAGCTGGGTATGCGAGGTGTCGAGGGTGTAGGTGCCGGAGAGTTCGTTGAGGTTGGCCATGTTGAGTCCTTCGTGTTGATGATCGTGGGCGGCTTCCACCGCGTCGTCAAACAGTCTGACAGAATATGATTGAAAGATCAACTGTTCAGAATTGAAAGAGTGAGTGACGCTCGACACGGGGTGCTCGTGCCTGGTCAGTCCGAGCAAACGGCGGTCCGGTACGGTTGACGCATGAATGCTCGTACGCACAGCGAAGATTTCGCTTCCTTCATCTCTGCCAGCCCATCTTCCTTCCATGCGGCCCACGAGGTCGCGCGGCGACTCGAACGGAACGGGTACACCCTCCACAGCGAGGTTGAAGCCTGGGATGCATCACCCGGCGGCCACGTTCTCGTCCGCGACGGCGCCGTCATGGCCTGGTGGGTTCCCGAGACATTGACTGACCTGTCGTTCTCGATCGTCGGCGTGCACACGGACTCGCCAACCTTCAAGGTCAAGCCCCACGCGCAGTCGAACGTCGAAGGGTATGGACAGGTCAACGTCGAAACATACGGCGGTCTCCTCTCGAACTCGTGGCTTAACCGCGACCTCGCGCTCGCGGGCCGCGTCTTCACGGCCGACGGACAGCACCTCGTGCGCACAGGGCCGCTCATGGTCATTCCCCAACTCGCCATCCACCTAGACAGGTCGGCCCGCGACGGGGTGACACTGAACAGCCAGCAGCACCTCCATCCCATCTTCACCGTGGGGGAGCGGAATCTCCTCGACCATGTGGCCGCGCTCGCGGGCGTCGGCGATATTCTCGGCTTCGACCTTGTCGCGTCCGATACGCAGGAGCCGCAGTGGCTCGGTGCTGACGGTGAGTTCTTTGCGGCGGGCAGGCAGGACAACCTGCTCTCCGTCCACGCCGCCGTCACTGCGATGGAACGTTTGGCGTCGACGAGCGGGTCGGTTGCCGTCATGGCGGCCTTCGATCATGAGGAGATCGGCTCGCGCACCGCCACGGGAGCCGCCGGCCCCATTCTCGAGACAGTCCTGCGGCGCACGGCCTTTGCTCTCGGTGCAGTGACCGAAGAGGACGTCCAGAGAGCCTTTGCCCGCTCCTCTTGCCTGAGCGCGGATTGCGGCCATGCCGTCCATCCGAACTACGGAGAGAAGCACGACCCCGCGCATCGTCCCATTCTCGGTGGAGGGCCGCTCCTCAAGCACAATGCGAATCAGGCATATACGACTGATGGATGGGGCACGGCGCTCTGGCGTTCCGTGTGTGATCGTGCCGGAATAGAGGCCCAGGACTTCGTGTCCCGCAACGATGTCCCGTGCGGTTCCACTATCGGGCCGTTGACTGCCGCCCGCCTCGGCATCCGGACCATCGACGTCGGCGCCCCGCTGCTGTCGATGCACTCGGTCCGAGAACTGAGCCACGTAGACGACGCTGAGGCGATGTCCCGCGCGATCGAATCCTACTGGTCCATGTCGTAGGGGCCTGCGAGGCGCGATGACGCCGAGCAAGGATTGCCCATAGCGTCCACATCGTGGGACGACGTGACCATGGGCAATCCTCGGTCGAGGAGGCTCGCACGGTCAGCGGTGACAAATAGTGTGGTTTTGTACGATTTGACCACCGTTTGGCGCACTCTCATCATTTGTAACAAACTGATAAAAGAATGGCGCGACTCGGACAATAGGTTCGACAGCCAGGGGCGCCTATGTATACTGCAGTGACTTAACACGACAGGGTCTCGGCCTTGTCGAATAAGCCAATCCGCATCACGCGGTTCCTCTCGGGGGCTCGGGTGCGGCGGAGTTAATCACTTAATCAAGATTAAAGGTGACACAGTGAAGCGTAGAAATTCATACTCGCTTGTCGCTGCGACAGCCGCTGTAGCATTGGTGCTCAGCGCTTGTTCCACGAGCAGCGATGAAGAAGAGACCACAGGCGCAACCGGCGGCGAAACGACCACCGGCGCGGACGAATCTGAAGGCTCGGACGGCCCCGACGGCGTCGTTTCCTTCACGACCGGTGCAGACGAGTACAACGGTTACAACGGTGTCCTCTCGAGCACCTACTCGACCGGCAACTCCGTCATCAACGACCGTATGGGCGTGGGCTTCGGCTACTTCAACGCGAACGGCGAATGGCAGAACGGCACGGATCTCGGCTCCTACGAGATGATTTCCGAGGATCCGCTGACGGTCGAATACACCATCAACGAAGAGGCCGTCTATCAGGGTGGCACCCCGATCACCTGTGAGGACTACTACTTCGACTGGATCTCCCAGAACCCGCAGTGGATCCAGGACGCGAACGGCGGCGAAATCCTCTTCGACCACGTGTCCGATCCCGGCTCCTACGCCCTCGGCGTGCCGGCTGGCCCCGAGTGTGAGGCTGGCGCGAAGTCCTTCACCATCGAATACAGCGCACCGAACCCCGACTGGGAACTCGTCGTTGCCGGCGCCCTCCCGTCGCACGTCATGGCTGAGAAGGTCGGCATGACGAAGGAAGAGCTCTTCGAAGCTCTCAAGAACGAAGACTTCGAGGTTGTCCAGGAAGTTGCTGACAACTGGAACAACTGGTACTCCCCGAACCCGGGCGAGCTCCAGCCGATCGAAGAGGTTCCCTCTTACGGTCCCTTCACCTACCTTGAAGGTGGCTGGGAGCCCGGCCAGTACATCACTCTCGTCCCGAACCCGGACTGGTGGGGCGAAGCCCCCGGCGTTGAGGAACTCGTGTTCCGTTTCATCGCCCCCGAAGGCCAGCTCCAGGCACTCGACAACCAGGACGTCAACGTCATCGAGCCACAGGGCACCCAGGACGCACTCGACACCCTCGAGGCCATGTCCGGCGTGACCGTCCTGACCGGCCCCACGCTGATCTGGGAGCACCTCGACTTCAACTTCGCTGAAGGCTCCGTCTTCTCCGACGCAAACGGCGGCCTCGAGCTCCGTGAAGCATTCGCGTACTGCGCACCCCGTGAAGAAATCGTTGAGAAGCTCGTTCGTCCCCTCGACGAGACCACTGAGGTCATGAACCTCCGCGAGTTCTTCCCGACCGATGCAGATTACGACACCGTTCTCGCCGAGGCCTACGACGGCCGCTACGACGAGGTCGACATCGAGAAGGCGACCGAGCTCGTCGCCGCTTCCGGCGTCGAGAACCCGACTGTCCGCATCGGCTACTCCGCACCGAACCAGCGTCGCGCTGACACGGTCGCCCTCATCCAGTCCTCCTGTGCACAGGCCGGCATCACCGTTGAAGACATCGGCTCCGCCGACTTCTTCGCACCGGGTGGCGCGCTTGACACCGGTAACTACGACGTTGCCCTCTTCGCATGGTCCGGCTCCGGCCAGGTCGTCTCGGGCCGCAACATCTACCACTCGGAAGGTCAGCAGAACTACCACGGCTGGTCGAACGAGACCGTCGACGCCGAATGGGACAAGATCCTCGGCTCCCTCGACCCCGAGGTCTGGCTTGAGTCCAAGACCATCATCGAGACCGAGATCTGGAACGACCTCTTCGGTCTGCCCATCTACGCCCACCCCGGCATTGTTGCCCACACCGAAGGACTCCAGAACGTTGAGCGCAACGTGACCCAGTCCGGTGTTGTGTGGAACGCCGAAAAGTGGACCTGGTAGGAACTCCGATTTCTGCTGAATCCAAGTAGGAGCCGCGTAGCGGCGGGAACGGTTTAACGCCGGACCCCCGCCGCTACGCGGTTTTCCATTGGACATCATCACCCGAGGCGGTGAGCGGTGCAGCGGCCGATAATTTCATGATTCGGGAAAACTGCACCTAGAATGCCTAATGTGTGCTCTGAGGCCACCCATCTCAACGTACTTGGCGCGGGCGGGCTAGCTGCCGAAAAGCTATAGGACACACCTTCCAGAAAGAAGTACGCGACGTGTTCAAATTTGTATTAAAAAGAATCGGCATATCCCTGATGATTCTTTTTTTCGCATCGTTCCTGGTCTACGGACTTACCGTCCACTCCGGCGACCCCCTGCAAGATCTGCGCGAACAGAATGATCAGAACCGCCAGAACCGCATCGACCAGCGCATCGCGCAGATGCGACTCAACGACCCGTGGATAGTCCGCTACTGGGACTGGCTCCGAGGCATCTTGGGATGTGCGCGCCTGCAGTGCGACTTCGGCTCGAACCGCTCCGGCCAGGACGTCAATAATCTTCTTGCGAATGCTGCCGAGTCCACGATTCGTCTCGTCCTTCTCGCAACGATTCTCGGCATTATCGTCGGCGTCTTCTTCGGCGTCATGGCAGCGATCCGCCAGTACTCCGGCTTCGACTACGCCGTGACGGCCATCGCCTTCGTCTTCTACTCGCTGCCCGCCTTCGTCTTCGCCGTTCTCCTCAAGGAGTTCGGTGCGATCCGATTCAACAACTGGTTAGCGGCTCCAACCTTTAACCTCATATTTATCGCCATAGTCGCAGGACTCTTCGCGCTCTTCTGTCAGGCGATCATCGCCGGAGAGGCACGCAAGCGGCTCATCGTTGCCGCCGCAGCGTTCCTCGGCTCCGCGGGACTTCTCCAGATCATCGACGTGACCGACTGGGCGCGCAACCCGATTGCCGGCCTGTGGATGGAAATCGTCATGGGCATCGCCGCCGCAGTGCTCTTCACTGCCCTCCTCGCGAGCCTGTCGAACAAGCGCGCAATCCTCAGCACCCTCGGTTCCGCTGCGGCCATGATCCTCCTCATCGTCGTCTTCTCGTCGCAGCTCGAGGATCCGACGTGGACCTTCCTCGGCCTGATGCTTCTCGCTGGCATCGTCCTCGCCGTTGCGATCAGCCTGACGTTTGGCGGCTACGCCAAGCGGTCGATCATGTGGGCAAGCGTGTGGACGGTCATATCGATCAACTTCGCCGTTCTCGTCGACTACCTTGCCCGTCACTGGGCGGATTACTACGAGCTGGTTCGCGGCCGTCCCATTTCGACGATCGGTTCGGTGTCACCGAACTTCCGCGGTGCCGATGACTTCTGGCTTTCGCTCATGGACACGACGACGCACCTCATACTGCCGACCCTGTCCCTGACGCTCATGTCGGTGGCCTCCTACACGCGGTACACCAGGTCGTCGATGCTCGAGGTTCTCGGTCAGGACTACGTTCGCACCGCTCGCGCCAAAGGCCTGCCCGAGCACACCGTGATGACACGTCACGCCTTCCGCAACGCGCTCCTCCCCATCACCACGATTGTTGCCTTCGACTTCGCCTCCCTCATCGGCGGCGCCGTGATCACCGAGAAGGTGTTCGGCTGGAAGGGCATGGGTGAGCTGTTCGAAACGGCTCTGAAGAACGTCGACCCAGACCCTGTCATGGCCTTCTTCATGGTGACGGGTGGTATTGCGGTGCTCATGAATATGCTTGCCGACATCATGTACGCGTACATCGACCCCAGGATCAGACGGTGAGTCGCACGATGCTATTTTTTGGATTTCAGAGGAGTGACTCGTAATGGATAACACTGATCCGAAGGCCCATATCGCGGCAGTGGGCGACTTCAACGTCGCTGAACTCGACGACGAGGTTTTGGACTCGACGACGAACAAGTCGTACTCGCAGGGTCAGCTCGTCCTGCGCCGCTTCCTCCGTCATCGCGCCGCGATGATCTCCCTCTTCGTCTTCTCCTTCATCATTCTCCTTGCCTTCACCTCGATCGGTGTCGGCCCCATCCCCGGATGGTGGAAGTACGGCTACGAGTCGACGCACCCGATCGTCAACGGCGGCGCACCCACCCTGGGCTGGTTCACTCTCGGTGAGCACCCCATGGGACAGGACACCGCAGGCAAGGACTACTTCGCGTTGATCATGCGGGGTACTCAGCGCTCGATCATCATCGCCTTTATCGTCGGCATCGTCTCGACTCTTCTGGGCACCATCATCGGTGCGCTCTCGGGCTACCTGCGCGGCTGGGTCGAGACGATCCTCATGCGTCTCACCGACCTCTTCATCGTCATCCCGCTGCTCCTCCTCGCCGCCGTTGTCGGCCAGCTCGCGAACGAGAGGCTCGGCGGCGGCATCATCATCCTCGCCCTCCTCCTCGGTCTGCTCTCCTGGACCGGTCTTGCCAGGCTCGTCCGCGGCGAAGTGCTGTCCCTGCGCGAACGCGAGTTCGTCTACTCGGCGCAGGCTCTCGGAGCGTCGACGCCCCGCATCATCATCAAGCACATTCTCCCGAACTGCCTCGGTACGATTATCGTCTCCGCGACACTCGCCATCGCCTCGGCGATCCTCCTCGAGACCTCGCTGTCGTTCCTCGGCTTCGGCGTGAAGTCCCCCGACACGTCTCTTGGTCTGCTGATCTCGCAGTACCAGCAGAAGTTCTCCAGCCAGCCGTGGCTGTTCTACTGGCCCGCAGGTTTCATCCTTGCGATCGCTCTCTCCGTCAACTTCATCGGCGACGGCCTCCGCGACGCCTTCGACCCCCGCCAGAAGGGCATGGGCAAGAAGATTAAGAAAGCTAAGAAGGTTCAGGCATGATCTTCGGTAAGAAGAAGTCCGACACGGACGTAACATCAACGAAGCCCACGGGTCGCAAGGACATTGTCAAGGTCCACGAGAAGACCGACGCCCCTGTGCTGTCCTTCAACGACCTCGACGTGCAGTTCCGCACGGAGTTCGGACGCGTCCACGCCGTTCGTGGCGTCGACATCGACATCCACCCCGGTGAAGTCGTCGCCCTCGTCGGCGAGTCAGGCTCGGGCAAGTCCGTCACCTCCATGTCAGCTCTCGGCCTGCTCCCCAACAACTCGAACGTTGAAGGCGAGATCACGGTCGCGGGCCACGCAGTCCGCTCGATGTCGGCCCGCGGTTGGCGTCGCCTGCGCGGCGGAGACATCGCCATGGTGTTCCAGGAGCCGATGACGGCGCTCAACCCGGTGCTGACGATCGGTATGCAGATCACGGAGGCGCTCGAGCTTCACGAGATCGCCTACGGCAGCGCCGCTGAGGCCCGTGCCGTGGAGCTGCTCCGCATGGTCGGCATCGACAACCCCGAGGAGCGCATCCACCAGTACCCGCACGAGCTGTCCGGTGGCCAGCGCCAGCGCGTCGTCATCGCGATCGCGATCTCCTGCAACCCTGCGGTGATCGTGGCCGACGAGCCCACGACGGCTCTCGATGTGACCGTCCAGGCCGATATCCTCGACCTGCTGCGGTCTCTCAAGGACAAGCTCAACACTGGCATCCTCCTCATCACTCACTCGATGGGCGTCGTGGCTGACATGGCGGACCGCGTCCATGTCATGTTCCGCGGCAACATCGTCGAGTCCGGCACTGTCTCCGAGGTCCTCAACGAGGCGAAGCATCCCTACACGCAGCGCCTGCTGAAGGCTGTTCCCCACCTCGGCCAGGGGCGTGCACAGTTCGGACTGAAGGAACTCTCCGGCAGCACCCTCGATATCTCCAAGACTGTCCTCGATGTCAAGGATCTCATCGTCGAGTACGAGGTGTGGGGCAAGGAACCGTTCCGGGCTGTCGACGTCGTCTCCTTCGATGTTGCCGAGCGTGAGATCGTCGGGCTTGTGGGCGAATCCGGCTCGGGCAAGTCGACGATCGGCAAGTGCATCCTCGGCCTCCAGCCCGCTGCGGGTGGCGAGGTGAAGCTGTTCGGCGAGAACATGATCGGCCGGAACAAGGAAGAGCAGAAGGCTGTCCGCAAGGATATCGGCGTGATCTTCCAGGACCCTGCCGCGTCATTGAACCCGCGCTTCCCCGTCGGCGACTGCATTGCCGAACCGCTCGTCGTCCACAAGGTCGGCTCCAAGAAGGAACAGCGGGACCGCGTCTACGAACTCCTCGACGCCGTCCAGCTGCCGCGATCGACCTATAACCGGTTCCCGCACGAGCTCTCGGGCGGCCAGCGTCAACGCGTGTGTATTGCACGCGCACTGGCACTCAACCCGTCGCTTCTCATCGCCGATGAGCCGACGTCGGCCCTCGACGTGTCCGTCCAGGCCACGGTGCTGCGCATGCTGGCCGAGCTTCAGGACGAGTTCGGGTTCGCCTGCCTCTTCATCTCCCACGATCTCGCTGTCGTCGACCTCATGGCGAACCGTGTGGTCGTGCTCCAGAACGGCAAGGTTGTGGAACAGGGCCTGTGTGCCGATGTGCTCCACGATCCGAAGGAAGAGTACACGAAGCGTCTCATCGCGGCCGCGCCGGTTCCCGAACCGGGCGAGCAGAAGCGTCGTCGCGAAGAGCGCCACGCGCTGCTGCGCGAGTTCGGCGAAGAGATCTCCGAGCTGAAGATCTGACAGCGTCACGATAGAGGGGGCATGGACCAACGGTCCATGCCCCCTCTATCGTTGTCTCGATCTAGATGATGGCCTGAATGCCGATGATGATGAGGGCGATGCCGATCAATGCGATGGCGACCCTCATCGGGTTCACGGTCTTCGTGCGGGGCCGGTGAGGAGAGGTTCGGGAGAACTCTTTCGCCATGCGGGTGATGAGAGAGCTTGCCTCGTTGAGTGATGGCTGAAGGTTGTACTGGCCGGACTCGTGGACGGGGATATAGGTCTGTTTCGGCTCGCTCCTGGCGAGCGGGGACGAGGTTGTGAGCATTTTGCGCCCCTGCGTCAGCCCACCGGTTCCCGGATAGCAGGTGACGGGATCGGATGCGTTCGCAGAGATGATGTTCATGCCGAACCTGGTGTCGAGCTTCTCGAAGTCTCGCCACGACAGCACACGGTCCATGAACCAGTTGTGGATGTGAAGACCATCGCGGTCCAGGTAGAGCGTGGGCAGGTAGAAGAAGACGTAGGCGACGAGACCGGCACCGAGGGCGATGATGATCGGCGGGAAGAAGCCGTCCGTGTTCGGATCGAGATAGAGCGAAAGCACGAAGAGCGCGATGAAGATGAGTGCGATCACAAACTTCACGTATTGGCCTGTGGATCGGAGTCGGTAGATCGGTTCAGTCATGGTCACCATTGTGTCAGGTTCACACCGCAGGGAAGAGCTGCGCCGTCTCACGGCTGGGAGTTTCCTTGGTGACCTGTCTCGCTCAACCCTGCCATCATTCGGTTTGGCGCGTACGATGTACCGGGACCTGTTTTCGGTCCTGCCCTCGCGCTTCGCGCCCAGAAAGGAACCGAGCAACGCCGGTGAAAGTAACTCGCTCAGATATTCGTAACGTAGCAATTGTGGCCCACGTCGACCACGGTAAGACCACACTCGTTGATGCCATGCTGTGGCAGTCCGACGTCTTCGACTCCCACGCCTCAGTTGAATCGACCGGTGAGCGTGTCATGGACTCAGGCGACCTGGAACGCGAGAAGGGCATCACCATTCTCGCGAAGAACACCGCCATCACCTACAAGGGTCCCGCAGCCGCCAAGCACGGCGAGCCCGACGGCATCATCATCAACGTCGTCGATACACCCGGCCACGCCGACTTCGGCGGCGAAGTCGAACGCGCACTCTCGATGGTCGATGGTGTCGTTCTTCTCGTCGACGCGTCAGAGGGCCCGCTTCCGCAGACACGTTTCGTGCTACGCAAGGCTCTCGCTGGCAGGCTCCCCGTCATCGTTGTCGTCAACAAGGTTGACCGTCCCGATTCCCGCATCGAGGCCGTCGTGTCCGAGACGACGGATCTGCTTCTCAATCTCGCCTCCGACTTGGAGGGCGATATCGATGAGACGGTTGACATCGACGCCATTCTCGACGTGCCGGTCATCTATGCCTCCGGCAAGGCCGGACTGGCCTCCGTCGAGCAGCCCGAGGACGGCACACTTCCGGATTCGAGCGACCTCGAACCGCTCTTCGACGCGATCCTCACGAACATCCCCGCCCCCACGTATGACGACGAGGCACCGGTTGCCGCCCAGGTGACGAACCTCGACGCATCCCCGTTCCTCGGCAGGCTTGCCCTCATCCGCGTCCATTCCGGCGTGATCCGCAAGGGCCAGACGCTGGGATGGCGGAAGATGGACGGGACGATGAAGTCGGCGAAGATCTCGGAGCTTCTCCGCACCGTCGGCCTTGAGCGCGTCCCTGACACTGAGGCGGGCCCGGGCGACATCGTCGCCATCGCCGGTATTCCCGACATCACGATCGGCGACTCGCTCGTCGACATGGAGAACCCGATCGACCTTCCCGAGATCCACGTCGATGAGCCCGCCATCTCCCTCACCATCGGTATCAACACGTCCCCTCTCGCAGGCAAGGTGAAGGGCCACAAGCTCACAGCCCGCCAGGTCAAGGACCGTCTCGATCGCGAGCTCGTCGGAAACGTGTCCCTCCGCATCCTCCCCACCGATCGTCCCGACGCGTGGGAGGTTCAGGGCAGGGGCGAGCTCGCGCTCGCCATCCTCGTCGAGCAGATGAGGCGCGAAGGATTCGAACTGACGGTCGGCAAGCCGCAGGTTGTGACGAAGCTGGACGAGAACGGCAAGGTTCTCGAGCCCTACGAGCACATGACGATCGACGTCCCCGAGGAGCATCTCGGCGCCGTCACGCAGCTCATGGCTGGTCGCAAGGGCCGCATGACGACGATGACGAACCACGGCACGGGCTGGGTGCGCATGGAGTACACGATCCCGTCCCGCGGCCTCATCGGCTTCCGCACGCACTTCCTCACGGAGACTCGCGGCACCGGCATCGGCTCCTCCCTGTTCGCAGGCTACGACGCGTGGGCAGGTGAGATCGAGTCCCGGATCACCGGTTCCCTCATCGCCGACCGTCAGGGCGCCGTCACCCCGTTCTCGCTCCTTCGCCTCGAGGACCGAGGCACCTTCTTCGTCGAGCCGACCCAGGAGGTCTATGAGGGCATGGTCGTGGGCGAGAACCCGCGCGCCGAAGACATGGAGGTGAACGTTGTCAGGGAGAAGGAGCTGACGAACATGCGTGCCGCATCGGCCGATACGTTCGAGACTCTCGTTCCGCCCCGCAAGCTCACCCTCGAGGAGTCTCTCGAGTTCATCGAAGATGACGAATGCGTCGAGGTCACTCCCGAGACCATCCGCATCCGCAAAGTCGTCCTCAACGCGCATGATCGTGTTCGCGCCAACCGCAAGCGGGCGCAGGGCAAGTAATGTCGCTGGCAAGATTCGTGCACGGTCCCGAGCAGTCACGCCGCTCGACCACCCTGATCGCCCTCGCGGGCCTGATCCTCGGTGGTCTGGCGGCGCTTCTCGGGACTGTGACACACTCGGGAGGCATCGACGGCGGACTCACCGGGATCATCGTTGCCCTCATGACGGTCGGTCTTGGCGCGGCAGCATTCGCCCTACTGGCCGGAATGATGGGATGGGTGGGGTTCAGCATCGGCTTCCTCGCGACTCTCGGACTGTCCTCCGCCTACTCGGAGGGTGATGCCATCGGCGCACTGTCCGAGAACCTCAGCATGTGGTGGTTCAACGGAACCCCGGCCGCGCTCATCATCGGCGGCTTCATCGCCTGGGTGGGATGCACACTGGTTGACCGCGAATAGCGCGCCCCGACACCTCGCGGTCAGCCCGACGGCTAGACTGGCTGAGTGTCAGTGAGAAGGATGTTTCATGTTTGATGATGATCGTACGAGTGAATGGGTTCCCTCGCGGGCCGTTGACGATGCTGAGTCGCCTCGAGCGCTCTGGCCCTTCGTCGCCGCCGCAATCGCCCTCGTCCTCGTCGTTGTCTATATCGGCATGGCATTCTTCTTCGCAGATCGCATCCCGACGAACACGACCATTGCGGGGGTCGATGTGGGCGGCATGTCCGAGGAAGCCGCCGCCGAGAAGCTTGAAGCTGACCTTGCCGGTGCCGTGAGCGATCCGGTACCGGTGACGGTTGCCGGCACCGATATCACGGCCGAAATCGATCCGACCGCCGCGTCTGTCGCGATCGATGGTGCGGCCACGGTCGAGGGACTGACGGGACTCTCCTTCAATCCGGCTCATCTCCTGCGCCATCTTTCCGGGAGCGATGATGTGGATCCCGTCGTCAGCTTCGACGAGGCTGCGCTCAGCGAGACGATCCGTTCGTTGAACGAGCAGCTCGGGACACGGCCTGTCGATGCGACGATCTCTTTTGCCGGATCGACGATCCAGACCACACACCAGGTCAATGGCACCGGCATCGATGCCGAGACTGCTGTCCGCATTCTTGGGCAGGGCTGGGTCTCCCAGACCAGGCCGATCGAGCTTGAACCCGTTGACCTTGAACCAGACGTGACAGATAAGGATGTCGAGAGGGTGCGCGCCGAGCAGGCGGAGCCGCTCGTCGCGTCCCCCCTGACTGTCTCAGTCGGGGAGCGCGACGTGGTCCTCGAGCCGCAGCGTCTCGCCGAGGCCGCATCGTTCACCGCCGACAACGGCGAACTCACGATGATCGTCGACACGGCCGCTCTCGTCGACCAGGTGATCGAGGGGGCGGGAGACGAGCTCGAGGATCCGAAGAACGCCGAGATCCTCATCGAAGACCATGCTGTCGGCCCGATCATCCGTCCCGGCCGAAGCGGAATGGTGATCAACACGGAGGCCACCGGAGAGGCCATCGGCGCCGTTGTCACCACATCCACGCGCACCGTCGAGGCGGTTGTCACCGAGGAGGAGCCGGAGTTCTCCACTGCCGATGCTGAAGCCCTCGGCATCGTCGAAGTCGTCTCTGAGATCTCCACGCCTCTGACGAACGATCCTGTGCGCACCCAGAACCTGATCGTCGGAACGAGCAAGACGAACAACACGCTCGTCCTGCCGGGGGAGGAGTTCTCTCTCCTGACGACCCTCGGTCCGATCACGGAAGAGAACGGTTTCGTGTCCTCCGGTGTTGTCGTGGACGGCTTCAACGCCGTCGCTCTGGGCGGGGGATTGTCGCAGCTGTCGACCAACACGTTCAACCTCGGCTATCGCGCCGGCATGGAAGACATCCAGCACCAGCCGCACTCCAAGTACTTCGATCGTTACCCCATGGGCGTCGAGGCGACACTGTGGGTGCCCTCGGTCGATATGCGGTGGCGGAACTCGAGCCCCTTCGGTGTGCTCGTCGAAACGTGGGTCGAGGGTGGACAGGTTCGCTCTCGACTCTGGTCGACAGCGTACTACGACGTCGATATCACGGTGTCGGATCCCTACAAATATGTTCAGCCGACGACAGAGGTCAACACGTCTCCCGATTGTGTCCCCTATGCTGCGGGAGGCCCCGGCTTCACGGTCGACGTCACTCGCATCGTCCGCCGCGAGGGAGAAATGATCTACAATAATTCGTACTCGTGGACATATCAGCCGGTCCACGCCGCGGTCTGCGGATGATCCCGATTTCTGCGGGATCGAAGCCGGACCGCATGATGAGAGGATTGTGAGTCGTGACGTACGTAATTGCACTTCCCTGTGTCGATATCAAGGACCGCGCGTGCGTGGACGAGTGTCCTGTCGACTGCATCTACGAGGGCGAACGCATGCTGTACATCCACCCCGATGAGTGCGTCGACTGCGGTGCCTGCGAGCCGGTGTGCCCTGTCGAGGCCATCTACTACGAAGACGACACTCCCGAGGAGTGGAGCGAGTACTACAAGGCGAACGTCGAGTTCTTCGACAAGATCGGGTCCCCGGGCGGTGCGGCGAAGATGGGAGTCATCGCCTATGATCACCCGATCGTCGCGGCTCTCCCGGCCGGAATCAACGACTGATGCCGCTCCTGGGGGAAGGTCTTCCGGACTTCCCGTGGGACACTCTGACGCCCTATAAGACAGTTGCCTATGCCTACCCGGGCGTGACTGCCGATCTCTCGATCGGAACGCCAGTCGATCCCACCCCTCGCATCGCCATCGAGGCATTGCGAGCCTCCGAGCAGTCGCCCGGGTACCCTCCCGCGTTGGGAACCCCCGAGTTGCGCTCTGCGATGGTGACCTGGTGGGCTCGCACGCGTGGAGCCACCGTCGGACTCGATGGGGTGCTGCCGACTATCGGCAGCAAAGAGATGGTTGCGCTCCTTCCATCCCTCCTCGGGATAACCGGAAATGTTCTCATCCCAGCCTGCTCATACCCGACGTACGATGTCGGCACGCGCCTGAGCGGAGCCACCCCCGTCCCCATCGATCCTGCCTCCGACCCGGAGACGTGGCCGTCAGCGGACCTCGTGTGGCTGAACTCCCCGGGCAACCCCCACGGCCACGTCCTGGATCGTGACCAGCTCCGGGCCATTGTCGCGTGGGGCCGCCGCACAGGAACAATCATCGCCTCTGACGAATGCTATGCGGCCCTGCCGTGGGCTGAGCCCTTCATCTCCGACGGCATCCCCTCCGTTCTCGGCGACGACATTTCTGGGCCGGACAAGGCAGGCCTCCTTGCGCTGTACTCAGCGTCCAAGCAATCGAATCTTGCCGGATACCGGGCCGCGATGATCGCAGGCGATCCCGCACTTCTCGCCCCCCTCATCGAAGTCCGCAAGCACATGGGATTCCTGATGCCGGGGCCCGTGCAGGCCGCGATGACAGCCGTGCTCGATGACGACGACCACGTGGCACAGCAGCGTTCTGTCTATGAGCGCAGGCGTGCGGTCCTCATGGAAGCGACCGGCAGGGCCGGTCTCGTCGCCGACCCTCTCACGCGTGCCGGACTGTATCTGTGGCTCGAAGATGGCAGCGGCAGGTTGGATGGGTGGGGGATCGTCAAAGCGCTCTCCGAGCGCGGCATCCTCGTCGCCCCCGGCACGTTCTACGGGGAGTCAAGCCGCATGAAGGTCCGGATGTCGCTGACAGCGACTGATGATGCGATCGACGCGGCAGCGGAACGCCTCTCCTCCGCACCCCTGGGCGCCTAGTCCGTCTGCGCGCGCTGCGGCTGCGAGATAATACCTCTGATGATCGAGGGGGCAATGGTGAGTCCATCCGCAGAGCCCCCGACCGTCACGACGCGGTCGTACGCGCCCATGTCGACAGCCTCCGCACCTTCTGTCCATCCCATAGTCGGTGCAATCGTCCCGGGGTAGGAAGCCGCCGTGAGGGGCCTCCCCGAGCCGCGGAGAGCGATGTCGGGGAAGAGCGTGACAGTACGATCGGGCCCCACGCGGTGATTGATCGCGTCCCGATACTCGGCGGGCAGAACGTCGGCCCCGATCCCTCGCATGCCGAGGAGGGGGAGTGCCTCCTCCCAGCCGGACTCGAGCTGTGACGGGTCGACGACAAGAAGCGTCCGCCCCAGGAGGGTGGACATGAGAGGGACGCTCTGCTCAAAGGCCGGCATGAGGACTCTGCCATCGAGGGCGTGCCAGGGAACCCACTCCATCGCATCCGATTCGTGGTCAGTCACGAGTGCCGCCTGATGTGGGGCGGCTTCCGCCACCACGGTCGTATAGGACCAGTCGGGATGGGTGAGAGTGGTGGCAGCCCACACGCGTGCAGGCTCAAGGCCCGCCTCTTCGTGTGCCTCGCGGATAGCGCCCTCAAGGGGAGTCTCATCGAATCCGATGGCGCCTCCGGGGATACCCCACGTCCCGCCAGACATCGACCATTCCGCCCGGAGCTGCAGGATAACCTCGGTCTCCCCACGGTCTCGCCACGCAAGTACGCCTGCGGCCCCAGCGCGGCCCCAATGCTTGCTGCCACAGGCGCAGTAGACGATGCCGTCGGCGCTAGATCCCATCCCACAGCTCCGTGATCGAACGCCCCGTGCGTGCGAGCAGTTCCCGCAGCAGCGGCAGCGACAGGCCGGTGACACCGTGAGGATCGCCCTCCAGGCGGTCGATGAAAGGCCCGCCGAAGCCGTCGATCGTGAAGGAACCGGCAACATGAAGCGGCTCTCCGGTGGCAATATAGGCGTCGATCTCGCGGGCAGACATGGGGGCGACATGGACGGTTGCTTCCGATACTCCACCGACGCCAGTCTCGGGTGCGATGAGCCAGTGCCCGGTGTAGAGAACCCCTGAGCGCCCCGCCATGGCAGTCAGGCGCTCACGGGCCACCTCGGGCGTGTGTGGCTTGCCGAGAATCTCTCCTCCCATCTCGAACATCGAGTCGCAGCCGATGATGAGGGAATGATCCGTCTGCTGGGCAACCGCCTCTGCCTTTGCCCGTGCCAATGCGAGAACGATGTCCCGTGCAGGCGCGCCGACCATGCCGGCCATGATGGCGTCCTCGTCCACCTCGGAGACGACAACCTCGGGGACTATTCCCGCCCCCGTCAGAACCTTGTAGCGGCCGGGAGAGGCGCTAGCGAGACAGAGCTTCATGGAGAACGTCCAATCCGACGGTGCCGAGAGACAGCGCGCGCGTATGGAAGTCCTTGAGCGACTCTCCGCGGGCTAGCGCCGCGTCCCGTTCGGACTCCCATAGACGCTGCCCAATCTTGTAGGACGGCGCCTGCCCCGGCCAACCCAGGTATCGGTCGAGTTCGAACGCCAGGAAGGAATGATCCATGGCAACGTTCGCCGTGAGGAAATCCCAGGCCTGCTCCGCGGTCCAGCCCTTGACGTGGACACCGATATCGACGCGGACGCGCGCCGCGCGCAGACGCTGGGAATCCAGCATTCCGAAATAGTCACCCGGGTCATCCAGGAAGCCGAGATCCGCCATGAGGCGCTCCGCATACAGCGCCCATCCCTCTCCGTGACCCGACACCCACGACGCGAGGCGGCGCCAGCTGTTGAGGTGGGGCGATGCGACAGTCGTGCCGATCTGGAGGTGATGTCCGGGGACACCCTCGTGGTAGACCGTGGTCTTCTCCAACCACGTATTGAACGTCTCCACGCCCTCGGGAACGGACCACCACATGGCGCCGGGCCGAGACAGATCATCGGACGGCTGCGTGTAGTAGATGCCGCCGGTACCGGGATAGAGGACCTTGGCGTCGATTCGACGGAGAGATTCGGGAATATCGAATTCGGAGAGCGTTCCCGCAACCGCATCATCAGCGGTCTTCTGCATCCATTCCCTCAAGTTCTCGCGCCCATGGATCTGACGGGCAGGATCGCTGTTGAGACGCTCGATCGTTTCGGCAATCGTCGTCCCCGGACCGTAGAGAACCGCTGCGGTCTTCTCCTGCTCGGAGATGATGCTGGCAAGCTCATGCTCCGCCCATTCGAACGTCTCATCGACATCAACGTCCGAGCCGAGGAAGTATTTGAGGTGCGCGGGGTAGCGGTCGCGTCCGATGCCATCGACGGACGTCTGCGGGAGAGACGAGAGGAACGCGGCCAGATCGGCGAACGATGCACGCGCCTCATCCGTGTCCATCCCGCGCTCCGTCAACTCGTCGAGGATGCCGCCGGTAGCGATCTGCTGAGCCTGCTGAACTCCCGCCGCGATTTGGCGGGCAGGGAAGGGAGCGCCCTTGTCGTGGCGCCAGGACAGTGCTTCACGGTACTGGCGCAGGGCGGTGGGGATGGCCTCGAGGCGCTCGCGGATCAGGTCCCAATCCTCGTCCGTCTCCCGATCCATGAGGTCGAAAGAGTCGCGGATGTCTTGGATGGGGGAGGCGATGACGTTGAGCGCGCCGATCTCGTCGGTGGCAATCGCGAGAGAGGACTCGAGGCGTTCGATCATCGCCGCCTTCGTCACCCAGTCGTTGTCCGATGTGGGCTCGGAGTTCCGAAGCTCTCGAAGGGTGGCCTGATCGAGGTCGATCCGCTCCTGAATCCCCTCGGGAGAGAAATCATCGAGGAGGCCCGTCTTGGCCATGCCGGTCGCCGACGCGAACAGGGGAGAGATCTTGCAGAGGGATGTGACATAGGAGTCTGCGATCTCGTCGATACGTGTACGTTCACTCATACCACTAGCCTACGGCACGACAGAATTCTCACGGTGTTGGGAGCAAGGCCGGACAACTGATAAACTTGTGCATGTGACGCGTGACACAGATCCTAGGAAAGCTCGCCTGACCGTCGAGACCAGGGCGAACTCTCTCCTCAATGGACAGCCGCAGTTCACTCTGATGGAGGTGGCCGACAGGCTCGAAGTCGAGCCGCGGACCATTCGACGCATGTGGACAGCCATGGGCTTCCCCGGAATCGAAGACGAAGAGAACGACCAGATCTTCACCGGTTACGACATCGAGATGATGAGACGACACCTCGACAAGCTGTCGGCCGGTCAGCTCGACGCCAATACGCTGAACTCACTTGTCCTCGCGCAGGGGCACATGGCGGACAGGCTGGTGCTCTGGCAGCACGAAGCTCTCGTCGAGTTCGCCGAGTCGACGTTCGAGATCGACGATATCGCCGCCCGGTATTGGGTGATCGACCATGTCGACGACTATCTCTCCCTCCTCGAGGACCAGATGAGGTACGTGTGGCGCCGGCACATGGCGGCCTTCCTCAGGCGCTCCGACCTTGAGCTGCGCAGGCGCGGCCCAGACCTCGACACGCCCGATATCATGCCGCTGCAGCGAGCCGTGGGTTTCATCGACCTCGTCGCCTTCACAAGCAAGTCGCGCGAATTGGGTTCGGCGCAGCTCGTAACATTTATCCGCGACTTCGAGTTCACGTGCCGAGAGATCATCACCCAGAACGGTGCCCGCCTCGTCAAGACGGTCGGCGATGCCGTGATCTTCATCGCCGATGATCTGACCATCGGCGCGAAGGTCGCAACCGAACTCGTCTACCAGCTCGGCAAGATCGAGGGCATGCTCCCCGTCAAGGCGTCACTCCTGTGGGGGCGGGTCGTGTCGTCCTTCGGCGATATCTTCGGCCCCACCGTCAATCTCGCGAGCAGGCTCGTCGACATTGCCGACGAGGGCTCGATCCTGATCGACCGCGCCACCTATACGGCCCTCGGGGATGCTGGCCGCGGCTCCTACATGGTTCTGCCCTACGGCCAACAGGATCTGGGCGGCACGGGTACGGTTGAGATCTTCGAACTGAAGAAGTTCCGCTGAATCTGATCGCCGCAAGCGGGCCGATTGGGTAAGTTTTCGGTAACGAAATCGATTTTACTCCCTGTTCATGTCCACTATTTCGGTTCTCCACCTATACTCATAGTGTGACTAAGGTATTACTTGTTGAAGACGATCTCGCGATCTCCGATCCCCTCGTTCGCGCACTCGGCCGTGAAGGCTACGAGGTGAGCCCCCACGGTACGGGGCGCAGCGCGCTCGAAGAGCTTGACGGCGCCACGGACCTCATCATCCTCGACCTCGGATTGCCGGATATGGATGGGCTCGATGTGGCCCGTTCGATCAGGTCCCAGGGTCTGACCGTCCCCATTCTCATCCTGACGGCGCGTGCCGACGAGGTGGACATGGTTGTCGGCTTGGATGCTGGTGCCGATGACTACGTGACGAAACCGTTCCGTCTCGCCGAGCTCATGGCCCGCGTGCGCGCCCTGCTCAGGCGGGGTTCCGGCGAAGAGAGCGAGCAGGACATTCTGTCTGCTCAGGACGTGAAAGTGGATGTCTCCGCTCATCGTGCGTGGGTGAATGGGAAGGAACTCCACCTGACCGGCAAGGAGTTCGATCTCCTCACCGTTCTCATCCGCGACGCAGGCTCGGTCGTGTCCCGTGAGGACCTCATGGAGCAGGTGTGGGGTTCCGACACTGCCTCATCCACGAAGAAGCTGGACATGCACGTGTCGTGGCTCCGCCGCAAGCTCGGCGATGACGCTGCGGAACCGAAGTACGTCTCCACTGTTCGTGGCATGGGATTCCGGTTCGAGAACTAGGCCATGCGTCGCCGTGCGCTGAGGATGACTCTGCTGGCGGTGCTGCTTGCAGTCCTTCTCCTCGGGTTGCCCATGTCGATCTTTGGTTCCACCATGCTGTGGAATCAAGAGATCTCCAACCTGCGAGTCCAGGCGTCCTCCCTTTCCTCGATCGTCGAACGGCGCATCGACCGAGGTGACGCTGTCACCCCAGAGCTGTTGAGCGGCTGGGGCGGGGATGCTGACCACCCCACCCACGTGACCGTCTTCCTCCCCAACGGGGAACGGATATCGGGTGGGGATGAGCTGCCGTCCTCCGTCATCACCGTTGTCGAAAGGACAGTGTCCGGGGCGGTGATACAGATCCAGACGGATCGCGGACACATCTACCGCTCGATAGCAGGATTCGTCTTCCTCGTCGTCGTCGCATCCACATGCGCTCTTATCGCGGGGGCGCTCATGGCGGCGCGTCAGTCGCGCAAGCTCTCCGCACCGCTCATCTACCTCGCAGCATCGGCGGAGCAGATCGGCACCGGCACCGTCCGCCCGCACCTTCGCAAGTCCGGCATCGAAGAGATCGACCTCGTCAACGAGGAACTGGTCCGCACAGCGGACCGCATGGCAGGGCGTCTTGCCGCCGAGAGGCAGTTCGCCGCAGATGCCTCCCACCAGCTCAGAACGCCCCTCACGGCGCTGTCGATGCGACTCGACGAGATCGAGATGATCACAGAGGACGAGGAGGTTCTCAACGAGGTGCACGCCTGCCAGGACCAGGTCGAGCGCCTCACGGGAGTCGTGACAGAACTCCTCAAGACCTCACGGTCCGATTCGGGCGGCACGACCGAAGCTGTCAGGCTCGACAAGATTATGGACCAGCAGCGCGACGAGTGGCGGAAAGTGTTCTCGAAGGCGAAACGAGACCTGGTCTTCGCGGTGGATGACGACATCACTGTTCTGGCGACGCCGGGCTCACTCGCCCAGATCATCGCCACTCTTATCGAGAACGCAGTCAAGTACGGTGCCGGGACGACAGTCGTTGCAGCCCGGTATACGGCCAACCGCAAGGGCGTTGTCATCTCGGTGTCCGATGAGGGAGAGGGCGTGCCCGAGGAGATCGGGGACAGTGTCTTCACCCCCGGAATATCGACGGGCGGTTCTACCGGTCTCGGCCTCCCGCTCGCGCTGAACCTTGCCAAGGCGGATGGTGGGAAGCTCGAGCTCGCGCAGAACAGACCTCCTGTCTTCACCTTGACGCTCAACGCCGTCCCGACATCCCTCGACCCCGAGAAGGTTCTACCGCAGGGCGCTCTCATCTCGATGGGATCCCGTCGCAGGCGCCGGTGACGCAAACACGAGATAGCGATAGCAGACATATCTGAAGGCCGTCCCGAGGACGAGCCCCACACCGTTCGCGGCAACATTGTCCGCGAACTGGGAGTCATAGTCGAGGATGAAGCGCGACACGCCGAGGCACCCGAGGGCGATCGCCATGCCGCCGAGGTTGACGAGGACGAACATCGTGAACTCTCGACGCCTATTGTTCTGGGCCTTCTCGCGGAAGGTCCACAGCCGGTTGCCGACCCAGGCGAAGACGATGGAGACAGACACCGAGATCGTTTTCGCGGTCATCGACTGATCGAAGGGCAGAGCAACGGGCCAGTGATAGGCCAACAGGTTGAATAGGCCGATGTCGACAACGTATGCACCGAGACCAATGGTGCAGAATCGGAGAAACTCGACCAGCCATTCCTTTAGGGTCTGTCCGCGGAGCAGCCGCCTAACGAAACGCGAGAACACTCGATTAGCATATAGGACATGGGACAGAAAGTAGTCGGTACAGGCGCACGTGCGGGCGCTCCAGTGGTGTGTGTCATCGGCGGGGGCCAACTGGCGCGGATGATGCAGGAGGCTGCGATAGCTCTCGGAGTGGAGCTCCGTGCGCTCGTCGAAGCCGACGATGGGTCAGCCGGCCAAGCGATCCGCTACTCGCAGGTCGGTGCGGCCGACGACAGGGCCACGATCGAGGAGTTCGTGGACGGTGAGATCGTCACGGTCGAGCATGAGCATATTCCCGATGACATTCTGCGTGCGATCGACTCCAGGCCATCGGCCGATGCCCTCGTTTTCGCCCAAGACAAGCTCGTCATGAGGGCTTCTCTCGATGCGCCACACCCCACCTGGTACGAGGCGGCAACAGCGGACGATATCGATGCCGCTGTTGAACGCCTCGGCGGCGTCGCCATCGCCAAGGCGCCTCGCGGCGGTTACGACGGCAAGGGCGTGGCAGTCATCCGCTCCCACACAGACATTCCGTGGACGTGGGAGGGGGACAGTATCCTCCTCGAAGAGAAGGTCCCGTTCGACATGGAGGTGTCCCAACTTGTGGCGCGACGGCCCTCGGGAGAGATGGTGGCGTGGCCGCTCGTCCAGTCGGTGCAGCGCGATGGGATCTGTTTCGAGGTCACGGCTCCAGCCCCCGTCCCGGATGATCTGCGCGAGCAGGCCGCCGCAATCGCCGCTCGTATCGCCGAACAGACGGGCGTTGTCGGTGTTCTCGCCGTCGAGATGTTCGTTGTGCGGGGTGCTCTCATTGTCAACGAACTGGCCATGCGGCCCCACAACACGGGGCATTGGACGATCGAGGGAGCGGTGACGAGCCAGTTCGAACAGCACCTGCGCGCCGTTCTCGACCTGCCGCTGGGAGACACGCGTGCCGTCGCACCCTGGTCGGTCATGGTCAACCTCCTCGATTCCGCCCTCAGCGACCCTCGTGAGGCTCTGAGAGACGTCTGGGAGGCAGACCCCGGGGTCAAGATCCACATGTATGGCAAGGAAGTGCGGCCAGGCCGGAAGATCGGCCACGTCACCGTGACAGGAACAGACCTTGATGACGTGCGTGCGAGAGCCCACGCCGCCATCGCAACCCTGGAAGGACGTTGATATGCGCGTCGGTGTCGTCATGGGATCAGACTCGGACTGGCCCGTCATGGAAGCCGCAACCATAGCTCTCGATGAGTTCGGGATCGAATGGGAAGCCGATGTGGTGTCAGCACATCGCATGGCGGACGAGATGATCGCCTACGGGACAACAGCCAAAGAGCGCGGCCTCAGTGTCATCATCGCCGGGGCAGGCGGGGCGGCCCACCTCCCCGGCATGCTGGCCTCAGTCACAACATTGCCCGTCATCGGCGTCCCCGTGCCGCTCGCACACCTCGACGGCATGGATTCCCTGCTGTCGATCGTCCAGATGCCGGCCGGGGTGCCGGTGGCAACCGTGTCGATCGGTGGGGCCCGGAATGCCGGGCTGCTCGCTGCCCGCATCCTCTCCGTCACCGATCCGGCGATCGCGGATGCGATGAAAGAATTCCAGGAGAGCCTGGCCGAGGCGGCTCGGGCTAAAGGAGATTCGCTGCGACGTCGGCTTGGGTGATCGATCCGTCTGCGACCTTCCCGAAGAACTCGTCGACCGTCTCCGGATTGAGCAGCACGGTCGATCCCACGCCTCCGGGCTGGTAGTTCAGATCGATGATCGGCGGTGTGCCGACGATGCCGTTCGGGCCCATGATGGTCCGCATGGGGAGGGCGATCCGCGCAAGGTCGAGCAGGTCCGTCTCCGTGTCCACGGTGAGAACCGTCGTGGCTGAACGAACCAGCTCTCTCTGTCTGAAGGGATTGAAGAGCGTTGCTGGGCTGATCGCCTTGTCCATGACTTGGCCGATGACCTGCCGTTGGCGGGCAGTGCGGCCAATATCCCCGAGGGGATCCGAGTACCGCATGCGGGTGAAGGCCAGAGCCTGGACACCATCCGAGTCGTGGCATCCGGCCTCCCACACGAGGCCGGACATCGGGTCGTTGACGTCGTAGTCGAGACAGAGCTCGACACCTCCGACAGAGTCGACAAGGGACGAGATTCCATCCATGCCGACTTCCACGTAGTGATCAACTGTCAAACCTGACAGGCCCTCCACCGTTGCGACGAGCAGCTCGGGCCCGCCGACAGAATAGGCGGTGTTGAGCTTGGCGTTCCCATACCCCGGGATCGACACATACGTGTCGCGGGGCAGGGAGATGAGTGAGGGGTTCCCGGATTCGGGGACGTGGACGAGCATGATCGAGTCGGACCGCTGTCCCTCCACCCCATCGTTGATGCCATCCTCGGACCGCTGATCGGTCCCCGCGAAGAGAACAGTCTTCCCAGGAGTGGCGGCCGCCCCGGAGAGAGCGCTGACATGCCGCAGATTCGAGTTCCCGTACGTGAAGAGATAGAGGGGCCACGCGACCATGGCAAAGATCAGGAGGAGGATCAGCGGCATGATGATCCTGCGTTTCTTCCGGCGCCTGCGAGGCGCCGCGGGCGCCGACAGAGGTGCCTGCACAGGAGACTGGGGCCCGGGCCGGTCGATGGGAAGCCCGAGGGGTTCTCTCTGCGCGGGGGAGGCAGCGCGTGTTCGCGGCGTGAACGATGGCGGTGCGATAGTCGGCGCAGCGGCGCGCTGTGCAGGCCGGGGTTTCGGCGCTTCGTCCGGACGCGGGGTCGACATCCGCTGGGTCCTGCCAGGGACCACTGTCGCTCCGAGCGCGCTCGGTCTCGTGCCAGGATTCTTCGGTCGATAGGAGGGTATGTCGCTCACGGGGTCACAGTCCCTGCTTGTGTGGTCGGATCGGCTGTCGGCTCCACCGGGAGGAGGCCGCCGTCTTCATCGAAGACTGTCGTTAGCGGGACGTCGGCAAGGAGGGACTCCCACAGGATGGCGGCGTCCGCGGACGGCAGGACGCGTGCACCGGCAGGATCCCACGGCATGGTCATGAGGAAGAAGTCCTCTGTCGAGACGGAACGAATCGAGTTCGCCAGCGAGGCGATCTTGTCGATGTTGCCCAGTTCGGAATCCGTCACGATCGACTGGGACACCGCGTCGACGAGCCGGTAGAGAGACGGCAGGTCGGTGAGCAGGTTGCGGCTGAGGGCCTCATCCGCGATCGCCATGACGAGGTCCTGCTGGCGCTGCATACGGCCGATATCTGACCCGTCACCGATACCCTTGCGGGCGCGTGCAAAAGCCAGAGCGGATTCGCCATCGAGAGTCTGGCATCCCGCGACAATGTCGAGACCCGCCGTGCTATCGGCCAGTGCCTCATCGAAGCACATCTCGACGCCGCCGAGAGCGTCGACGAACTGCTGGAAGGAAGCGAAGTCGACGACCACGAAACCGTCGATGTAGAGATCAGTCAGATCTTCGACGGTGCGGATCGTGCAGGCGGCGGCCGCGCCGACATCGCCGGTCTGCCCGCCGATGGAGAATGCCGAGTTGAAGATGGCAGACGTCCGCGCCTCCGTCCACGTGCCGTCGGGAAGCCGGCAGGAGGGAATGTCGACGAGGGTGTCCCGTGGAATCGACACGATCTCGACCCTGGACCGATCCGCGGAGATATGGGCCAACATGGTCGTATCTGACCGCATGCCGACCACCTGGCCTGCTTGGCCGGCGCCATCGATATCGGCCTCGCCCTCACGGACGTCCGAACCGAGGATGAGAATGTTGATATCATCACCGGGCTTGTAGGGCTCGATCTCGTCAGCCTCTTCACCGCGGTCGAGGTAGACGTTGATGTCCTGGGTCTGAATATTGCCGTCGAGCCGTGTGTATGCGAAGTAGATCGTGGACGCGAGGAATAGAATGATAGCCAGCAGTGCGCTCACCACGGGTATCACCCAGGGATACTGGCGCCCGGCAACTTCATGTCCGGGTGCCCTGGAAGCGCTGGAAGAGAACTGACTCACGCCTTAGATACTAGTGCCACTGATGCGTCACTAGCGACTGTTGGCCTAGTCTGTCTGTGTAAATCACACGGAGGAGAAGAAGTGGCCGGACCGAGCATTCACGTCGTGACCGTCGCATTCAACCCGGGAGAGGAGCTCGAGCGCATGCTCGCATCCCTCCGGGATGCGGCACCGGGTGCGGCATTGACGGTCGATATCGTCGACAACGGCACCGAGACCGAAGTCGTCGACAGGGCCGCCCGCAACGGCGGGGCCCGGATCATTCGTCCCGGGAAGAACCTCGGCTACGGCGCGGCCGCAGATCGAGCCCTGCGCGAATCGCAGGCCGACTGGTTCATGGTCGTCAACCCGGACACCGTGTTCACCCCCGACTCCATGTCAGAACTCGTTGCGGCATCGGAGCGGTGGCCTGCGGGCGGGGTGTTCGGGCCCCGGCTCGCCAACGTCGACGGAACGATCTACCCCTCTGCCCGGGAGCTCCCATCGCTCTCGATCGGTATCGGACATGCACTTCTCGTCTCGGTCTGGCCCGGGAACCCGTGGACGGCGCGCTACCACGGGATCACTGATCGGGAGCATGTGTGCGGATGGCTGTCAGGGGCGTGCCTGCTTCTCCGGCCTGAGGCATACCGCCAGATCGGCGGCTTCGACCCGAACTATTTCATGTTCTTCGAAGATGTCGACTTGGGCTTGAGGATGAGGGAGGCGGAATGGGAGTCAGTCTACGTTCCGTCCGCGACTGTCATCCACGACCAGGGAACATCCTGGAGAGACCGGCCCGCCCCCATGATCCGCGCACATCACGAATCCGCCATGAGGTACATTTCCCGTGCCTATCCGGGCAAGAGAAACGCCCCGCTGCGCGGGGCGATTCTTGCAGGACTGAAGCTCCGATCGCGCTGGATGACGCGCTAGCCTCGATCTTTCATGACGGCCCCGATCGGGGGTTGTCGGCGCCGGTGGTGTCGATGTTGGTCTGATTCTTGCAGGAGGGTGCGACAAGACGCCGCGTGACGTTCGCGGTGGGCGGGGTTCCAGGCCGAAGGGGTATTCCAGGATCGAGGCGGATGGTCGGGGCCGCGGGGTCAGGTCGCTGGGGCCGGGAGCCCTTGGAGCTTGGTGATGCCGGCGTGGATCAGCCCGGCCCATGGGGATCGGTCGCTGAGGTGGAGGTGGATGCGTCTGGCTCTTCGGGCGATGGTGGCGGGGATGCTGAACAGCCGGTAGCGGAGCCGTTTCGGTTCCCACCGGCGTGCTTCGTGTCCGGCCAGCGCGAGCAGCCCGGTCCAGGCCTGCAGCTCGGACGCGAGCGCGATGATCTGGCACCAGATCCTGTTCTGGTCGAACCCGTGGAGGGGGAGGTTCGCCAGCCCGGTGGTCTTCGCCTGCCTGATGCGGTCCTCGCAGCGGGCGCGGCGGCGGTGCCGGAGCTCGAGCTGTTGAAGGGTGGCGCCTCTGGTGTTGGTCGCGAACGCGGTCAGCCGGTAGCCGTCGACGTCGTCGAACCGTAGCTGCGCTCCGGGGTGGGGCCGTTCCCGGCGGACGATCACCCGCATCCCGTCGGGCCAGCCTGTCAGGTCGAGTAGTCCGGTGAGCTCGGCGAGATCGGCCCCGTCGCGGGCTTCACCATCCGCGTTGAGGGCCGGGAGCCACACCCATTCAGGGATCTGGTGGTAGAGCTCGGCGGTGTCCATGGGGAGGGTGAACCCGACCGAGTACGCGACCCGCCGCCCGGTCAGCCACTTCGTGAACTCCTTCGTGCCGCCGGCCCCGTCCGCGCGGACCAGCACCCTCCGCCCTGGGCGCGGGTTGCGGTCGGGGAGCTGCGCCAACGCGGCCTTGGTGACAGCGATGTGATCGCTGGCCTTGTTGGAGCCGGCGTTGCCCGGCCGCAGCAGGATCTCGAGTGCTTCGCCGGTTCCGTCCGCGCCGTGGTCGGCGAACGCCAACAGGGGGTGGAACCCGTACCCGCGTTTGAACGTCGGAGCAGCCTGCTGCTTCTCCGAATGCGCGGTGACCAGCGACGCATCCAAGTCGATAATCAGCGGCTGCTCAGCGGTAGCGCCGTGGTCGGGGGCATGGACACCGGCCACACCCCACACGGTGGCGCGGGCCTGCTGCCGCGCCGACGAGATCGCCTTGATCGCCTTGTCCGCATCGTCGGCCAGGGCCTTGATCAGCCGGGACACCGTCGGATCCGACGCCACCGACCCGTAGACCCCTGGTTCGGCGCGCAGGGTGGCGAGGTCGCTCAACGCATCACCGCCCAGCACCAGCGACACCGCTAGGTCGAGCAGGATCTTGCCTGGGTCATGGACCGCCAACGGCTTCCGCCACCCCGCCAACGCCTCCGACAGGCCCCGATCCAGGCCTGCGGCCCGGATCGTTTCGGTCAGCAGGACCCCGCCGGCCTGGGCGACCGCGGTCACCTTCGCGGTATCAACGTGAACCCTGGGATACAAGCCGGTAGTCTTCACCTCGAAGGTGCTCCTCATCTTGGTTGACGTGGTCTCTAGGCAAGTCACATCATCCCAAGTCAGGGGCACTTTCGCTATCTCAACCCGCTACCGTCCACCCACCGGCGTGAAAGCGCGAGGCTAGCCGACCCCCTCGTCCTTGAATGAAGAGTGACGCCTGTGATGACCTGGGATATGGTGGCTGCGGTCCCGTTCAGCCACTCCCCCCGCAAGCGTGCACCAAGGATGTCCATCTGTCTCCACCCAAAGCCGCATTCCCCACCTCCTCGACCCGGGGGGTCTGTCCATAGCCTAGGTGCTCGTTGAGTTGTTCGTCGAGGGCTGCTTCGACGACCTGAGCCGTCAATGCTCTCAGCAACCCGTCGGGGCCGGTCAGGGCGATACCCGCATCGCGGGCCTGGCGCACCATCTGCGCGATCGCTTCACGCTGGGCCTTGTCGAGCTCGGTCGGCTCCTCCGGGGATAGTGATAAATGGGTCACAGCTTCCAGTCTGGCCGACTCTACGGCCGACGAGCTGCTGCTGGTGGTTGTCTCGGTCATCATGACTCCTCCTGCCCTGACGGGCGATGGAGCCACTTACACCGTTTCTCTGACAGACCCTGGGGGAACGAGCCTGGAACAAACACCACACTGGGGGTAGGGTTGTGCGGATGGGTGGCGAATGCCGTGGTCAAAGTTGATTGCTATGGAGGTGTGTCGGGTGAAGCGGTTGTTGACGGGTGTTGTGGCGCTGCTGGTGGTCGGTTTCGCGGTGGCCGCTGGGTGGTGGGCGGCTCGGGCGACGTTGTCGTCATCGGCGCCGGTGGAGGTTGCCTCGGCTGAGCCGGTGTGGGGTGAGGCTGCCGAGGCCACTGTTGGACGCTCGCTGGGGTATGCGACGACGTTGCGGCAGCCAGCGGTAGTGGCCGCGTCGAACGCTTTGGCGGGGGTGGTCACGTCGGTTCATCCGGGCGAGGTCAATGTTGGCGATGTGCTGTACACGGTGGGCAACACGCCGGTGCGGGCGGTGCAGTCGGAGCGGCCGATGTGGCGTGACTTGGCGCGCCGCCAGTCTGGCGAAGATGTCGCGGCGCTGCAGCAGATGTTGGCTGGGTTGGGGCATTTCTCCGGCGAGGCCAACGGCACGTTCGGGCGGGACACGCAGCGCGCGGTGATTGCGTGGCAGAAGGCCGAGGGGCGTTCGCAGACCGGCACGGTCGCTCGCGGGGAACTCGTTGCGCTGCCGCGCTTTCCGATCACGGTCTCGTTGGGTGAGGACATCGCACTGGGGAAGGTGCTTGCCGGGGGCGAGGATGCAGTGTTGGCACCGACCGGGGCCAGAGAGTTCGTGCTGGTGTTGACCGATGATCAGGCACGGCTCGTGCCGGCCGAGGCGACGATCGAGGTGACGTTCGAGGACAAGGTGTGGCCGGCGGTGATCGCGGGATCGACACCGGATCAGGGCGGCACGGTGTCGTTCGAGTTGGTCGCGCCTGATGGGGGCGAGGTGTGCGGTGGCGATTGCGGCTCGTTGCCGCTCGATCCGCAGGTGACGCTGCGTTCGCAGGTGGTCGTGGTGCCCAGGGTCAGCGGTGTTGGGGTGCCGGCAGCAGCCGTGCGCTCCACCCCTGACGGTGCGACGTTCGTCATCACCGAATCCGGCCAATCGCCCGTGACCGTGCTCGGCTCTGGTCAAGGAATGGTGATCGTCGAGGGCATCGAGGTGGGCACCAAGGTCCAGATCTCCGACGGTTCCGCCGCCCCAGCGGCCGGGGAACCGTCAGCTGAACCGACCGAGGAGGGCTAGCCCGTGTTGGCGGTGGAGGGATTGTCGTTTGCCTACCGGCGCGGCGCCGAGGAGCTGTTCGACGGGCTCACCCACTCGTTCACCCCCGGCGTGATGACCGCGGTGACCGGTCCGTCGGGGCGTGGCAAGTCGACCCTGCTCTACGTGCTCGGCCTGATGTTGACCCCCACGAAGGGCCAAGTGCTGCTCGGCGGGGAACCGGTGTCAACCTGGTCGGATTGGCGCCGCTCTCAGGTTCGCGCCACGAAGATCGGGTTCGTGTTCCAGGATGCAGCCCTCGACCCGGCCCGCAAGGTGGTCGATTCAGTCATCGAGCCCGCCCTCTACGGCGGCGCCACCCCGCGCCAAGCCCGAGGCACAGCGCTGCAGCTGATGGAGCGGATGGGAGTGGCAGCCCGCGCCGATCACCGCCCCGGAGAAGTTTCTGGCGGCCAAGCCCAACGCCTCGCGGTCTGCCGCGCCTTGGTCACCGACCCCGCCGTCGTGCTCGCCGACGAACCCACCGGCAACCTCGACCGCGCCAACGCCGCCGAAGTCCTCGCCGCGCTCTCGGCAGCCGCCGACGGGAAGCGCACCGTCGTCATCGCCACGCACGACCCCTTCGTGCTCGACCACGCCGACGAGGTACTGGCGCTATGAAAACCTGGGTCACGCTCCGCGAAGGGCTCGCCACCACCTGGGCCAACAAGGTGCCCACCGCCCTGGTCGCGTTCCTCGTGGCCGTCATGGTTGCCGGCACGCTGGCCACCGTCGGCCGTACCGCCGCCGCTGAGGGGCAACTCGAGCAACGCATCGACGCAGCCGGCTCCCGCCAACTCGTCGTCATCGACGCCCGCAACCGTAGCCACCTCAACTCCACTATCGTCACGCAAACCGCCGGTCTCAGCACCGTTGAACGTGCCGTCGGGCTCCTGTCTGCCATCGACACCGTCTCCGGCCCCGTGGGCCAAGGCGGTGACCGGGTCGCCACCTGGGGCGTCATCGGCGACATCCAAGCCCTCGCCACCCTCACCGAAGGCCGCTGGCCCGCACCCGGCGAAGCCCTCGTCTCCGAGGCCGCCATGACCACCCTCGGCTTCACCCATCCCTTCGGTTGGGTCACCGAAGCCGCCACGCCCTCGACTCGCGAGTTCAGCGTCGTCGGATCCTTCACCCCGCGCGAGCCCTTCGGCGACTACGGCTCCGGCATCATCTACAACGCTGGCGACGCGACCGCCTCCAGCCTGTCTGTGATCCTCAACCACGCCAGCCACGCCGCCCACACCCAACAAGCAGTCCTCGGCCTCATCGCCGCCACCGACCCCAGCGATCTCAATGTCCAATCGCCCATCGGACTGGCAGAACTCCGCGATCAGGTGCTTGGCGACTTCACCGCCTTCGGCCGCACTCTCCTCCTCGGCGTGCTGGCAGCGGGATCGGTGCTGATCGCGATCGTGGTCTTGGCCGACGTCCTCGTCCGACGCGCCGACCTCGGCCGCCGTCGAGCCCTCGGCGCCACCAGAGGCACCATCATCGCGATCGTCACCACCCGCACCATCGCCCCCGCGATCATCGGCGCAGCCCTCGGCATCGCCGCAGGTCTCCTCATCGCCGAACGCAGCGGCGCCACCCCGCCCGCAGCCTTCACCGCGGGCGTGACCATCCTCGCCATCCTCGCCGCGGCCGCCAGCGCCATCCCCCCAGCACTCTTCGCAGCCACCAGAGACCCCGTCTCCGTCCTCCGCACACCGTAAGCACTCCCCGACACGCACTTTCACGGTTCCCCACACTCCCCGCAAAGGATCATCTAGGCTGCGCACAGGGGTTCGGCACCCCATTGTATGTATTCGAAGGAGAGTCCCATGAAGAAGCGAAATAGGTCAGTACTGTCGGTAGTGATGTTGGCAGCAGTGGCGACCGCTGTGACAGCGCCAGAGGCATCGGCCGACGCATGGGCGCGACAGCTCTCCTGCCCCCTTGGGGGTACAGCCACTATCAGCAGCAACTCCTCCGTCAACAAGCGTGTCGAACACTACTACGACGGCGTCCTCCGTGGAAGCAAGAACACGGGCGGTTCGTTCACCACGTCCAAGCCGAACGTGTCCGGCTACGTGATGGCTTCGATCACGGCATATGACAAGTTGTTTTCACAATCAGCCAACTGCTACTGCCCTCCCGGGGCCAACTGCGGAGGTTGACTCGGGCCTGCCTTCAAGAGGTCCCTAGTTCAAACGTCTTCCCCCGGCGTATGTTTGGGCGTTCCGGCATGCCTAGGCCCCAAACAGGGTTGTCTTCGACCGCTTGAACAACCAGCATCACCAAGGCCAGCTAGCACATGCGGTTGAAGACCTGACTGAGGGCTCCTGCGAACTCCATCCTCGATCTACTTCCACGGAGGCTCCAACAATGAACTCTCCCCGTCCAACGCTGTCGCTGGTCATCTCGGCACTGGTCACCTCACTGGGACTGGTGGGGTGTGCCGGACAGCCCCCGGCCAGCAGCGAGTCAGCGAGCAGCATCCCCGCTTCGCAGCCACCTGCAGCCCAAGCGCTGCCCGACACGTGGGACCAGGCTCTCCAAGGCAGGTCCATAGACCAGCTCATTGAGGAGACCCGTCAGCATGAAATGACCCTGGCCCGCGAAGGGGGCAGGATTTCTCCAGACCGTAAGTTGGACGTACCTCTGGTGAGAATCGTGGAGCCTCACGAGCATCCGTCTGTCATGGTTGATTGCATGAATGAGCAGGGATTCCACGCTGAGGCTCTAGCGGATGGCTCCCTTCAATTTGGGGATGTTCCTGCTCAGCAGGGAGAATCACTGAACTACGCCTTCTACACGTGTGTGATGTCCTACCCGATCAACCCATACTTTGGGTTGCCGTACCCGAAACAGGCAGCCGAAGAACTGTGGACCTACTGGACCGGTGAAGCGAGCGAATGCGTGAGAGAACATGGATTCGACCCCGGCCAGCCCCCGAGCAAAGAGGCTTGGATGGAGGGCATGGCTCAACAACGCGAACTATGGTCGCCATTTACCAACGCTGACACCGACATCGCGAACCCCGCCCGCGATGCACTGTTTACCAACTGCCCGAGACACCCTGCCAATTTCTTCCCGCACATCCCACAGCGATGACGCTGACGCAACATCCTGACTCTATAACTCTCTATACCCCTATATGTCCATATGTGGCATATATGGGTATAGCCTCGATATTTCATGACGGCCCTGTGTGGGGCTGGTCGGCGCCGGTGGCGTCGAAGTTGAGCTGATTCTTGCAGGTGGGTGCGACAAGACCCCGCGTGACGTCTGCGGTGCGGGTTTCCAGGCCGGGAGCTGCCAGATTCAGAGGGACATGTGGAGGAACGTAGGGTCAGGTGGCTGGTGCCGGGAGGTTTCGGAGTCGGCTGATGCTGTCGATGATCAGCTCGGCCCAGCGGGATCGGTCGCTGAAGTGGACGACGGTGCGGCGGGCTCTTCTGGCGAGGGTCGCGGGGATGGTGTAGAGCCGGTAGCGGAGCCGTTTCGGTTCCCAGCGGCGGGCTTCATGACCGGCCAGCGCCAGCATCGCGCTCCAGGCCTGCAACTCGGAGGCCAGGGCGACGATCTGGCACCAGATCCGATTCTGGTCGAACCCGTGCAACGGGAGGTTGGCCAGGCCTGTGTCTTTCGCGATCCGGATCCGGTCTTCGCAGCGGGCGCGGCGACGATGCCTGAGCTCCAGCTGCTGGAGGGTGCCGAGGGTGGTGTTGGTGGCGAAGGCGGTGAGTCGGTAGCCGTCGACGTCGTCGAACCGCAGCTGAGCGCCGGGGTGAGGGCGTTCGCGGCGGACGATCACCCGCATCCCGGCAGGCCAACCGTCGAGGTTCAGCAGTCCGGTGAAGTCAGCAAGATCGGCCCCCTCGCGAGCCTCGCCATCGCTGTTGAGGGCCGGCACCCAAACCGGCTCAGGGACCAGGTGGTAGAGGTCGGGGGTGTCCATGGGGAGGGTGAAACCGACCGAGTACGCCACCCTGCGCCCGGTCAGCCACTTGGTGAACTCCTTCGTGCCGCCGGCCCCGTCCGCGCGGATCAGCACGCGGCGTCCGGGCCGCGGGTTCCGGTCGGGGAGCTGCGCGAGAGCTTGTTTGGTGACGGTGATGTGATCGGCGGCGGTGTTCGAACCGGCGTTCCCGGGGCGTAGGTGGACCTCCAGGGCTTCGCCGGTTCCCTCGGGCCCGTGGTCGGCGAACGCCATCAACGGGCGGAACCCGAAGCCTCGTTTGCGTCGCAGCCGCGCTGCTTCTCCGAGTGGGCGGTGATCAGCGACGCGTCGAGATCGATCACCACCGGATCCTCGGCAGTCGACTCGTGGTCGGGGGCATGCTCACCGGCCAGCGACCAGACCCTGGCGCGGGCCTGCTGCCTGGCTCCGGCGATCGCCTTGATGGCCTTGTCTGCGTCCTCGGCCAGGGCCGCGATCAGGCGCGACACAGTCGGATCCGACGCCACCGGGCCATAGACCCCTGGTTCAGCGCGCAGGGTAGCGAGGTCACTCAACGCTTCACCGCCGAGCACCAGCGACACCGCCAGATCACAGATGATCTTGCCTGGGTCGTGGACCGCCAACGGTTTCCGCCACCGGGACAGCGCCTCCGACAGGGCCCGGTCCAGGCCGGCCGCGCGGATGGTTTCGGTCAGCAGGATCCCGCCAGCCTGCCCGACCGCGGTCACCTTCGCGGTATCGACATGAACCCTGGGATACGAGCCGGTACTCTTCACCTCGAAGGTGCTCCTCGCTTGTTGAATGATTGTGCTTCGCAAAACACATCATCCTAAGTCAGGGGCACTTTCGCCATCTCAGGCCACTACAGTCCACCCACCGTCATGAAAGCACGAGGCTAGCGAGCCATCACTGGCCGGTCTGGGCGTACTTCGCTTCGACGGCAGCCTTCTGGGCGCGCCACCAGTCCTCGTTGTCGCGATACCACTGGACGGTATCGGCGAGCCCGGAAGCGAAATCCTTGAACTCAGGCTCCCAGCCGAGCTCGAGCAGAGTCGTGTTGTCGATCGCATACCTCAGGTCGTGGCCCGGACGGTCGTTGACGTGCACGAAGTCGGACTTGTCGTAACCGAACTCCTCGAGGATCATCTGCACCACCTCGAGATTGTTCTTCTCACCATCCGCTCCGATGAGGTATGTCTCGCCGATCGTGCCACGATCGATGATCGCCCACACGGCAGTATTGTGATCGCGCACATGGATCCAGTCGCGGACGTTGAGCCCCGCACCGTAGAGACGGGGCTTCACCCCGTCGATCAGATTCGTCACGGTCCGGGGAATGAACTTCTCGATGTGCTGGTAGGGCCCATAGTTGTTGGAGCAGTTCGAGATCGTTGCCGCCACGCCGAACGAGCGGACCCAGGCGCGCACGAGATGGTCCGAGCCGGCCTTCGACGCCGAGTAGGGCGAGGATGGGTGGTAGGGAGTCGTGGGCGTGAACTTCGCCGGATCATCGAGCTCGAGGTCGCCATACACTTCGTCGGTCGAGATGTGATGGAAACGTACTCCATGTCGGCGCACTGCCTCAAGCAGAGTGAAAGTGCCGACAATGTTGGTGGTGATAAAAGGAGAGGGATCGTTGAGCGAGTTGTCGTTGTGTGACTCGGCCGCGAAGTGGACGACGAGGTCGGCGTCTTTGACGAGCGGATCAACGGTGTCCATGTCAGCGATATCGCCCTCGACGAGCGTGACCCGGTCGAGGCCCGCCAAAGATGCTGGATTGCCCGCATAGGTCAGCTTGTCCAGGACGACGACCTCGACATCTGGCTTCTCTTCGATGGTCGTGTGAACAAAGTTGGCGCCAATGAAGCCAGCGCCGCCGGTAACGAGAATCTTCATAGTGTTCTTTCTAGGAGCGGCCCATGCCGTGGTATGTCCATCCGGCATTTTTCCAGGTGGTGGGGTCGAGGGCGTTTCTGCCGTCGATCACGATGGGGCGGGCTGGTTCGAGTGTGGTGGGGTCGAGGTCGATGAAGTCTTTCCACTCGGTCAGGAGCAGGGTGATGTGGGAGTCCTTGACCGCCTCGTGGGCGGTGGCGACAACGGGGGCGTGGGGGTCACGTGCTGCCAGCACCGGGCCTGCGGCCGGGTCCGTGATGATGATGTCGGCTCCCAGGGCCTTCAGGCGGTAGGCGATATCGAGGGCGGGTGATTGCCGGATATCGTCCGTGTTGGGTTTGAACGCGGCACCGAGGATGGCGATTCGCTTGCCTGTCACGTCGCCGAGCTCAGCAACAGCTAGATCGACGGGGCGCTGGCGGCGACGTTCGTTGATGGCATTGATATCGGTGAGGAAATCGAGAGAGGACAGGCCCAGCTCTTCGGCGCGTGCTTGGAAGGCGAGAGTGTCCTTGGGCAGGCAGCCCCCGCCGTACCCGATTCCGGCGCGCAAGAACTTGTGCCCGATCCGGTCATCCTTGCCAATCGCCTGGGCAAGCTTTGTCACGTCGGCCCCTGTGGCGTCGCAGATCTCTGCCATGGCGTTGATGAAGGAGATCTTCATCGCGAGGAACGAGTTCGCTGAGACTTTCACGAGTTCAGCGGTGGGGAAGTCCATGGTCAGGCGCGGCGTGCCGGCTGCGATGATGTCGTGGTAGACCTCGTCGAGGACAGCGAGGGAGACCTCGGCGCGCTGCGGGTCCGAGGACAGGCCGTAGACGAGGCGGTCGGGGCGCAGGGTGTCTTGGACGGCGAAAGACTCTCGCAGGAATTCTGGGTTCCAGATGAGGATCGCGCCCGCATCGGTGACCCGGGGTTCGAGAGCATCCGCGGTGCCTACCGGGACAGTGGATTTGCCGACCACGACCGATGGCCCATCGGGATGGTGTCCCACGTGGGGGAGGAGGGCATCGACAGCGGCATTGACGTAGGTCATGTCCGCGCACTTGCCATCGCCTCGTTGGGGTGTTCCCACGCCGATGAAGTGGACCTGAGCATCGGCGGCCGCACGCATGTCGGTGGTGAAGGTCAAGCGCCCCCGGGCCACCTCGCGCTCAAGCATCTCAGCGAAGTCGGGCTCGTGGAATGGCGCGATGCCCTTGCTGAGCTGGTCGATCTTTGCCGGGTCCACATCAATGCCCACCACGTCATGGCCGAGCTCGGCCATCGACGCGGCGTGGACAGCACCAAGATAACCACAACCAATGACAGAAATTTTCATAGTAGACACGCTAGTCGACAATCGGGGTTTAGGTGAGAAATCGCTACGCCGCTCACATGTCACGAGCCGGCAGCGCTGCCCTACGCCTCGGTACCGGGGTCGTGCTGCTTCCTGGCAGGATCTGAGGTGGCAAGGGCAACCTCACGGGCAAGATCTGTGATTCGATTCTCCATTGCCGTCATCTTCCTGAACGACACGACGGAGTACGACAGGAAGGAGATGATGAGCATATAGAGAAGGAGGTCGGTGCCGCGGCCGACGCCGACGAACTGCGCCACCGTCGTCGTGATCTGGGGGAAGATAATCGAGACGATCCCGACAACGACGAAGAGGGCGAGCAGGAGCCGCCGCAGGGCAACGTTCTTATCCCGCGCCGTCGACCTGACGAGATAGTAGGCGCACACAAGCACAGTCGCGATGAGAACGACCTGAATCAGCATGGGACTCCCTTCCAGGGTCATGATAGTTGGGCACGTGGTCTGGTGTGCATCTGTGGGCCGCCCCCACGCTGCTAGACGCGTCCGAAGAAGCGATCGGTGAGGATATTGATCCCGTTGAGCAGGGACTGGCCCTTCGAGCGAGAATAGTCCGTGTAGTCGATGGTGACGGGATGCTCCGCCCAGCGCAATCCCGAGGCCGCGAGCTGGTCGATGATCTGTGAGGCGTGAGCCATGCGGTTCTGGGTGAGGTTGATCGCCTCGGCCGCGTCCCGGCGGAGAACGCGCAGCCCGTTGTGAGCATCGGTGAGCCTCATGCCCGTCTTGATCGATGAAACCTTCGCCACCGATGTGAGGACGATGCGTTTCATCAGGCCAGCCTGGACGTTACCGGCGAGAAAACGGGAACCGAGGACGAACGACAGGTCTTCCGCTTCGGCCCGTTCGATCATGGCGAGAGCGTCCGAGACTCGATGCTGGCCATCCGCGTCGAACGTGACGAGATAGCGGGCGTCCGTGTAGCGCAGCACCCAGTCGATCCCGGTCTGCAGTGCGGCTCCCTGTCCGAGATTGATCGGATGGCGGACAACGGTGGCGCCTGCCGCTTCAGCCAAGTCAGCCGAATGGTCCGAGGAGCCGTCGTCCACGCAGACAATGTTGGGGAAGCGCCTCAGTGTCGATCCGATGACGCCGGCGATCACTGTCGCCTCGTTGTACAGAGGGACGACAAGCCACGTTTCCGCTGTCACACCTAGACCTTTCGTACCGTCCATAGGGGGATTGTCTCATGTATTGTGGTTGGTAATGTCCTATCCATTCTGAAGAAGGTTGCATGGCGACGAGAATTGTTGACTCTGCGGACGTCTCCCCAGAGGCACAGATCGGCGATGGATCCTCGATCTGGCACTTGGCCCAGGTACGAGAGCACGCAGTGGTAGGCCGCAACTGCATCGTCGGACGCGGCGCCTACATCGGCGAAGGCGTGGAGATGGGCGACAACTGCAAAGTGCAGAACTACGCACTCGTCTACGAACCGGCGAAGCTTGCCGATGGTGTCTTCATCGGGCCCGCCGTCGTCCTCACCAACGACCACTACCCTCGCGCCATCAACGATGACGGTTCGATCAAGTCGGCTTCAGACTGGGAGCCAGTCGGCGTGACGATCGAGAAGGGTGCCGCGATCGGCGCCCGTTCCGTCTGCGTCGCGCCCGTGACAATCGGCGCATGGTCGATGGTGGCGGCCGGGGCCGTCGTCACGAAGGACGTCCCTCCGCACGCACTTGTCGCGGGGGTCCCTGCCCGACAGATCGGCTGGGTCGGCCATTCCGGCGCGAAGCTTGCGGACGAGGGGAACGGCCGCTGGGCGTGCCCTGTCACAGGAACAATCTACGAAGAAACCGAATCAACATTACGAGAGGTTGGGGCCTGATGGACCTTCCCATGATCCCCGCTGCTAAGCCGATTGTCGGCGAAGAAGAAGCGAATGCCGTCCACAGCGTCATCATGAGCGGCATGCTCGCCCAGGGCGCTGAAGTGAAGTCTTTCGAGGACGAGTTCGCCGCTCAGCTCACCCCCGGCACGGAGGCCATCGCCGTCAACTCCGGCACATCCGCCCTTCACCTGGGCCTGCTGGCCGCTGGAATCGGTGCCGGCGACGAGGTCATCGTCCCATCCTTCACGTTTGCCGCAACCGGCAACTCGGTTGCGCTCACGGGAGCGACCCCGGTGTTCGCCGACATCGAGCCGGATTACTTCTGCCTCGACCCGGAGTCGATCCGCGCATCGATCACGCCCAACACCAAGGGCATCATGCCCGTCCACCTCTACGGGCACCCGGCCAACATGGACGAGATCATGGCGATCGCCGAGGAGCACGGTCTCATGGTCTTCGAGGATACCGCCCAGGCTCACGGAGCAGCGCTCCACGGGAAGAACGTCGGTACGTTCGGCACATTCGCAGGATTCTCCCTCTACCCGACGAAGAACATGACGTCCGGCGAGGGCGGCATGGTGACGACCTCCGATGCCGAAGTGGCACGCCGCGTGCGCCTCCTGCGCAACCAGGGTATGGAGATCCAGTACCAGAATGAGCTCGTGGGACTCAACAACCGCATGACGAACATCCACGCTGCGATTGGGCGCGTGCAGCTGACAAAGGTCGGCGGCTGGACGACAACCCGCCAGGAGAATGCCGCGTTCCTCGACGCGAACCTCGAAGGTGTCGTCGTTCCTCCGGTTGCCGATGGTGCTGTTCACGTCTACCACCAGTACACGATCCGTGTCGCGGAGGATCGCGATGGTTTCGCCGATGCTCTGCGCAACGAATACAAAGTCGGCTGCGGAGTCTACTATCCGATTCCCAACCACCGCCTGCCCTCCCTTGAGCATTACGCCCCGGGCCTCGAGCTCCCCAAGACTGAGGAGGCCGCCCAGCAGGTTATCTCGCTCCCGGTACACCCCTCGCTCACCCAGTCAGATCTCGACCGCATCGTCGAGGCTGTCAACGCTGTCGCAAAGGCTGGTGCGTGATGTCAGTCCTGCGAGCAGGCCTTATCGGACTCGGAGCGATGGGACGCCACCACGCACGTGTTATCCGTGAGACCCCCGGCATGGATCTCGTGGCAGTAGCCGATCCGATGGGCGACAAGTTCGGTGTTGCGAAGGATCTCGAGGTTCTTCCCGATGTGGACGCGCTGATCGCCGCCGGTATCGATACGGCGCTTGTTGCCGTGCCGACCGTCTACCACGAGAAGATTGCGCTCAAACTCGCCGAGGCGGGCGTCCACACAATGGTGGAGAAGCCGATCGCCGCCACCGTCGAAGAGGGCAAGCGGGTGGCCGAGGCCTTCCAGGCAGCCGGTCTGACGGGAGCCGTCGGCTATGTCGAGCGGTGCAACCCAGCGATCATCGCGCTGCGCCAGCGGCTCGAGGCGGGCGATCTCGGTCAGGTCTACCAGATCCTGACGCGCAGGCAGGGACCCTTCCCTGCCAGGATCTCAGATGTGGGCGTCGTCAAGGATCTCGCGACCCACGATATCGACCTCACCTCGTATGTCGCCGGTTCGACCTACTCGTCGATCGCCGCGCACACGACCCACCGGTCCGGCCGAGAGTTCGAGGACATGGTTGTGGCCACGGGCCAGCTTGCCAACGGCATCATTGTCAACCATGTCGTCAACTGGCTCTCGCCCTTCAAGGAACGTCTCACTCTCGTGACGGGCGAACGTGGAGCATTCCTGGCGGACACGATGAACAACGATCTGACATTCTACGAGAACGGCACGATGCCGACCCAGTGGGATGCTGTCGCCGCGTTCCGGGGAGTGTCCGAAGGGGAAGTCACCCGCTACGCGATCGAGAAGCGAGAGCCGCTCCGCGTCGAACAGGAACGCTTCCGGGATGCTGTCAACGGCACCGGCACGGAGATCGTCACGATGACAGAAGGTGTGAAGACACTCGAGGTCATCGAAGCGATCCTCGAGTCCGCAGGCACACTCAAGACAGTTACTCTCTCCTGAAAACCTGTTGACTTGTCTGGGTCAGGATCCCTGACCCAGACAGACTATTGGGCGCACCTACCGTATCGAAACGGCCACGCGGCATATTCAGATGGTCTCTCATCCGGAAGTACCCGAATTCGTATAGGCAAGCGAACCACAAGACGGCGTGTGCGTGATTCGAGGCGAGTTTGAGATCGGGATGCTCGTGACACAGGAGCGTAATAAGCTCAGCATTCTCCGGATCGAAGCGAATGAACAAGAGCTTCTCGACTTCCCACGAATCCTGCGCAGCGCCGAGGCCTGCTTGAAGCTGGCTTCGGTCGACATCGAGGTGCGAGATGTACGAAAAACAGGGCTGGTAGCGCAGCTGGTCGAAGAAGAACCCGGTAGCTGCGAGATGCTTGACTTCTCCGATAGCTCTAGATTCTGTGGAGATGCCCAGTTCTTCGCGCAGAGCTCGGCGCGCCGACTTATCAGGGTTGATGCGACCTGTGATCCCTCGGTCCTCGGGGATCATCCCTTCTGCGACGATATGAACGGCCCTCCGGGGTTCCTCCGCCCCGAATTGGCCAGCTATTGCAGTTCTTCCCCGAACTCCTAAGACCAGATAGTTGTCAGACGTAATCGCTGCGGTGCCCACCCCGATCTTGGCCATATACGGTATCTCTCCCACTGACTCAATATCGACGGGTTCTTGCTCGAGTTCAGAACGGAGAGTGACCTGCTTGCCCTCTTTCTCGAATGGTCGGTCTAGATTGGCGGTCGAGCAGAGGAAATCGAAGTAGTACTCGACGGCGGGGGTGATCGTATATTTCGGGACGCGACGTCCGGAGGAGTTCTGGATGTATGAGATCGTTACGTCTCTCATATCGACGCATTCTCCGTTGGTCAACGATATCTTCTTCGACCGAGCATCCAGGAGGATACTGTCCAGCCACTGACTCTTTGTGAGCTCGACTAGCTCAGAGCCGGGAATGCCAGCACGAGACCCGCCCTGAAGTGTAGGTTGCCACTCCATCACTGCGCTCTCTGTCCACGGAGAGTGTTGACGGCACGAGATCACCACGACAATGTCGTCGATGGTCATCCCTCCGACTTTCAGGCTGCGTTTCGTCCACGAATCTCGGTCGACACGTTGAATCTTTTTGGCTTCCCGTCGTGAACGAAGCTGCTTTTGGAAGGCGACTAAAGCGACGGCAATCGCCCCAAGGATCGTGAGGAGCGACCCGATTGCGGCGACCACGATCTCTCGGAGGTACGTCCCCTCCTCGGTCTTGGGATAGAAGTAGATAGTCAGTGCGGACACGAGCACGAGAAACCAGAAGAGAAGCATCGGCTGCAGAAGCGGAGATAAACGTAGCCAGGAAGCGAATCTCTCCAGGCGCGTTCGATGAGAAGACACTGTGCGAAGGGTTTTGCTCATGTACATCATGCTACGTGCGGGCTGACGCGCAAGAGTGGTTTTTAACGACTGATGATCTCCGCGACCCGCGACGCGACCTCATCGATGGAGAGCCGGGTTCTCGCCCATGAAGATATTGCTTCGCGGCTAGCGTCCGACCGTGGATGGTCAAGGCAGGCCACCATGGCAGAGGCAACCTCGTCAGCAACCATGTCGACACCGATGCCAATCGGTTCCCCTTCCACCTCCTGCGTGACGAATGCTCGTCCGGGCCCGATGCCGGAGTAGATGAGGGGTGTCCCGCAGACGGCCGCACTATACATTTTTGTCGGGAATGCGAAGTCATAGCCGGCGTGCGGCTTCACGCTCGCAAGCGAGGCGGCCGCGGACATGATCGAGGGCGCTAGCCGGTTCGGTGGGACGACGGGCTCGAAGGTGACGGCGTGCTCGACCCCAAGGTTTCGCGCGAGCGTGCGGAGGTCTTGGATCTCTGACCCGCCGCCGATGAAGCGGATCGTGGCTTCGGGGTGGGATAGGTGGACGGACGGCAGCGCTTCGAGGAAGATGCCTGCACCGTGCCATTCAGATGCTGTTCCCGCATAGATGAACTCGCTGCCCGAGCATGGTCGCGACGCGGCCGTGAATGGCGTGATGTCGATACCGTTGCCGATGGTTGTGACCGGGGTCGTGATTCCCAGCTGGCGAACGCGTTCTGTCACACCCTCCGATACGGAGAGGAGGTGGCGGGCACCCCGCCATGCGAAGCTCTCCATCGCACGGACAGCTCTGACGACGATTGCAGGGCTGCCGGTCTGACCCGCCGCATCAGCCCACACGTCGGCGCAATAGTAGTAATAGGGCGTGGATCGCAGGGTTGTCGCCAGCCGAGTGACGAATCCGGTTGTCGGGGGCGGTTCGACGATGACGGCATCGTAGCTGCGACCGAAGGAGAGCAGCGCCCAGGCGGGAATGTCGAAACTCATGTAGGGGATGTATCCGCGAACGTATCCGCTGGAGTCGCGCAGGACGGGAACTCGGCGAATGCGGTAGGGGACGTCGATCTCGGCCGTGCCTGGAGGGAGTGACGCGGTGATGACATCTACGGAGTGTCCGTCCGAATGCAGGCGGGAAGCCAATGCCTGAAGGCGAAACGTTGCCGCGGAGGGCTCCGGTGCAAAGATTCTGCTCACGATGGCAATCCGCATGTGCCGCACCTTCTCCAAATCTCGCTCCTGTCCACCATGATACTCGGTCGTCCAACGTCACTCGGCCAGGTCGATGTCGGCTACGCGCCGTGGGCTACCATGGGCATGGTAGTGAGCGGATGCCTCGGAGACCCAAAAGAGAGTGAAGCATGAAAGACGGCTACAAGAATCTGATGCGTGCGATGCCATTCCTGCCGGATGGCGCATCCCGTTACATGGTCGTCTACATCATCGTCGCCTCTCTCCTGTCGATCATGGATATCGCAGCACTCATGGCGCTCGCCTTCTCGATGACGTCGATTCTCAGCAGCCAGGACATTGTCATCCCGGTGGTCGGATGGCGGTTCGGCCAGGATCAGTACGTGTGGGTCATTCTCGCGATCTCGGCTGTCATCCTCCTCAAGGCCGTCCTCTCCCTCGTCCAGCAGTGGTTCGCGACCCGGAGGTTCGCCGACTTCGAGATGGACTTGGGAAGGACCCTTTTCGACGCATATCTCGGTGCTCCCTGGGTCGACCGTCTCGGCAGGTCGACGTCGGAGCTGGTCCGCATGGCAGATGTGGGTGTCGCCGCCATCAACGCGGGCCTTATCCTCCCGCTCATGGGATTGCCCGCGATGCTTATCTCGTCCCTGACTGTCATCGCGATCCTCCTGGTCGCGCAGCCGGTCACGGCGATCGTCACGCTCTTCTATCTCGGCCTCATCGCCATGCTGATCTACTGGCTGCTGTCGCGCCGAACCCTCGAAGCGGGTCGCGTCAATCGCCGATACTCGTTCAAGGCCGCCGGCCTCATGACCGACATGGTGGGCGCGCTCAAGGAAGTGACGCTGCGCGACAAGTTCACCGAAGTGTCGAGTGTGGTCCAGGATGCTCGATTCCACGCGACGCGGGCTCGAGCCAACATCCAGTTCCTCGGTTCTGTCCCGAAGTTCGTCATGGACTTCGCACTCATCGGCGGGCTCATCATCATCGGTGCCGCATCGTTCCTCATCTCCGGCACGATGGATGCCGCGATCAACGCGGTAGTCCTCTTCACCGTCTCAGCCATTCGCCTCATCCCCGCACTCACCGGATTCCAGGGAACAGTGAACGTGCTGAACTCGAATGCGTCCCAGGTCCGTGCCATTCTCCGTGACATCGAGGAGGCGCAGACCTATATCGAGCGGCGCAAGGTGGCTGGGCGCCAACCGCTTGCACATGATCCGCGCGAGCTTGTCCTCGACAATGTGTCGTTCACGTATCCGAACAGGGTCGACCCCGCTATCCGGGATATTTCGATGACGATCAGGATGGGCACGTCTGTCGCCTTCGTCGGAGAGTCCGGCTCGGGCAAGTCGACCCTCGTCGATGTCATCCTCGGCCTTCTCGAACCGCAGCAGGGCACCATCCGAATCGATGGGCAGGATCTCGATGATGTTCTCGCCAACTGGCGGTCCCTCATCGGCTATGTGCCCCAGGACGTCTCGCTCTTCGATGGCACGATCGAACAGAACGTGGCATTGACATGGAAGGGTGAGATCGACCGCGAGAAGGTGATCGAATGCCTGAAGAAGGCCCAGATGTGGGAGACCACGCTGGAGCGGCCCGGCGGGCTCCAGGCCACCATCGGGGAGCGCGGCATCGGACTGTCGGGAGGCCAGCGCCAGCGCCTCGGCATCGCCCGCGCACTCTATGCCGATCCGCTGATCCTCATCCTCGACGAGGCGACATCCGCGCTTGACAGCGAGACCGAGGCCGAGGTGTCCAAAGCCATCCACAATCTGCGCGGAGAGGTCACGATGATCTCCATCGCCCACCGCCTGTCCACGGTGAAGGACTCCGATGTTCTCTTCTTCATGAAGGACGGCAGAGTGGTGACGAGCGGAACCTTCGCCGGGGTGATAGCCGCCGCACCCGATTTCGCCCGCCAGGCCGCGCTGTCCGGACTCGGTTCGAACGTGGAGGTTTCAGGCTCTGCGAGCAGCGAGGGCGAACGATGACAGTCATCGACACGGAGATCGTCATCCCGGTGCACGATGAGTCGCGCCCGGTTCGCAGGGCCGCCGAATCCGTGCTCAAAGACCCCCGCGCGCGCGTTCTCATCGTGGCGCACAACATCAGCCCGGATCTTCTCGATCTGCCGACCTCTGACAGGCTATCGATCCTGCCGCTCAATGAAGACCCTGGGATGCCGGGGGCGACGTTCGATGCGGGGATCAAGGCCGCGACAGCCCCCTGGGTGGGGATCATGGGCTCCGACGACTGGTATGCGGATGGCGCCATCGAGGCCATGCGCAGGAGAGCATCCCGAGATGATGCTGATGGAGTGATCGCGCCGCTGACTCACCAGCTCTCCCAGGTCAACAACATCAAACCGCTGACAGGCAGGTCGAAGAGGCTCGATGCAGTGCGGGATCGGATGTTCTTCCGCACCGCACCCCTCGGCATCTTCAAGCGGACGCTCCTCGACTCGGAAGAATACCGTTTCGGGAATGTCTTCCCGGCGGGCTCCGACATGCGAGTCACAGCACTCCTGTGGACCTCGGGAGCATCATTCTCCTACTACTGGGATGATCCGGCGTACGTCGTCGGGAAAGACGCGGTCCGCAGGGTGACCTTCACGCCGCGCCCGCTGGAGCGCACCGGGGCACCGTGGCTCTCGCTGCTCGACGAACCTCGGGTCCAAGCCTTTACTCGGAAACAGAAACACGCCCTGGGCTACAAGATGGCCCGCGTCCACGTCGCAGACGCGGCGCACCTGCGGCCCACCGCGGAAGCCTGGCTCGAGGGTGACTTCGACTGGCTCTCCAGCTTCACGAAGACGTTGAGAGAGTTCGATCCGACATTCGATGCGCCGCTGTCACGCCGTGACGGCAGGCTCGTGAGGGCTGTCGAGACAGGCGACTTCGAGGAGACTCTGCTGGCGGCCTCCGAATGGAAGCAGGCCGCGCTGACGGACCGAGCCCTCGCGAGTTCGCTTGTCACATCCCTGACCGATCGGGACGCCCCCATCGGCCTGGCGGCCTCCGGGGTGAGCGCACGCCTCGCATCGAGAATCCGGGGCCTGCGCTAGCGCGATAGCGCGCTGCGATATTCGGCCTGCAGCTTCTCCACATACGGTCCCGGGAGATGATGGTCGAGGACCCAGTCTTTCGCGTTGAGCGCGGCGGCATAGCCGGCCGGGTCATCGAGGCAGAGGACGATCTGCTCGACAACCTCGCTCAGCGTCCCCTCGAGGGCGGGTGGAACGCTGCCGTCGTCGGGGCGGGGGATGCGCGATCCGAGGACGGCTACGGGAAGGCCCGTCGCCATAGCCTCGAACTCTGAGACGCCGAGCATCGGATTGGCCTGTCCGATCCCGATAGTCCCGCTTGCCACCCACCTCGCGTAGTCGCCGTGGCTCATGCGAGGGAGGAGACGGACACCGGCGGCGCGAGCCTGCGGAGCATATCGGCCCCAGTCGAGTCCCTCGAGGGTGACATGGGGGAGAAGCCGAGTGAGCTCGGCCGCGAGCTCGATGTTTGCGGACGCGCCCTTGTTGTCTTCCCAGCGCGAGAGAAAGATGATGCGATTGCTTTGCTGCGACCAGGGTGCGAGTCGGGACGGATCGACAAAGGCAGGCATGTACTCAGCGTCAGCACGAGCGGTCTCGGCGTTCTCTCGCGTATCGAGGTTCGTGTAATACACCTTGATCGCGTCATCGATACAGGCCTGGACGGTGGGCCTCATGGCCGGATTTGCCCAGTGGGTGCGGATATCCGTGCCGTGCAGGGTGAGGAAATATGGTCTCTTGGGCATGTAGATGCTTCGGAGGATCGGAACCACCATGGCATAGTGCGCGTGGACGATCTCAGCGGCGGCAACGCGCCGATTGTTGCGCACAAGCGTTCTCGCTGTCAGCAGCTTCGAGGCGAGGGGATTGGCAGGGCGGATGGGGATGACATCCTGCGCGCTGAGATAATCCCAATCGAAGCCCTGGCGGCGAGACTCCGTGACGAGGGCAAGTCCCACGTCCGCGCAGTCGTGGTAATGGAGAACCCTGGGGTCGGTGGAATGTGGCATGTTTACCTCATGAGAGCGGACGCGACGGTGTAGCGGAAGGAGCCGATGGGGCTTGCCCAGGACAGTGGGTGTGTCCCCCCGATTGCGGCGGGGGAACGATACTTCTTGGCTGCGGCGACCCCTGCCGAGAAGTCCTCGACCCTCGAGTTCATCACTGCAGCGAGAAGGCGCGACTCGGCCAGCGACAGGAAGGGCGAGATGCCGATCCGGTGGAGGGCTGCCGCGATCTGGGCGAGAGTGCTGAGATCTTCAGCCGACCAGTCTTCGACACGGGGCCGCTTGATGATCGTGTCGACCACGGTGCGCCGGTACGCCTTGACGGCGAGTGCTCGGCGGGTGCGCTTCGTCTGCTCGGAGAACCAGGCTGACGAGAGGAGGCCTGTCAGGGGGGCCAGCTCTTCGGCGACAGGCTTGGCGACGTGGGTGACCCGATCATCTGCGTCCGCCATCTCCACATAGCCCGGGCCGCTCTTCTGGTATACGACGCGGCCACCCGACCATAGTCTGGATACGAATTCGAGATCGCCGCCGTTGCGCGCTCCCGGCGTCAGTTCAAGCTGGAGTGCTTCGAGGGCCGTCCTGCGGATCAATCCGAGCGGGGCAGACCGATAGGGGAGTCGATCCCTATACACGTCGAGAATGCCGCGCGCCCACGGGCGGGCCGCTGGGGAGCGGACCAGCGTCCGGGATTCCCCGCGTGTCAGGCGGGTGATGACGCTGTCAGCTGTGTAACGATCGGCGAGCTCGAGCCAGGCCGCCACCGCGCCCGGTTCGAGCTGGTCATCGGATCCCATGATCGAGACGTACTCCGCCTTCGACTGCCTCATGCCGAACATGAACGGCCCCGAGGGCGAGGGGATGCTGTCGTTCAGCTCGAGGAACGTGGTGCCCTCAACAAGGACGGGGTCGAGCTCGGCCGTGATCGACGAGATCGAGGTGTTATGGCACACCACGACGGCGCGCGCCTCCGGGTTGCCGTTGACAATGGACGAAACCGCGCGGTCGATACGACGCTGCGGGTTGTGGGCGGCGATCACGATATCGACGCGTTTCATAGGATCTCCCCATAGACGGCATTCCAGCGGGTTCTGAATGCCTGATGCCCGAGAAGTTCGGCCAGGCCCCCGGCATATGACTCGAACCCGTCGCTGCGGCGGTTCGAATAGGCCTGTTCGACGGCATGGGCGAAAGCGGCGGGCGTCCGATCCGTCGGAAAGGTGCAGTAGGGCTCCGAGACGAAGTCTCGGTGTCCGCCCGTGTCCTGGATGACGAGCGGTCTGCCAGCGCACAGCGCCTCGGCCGCGACGATGCAGAATGTCTCGTCGGACGACGTGTGGAGGACCACGTCCGCCTCCGCGTATCGCGCTGCAAGAAGAGCCGGCGGAACATGCCCCAGGAGTTCGATGCGGTCAGAGATCTGCAGCTTCCGCGCGTGGTCTCTCACCTCGTCCGCGAGGGGCCCCTGCCCTGCCCACCAGAGCGAGACGTCGAATCCTCGATCTGCGAGTTCGGCGACGGTGTCCACCGCGAGCAGCGGGTGCTTCCCGGCGACGAGGTTGCCCACCGATAGGAGCCGGAGGGTTCCGTCGCTCTCTCGGGGAGGTGAATAGGGGGGAGGGGTGACGATATTGGGAATGACGGTCACTGCTCGGCCCGTCACGACCTCCAGCGCGCTCCCCAAGTAGCTCGAGACAGCGCACACGGCTCGCGGACGGCGGAAGAGGGCCTTGAGCAGTGGAATCTTCAGCCCTGCCATGCGGGACGAGGGCGTTCGGAGGATTCCTGACCAGTGCTCCGTGTGGACGACAGGGGTGCGGCTGCGGCTGAGGGCGAACTTGATGAGGGATGGACATGCCATCGTGTGGACGATGTCGGCGCCGTCGAAGACCGGACGCAGCCCTCTCATCGTCGCAGCGGCCGCACATGGTCGGCCCCATGGCATGGGCCTGCGGAGGACTCGAACGTCTCCCAGCCGGAAGTCGCGCCATCCGTCGTCCAGTTTCGGGTCGACGAGATGGACGACGATCACCTCGTGATCCTCGCTCAACGCCGCGGCGTCGTTGGCCACGAAGTTCCCAGCGCCCGGATGAATGTCGGAGGGAAACCAGGCCGTGACGACGCAGATCTTCATGCCGTCATCTTAACAGCCGGGCTTTCGGCGTTCGGCTGACCGCCTCCGGAGGACGCACTGTCTGCGGCGTCGCCGCCGGGGTGTGACACCGGTCCCGGGTCTTGCCTTTCGTCGGTGCAACATTTCATATCTACCGTATGATTTAGGCGAGATCACCGAAGGAGAACCATGCGTATTGCAGTCGTTGCTATGGGTAAGATTGGTCTGCCGCTGGCCGTCCAGTTTGCTGATGCTGGCCACGAGGTCATCGGCGTCGATGTAAACGACGAGACCGTCCGCCTCATCAACGAAGGGATCGAGCCGTTCCCCGGGGAGGCATTCCTCCAGGAGAAGCTCACTGCCCTCGTTCCGGCCGGCCGCCTGCGCGCGACCACGGACTATGCGGATGCGATCCCCGGCGCCGATGCTGTTGTCCTTGTCGTCCCGCTTTTCGTCAACGACGAGACGTGGGAGCCCGACTTCGGCTGGATGGATGCCGCGACTCGTTCTCTCGCTGAGCACCTCACGCCGGGCACGCTCGTCTCGTACGAGACGACCCTGCCGGTCGGCACGACGCGTGGCCGCTGGAAGCCGATGATCGAGGAGATCTCCGGGCTGACGGAAGGCGCCGATTTCCATCTCGTCTTCTCTCCCGAGCGCGTCCTCACAGGTCGCGTCTTCGAGGACCTGCGCCGCTACCCGAAGCTTGTCGGCGGGTTGAGCGAGGCAGGGACCGCGAAGGCGATCGAGTTCTACTCGGCCGTGCTGTCGTTCGATGAGCGGCCGGATCTTGACCAGCCGAACGGCGTGTGGGATATGGGCAACGCTGAGGCGGCAGAAATGGCGAAGCTTGCCGAAACCACCTACCGCGATGTCAACATCGGTCTCGCCAACCAGTTCGCGGTCTACGCGGACAAGGTGGGGATCGACGTGCAGCGTGTCATCGATGCCTGCAACTCCCAGCCCTACTCGCACATCCACCGCCCAGGTATCGCCGTCGGTGGTCACTGCATTCCCGTCTACCCGAGGCTCTACCTGTCAACAGATCCTCATGCCTCGATCGTGCGCACCGCACGGTCCTTCAATGCGCAGATGCCGGGCTATGTCGTCGGCCGTGTCGAAGAGCTCATGGGCAGCCTCGAAGGGCTGACGGTCGTCGTTCTCGGCGCGTCCTACCGCGGAAAGGTCAAGGAGACAGCCTTCTCCGGAGTCTTCTCGACAGTTGACGAGCTGACGAGACGCGGCGCGACAGTCCTGGTCCACGATCCCATGTACTCGACCGAGGAGCTCGCGGCGTTCGGTTGGGCGGCTTACTCCCTCGGAGATCCGGCCGATGTGGCGATCGTCCAGGCCGATCATCCCGAGTATGCGTCGCTGGCAGCCTCCGACATTCCCGGTATCCGGCTTCTCGCTGACGGCCGCCGCATCACCGATCCGGCGCTGTGGACTGGTGTGGCCAGGGTCGTCATTGGTGATTCCATCGGTCGCTGAACCGTGGTTCTTCCCGCGATGCTGCTCGTCCTCGCGACACTGGCCGGCCTCTCCCTTCCCGGCTACCTGATCCTCAGGGGACTGCGCATCCCGCCCGTCGTCGCACTGTCCGCCGCCCCCGCCATCCTTGCAGGAGTCCTCGCGGCCCTGTCAGTCATCCTGCCGGGCTCTCTCACGACGGGACAGGACTGGGCGACGACAGCGTGGATCGCGGCCGGCGTGCTGTCCGCTGTCGGCGTTCTCCTCTGGTTGCTGTCGCCGCGTCTGGCGCCGGACAGGAGGGAGCCTTCTCGGCTCTTCATCGGCATCGCCCTTGGCGCGGCGGCTCTCGCCTGCATCATTACCGTCCACCAGGTCCTTGAGGGCATGGGCGCGCTGGACGTGCCCCTTCAGCGGCGGGATTCGGTCTTCCACTACAACGCGATCGCAGGCATCCTCAACGGCTGGGGCAACGCCAACCCACTGGAACTCCAGGGATGGATGCTCGGATCTGCCGGAACGTCGTCCTTCTACCCGTCGACGTTCCACGCAGTCGCCGCGACCATCCCCGTCGCCCACGGAGTCGTCGCCGGCAACCTGCTGGCGGTCGTGTGCTGTCTCGTGTGGGTGATTGGGCTTACTGGCCTGGCACGTGTTGCCTTCCCGTCCTTTCCGGGGGCGTGGGCAGCCGCCCCTCTGCTATCCCTGGTCGCCATATCCTTCCCCTTGATCCCGTTGTTCCGCCAGGGGCAATGGCCGTTCGGCCTGTCCCTCGCGCTCACCCCGGGCCTGCTCGCACTTCTCATGTTCAGTGCCCGGACGCGGTCGATTCCGGGACTGCTTGCGTTCTGCGTGGGGCTGGCCGGGTCTGTCGGAGCTCATCCGAGCGGCATCGCGGTCTTCGCGCTCGTGGCCCTCGGTGCGGCGATGCTCGAGATCGGAGAACGAGCGCTGGCGGCTGTTCGCCGGGAAGACCGCGCGGAGGCGCGGATGCCGCTTCCGTTGGCCATCGTTCTCGCTTTCGGTGCGGCCGGGGCTTACGTTGTGCTGGACAGGTCCGAGACGATCCTGCGGATGGGGACGTTCGCCCGCCCCCAGACCCCCGCGCCCGAGCTTGTCCAATCCCTGCTCACGTTCTCGCACGTCAGCGTCAACGAACCTTTCGGGATAGCGCCGGCGATCGGCATGATTCCGCTCCTCATCGCGGGAACAGCACTCATGGTCATCTACCGGCCCTCCCGCCCCCTCTTCGTGGCAGCCTCCATGCTTCTTGCCACGCTTCTGCTGACGCCGACCAACCTGCGTGTGGCGCACGTGACGGGCGCTCTCTGGTACGGCGATCCGGAGCGGATACTCGGCGTTCTCACGCTCTTCACCCTTCTGGCGGCGGCCCTGGGCGTCGGATGGTTGGCGGAGAAGATCGCCCCGCGAGTCCGCGGCGACCGGGACACTGTTCGCATGGGAGTCAGTCTTCTCATCGTCGCGCTGGCACTCTCGATCACGTGGATCGATCGATCCCAGGTCCGGAGCGACATCATCGTGGCCGGAAACTATCATCCGAGCGAGACCTCTCCCCACTTTGTCGGCGGTCCGGCGTGGACCGCGGATGACAGCCGCTTCTGGGAGAGTGCGGCCGAGCTCGTCGGCACCGACGGCGTCATGACAGACTCCGCCTCTGGGGGTGTCTTCCTTCCGGCAATGGTGAATGTCCGGGCAGTCCCCGCCATCACCACGCTCGATTCGCTGCCGGGGCCGGGGAGGGAGGCCGCGTGGGGCCTGCGGGATACTCAACCGCTCGGGGAGACCGCGTGCCTGTTCCTCGAAGACAACACGATTCGGTGGGTCTATCTTGAGAAGGCCACCAATACACGGTTCGCCGGCTCGCATTTCCGTTCAGACCTCATGGCGCCGCACGGGGAGCTTGTGGTGAAGGATGGTCCGCGGGAGCTCTGGCGGATCGATGACTGCCGAAACTAGCCCATAGCTGAGAGAGAAGTGACAATGCGCGTGCTTATTACCGGCGGTGCCGGATATATCGGCTCGCACACCGCTGTCCAGCTGGTGCGCGCGGGCCACGATCCCATCATCGTCGACAGCTACGTGAACTCGACACCCGCGGTCCTGCCGCGGATCGAGCGGGTGACGGGCCGTCGAATCACTGCTTACCAGCTCGATCTCGTCGATGAGGCGGCAACCCGTGCGCTCTTCGACGAGGCCCGGCCGGATGCTGTCATCCACTTCGCCGCACTCAAGGCAGTCAGCGAATCGGTCGACGATCCATTCTCGTACTACAGGAACAACCTGCAATCGGCTCTATCAGTCGTCGGTGCCATGCTCGATGTCGGCTGCCGCACGATGATCTTCTCCTCCTCCGCCACGGTCTATGGTGACGGCGCCGCACCGTCGACGGAGGAGCAGGACCACCTCTCGTCGGGCACCCCGTATGGGCGTACGAAGGTGATGATCGAGCAGATCCTCACCGATGTCGCTCGAGCATCCGATCTGCGGGTCGCTGTTCTGCGGTATTTCAATCCTGTCGGTGCTCACCCCTCGGGACTCCTGGGCGAGTCGCCCGCTGGGGAGCCGAGCAACCTCATGCCCTATATCGCGCAGGTCGCCGCCGGAAAGCGGGAGAGGCTGACCGTGTTCGGGGGCGACTATCCCACGCCGGACGGTACGTGCCTGCGCGACTACCTCCACGTTCTCGACCTTGCCGATGGTCATGTCGCAGCCCTCGAGAAGATCGCCGAGGGAAGTATCGACGTACGGGCTTGGAATTTGGGTCGGGGAACTCCCGTCTCCGTCCTCGAGCTCATCCACGCGTTCGAGCAGGCATCGGGACGGCCGGTGCCCTACGTGGTCGGTCCCCGCAGAGCGGGTGACCTGCCGGCCGTGTGGGCGGATACGGCTCGGGCGCGCAGCGAGCTCGGATGGTCGGCAGAGCGCAGCGTCGAGGAGATGTGCGCAGACACGTGGCGGTGGCAGTGCGCCAACCCTGACGGCTACGATTCCGGCATCGCCACTGCTCACGGGTGAGCACTGTTAACTTGAACACAGATTTCTGTGTCTTTGGTCGACGTGAATGATCGTAGGTCGACTTCTGTTTCGCGCTGTCGAATAGCTCGATCTTCACACCGTCCCCACCTGTCACAGTGAGATACATTCGTTATGTAGTGGCAGGCTCATACGGGAGAATCACATGAAAATCCGCGCAGCGGTTCTTGGCGCCCTCATCACGTTGTCACCGACGGTCGCGATCGCCGATTCGCCGGACGGCTCCGTCTTGATCAACCTTCTTGACGTCGCGGAACCCCGAGCCGATGCCTCGCTCCTCGCGCCGCAATCCCAGCGAAGCACAGGGGGCTACAGCCTCCTCACCGCACCTCTGGAGACGGATGAGTTCTTCGTCGCCGGGGTGACATGGGAGGGTCCTGCGCCGACAGCGGTCGACATCCGGGTCCTCGAGCATGGTCAATGGGGCGCGTGGTACGCGCTCGAGATCGAGACGGGAGAGGGCGGCAGAGACGGCACGGAGCCGTTCATCGCCGGCGGAGCCGAAGGCATCCAGGTCCGCATCTCGGGCGATGCCATCCCGGAGGATCTCGATCTTGCCCTCCTCGATGGTCACGGGGCGGACAATGTCCGTGAAGAAGCGCCGAGCGAAGCCTCAACGGTGCCGATGCCGGGAACCGAATCCGCACGTGCGATCAACGCTGACGAGCCAGCATCAGAGCCGCTCCTGGAGACAGGCGGCGCAGGTGCGGCAGAGCCGCTCACCCAGGCTGATGTCCAGGCGCTCGCCGCCGTGGACGCCCCGCGCGTCATCGCCCGTGCAGGATGGGGGGAAACACGTGTCCCCCCGGCATGGAAGCCCTCCTATGCGAATCTCGGCAGCGCCGTGATCCACCACACTGCCGGGAGCAACACCTATACGGCGAGCCAGGCGCCATCCGTGGTGCGAAGCATCCACGACTATCACACGTACAGCTGGGGACGCGGCTGGGACGATATCGGCTACAACTTCCTCGTCGACAGGTTCGGCACGATCTATGAAGGCCGCTACGGCACGCTGGCGTCCGCGAAGGGGAAGATGGTCGTCGGCGGCCACGCCGCGCCTGCCAACACCGGTTCCGTCGGCATCTCCGTCATGGGAACATACACGGGTTCGGTCCAGCCCTCCGCCTCCTCCATCACCGCCATCGAAGACATCATCGCGTGGCAGTTCTCTGCGGCAGGCCTCGACCCGGAGGGAACGTGGACGTTCTACAACTCCAATCTCGGCAGATACTCGACGGTGCCCGCCGTCCTGGGACATCGTGATGTCTCCTCGACCGTGTGTCCCGGCAACATCTATCCGCTCCTGCCATCGCTGCGCCGCTCTGTCGCCGCGAAGATCGACAGCGCCGGCGAGCCTGTTCGCGGGGACAATGACCTCGCGATCTACAAGACGAACGATTTCGGCCCCGTCGCCAACAGCATCCAGTATTTCGGCAAGACGGGCGACGAACTCTATGTCGGCAACATTCTCGGCAACGGCGACCTGCCCTTCATTCGCCGCGGAAACACCTTCATCCTGGCGGAGGGGCCGGGCTCGCCGACGTCGACCCGCACCTACACGTTAGGGACGGCCGGCCAGGAGGTCTACACCGGTGATATTCGCGGGTCCGGGAAGGAGGCGATCATCCTCCGCTCGGGCAACCGCTTCGACATCTATGAAGATCCGTCGACCAACCGCCCCACCTCGTCGATCAACTTCGGGCGCGCCGGCGATGAAGTGTTCGTCTTCGACTGGGACGGGGACGGCATGGACGAGATCGCGGTCCGGCGCGGAAACACCTTCTATCTGAAGTGGATGGTGACCTCCGGAAACGCCGATCGGGAGATCAACTACGGGCGCCGCGGCGACGAGGTCTATGTGGGGTCCTGGTCATCCAATGCCGTCGAGACCATCACGGTGCGTCGAGGAAACACGTATTACATGAACTACACGAACTCGTCAGGCGTGGCCGATAAGCAGTTCAACTATGGGAAGGTCTCTGACAGGGTTGTCGTCGGGGACTGGGACCGCGATGGCCGAGACGGCCTGGGAGTCGTCCGAGACCTCTCGAAGTAGTCCCGCTCCCGCTATCGCATCAGCCCGAGTGACGGGAATTACGCCATGCCGGGCCGGGGTGGAGGCGCCCGGGTGCCCCGGATCGCTAGACTAGGCGAAGTCCGGGCACCCGGGCGAATGGACGATAGGGGAGACACCTTGTCAGTATTCTCCGACCTCAAGGGGTCGCGCGAGCTCCTCCACAATCTGACGATGAGGGAGATCAAGGGCAAGTACAAGAGGACTGCTCTCGGCCAGCTGTGGTCGTTGGCGAATCCGCTGGCCCTCATGGTCGTCTACTCTTTCGTCTTCGCGATTGTCATTCGCGTGCAGCCCGCCCCCGGCGACCCGTCGGGCCTCGACCTCTTCGTGCTGTGGCTCATGTGCGCACTCCTGCCCTGGACGTTCTTCTCCGGCATCGTCAACGGCTCGATGGGGACGATCGTCGGGAACGAGAACCTCATCAAGAAGGTGTATTTCCCCCGTTCCACCCTGATCTTCGCCAACACGCTCTCCGCGCTCTATCAGCATCTCTGGGAGATGCTCATCCTCGTCGTCGCGGTCCTGGTGCTCGGCAGCAACGTCCTCATCTACATCCCTCTCGTCGCCGTGACCATGGTTCTCCTTGCCCTCTTCGCGACGGGGCTCGGGATGATCTTCGCCGTCGCCAACGTCTACTTCCGGGACGTCCAGCATTTCTCCGGGATCCTCTTCCAGCTCTGGTTCTATGCCAGCCCGATCGTCTACCCTGCCGAGCTGGTGAAGGAGCAGTCGGAGAGCTTCGGGCCGATCGCCTTCGGCATCACGATCGACAACCTCTACCAGCTCAACCCGTTCATCCACTTCGCCGAGATCTTCAGGAATCTGCTCTATGACGCACGCTGGCCAGACTGGTCGACCTTCGGTCTCGTGGCCGCCGGCTCCATCGCCGTCTTCTTCATCGGGTGGAAGATCTTCGACCGCCACCAGGACCACCTTGCGGAGGTGCTGTGATGACTGAGACAGCAGTGACAGTCGACCATGTCTCGAAGAGCTTCAAAATATACAAGGAGCTCAACAGGACCCTCAAGTCCGCACTCCTGCGCAGGCGGCGCTCCGTCTCGGAGGACTTCCCCGCTCTGAACGACGTGAGTTTCGAGATCCCCCAGGGATCGACCTTCGCCCTGGTCGGGGATAACGGATCGGGCAAGTCGACCCTCCTCAAGTGCATGGCGAAGATCCTCGTGCCCAACACCGGTTCGATCACGACGCATGGTCGCATGGCGGCGATGCTGGAGGTCGGCTCCGGCTTCCACCCCGAACTCTCCGGCCGCGAGAACATCTACCTCAACGGCTCGATCCTCGGCATGACGCATCAGGAGCTGGATAGTCGCTTCGACGAGATCGTCGCCTTCTCCGGCGTGGAGGAGTTCATCGACCAGCCCGTCAAGAACTATTCGTCCGGCATGTACGTCCGTCTCGGCTTCTCGGTCGCAATCCACACGGAGCCCGATATCCTCCTCGTCGACGAGATCCTCGCGGTAGGCGACGCGTCCTTCCAGGACAAGTGTTCGAAGAAGTTCGCGGACCTGCGCAACGACGGGAAGACAGTCGTCGTCGTGTCCCATTCCGTGCCCCAGCTGCGGGCGATGGCGGACCAGGCCGCGTGGCTCGAGAACGGCAGGCTCGTCGAGGTGGGACCTGCCCGGACCGTCATCGAGCGCTACGGCGACTCGACCAAGACCGGCGTCCGGATCGACAGCGACGGGAAGGTCCGGTGGGGATCGGGCGAAGCCACGGTCGAACGCGTCGAGGTGCTCGATGCCGAGGGGCAGCCTGCCGACTATCTCGTCGCAACGGGAGACCGGATCACGCTGAGGCTCCACTACTCGGCCAAGAACCGAATCGAGAAGCCCGTGTTCGGGTTCAGCATGGAATCGATCGACGGCACCTACCTGTGGGGCAACAACACCCGAGACCTCGAATACCACGTCGACCACATCGAGGGCACCGGCGCGATCGACCTGACGATCCCGCGGCTCAACCTGCAGCCCGGCCAATTCATCTTCCACGGCTCGATCGTGAATACGACAACCGAACACGTCTACGACTATGTTCGCGAAGCGGCCGGGATCGGGGTCAAGAGGGGCACTCCGTTCGAATCGGGCGGTTACGTCATCCTCGACGGACGCTGGTCGACACCGGGAGGCGCACGATGAAGATCTCCATCGTCACGCTCGATACGTTCTCGGCGAAGATGGCAGGACCGGCGATCCGCGTGTGGGAGATGGCGGGGCTGCTTGCGCGCGAGCACGAGGTCACCGTCCTCACCTTCGCATCCGCCGACAGACCATCGGACGCATTCACGCTGAAAGCGACCCGAGTGGCCGACTTCGAGCGGGATCTCGCACAGCCCGACGTCGTCATCATCCAGGGATATCTCGCCCAGACCTTCCCCTGGCTGGGGGAGCGGGACTTCCGCCTCGTCATCGACCTCTACGACCCCTTCCATCTCGAGTCCCTCGGCGTGGAGAAGCATCGCCCGATGCCGGACAGGGACTATGCGCTCCACCATTCAGTGACGGAGCTGTCCGCGCAGATCCGCATGGGCGACTTCTTCCTCTGCGCGAGCGAGGCGCAGCGCAATCTGTGGATCGGGCACCTCGCCGCCCTCGGGCGGGTCAACCCGCGAACCTACGATTCCGATGGGTCTCTCCGCAACCTCATCGATGTCGCGCCCTTCGGCATCGCGGGCCCCCGGCCCAGCCAGGACAGGCACGGCATCAAGGGCAACATTCCCGGGATCGCCCCCGACGACAAGGTCATCATCTGGGGCGGCGGCATCTACAACTGGTTCGACCCTCTCACTGTCATCGGCGCCGTCGGCCGAGCATCCCAGACCGATCCCTCGATCCGGCTCGTCTTCCTCGGCGCGAAGCATCCCAACCCGGACGTGCCGCAGATGGCGATGGCGGTAGAGGCGCGCAGGAGGGCCGCCGAGCTCGGGCTTGCCGACCGGCATGTGTTCTTCCTCGAAGACTGGGTCGAATACTCGGATCGGCACAACTATCTCCTCGATGCCGACCTGGGCATAACCGCACATTTCGCCGATATCGAGACCCATTTCAGCTTCCGCACCCGCGTCCTCGACTATCTCTGGACGGGACTGCCGATCGTCACCTCCGAGGGTGACTTCTTCGGTGGCCTCGTGGAGGAACGAGACCTCGGCCGAGTCGTTCCCGTCGAGGACGAAGAAGCGATGGCTCACGCCATCCTCGACGTCCTGGCGGACCCTGCACCGTTCAGCGACAGGGTCCTCGACGCGGCCGAGCACTTCTCCTGGGACAAGACGCTGGCGCCCCTCGTCGAATACTGTCGGGAGCCGTCTTTCGCAGCGGATCGTCTCGACCGCAGCCCGGCGCCCGAAGCCGTCGCCGCACCGAGGAGAACGCTCCGCTCACTCCTCTCCAAGACGAAGGAATCAGTGCGCTCCTCCGGCATCCGGCACACGGTCCGGCGTGTCCTGCGATATCGGGGACGCTGATCAGGACCAGGCGTACCAGTAGGGATCGTCCTGGACCACGCCCCGCCACATCTCCATGGCCCGCTGCTCCTCGGGGGCGATGGTCGGTATTCGGCTCGTCGACTCGCGGTGGATGAGAGTCACGGGATTGCAGGACACCGAGGACTTGCCAGCAGCCTTCAGCTTGAGGCACAGGTCGACGTCGTTATAGTTGACGGGCAGGCCAAGCGAGAAGCCGCCCACAGACTCGAAGTCGGCGCGCGAGACGAGGAGGCATGCCCCCGTCACCGCGAGGAACTCGGAGCATTCCCGGGCAGACGGGTCGCTGACGTCCCGCGGAGCGAGACCATAGTAGAGATGGTTGGGTTCGCACGTATCCGGCCGGACGGTGATACCGCAATGCTGCAGCCTTCCGTCAGGGAAGAGAAGCCGCGCACCGACCGCACCGACACCCGGGCGTACTGCGAGCCCGGCCATCGCCTCGAGCCAACCGTCCGTTACAGCCTCAACGTCGTCGTTGAGGAAGAGCAGATGCGAGGCGGTGGACTGGGCCGCGCCGAGATTGCACGACGCGGAGAAGTTGAATACGCCCTCGATGTGGACGACGGTCAGGAGGGGCCCGGCGAGCTGACGGGCCGCTTCGACAACGGCTGGCGGCATGCGCTCCCCAGCGACGATGACGATCTGCTCGATCAGCGACGTGCCCCGGGCAAGGATCGATTCCAGGCAGGCGACAAGCGCGGGCTGCTCAACACCCTCGAAGTCTGCCGGGGAGCCGATGGACGGGATGATGATGCTGATCGACTCATCGGTCAGCGTCTCGCGCGGGATGACATGCCGACCATCGGCCGACAGCATCCCGCCAGGATGGGTGGGGTTGATGAGGGCCGCCAGCGCCCGCGCAGTCAGGGGCGGGTGGGCCCGGCCTGCGTCGAGGACAACCGGGATGTGTTCGACAGCAGTGGCGGCATCGACCGCGGCCATGAGCGCCTCGTGCCACGAGCGCGGCGCGGAGGAGCGGGAATCGAGCATGCGCTGGACCGCAGAACCACGGAGAACACACGAGTCACCCAGATCCCCCGTGGAAAGGGCCCGGATACGACCATAGCGCGGACGTGTCCGCACGCCCACACCGTCGACCATCGAGTCGCCATAGGCGAGCTCAACATCCCTGTGCTCGAACCAGTGGTCGATCACCGCGAGCGAACCGGCCTCCGGCGTGCGGCCGTCTCGGAGGATCCACGCGATCTCAGACTCGGCAGCCAGGCGAAGGGCGCTCTCAATGGGAGAATCCGTAGCCGTGATCGACGATGCACTCGCGGCACGTCGACGAGCCTCCGCATCGGGGCCGTTCTCGCGGGGCAGGATGACGGAGAGCTCCCACGACTGCGACCGTTGAGCCTCCCATGCGCATGTGAGCGCCTCGACGTCCGAGACCGTGCGGCACAGCGCGATGACGCGTCTCAACTCGCCACCCGGTCGACGACCCGGCGGAGGACCCGTCGGCCGCGCCGTGCAGCGGCGGCACCGATCCGGGCGACGCGCCGCAGGGGAGTGAGGGAAGACGAAATCGCGCTTGCCGGGTTCGGCGTCGAGCGTGCCTGCGCGAGCTTCGCCGACAGGTCGGTGATCCTCGCGGACTGGCTCCGGATGATGGCGTCGCGCAGGGAGTTGCCCTCCGCGGCCGCTATCAGCCGAGCCTGCAGCTCCGCCACCGACAGATCACCGACGTGATCGGCGGAGACGGGGGCGATGGAGGCACGGAACTCTTCATCGCGCGCGGCCAGGGAATCGAGCCAGGAGGCAGCATTCTCAGTCATGCCGACATCATAGTGGCACACGGGCGGACCATGATTGTTGGTAGTGTGACGACATGCGGATTGTGCAGGTATCAGCCCATTTCCCACCCGATTTCGTGTCCGGTGGAACCCTCATGCCACAGCGCTGCGCCACGATGATGGCGGAGGGGGGTCATGATTCGTACGTGTTCGCGGGAGACCTCAATTCGCTGGGCCCCCTCGAAGAGAAGGACACGATCGAGAACGGCATACCGGTCCATTGGATCGGCATCTCCCCCTTTCTCAGCTGGGCCGACACGAAGAACTTCGACAATCCCGAGGTGGCGCGCGCCTTCTCCGCCTATCTCGCCAAGGTCCGGCCAGACGTCGTCCACTTCCACTCGATACAGACTCTCGGCGGCGGTCTGCTCGATGCGGCACGGAAGGCCGGCGCCTCGATCGTCGTGACGATGCACGACTTCTGGTGGATCTGCTCGCGGCAGTTCCTCGTCAACCAGGACTTCGAGCCCTGCTCCATCGTCCGCGACTGTGGAGAGTGCCCTTGCGCCATCAACGAAGCATGGTTGTCGAAGAGAAACGCGTGGCTGGCCAAGCGCCTGGCACAGGCGGACCTGATCCTCGTTCCATCCGCCGCCATGGGGCAGGCTGTCATCGCCAACGGTGTGCCCTCCCGGCTCGTGCGAGTCAACGAGAACGGTGTCGAGCTGAGCCCGGTGCGCTCCAAGAATCGCTCCGGGGCGGTGCGCTTCCTCTATGCTGGCGGCGATGATCGCCTGAAGGGGTTCGATGTCCTGCGCGATGCGGCGAGAACCGCTACCGTGGAGCCGGGCACCAGCCTCGACATCTATGGGGCCCGTCTCGACGATGCTCCGAGATGGGTGCACTGCCATCCAGCGTTCGATCCGACTGAGCTCGATTCGATCCTTGCCGATCACGATGTCCTCCTGCTCCCGTCCCTCGCGCGGGAATCGCACTCGATACTGACGAGAGAGGCATTGAGTGCGGGACTTGCCGTCGTGACCTCGAATACTCCGGGCCCCTCGGAGGCTGTCCGGGACGGGTTCAATGGTCGAGTCATCGGCGCGGGCTCCGTCGACCAGCTGAGGGCCGCGATCGAGGAGCTCTCGGACGAGCGGAGGGCCGCCGCGCTCATGGGGAGGGGATCGGTGTCCGAAACCGTCACTCCGGACGATCAGATGGCGGAGCTGGAGGGCTACTATCGGTCTCTCGTCGCGGGCCGAGACGCGAGCCTCGGTACGACGGGAGAAGCGATCGGACAGCTCATCCGTGACGTCGTCTACGTCATCGGCATCCAGGGCGCCCCCGCGCGCTACCGCGCACATCTCCCAGCCGAGGCGCTCGCAACGCGGGGAATCCGAACATCGGTCTATTTCTACCGCGATCCCGTTCTCCCCGGCCGCGTTCTCGAGGCCGATGCGGTTGTCTTCTATCGGGTGCCGGCCACCCCGCAGATACTCGCCCTCATGGAATCCATTCGCTCCGCAGAGCGGACCATCCCGATCCTTGGGGATGTCGATGACCTCATCTTCGACCCCGAGATCGAGCCGCTTCTCGACAACCTGTCGAGTCTCAGCGACGAGGAGCGAGACCTGTGGCGGGAAGGCATCCACCGGTACAGGACGACGCTCGAGTACTGCGACTACTTCATCGGTTCCACAGCCACGGTCAGCCACGAGGCCGAACGCCTCATCGGGATCCCGTCCCACACGCTGCACAACGGCGTCTCCGCGCTGCTCGCGAAGGTCTCGGAACGGGAGCTCTCGCGCGAACGGCGGGAAGGGCAGATACGGATCGGCTTCTTCTCGGGAACGAAGACGCACGATGCCGACTGGGCGTCGATCGAGCCCGCCATCGCCGAGGTGCTCAGCGCCCGCCCCGACGTCGAACTCTGGCTCGGCGGGCTTGTCGTCCCGACAGCGATACTCGACCCATTCGCGGACCGGATCGTTCGACTGCCGCTCGTGCCCTGGTACGAGCTCCCGGGCTATCTCCGAGACGTCGACATCTCGCTCGCACCGCTGACCGGAGGATCGATCTTCAACGAAGCGAAATCTGCGATCAAATGGCTGGAGGCGGCACTCGTCGAGACACCAACCGTCGCATCTCCCACCCAGCCGTTCCGCGAGGCCATCAGAAACGGTGAGACGGGCTTCCTCGCGGAGACCGTCGACGAGTGGAAGGCACACATCCTTGCCCTCGTGGACGATGCCGGGCTGCGGAGCAGGATCGGATCGACCGCGCGCCAGGAAGCGCTCCTCACCCGGTCCCCGGCGATCCAGGGAGAGGAAGCAGAGGCGATCCTTCGGGAGGCATGGGTCCATGTCGGTCAGCACGGTCATCGTGCCCATTCGACCTTCCCTCCGGTGACGAGGGACGAGCCGTTCACCCCGCTCGCGGCCGAGGTGGAGCCCTATCGGCTCGAGAGCGGCCCCGGATCCGTGCGTGCGAAGCGGGCGCTTCGCCAGGTCGTCGCCTCCGTCCGCCATGACGGCCCGCGTGTCACAGCGGCCAAGATCGCCAGACGGCTCCGGGCGGCATCGGCGCGGCTCTGATGGGGCCTGGACGGCCTGTGGTCTCCCGTCCCTGCTCGATGATGGGAGGGGCGTCTGACGTGCCGCGGCACGGCGCCGGCTAGACCGTGAAGATCCCGTTGATGGAGCCGAGCCCGAGGATCATCGCGAGACCTGCAAGCACCCACATCGCCGGGGCACCCCACGAGCGGCGGGCCGCGACGATCGCCATGCAGGCGATGGCGAGGGGAACGAGAGAGATCGAGTAGCGGGGCGCCACATTCGCGAAGTACTCCCCGCGTGTCAGCAGCTCCCTGACCTGGATGAGGATGGGAACCGTCAGGGTGCCCGCGATGAGGGAGAGCCCGAGGACGAAGTCGCGGCTCTTCACCGGGGACGTCCACATGAGGACGAACGGGCTGGCGATGATGAGCAGCACGATGAGGCGCGAGAACACCGCCCACTCCGGGGAGTTGAGTTCTGCCGGCATCCAATACGGGTTGACGAGACCCGCGTGGGTTGCGAAGGAATCGACAACGGGCCTGAGAGGGCTGCCGCCCAGCTCGAGAGTCGACAGGCCGGCGGCGGGATTGTCGACGACGGGGGAGCCCGCCGATCGGGTGAGAGCGGTAGCCGCCGCGTATGACAGCCCCGTGCCGAGGAGGGCGCCGGCGAACGGGCCGGACCATCTGCGGAACTCCGGGCCCCGGACGTTGCGGACATGCGCGAGCGAGTAGAGGAGACCCACGCTCACGACCGACAGGATCGCGACAATGGAGAGGAGCTTCGTGCCTGCGACGAGGAACGTCAGCACCGTGCTGAAGAGGAAGGCAGGTCTCCCCTCGACCATGCGAAGGACGATCGCCAGAGCGGCCGCTCCCGCGAGGGGCGCCGCCGCGTCCGGGCTGATCGTGAAGCCGAAGAGCGTGATGGCGGGGAGCGAGACGAGGAGGAGGGAAGCGCTCAGGGCCAAGCCGGGAGCACCCAACCATCTCTTGAGGATGAGATAGAAGGCGGATATACCGGCGGCCAGCCACAGACCGGACATGATGCGCATCGCGCCGAAGAGGGAGATCTCGACGACGGGGCCCGCGAGCGCTGAGAGTGCCTGCGCGCCCCAGCCGGTGATGGCATAGTAGCCGACCGGATGGAACCCGTTGTAGTTCACCCCATCGACAGGGAACTCGTAGCGCGTCGACTGGCGGTCCTCCGTCCGCTCGCACAAATCGGAAGAATCATCGACCCAGTCGCTGTCCCGGCAGGCCCACACCTCGAGGGACGCATCCGAGAGCGGTTCGACCGACCGGGGAATGGAGTTCTCGACTGTGAGCTTGTAGGCGTAGTCGAAGTGCGTGATCTCGTCATAGAGCGACACCCCGTCGAAGCGGAATGCCGCCGGAACGCAGAGCACAAGCGTGTAGAGGAAGATGCCCGCAATGGCTGCGGCTGTCCCCCAGCGCGACAGCGGCGGCTGTTCGGTATCGGAACGATCGATCGTCATGGCAGCACTCCCGCCGTCGATGCCGCGGCAACGACCACAGTGAACCCGGCGCCGGCCCACGCGACAGCCGGGCCCCAGGAGCGCTGGGCGAGAAGCAGGCCGATACAGGCGAACGCGAGAGGAATGATCGTGATCGAGTAACGAGCCGCCACCCCCGCGAAATAGTCATTGTTGATGAGGATCTGTCGAATCTGGATCACAATCGGTACGGAGAGCGCTCCCGCCAGCGTGGAGAGAGCGACGGTGAACTCGCCCTCGAGGGGACGATGGACGGTGAGGAGAATGGCGACGGCCGCTATGAGGAGCATCCCCGTGAGGCGTGCCGCCATCTGCCAGATCGCGGAGTCCAGCTCCTGGGGGAGCCAGTACACGCTCACCAGATCGGCGTTGATGGCCAGTGTGTCGATGAGGGGGCGGGTGAACGGTCCCGTCAGCTCAGATGTCGACAGGCCGATGATGGGGTTGTCCTGTGTCGGCGGCCCCGCCATGCGGGTCAGAATTTCAGACAGGACATAGGACAGGCCCGTGCCGAGCAGTGCCCCACCGAAGGGCCCCGCCCACAGCAGGGTCGTGTCTCGGCTGTCTGTGCGGATCCGTATGATCGCGCGCAGCAGGGCGACCGTGACCACGGAGAAGATAGCGACGACGGCAAGGAGTTTCGTGGATGCGACGAGGAAGGCCAGGATCGCGGCGGCGAGAACGGAGGGCTTCCCGTGGACGACGCGCCATGCGAGATAGAGGGCGGCCGTGCCGGCAAGGACCGCGGCCGCGTCCGGATTGACCTGCATGCCGAACGAGGCGATGGCTGGTGTGCTCGCGAGTGCGAGTGTGATCGCGAGGCTGAGGGGCCGCCGCTTCACCCACAGCCGCAGGACGCCGTAGAAGGCGATGAGACCGGCGCTCAACCAGACGGTCGACATGATGCGCATCGCCACGAACAGCGAGATGTTCGACCCTGTCAGGGCAGTGATCGCCCGGGCGCCCCAGCCGGTCAGTGCATAGTAGAGGGGCGGATGGAAACCGTTGTAGTTGGTCCCCTCGGCGGGGAACTGCCCCGGTTCGGCCTCTCTGGCCTCGGCCAGGAGGCAGAGCGAATCGTCAAGATTCCATTCCGTGGGCCTGCAGGCCCATTCCTCCAGGATCGGGCCCGCGAGGGGCTCCACGGCTCGGGGCACACGGTTCTCGAACGCGATCCTGTACGCGTAGTCGGCGTGGGTCATCTCGTCATACAGCGAGACACCGGCGAAGCGGGCTATCCCCGGCAGACAGATCAGAGCTGTGACAGCGGCGATGATGAGAGCGGCCAGAAGGTCTGGCAGGAGAGGACGGAGCCGCTGCCTGGTCGGCAGGGATATCTTGGCGGGCACACAGTCAATATAGCGGGCGGACAGGCGGGGGAGAGAGAATCATGGTCATTCGCACCCCTCCCGTCTCAAGCGCGCCAACGGTTCTCGACACGGGCCGACCTGGCGCAGTGAATCGCATCGGGCATCGCCGTGCCGATAGCATGAGGGTATGAGCGGTTCTATGACACAGCACAATATCTTCTCCTCACTCGACGATTTCGTCTCCACTCCCCGTATCACGGGCATGCAGACCCGGCACGGCAGGACGGTCGCGACGGTTGCGACGATCTCGAAGAAACTCGATGCCTACGCGGGCAGTCTCGTCGAGGTGGGGGCCGAGCCTCGGACACTGACACGGGCCTTGAAGGGAGACACGCTGACCGCGATCGGGGAACGCGGAGAAATCTATTTCACCTCGAAGAGGACTGACGATCGCGCCGAGAACGAGGAGGAGCAGGCGCTCTGGATGCTTCCCCCGCACGGCGAGGCACGTGTCATCCTCCGTCGGCCCGGCGGCATCAGCTCGCTCGTGAGCGCGGGCGGGAAGCTGTTCATCATCGCCCCGACTCTCCAGTCCGCAAAGACGGAGGACGACAACTCTGCCGTCAGCAAGGAGCGCAGGGACCGCGGCGTCACCGCGATTCTCCACGAAGCCTTCCCGGTGCGCTACTGGGACCACGATCTCGGCCCTGCCTACCCGAGGCTGTACTCGGCTGAGCTTCCCGAGTTCGAATCAGAGGAGCAGATGACGCTGACTCCCATTGCCCTGCCGGAGGGGAAGCTCGGCGGCATCGAGGTCTCCGAGGATGGTGCGACGATACTCGTGACGATGGAGGAGATGACTGGAGGCACGTCCCAGTGGCGCTCCACCTATCGTCTGGCGGGTGGAGACGCGACTCCCGTAGCGATCGCGCCAGCAGTATCGGGCGAGGAGGGCGATGCTCTCGCGTCCTACAGCGCGGGCACCATCTCACCGGCAGGCAATCGCGCACTGCTCCATGTCAGCACCGGCAACCGTGACGGTCATCCGCTCCGCTCCAGCCTCGAGATCGTCGACCTCGAGACGAACGATCGGCGTCCCGTGAGCCCTTCGTTCGACGACTGGCCAGGAGAGGCCGTGTGGCTCGACGAGTCGACAATCATCCTGAGCGCTGATCGCCGCGGACGCGTCTCGCTCTATCGAGTCGATGTCGAGAGCGGGGCGTATGCTCTCCTGACTGATGACAACCTGTCCTATCACGACATCGGCGTGCGCGATGGCTCCATCTGCTGCCTGGTCTCCGCGATCGATCAGCCTTCGACACCGGTGACGGTCGACCCCGCGTCCGGCCACGTCACGTACCTGCCGCGCCTCACGCCGGAGATCGACAAGGTCGGCACTCTCACCGAGGTGACGGCGACGGCCGAGGACGGCACCGCGATACGAGCCTGGCTGGCTCTGCCGGACTCACCGGATCCCGCACCATTGGCGGTGTTCGTCCACGGGGGCCCCTGGGGATCGTGGAACGACTGGACGTGGCGGTGGAATCCCGGGCCGTTCGTCGCGAAGGGCTACGCGGTTCTCATGCCTGACCCCGCCATTTCGACCGGCTACGGGCAGGCCATGATCGATCGTGGCAACGACGAGCTCGGCGGAGCGCCCTTCACCGATATCCTCGCACTGGTCGACGCGGCAGAAGCCAGGGAGGATATCGACGGAACGCGGACTGCGCTCCTTGGCGGATCCTACGGGGGATACATGGCGAACTGGATGGCAGGCCATACGGGAGACCGGTTCTCCTGCATCGTCACCCATGCGTCGCTGTGGAACATCGACATGATGGGGCGCACGACGGACAACGGAACGTGGCACGAATGGATGAACCCGACCCAGGCCAGCATCTACTCCCCGCATGCGTCAGCGGATCAGATCGAGGTCCCGATGCTCGTCATCCACGGCGATAAGGACTACCGTGTCCCCGTCTCGCAGAGCCACGCCCTGTGGCATGCTCTGCTGCGGGATTCGAAGGCGCACGGACACAAGTTCCTCTACTACCCGGATGAGAACCACTGGATCCTCAAGCCCTCAAACTCGGCGATCTGGTACGAAACAGTCCTTGCTTTCCTCAACACCCACGTCCGCGGGGAGGAGTGGAAGCGGCCTGCGCTTCTCGGCTGAGCGAAGCGTGTTGCGCCACTCTCCAACTGGTACTGTGACCAGCGGTGGAAGCGACTGAAAGGCGGCGCCCGTGAGGTGGCAGCGCGATAGGCAACGGTTGATCGGTGCAGGGGCACTCCTCACCGTCGTCTATCTTGCCTTCCTCATCGCCTGGGCCTATGCCACGCCGGCCTTCCGGTCCCCGGATGCTCCGATGCACTACAACTCGGTCATGCGGGTCATGGAAGGCGGCGGGTGGCCGGAGCCCGGCGAAGCGGACATCGATCCCGCGGTCCTCACAGTCGCGATCGAGGGCGGTCTCGTCGCGGCGGGAGCGCCGGATCTCAGCTGGGGCCATTTCTATCGTCTCAACGGCGGCCTCATCGTCGGCACCGGCCAGTACCTCGCGGATACTGATCCGCTCCCCGAAGCGCAGCGCTCGATACCGCAGTTCACGGGGGAGGGCTCTGTCGGAGTCGATCAGATGACTCAGCATCCGCCCCTCTACTATGGGATCGCCGCCGGCTTCCTCACCATGCTCGGTGCAGATAGCTGGCAGTGGGACGGTCAGCTGCTCGCGCTGAGCATCCTGTCGGCCCTCATGGTGATGTGGGTTGTTCCGTGCACGATCTATACGGCGCGACGGCTCGGGCTCAACCGGCGCCTGTCGCTCCTTGCAGGAGCATCGATTCTCGCGGTTCCCCAGCTTGCCCACATCGGTTCCGCCGTGACCAACGATTCCCTCTACATCCTCATGGGGTCGCTCCTCATCGCGGCCTGCGCGAAAGTCCTCACGACGACACCGACGCGGCGCGACGTCATCATGGTCGGCGCACTCCTCGGCCTCGGACTGTGGACCAAGGGAACCTTTGTCGGCTTCGGGCTGGTGGCGGGCCTGTCTTTCCTTGCCAGCCGAGGGGAGCTGCCGTGGACGCGGAAACTAAAATACGGGGTCTCTGCCGGGCTCCTCGGCGTGCTCGTCGGGGGCTACTGGTGGGTGCGCAACCTCGTCCTCTATGGGGTGCTCCAGCCCTCCGGTTTCCCGAATGAGGCGGCGGACTGGGCGGGAGTCGAACCGAGGTTCTCCGATTTCCTCGCGTTGGCGTGGACGGATCTCATGGAATCGTTCTGGGGGAAGTTCGGCTGGCTCGAGCTGCCCCTGCCGTCAGCCCTGATCATCGCCCTCACCCTGATCGCGCTGATCATGTCGGCCTGCGGTCTCGCCGCCGCGCGCGAATATCGCATCCCGCTCCTCGTCCTCGTCCTCTTCGTCCCCCTGACGATTGCGGTTCTCACCATCCAGGGTTGGCTGAACTATCAGCACACGGGTGAGGTGAGCGGCATGCAGGGGAGATACCCGTTCCCCGGCATCGTTGCCCTCGCTGTCCTCGTCTCCTGGGGTCACGTGTGGCTCCGCAGGGTCGGCGGTCCGCGACTCGCCCAGGCCAGCGAATCCATCTTCGCCATCGGGTCTCCTCTTGTCGGCCTCATCGGACTGTGGGCGATGCTTCGTGCCGCCTACAGCTCCGATTCCCTGCTGGGGTTCAGCTGGATGACGTGGGATGCATGGTCGATCGCGACAGGCGCAACGCTGAAGCTCAGCGTTATCGTCTGCGTGCTCGGTGCCGCGATCATCATCGTGGGCGGGCTGCGACTCGCCGCGATGGGAGCGAAAGCACCGGCGGAGTCCCACCGGCGCTGAGGGGAGGTCGCGCTGGCGGGAGCGCCGTGAGAGCGCGGATTTCTGACAGTGCGGAGGCGGGTTTCTGTCGCGTCGATTGCACCTTCCGATTGTGGGCTGCTGGAACGGGTAAGCTCGTCAGTGGTGTGCCGCCGGTGATGTTCGATCGCTTACACATCGGTGAGCAGGGTGCACAATCGTCAGATCGGTACCTAGAATCCCGATAGTGAAACGGCCCGAGATGAGGAAGAGCTTATGAAGGTATTTGTGCAGGTTCCGTGCCTGAACGAGGAGAAGACTCTGCCACTCGTGCTCGAGTCCATCCCCACCGCCATTCCAGGTGTCGACTCGATCGAGATCCTTATCGTGGATGATGGTTCGACAGACCGCACGATCGAGGTCGCCAAAGAACATGGCGTGACCCACTTCGTCCGGCACGCACGGAACATGGGTCTGGCCAGGTCGTTCCGGGACGGCGTGGACTATGCCCTCGCGCACGGTGCAGATATCGTCGTCAACACGGACGGCGACAACCAGTATCCGCAGGACCGCATCGGAGACCTCGTGGCCCCGATCGTGGCAGGCCGAGCCGATATCGTCATCGCCGACCGTCAGACATCGAAGATCGCCCACTTTTCGCCATTCAAAAAGTTGATGCAGAACGTGGGATCGAAAGTCGTTAACCTTGCTGCGGAAACGAAGCTCCCAGACGCCGCATCGGGCTTCCGTGCCTACTCGAAGGCGGCCTTGTACCGGCTCAATATTGTCACGCAGTTCTCGTACTGCATGGAGACAATCATCCAGGCGGGAAACAAGCGGCTGCGTATCGAGTCCGTGCCCGTCACCACGAATGCGAAGACTCGCGAATCCCGCCTGTTCAAGAACATCTGGCAGCACATGTTCAAGTCCGGTCTCGCCATCACACGCTCCTTCCTCATGTTCAAGCCCTATGTCATCCTCGGCTGGCTGGGCGCGATCATGCTCCTCGCGGGCCTCATCCCGTTCCTGAGATTCTTCATCTTCTGGGTCCAGGGCGAAGGCGCAGGGCACATCCAGTCGCTCATCCTCGGCTCGGCCATGCTCGTGGGCGGACTGCTGTGCCTCGCGCTCCTCGTCATCGCGGACCTGCTCCGGACCAACAGGGTCCTCATCGAGGACCAGCTCGAGAGGATCAAGGAGATCCAATATGGGACGGACCCGATGACGGCCGACACGCAGAGCCCGAATGAGATGACGGAACGCGAGCAGACACAAGGGCTGACGTGACGCCACGCCGCCGAGTCCTCCTCCTCGCCTCGACGTTCCCCGCAGCGTCGGGGGATGGCACGCCCGAGTTCGTCGGCGATCTCGCTGTCGAGCTTGCCAAGACCATGGATGTGAGAGTTCTCGTGCCGGCAGTGCCCGGGGCCCCGCTCCGCACATCCTACCGGGGTGTCGAGGTGGAGCGCTTCAGGTTCTTCCCGCGGAAGTGGGAGGACCTGGCCGATGGTGCAATCCTCGAGAACATTCGAGGCAAGAAGGTCCGGGCCCTCCAGATCGTGCCCTTCTTCCTCTCCGAGACCTTCCATATCGCGCGCGCGATCCGGTCCTTCAAACCGGATGTCCTCCATGTCTTCTGGATCATCCCGCAGGGACTGTCCGCCCTCATCGCCAACCGCAGGATCCCTGTCCTCATCACCACTCTCGGGGGAGACCTGTACGCACTCGTGGATACCCCCGCACGGAGCATCGTCCGCGCTGTCGTCACGCGAGCAGACCACACGACAGTGATGAACGATGAGATGAAGGGGCAGGTCGAGGGGCTCGGGGTCGACCCATCGAGAGTGAGCGTCGAACCCATGGGGGCCGACCTCACCGGCATCGTTCCCCACACCGTGCGGGACACGACCACGTTCGAGCTCCTCTTCGTCGGCAGGCTCGTCGAGAAGAAGGGGCTCCGACATCTCATCTCCGCGCTCGCGCGTGTCGAGATCGACTGGCATCTCACCGTGATCGGGGACGGCCCGCTCGAGAAGGACCTGCGGAAGCTGGGGGACGGGCTTCCGATCGACTTCGTCGGAGCCAAGCCGAAGGCGGAGCTGCGCGCCCAGTACGCGAAGGCGGACATGATCGTGCTCCCCTCCGTACGGGCGGCGTCGGGAGACCAGGACGGACTGCCCGTCGTCCTGCTCGAGGCACTCGCGTCAGGCCTTCCCGTGATCGCCTCGAACCTGCCCGGCATCGACTCCGCGATCATCCACGAACAGACGGGACTTCTCGTCGAACCGGGCGATGACGATGCGCTGGCGGACGCGATCGTGCGGCTCGCGAACGATCGCGAACTGCGCACACGACTGTCCGAGGCGGCCAGGGGGCGTGCAGGCGAACACGGGGTCGACGCGGTCGGGCGGCGGTATGCACGCCTGCTCGAGAGTCTCGTGGGGCAATCATGAGAATCGGCGTCATCGGGGCCCACGGCTTCATCGGATCGCAGCTGACGGCCGCGCTGATCGCCGCCGGGCATGAGCCTGTCCCGTTCACGATCGAGAACCCTGTCACGAGCGAGCAGGGTCTGAGGATGGCCAAGAATCTCGATGGTCTCCTCTGGGCGGCTTCCTCGAGCACGCCAGCGACCGTGGGCCAGGCCCTCGATGAATGCGACGTGTTCCGTTCCTCGCTTCTGCTCCTCCAGGACAGCGGCATCAAGCGTTTCCTCTTCATGTCCTCTGGCGGCACAGTGTACGGAAACGGTCCCGCACCCCACGGGGAGGAGGACGAACTGAAGCCGGTCAGCGACTACGGCAAGCTCAAGGCGGCGATGGAGGGGGTGGCTCGAGACCTCTGGCCATCGGCCACGATTCTGCGCCCCTCCAACGTGTACGGTCCAGGGCAACTCGCCAAGGGCGGGCAGGGTGTCTTGGGGCATTGGCTTCAGGCGATCGTCGACGGCGAACCTCCCATCCTGTACGGCGACCCCGCGGTTGCACGCGACTATGTCTATATCGACGACTGCGTGCGAGCCATTATCGCGGCGTTCGAGCGGGACGATGCTGCGGGGCAGACGATCAATATCGGGTCCGGCTCTCCCACCTCCCTGGACGAGCTGCTCCAGATCGTCTGCCGGGTGACGGGACGCAGGATCGACCCGCGCTACGAGAAGGGCAGACCGTATGACAATCAGTCCACCTGGCTGCGGATCGACCGGGCCAGAGACATCCTCGGCTGGACCCCAGAAACAGATCTTGATGACGGCATAGCGGCCATGTGGGCGTGGAAGGAGGGCCGATGAGAATATTGGCATTTGGAACATACAACACGGCAGTCCATCCGCGCGTTGGAATCCTCGTGGAGGGCCTGCGCGACGCCGGCCATACAGTGTCCGAGCTCAACGAGCCGCTGCGGGTCAGCACCGAGAATCGGGTGGCGGCACTCTCGTCCCCCTCGGCGGCGCTGTCCTTCTTCGGCAGCCTTGCCGCGAACTGGTCCCGTCTCGTCTCGGGGAGCTTCTCCTACCGGGGGACGTCGAAGCCCGATGCGATTGTCGTCGGCTATCTCGGACATTTCGACGTGCTCCTCGCACGGCTTCTCTTTCCGCGCGCCACGATCATCCTCGACCATCTCATCTACGCCTCCGACACGGCGGCAGACCGGGGTGCGAAAGGCGGTCTGCTGCGGCGCGTCCTCACGGGCCTCGACAGGCTGGCGCTGTCGGCCGCAACCATCGTCGTCTACGACACGCCTGCACACGCCGCGCTAGCCCCGGCTTCGTTGCGTCATAAGGGTGTTGTTGTCCCGGTGGGGGCCCCTGATGAGTGGTTCGATGCTCGGGAGACGAACCCGGTGAACGGCGTCGTCTTCTACGGTCTCTACACGCCCCTCCAGGGCTCCCCGACGATTGCCAGAGCCCTGCGCATTCTCGCCGATCGCGGCGATCTTCCTCCGGTGACGATGGTCGGCACGGGCCAGGACTATGACGAGGTGCGGCGACTTGCGGGCGATGCCGAGGTCACGTGGGTTGATTGGGTGGACCCAGCTGACCTTCCCGCCGTTGTCGCCCACCACAGCATCGGGCTCGGCATCGTCGGCACGACAGAGAAGGCACAGCGGGTCGTCCCGAACAAGGTGTACCAGTCGATGGCAGCCGGGTGTGCCATCATCACCTCCGATACGGTGCCCCAGCGCGAAGTCCTCGGAGACGCGGCGACCTACGTCCCGGCTGGGGACGCCGAGGCATTGGCCGATGCGATCCGCGACCTTATCGGCGATCCTGAGCGGAGACAGGCCATGAGGGCACGGGCGGCAGAACTCGCGGACCATGCCTTCACCCACCAAGCCGTCGTGGCACCGCTCGTGGAGCGTCTGTCGTGAACATCGTCTCCGTCCTCCGCTCACCGGGATTCCGCACCTTCTTCATGCTTGCCGCTGTTGCCGCCGCCGTGTGGGCAGTAGTCGGCAACTGGGCCGAAGTCTCCGACGCGATGAGCCGGCTGAGCTGGTGGCAGGTCGCTCTCTCCCTCACCGTCTCCATCGTCTTCGTGTGGTTGACGATGCTGGCATGGCGGGTCATTCTCAACGATGCTGGGGATCCTGTCCCAGGAGCGTCTGCCCGCCGCATCTTCTTCGTCTCCCAGGTCGCCAAATATCTCCCCGGTGGGGTGTGGAACTTCGTTGCCGCCGCGGAGATGGGAACGGATTTCAATATTTCGCGCCGCAGGTCGGTGACCGTCCTCCTCATGTCGATGCTCGTCTCGGTTCTCACGGGCCTTGCGGTAGCGTCGATCGCGCTTCTCTTCGGCCCGGCCAATCTCATCGAGAAATACTGGTGGGTTCTGCTCGTCATCCCCGCACTCCTGGTCGTGCTCTATCCGCCCGTGCTCAACACGGTCGTGCACCGGGGCCTGACATTCCTGAAGCGCGACGGCATCGAGAAGCCCTTCTCCGGGCGCGCGATTGCGACCGCCGCCTTCTGGTCGACAGGCAGCTGGATTCTCGCCGGTGGCCAGGTGTGGCTCATCCTGACAGGCCTGGGCAACGAAGCGACAGTCGAGACCTATCTCTTGACGGCGGGCGGATATGCTCTCGCGTGGGTGGTCGGTTTCCTCGTCTTCTTCATCCCCGCCGGTGTCGGCGTCCGCGAGGTCGTTCTCGCCGCCTCGCTTGCGGGGCTCGTCCCCGCAGGGGACGTGGTCGTCGTCGTCCTCCTCAGCCGAATCCTCTTCACCGTCGCCGATCTCCTGCTGGGGCTCGGGGCGTCGTTCTCTATCCGCCGAGATGCGAAGGGCGCGCTATGAGCCGGAAGTCCTTCATCCGGGCAAGCGCCGGGCTGACATTCCTCATCATCGTCCTCCAGTCGGTGTGGGCGATGTCGATGCCAGCGTTCCGCGGGCCCGACGAACCCCATCACGTGAACTCGATCATGCGGATCGTCAGCGGTGACGGGTGGCCCGAGCCTGGCGACGCGATGGTGGACCCTGTCATCGTCCAGGCAGGGCACGAGTCCGGCATCATCACTCCGGGCGCCACGCATTTCACCTCGACATATCGGACGAGGCTCCTCCATTCCCGGCCCATCAACCCGTATTTCGCCGACATGGTGATCACGCCGCACGATTCCCGGTCCCCTCTCTACCCCGTGTCGAAGGCGGACCCGGCAGCCCACGAGGTCGACCAGATGACCCAGCACCCGCCGCTGTACTACGCGGGGGGAGCGGCGATCGTCCAGGCTTTCGACTTGCAGGACGCACCCTGGGATCGTCTCATCCAGGCCCTGCGCCTCTATGGCATCGCCCTCACGATCCCCCTGGTGCCGGCGACGATCTACACCGCTCGGCGGCTGGGGGCCAGCAGGCACTGGTCACTCCTGGCGGGCCTCGTGCCGCTCGCCATCCCGCAAGTCTTCGGCATCACGGCCGTCGTCACGAACGACACTCTTGCCATCGGCACGGGTGCCCTCGTTGTCGCGGCCCTGGCGAAAGCGGGAACCGAGCGCATCACCTGGAAGACCGTTCTCCTCGTCGGCGGAGCCCTGGGCCTGGCCCTCTGGAGCAAGGGCCTCCTCCTCGCCTTCGGCCTCCCTCTCGTTCTCGTCTTCCTCTTCGCACGGCATGACACGTGGAAGAGACGCCTGACGGCGGCTCTCGCCTCGGGCACGATCGCGCTCACGATCGGCTTCTGGTGGGTGCTCAACCTCGTGCGCTACGGGGTGGTGCAGCCGGCGGGATACAGCAGGCCGGTACCGGAATCGTGGGATCCTGCGAACGCGTCGTTCACGCACTACTTCTCGACGGCCTTCCGGACGTTCACGACATCGTTCTTCTCCTCGTTCGGATGGCTGGAAGCGGACTTCCCGTCGGCCGTCACATGGGGCCTGCTCATCCTCTTCGCCGCCGCGATCGTGTGGAGCGTCATCCAAGCCGGCCGAGCACGCACCACCTATCTCATCCTCCTGTCGCCCTTCGTCGGCCTCATCGTGCTGCTCTACGCACAGGGCTGGTTCAACTACCTGTCCACCTCGGTCGTCGCGGGCGTCCAGGGCCGCTACCTGTACCCGTGCCTCGCAGCCTTCGGCGGAATCGTTCTCGGCCTGCGCAGGTGGGGCCCGCGCGGCTACCGAGCGTTCGGACTCTTCGCCATCGCCACCGGCATGTTCGGCTTCGTGTGGCTCCTGCGCAGCTGCTACCCGGGGCCTGCCGTCATCGACTTCGCCCGCTACGCCGACGTCGTCGGAGTCCCTGTCTCCGCCATCATCGTCATGCTGGCGGCCTATCTTCTCGCCACGATCACCCTCGTCTCGTTGGTCGTGAGATGGTCTCGGGGCGCCGCCATGCCCTCCGAATATCAGGCCACCCTGGTGGAGGAGGATGCAGGCGCGGGCGATGGCAGGAACGAGCCATGATAGTCCACGCTGTCGCCGTCACCTACCGACCCGGCCCCGTAGCGCCACTGCTCGAGGCATTGCGCGATCAGTGCGATGCTGTGACCGTCGTCGACAACACCCCGGGAGGGGATGAGGCACTTGCCGAGACGTGCGCCGGCCTCAGCATCGACCTCGTCACCCTCGGGGACAACATGGGCATCGCAACCGCCCACAATATTGGTATCGATATCGCGCTCGCGGCAGGAGCGGACGCCGTGCTCCTGTCCGACCAGGATTCGACCATCCCCGATGGCATGGTCGAGGAGCTCAGCGATCATCTCGTCCGTGGCGTGGCCGCCGTGGGTCCCGTCCCGGTCGAGGGCGATGACGTTCTCGTCTACACCGACCATCGGTACGGCCCGAAGCGAGCCCCGATCCGGCAGGGCGCGACAGAGATCGAGGTGTCGTTCCTCCTCGCCTCCGGCTGTCTGATCAGCCGCGACGCCCTCGAGAATGTGGGAGGAATGGCGGACAGTCTCTTCATCGACCACGTCGATCTGGAGTGGGGGATGAGAGCGCGAAAGGCAGGCTATCGGCTCCTTGCGATACCCTCCACGATTTTGGTCCACAGCCTGGGAGACTCCGTCGTCAAGGTACCGGGGCGTGAACAGGCCGTTCATATCCACAGTCCGATCCGCAACTATTATCTTGTCCGGAACACGATCGCCCTCACGAGAACAGATCTGCTGCCGTGGAGGTGGCGTCTGCGATACGTTTACTGGATCGTCCGCTTCGCTCTCTTCAACCTGGCGGTCAACAGCGACAGGGTGACGCGCTCACGCTATCTGCTGCGCGGCTTCGTCGATGGTTTGGCGGGCCGCATGGGACGGTACGGCCAGTAGTGCGCACGGGAAGGGCTACGATGACGACTCGGTTCTTCGTCAGAGCGTCCGCATTGATCACGCTCCTCGTCATCGCGTGCCAGGCCGTCTGGGCGGTATCGATGCCGGGCTTCCGGGGGCCCGATGAACCGCATCACGTCAACTCGATCCTGCGGCTCGCCGATGGTGGGGGATGGCCGGCACCGGGAGATGCCACGATCGATCCCGGCATCATCGCCCTCGGGCGCGAATCGGGCACCATCGTGTCGAAAGCGGAGACCTTCTCCGGCATTGCACTCACCAAACTGGCCAACAACAGGATCCCTCCGCGGACCGAACCGCCTTTCCCCACGAGCTTCCGTAATATGGCGGTCGTGCCGCACGACGAACGCTCCAGCATCCGCACAGTCCAGCGTCCCGCTGTCGAGGCCGCCGAAGTCGATCAGATGAGCCAGCATCCTCCCGTCTACTACGCTGGCGGCGCCGCCATCGCCACAGTCTTCAACCTTGACGAACAGCCGTGGGATCGGATGCTGCTCGGCTTGCGCCTCTACGGGATCCTGCTGACCGTCCCCCTTGTCCCCGCACTCATCTACTCCGCACGCAGGCTCGGTGCACGTAGGCCGTGGGCGCTCGCGGCAGGATTCCTCCCTTTCGGGATCCCCCAATACTTCGCCATCACAGCCGGTGTCACGAACGATACGCTCGCCATCGGCGCGGGCGCGCTCGTCGTCATGGCTCTCGTGAAGGCAGGCACCGAACCGATCTCGCGGAAGACCGTTGCCCTTGTCGGAGGCACCCTCGGTTTCGCGCTCTGGAGCAAGGGCCTGCTCCTCGCTTTCGGTCTCGCCCTGATCCTTGTCTTCGCCGTCAAGACGGAGGAGCCCTGGAAGACCCGTATCCTGGCGATCCTCTCATCGGGCGTGGCGGCCCTGGCAATCGGCTGGTGGTGGGTGCTCAACATCCTCCGCTACGGTGTGATCCAGCCGTCGGGGTTCGTGAGGGAGGTTCCCGAAGGCTGGGATCGCGCGAGTGCGGACTTCTCGCACTTCATCGGTCTCGCCGCGAAATCCCTTGCAACGTCGTTCTTCTCCGCGTTCGGCTGGCTGGAAGCTGACTTCACCGGCGCGTTGACGTGGCTGTTGACAGGCCTTCTCGTGGTCGCGCTCGTGTGGGCGACATTCTCGCTTGGTCGCAACCGGCGCACGTTCCTCGCCATCATCTCGCCGATGATCGGAGTTCTTCTCCTGCTTCTCGCCGAGTCGTGGAGCACGTACGTCGGATTCGGAATCGTCGCGGGCGTCCAGGGACGCTACCTTTTCCCGTTTATCGCCATCCTCGGCGCCCTCGTCATCGGGCTGCAGCGTTTCCGCGGCAACGCGCTCGTTCTTTTTGCCTCGTGGAATCTCGCCGTCGGAGCCTACGGATATATCTTCTTCCTCAACTCGAGCTATCCCGGATATCCATGGGTTGATTTCCCGCGATTCGCGCTCGTGTCAGGCCTCTCCCACGGTGTCCTCACGGTGATCCTGATCGTCCTTGTCGCAGTCTTTCTCGCGGCTTTCGCGACCGCGACATGGTTCGGCATCATCGACTCTCGTAACGTCGGCCACGAACGCGTCGAGGATCCAAGAAGGCGTGACGCCCGCCGGCACTGATACCGGAAATCGCTGACGCACTGGGGCCCCACGTGCTCGGGGGCCCGTCAGCAGGCTACTTCTGTCCTGCGACGAAGCCTTCCGCGAGTGCGAGGGTGGGTAGGAGTCCCTGCTCCTGAGCTGCGAGCAGCCCGGGAGCATCCCTGTCCTTGTCGGAGAGAATGGGTGTGATCGGGTTTCCGCCGCGGTCCGTTGTCGGCCACTCGATCCCGATCGTCTTGCACAGCGGATTGATGCCGTGCTCGCGGGTGGGAGAGTACGGGGTCGAGCACAGGTAGGTCGCGACAGAGCCGTCCTCGAGCGAGATGAAGGCGTGGCCGAGACCCTCGGAGATGAAGATAGCGTTCCGCTCAACATCATCGAGGAGGACCGTGTCGTATTGGCCGAACGTGGGGGAGCCGGTCCGGATATCGATGACGACATCGAGGATCGCGCCCTTCGTGCAGAACACGTACTTCGCCTGCGATGGTGGCACGTCGGCGAAATGGATGCCGCGGATCGTGCCCGCCGCCGATACCGAGGTGTTGACCTGCGCCACACTCAGGCTCCGGCCCGTTGCCTCTTTGAAGGTGGGCTGGTGGAACGCCTCGAGGAACGTCCCCCGATTGTCAGCGAACTGGCGGGATTGTACGTGCCATGCGCCGCTAATTGAGAGTGGTGTGATGTCCAACGGAGCCTCCAGAAGCCGGTTTCATTGTTCGGTTCCACACTAGCACCTGGCCTGTTCTCTCAGCCGGGCACGCTAGTCTGGACCCATATTCAACAAAGGGAAGGACTGCCGATGAGGTGGATGGTCGTTGGCGCCAAGGGCATGCTGGGAACAGATCTCGTGTCGAGGCTCGTCGAAGCCGGTCATGATGTGCTCGCCATGGACAAGGACGAGGTCGATATCACGAATGAAGCCTCTGTCGATCATGCGATCGACAGTGCCGACGTGGTCGTCAACGTTGCCGCGTTCACCGCGGTCGATGCTGCGGAGGAGCGGGAGGCGGATGCTTTCCTCGTCAACGCTGTCGGCCCGCAGTACCTGGCGCGCAGATGCAAGAAGATCGGGGCCCGGCTCGTCCACATCTCGACCGATTATGTCTTCAACGGGTCGAGCTCCACGCCTTACCTCGAGAACGGTGCCGTGGCCCCGGCGGGCGCCTACGGGCGGACGAAAGCCGCCGGTGAATGGGCAGTCCAATCCAGCACGGATGATTACATCATCGTTCGGACCGCATGGCTGTACGGGGCGAACGGTGCGTGTTTCCCCAAGACGATGGCGAGACTCTCCGAGAAGATGGAGAAACTCTCGGTCGTGACGGATGAGGTTGGCCAGCCCACCTGGACTGCGGACCTTGCCGACCTCATTCTCCGTCTCGTCGAGGCCACAGTGCCATCCGGCATCTATCACGGGACGTCCTCCGGCCGAACGAACTGGCATGCGTTCACGCAGGCCATCATGACATCGATGGGCAAAGATCCCGCGATCGTCACGGAGACGACAGCGGCAGCATTCCAGAGGCCGGCCCCCCGCCCCTCGTTCTCTGTCCTCAGCCACAACCAGCTGGTCGCGGCTGGCATCGAACCGATCGGGAACTGGCTCGAGCGGTGGAACGAGGCGGCTCCCGCAATCCTCGCCGACTACTAGGACGACCAGCAGTGCTCTCCCGGGTACCGTTCGTACCCGGGAGAGGTCTCTACTTCGTGCGTCCGATCAGGGAGAGCAGGTAGGCGCCATACCCCGACTTGACGAGCGGCTCGGCCCGTTCAATGAGTTCCTCATCGGTGAGGAATCCCATCCGCCAGGCGACCTCTTCGGGCGCGCCGATCTTCAGGCCCTGCCGGGCTTCGACGGTGCGGACGAAACTCGTCGCATCCGCCAGCGAATCGAAAGTGCCAGTATCGAGCCATGCGGTTCCCCGCGGGAGAACCTCGACCGACAGCCTGCCTTCGCGCAGGTAGTGGGCGTTGACATCGGTGATCTCGTATTCTCCGCGCGCCGAAGGTTCGAGATTCTTCGCGATCTCGACGACGTCGTTGTCGTAGAAGTACAGGCCGGGAACGGCATAATTGGACTTCGGCCTTGCGGGCTTCTCCTCGATCGAGAGCGCCTTGAAGTTCTCATCGAACTCGACCACCCCGTATCGTTCCGGGTCATTGACGTGATAGGCGAAGACGGCGCCGCCGTCAGGATCGACGTGCCTGCGGAGCTTCGTCCCCATGCCCTGGCCGTAGAAGATATTATCGCCGAGGACGAGGGCCGCAGACTCGCCGCCGATGAAGTCCGCGCCGAGGACGAAGGCCTGCGCGAGGCCGTTGGGCACCTCCTGCACCTGATAGGACAGGTTGACGCCGAGCTGGGAGCCGTCCCCGAGGAGGCGGTGGAAAGATTCAGCATCGTGGGGTGTGGTGATGATGAGGATGTCGTTGATGCCGGCCAGCATCAGAGTGGACATGGGGTAATAGATCATCGGCTTGTCATAGACCGGGACCAGCTGCTTCGATACACCCAGGGTGATGGGGTGGAGCCTGGTGCCGGAGCCGCCAGCCAGAATAATGCCACGCATGGCTAACCTTCCGTAAGAGGACGTCTTTCCGCCATTATCGCCCGGATCGTCTGCTCGTGCACCTCTCAGCCCCAGTCCGATCATCCAGCTGACGGCTACAGGCCCTCGAGCCGCCTCGCCTGCTCAGCATTCGCCCGGTCGCTGAGGACCAGGGTCGTACCGGACACCGCGGCGTGGAGGAACAGGCCGATCAGATCCGTCTGGTCAGGGTCGACGACGAGGAGCCGGGGCCCGGCGGCAAGGTCAGGACGAGCGAAAGCCGACGCATTGGAGGCCTCGGCGAGCGACGCATCGAGCAGAGCATCCGCCTGTCCGAGCAGTTCAGCATTCCCATCGATCACTCCGGCGGGAAGGTCTCCCGGCCACGACATGTCGAGCGCGCCGAGAGACACGGCAACGACATCGGCGGCGGCCGGGGCGGGACGCGACGTCACGACAGTGTCACCATCGGGGGCGAGATGTGCACCGGCGAGCAGCCCGCCCAGCGCCCACGTCAGCAGCCGCCAATGGACGGGAAGGTCAAGGGTGAGGCGGGAGCCCGGTTCGAGCATGAGATCGTCCGCGAGGAAGTTCGCGGCCTTGGCCGCATGATTGGCGACAACCTTGCCGGACAGTTCCAGTCGCGGTGCCCCCGCAGGAGCCCCGTACAGTGTGAGAGCAGGGTCCGAGCCGCGTTCGATGAGCGCGCGATATGTGTCGAGCGGGTTCACAGGCCCAACGCTTCCCGGCATACGTCACGGCAGGGGGCTGATGCTGCCGCGATATACGTCGGACCGTCCCACAGCGGGTGTGCCTCACCATCATCCCCATAGGCCTCATAGAGCGCGCCGGCGCGCTCAAGAATGTGTATCCCGGCAGCGACGTCCCACGAATGCGTTCCTGTCGAGAATGATGCGAGGGCCCGCCCGTCGGCGACGAAGCACAGATCGAGAGCGGTCGACCCGGTGCGGCGCATGGACCGGAACTGCGATGCGGCGACGCGCCACCCGCCCAGCGGATCATCCCACCCCTGGGAGGCCCGCACGGACGGATACTCGCTCGTGCACAGGCCATGGCGGGGCTCGGCCGCGCTATCGACGCGCAGCGTGCGCGTCTCACAGCCGGGCTCATCGAGGTAGGAGCCATCCTCATCGGCCGACCAGGTTCTGCCGGTCAGCGGCTGATGGATGGCGGAGGCGTAGAGCTCGCCGCGGTAGACGGAGGCGATCGAGATGCACCAATGGTCCCAGCCTGCCGCAAAGTTCGATGTGCCATCGATGGGGTCCACGATCCACTGCAGCTCATGACCATCCGTGCCTGCCGGGCGGCCCTCAGCAGTCGACCAGCCCGTCTCCTCTCCCAGAACGATCGATTCCGGGTAGGCGGCGAAGACAGCGTCCCGGATAGCCTTTTCCGTCGCCTGGTCGTGAACTGTCACGACATCGTGAAAGCTCGACTTGGTCGTTGTGGCCCCGCCATGACGGCTGGCCAGGAGGAGATCGGGCCCGAGCTGGGCCACGAGGTCGAGGAGGAATAGTCGAATATCGTGAGAACGCGGTGCAGACACCACTCCATGCTGACACGCCGACACGCAACACGCCAACCAGGATTGTGAGGTGGATCTAACGCACTTCTGCGGTTTGTGGTGTGTCTTCCTCGCTTTTTTCTTCCCGGAGGCGATAATTTGTCCTTTTCACCTTGACTCGCCCCGTCTTACATGGTTGTAATTTAACCAGTGACCGAAAGAGAAGGGGGTTCGATCGGATGTGGAATCTGACCGGCAACGAGGCGTCCGCCGGGCGTCTTGATAACCGGGGGGCGACTGTGACGTCCCTCCCCACGAGCACCTCGACACTGTTCCATAGCCTGTGGGGCCTCGGCTACGACGATGGTGAACTCGGCTGGTTGGATCGTGCACTGTGCGCCGAAACCGATCCTGACATCTTCTTTCCCGAAAAGGGAGGCTCCACGGCTCCTGCGACGAGTGTGTGTCAGAACTGCGACGTTCGGGGAGAGTGTCTTGAGTATGCTCTCGCCAACGATATCCGCCACGGCATCTGGGGCGGCATGTCCGACAACGATCGCAGGCGGGCGTCGCGCCAGCGCAGGCGGGCCGCGGGAGAGCGTTAAATATCGGTGAGAACTAAGCATCTGGCCGACGGCATTCATGCGATTGTCGTCGGCCGTTCCACGTCCAAGCATCTGCCCGTCACCCTCGCGGCAGTGGCCTCAGGTACCCGTCTTCCGGGAACCCTGACGCTCGTCCTCCTCGATGATGGCGAGATTGACACGACCGCGCTGGTACACGCCGGCATCGCCGTGTCGACGGTGCGATGTGAGGCGGGGACGACGGGAGAGGCCTTCCATGCGGGTCTCGGCGAGGGGGAGTGGACGTGGCTCCTCCACGACGATTCGGCCCCGGAGGCGGACTGCCTCGAATCCCTCCACCGTTCCTGCGAAGCATCCCTTGCGATCGCCGCGGCAGGCCCGAAACAGGTCGGATGGGACGATCCTCGAACGCTGCTCGAAGTTGGTATCCGTGCCACTCGGTCAGGGCGCCGAGTTCCCGAGCTCGACCCGGACGAGAAGGATCAGGGACAGTTCGATTCCCGCGAGGACGTGCTCGGCGTGGGTACCGCAGGCATGCTGCTCCGCACCTCAGCCCTGATCGAGGCTGGAGGTTTCGATCCGGCACTCGGCCCCTTCGGCGATGGTCTTGAACTGTCGCGCAGGCTCCGGGCGCAGGGGCGCAGGGTTGTCGTCGTCCCCGCCGCGATCGTGCGCCATGCTCGATCATCCTTCGCGCAGACACCGGAGTCTTTCGGCCGGCGCCGGCGCTCCCAGATGTATACAGCCCTGCAGAGGGCACCGTTCCTGGTCGCCCCTTTCCTGTTCCTCCTGTACGTCGCGCTGTCACCGGCGCGTGCCCTTGCCCGTCTTGCCATCAAGGACACGACACGGGCGAGAGGCGAACTGTGGGCGGGGATGAGCCTCCTCGGGCAGGCAGCTGCCATCCTCCGTGCCAGGCGGCGGCTGCGAGCGGCCACAGTGACGCGCTCCTATCGCGGCCTCGAGGCAACCCACCGCGATGTGACGGAGAGCCGCTCCGATATTCGAAAGGCCCGGCGGGAAGCAGAGAGGCTTCGCAGGCTCCCGCCTGCCGATGAGCGGAGGGAGGCGGCCGAGCGGCGGGCACGGACCCGGGCCAGCGCCTGGCTCCTCGCCATCATCACACTGGCCGCTGGAATCATCGCCGTCCTGCCGAGCATGTCCGCCTTCGGCCTGACGGGAGGCGGCCTGCTGCCAGACGATTCGAGTGCGGGCGATCTCGTGGCGGCCGCGACCTCGAGTTGGGTGCCTGCTGGAGATGGTCATCCGGGCTATCTCGAGCCGCTCTGGATTCTCGCCATTCCAGGGGTCTATGTCGCCGAGCTGTTCGGCGGCTCGTTGACCGAGGTCGTTTTCGTCTTCTTCCTCCTCTCACCCATGCTCTCCGGGCTGGCGGCGTTCCGGGCCTCCGGCCTCGTCACGAACTCCCCAGCGGTCCGCTTCATGGTCGGAGCCCTCTGGGCCTCCGCCGCACCCCTCCTCTCCTCCCTGTCAGCCGGTGAGGCTGGTGCCGTCCTCTTCCACATCGCACTCCCTCTCCTCCTTTCCAGCCTGACCCGTGCAGCGACCCGCCGCGGGTCCTCCCACCTGGGGGCCAGCGCCTGGTGGGCACTCGTTGTCGGCGCCTCCTATCCCGCATCCCTTCTCCTCATCGCCTGCGCCGCGATCGTGCTCGCTCTCGTTCAGCGCCGCGTCGGATGGCTGTGGGTGCCGATCCCGGGGATGTCACTCGCGGCACCAGCCCTCTGGTGGCTGGCCAAGTCCCTCCCCGAGTCATTCGCGTGGCTTCCCGGCGCAACCTTCTCCTGGGATCAGGGGCAGCGGTGGGAGATCGTCGCGGGATGGCCGATGGGGATCGAGATCGCGGCTCCCATCGTCCTGGCAGCCTCCGTTCTCGTCGTTCTCGCGGCAGCGATCGCGTTGGCGAGACCGCGCCGCCGCGGCGCTGTCATGCTCGGCTGGGGCATGGTCGGGATCGGCGGAGCACTCGTTGCGATCGCGCTCGCGACGACGGTCGGCATCGACCATCGGACGTTCACGACGGCTGTGGGTTGGCCGGGGCCGGGCCTCAGCCTGATCGTCGGCGGGCTCGTGCTCGCCGCCGCGGGCGGAGCCCACGGCCTGCGAGCAGATCTGTCCTCCTCGACGCTCTCGGTCCGTCACGTCGTGGCAGGGGTCTGCGCTGTCGGCCTCGTCGCGGCACCACTGGTCTCGACCGCGGTGTGGCTGACGTCGATCTATACGGACTCGCCCCGTCATGTCGTATCGGAGGCCCCCGGCACCCGCATTCCGGCCCTGGCCGCGAAGAACGCGGCCGATCCTGAACGGGGACGGACGCTCGTCCTGACACCGGGCGACGATGGATACCTGGTCGAACTGTGGCGCGGGAACGGCCCCCAGCTCACGCATCAAGGCCACTTCGCCGCGACGGGAGAGGCTCTCGCGCAGAGCGTTGCCCGCCTCGGAGAGGACGATTTCGCCGAGATCCTTGCCGAACATGCGATCACGGTGATCCTCGTGCCGGGGGAGGACTCGGCGGCGAATGGTCTCGCGACCATGCTCGATTCGACCGATTCGATCACCCGTGTCACCACGTCCGAGATCGGCACGTTCTGGCGTGTCGACGTACCCTCCGGGCGCGTCATGCTCGATGGCGTCGTCCTCCCGTCCGGCGTTGTCGATGCCACCGTCGACGCCGACGAGGGCGTCCTCTATCTCTCGGAGCGCTTCGATCCGCAATGGGTCGCTACTCAGGATGGCCGTGAACTCGATCCTGTCGAGGACTCTTGGCGCGCCGCCTGGGAGGTTCCCCAGGCGGGTACCGTCCACATCTCCCACGAGGGAGGGTTCGGACAGTGGTGGGTGAGTCTCGGCAGGCTCCTCATCATCGCCGGCAACATCACCGTGAGTCTGCCATGGAGGGCCCGATGAGAATTCTCCGCATCATGTCCGGTCTCTCTGCCATCGCACTGGGCGGGGGCGGGCTTGCTATCGCCCTGCTCGGCCCGGGGGCCGAGGTGACAGCGTCCCCCGCGATTCGGGCCGCCGGGACTGCACGGGAGATCTCACTCGCGTGCCCGCCGGATTTCGAGGAGACCATGGGGGAGACGGTCGGCCTCGACGGGGAGGAGAGCGATCCGCGCCTGCGCACCCGCGCGATCGTCGTCGGCGGCGGCGATGCCGCCCTCGATGATCGGGCCCTCCCTGCCGGCGAGTCGCGCACGTTTTTCGAGGCCGGGGCGTTTCCCGGCGAGTTGACGGTCGAGCCCCTCGACACGCCAGTTCTTGCCGCGGCCTCAACCCAACGGTTCCAGGACAGCGGGGAACTGGCAGGCCTCGCACTCACCCCCTGCATCCCGCCCGTGAACGTTCAATATCTGGTGGGCGGATCGACATCCGCATCGTCCTCAGCCCAGCTCGTCCTGACAAACGTCACCGGCAGCCCCGCGACCGTCACGGTCACTGTGCACACGTCGACCGGCACGGCCGACACATCTGTCCTGTCGACTGTGGCCGTGGATGCTCACTCCTCTCACAGCATGATTCTCGAGGCCGGAGTGCGCGATGATCGGATCGCGGTCGAGATAGCGTCGACTGGTGGGCAGATCGCCTCGCACCTCTTCGTCCACGAGATCGACGGCATCTCCGGGGCCGGCATCGAGTCCGTCACGCCGGGCGCCGAACCGGCGACCACGACTATCGTGCCCGGCGCAGACCTGTCGGGCGAGAACGGTTCCGTGGAGCTGCGGGTCGCGAATCCGGGCAGCGAACGAGCCACTGTCTCCATCTCCGCCATCACGGCAGAGGGGATCGAGGATGTTCCCGGTGCCCAGGACGTCGTTCTCGCGCCGGGAACGGTCCTCGACTTGTCGATGGACGGGCTGGCAGGAGCATGGTCAGCACTTCGCGTCGAAGCAGACGTGCCCGTTCTCGCCGGTGCCCGCATCACATCCGAGGGGGACTACGGGTGGCTTGCCTCCAGCAGCGCCTCGACGCGTTCAGCCGTCTCGGTCCCCGAAAGCGTCTCCCACCTCACCCTCTACAGCGATGAGCCGACGACCGCGCTCGTCACCTCTCTCGACCGCGAGGGCAACGTGCTGGAATCGGAGACGGTAACGGTGAGCCCCATCGCCGCCATCACCAGCCCAGACGACACGAGCTTCATCACGATCGAATCCGAGACCCCCATCCATGCCGGCATTCTGGCCCTCAAAGATCTCGACACCATGATCGGCATTGCCGGCCTCAGCACGACCGTGCCACCGGCGGCCTCCAACGATCTCGTCCTGCGCGTCATCGACTGACACGGACGATCGAGCTCAGGCCGGCGCGAGATCGAGTGCTGAGCCGACGTGCGATTGAGTGATAAGGCTACGAATGGTTGTGGTAGTCGATATCCTCCGGGAAACGGCCGAGGAATGAGGCGAGCTGCTGGGTGACGACCATGTGGACGAGGACAGACAGCGTCCCCGGGGTCGGTGCCATCTGCTCCATGGGGCGACGATAGAAGACAATCCTGCCCTCGACTCCCGTGCCCGGCTCCATCGGGAAGAAACGGGCTTGCGGGATGCCATCCTCCCACGGTGTCGGATCCGATTCCGGCACATCGAGCACCGCATAGTCGAGCCGGTCGACAACATCACCCAAATGTTTGCGATAGGTCGCGACCTCCATGGACACCATGTCGTCGAAGCGTTCGGCACGGGTCCGCCAGGCGGGCACGGTGGGAGGCATGATCGGCCCCCGCAGGCCGCGGCCGTGCCGGTCCCTGCGCAGCATCGGCGAAGGGGACGGAAAAGAGTCTTGGGGTAATGGGCTCACTCGACCAGCCTACCGTGCGTGCTACGGTTAGTAGCTGTGGTAAGGCAATGCTCGAGGACTCGATGCGCGGGGCGTGCAGTCGTGACGATGACATACAACTATGGTGAGGCGACCGCTGTCGTCGGGCCACTATCACCCGTCGCCCAGAAGGGCGCCCTCGACCTGTGCGAGGATCACGCCCAATCCGTGACAGTCCCGAGAGGATGGTCGATGGTGCGTCTCGTCACCGAGTTCGAACCCGCCCCGCCCTCGGACAACGACCTCATGGCGCTCGCGAACGCCATCAAAGAGGCCAGCCAGCGTCGCGCCCCAGAACCCAAGCCGGCACGCCGCGAAGTGCGTCGCACCTCTGACGTGCCGGGCCAGATCGGGCCCACCCTGCGGGCCGTACCCAACCCGGGAGAACACCATGACTGACTGGATCGAGAATGCTTTGCGATGCCCGAAGACGGGCACGGAGCTGACACGGGAGGGCGAGTTCTATGTCTCGGCATCGAGCCCCGCCTGGCGTTACCGCATCGACAACGGCGTGCCGATCCTCCTCCCCACCGAGGCCGAACAGGTCAACCCCAGCTAGTCCTGCCCCATCCCATACGGGAGGGCAGAGAGCTTCCCCTCCGTCCTCGCATGGTCGGTCATGCGTGCTCTCTCCCGCTGGAAGTCGAGGCGTTCACGCAGCGCCAGCACCGTCGTCATGAAAGCGTCCGGGTCGGTCCCGAGGGGCGGGGGCGGTGCCACACATGCTTCGATCGCGGACGCGAGATCGCGGGCCCTCCCCGTCCGAGCCTCCGCCGTCATCGTCCCCCGTGCCCGCACATAATCCCGTGCGGCAATGGCAAGCGGGCCCGGCAGCGGCCGCACGGTTGCGACGCGAGCCCATTCCGCAAGAGCAGGATCGATCGTGAACGGCTGGGATCGTCGAGAGGCTCTCGACCATCGCACCACGATCGTGCCGGCGAGTAGATCGCCCGTCCGTTGGCCGCGCCGCGTCACCGCAATGGTCACCGCACCGAGCGCTCCGAGTGTGAACAGACCATCGAAGAGCCCTGCGACCGACCGTGTCGCTGCGTGCCTCATCGCGATCGTGCCGCCGTCCTCCCGAACCGTGCGGGTGCCCGTCGCGAGACGGCCGGGAGACGAACCCCGTGTCACGTACTGCACGAGGAAGGGCAGGCCGACCGCCCACAGGAGGAGCAGCGTCGTCACCCACGTCATCTCCTGGGCGGCGTTCGAGGGCTGCCATGTGCGTTCGACGACGTACCAGGCGGCCGAACCGAGGAGAACATAGATCGTCCAGTCGATTGCGGCGCTCAAGACTCGCGAACCGAACGACACGGTGGGCAGGACGAGGCCGACCCCCTCGCCGGTGACGATGTCGGACCGGACCGTGTCGACCGCCGCCCCTGCCGCCCTGTAGCGGCCCCCAGTATCCGTCATGACTCCACAGTAGCGAGTCGACCGCATGTGCGGGACCGTGGAAGACTGGTGGCATGGATGCTCACGCCTTCGCCCTCGCACACCAGCCGGAATGGGACCGGTTGAGAGAGCTTGCAAGGAAGCGCTCCCTGAGCGGGAACGAGGTCGATGAGTTCATCCGTCTCTACCAGCGCACCGCCACGCATCTCGCAGCGATCCGCACGGCCAGCCCCGACCCGCACGTCATCCTGCGGCTATCACAGCTCCTGTCCCTGTCGAGGGCAAGGCTGAGCGGCGAGCGGCGCATCACCCGACACACCGTGACGACGTTCTTCCGTGTGACCCTGCCCCTCGCGTTCTATCGAGTGCGCTGGTGGACCGCCGGAGCGGCGGCCTTCTTCCTCCTCATCGCCGTTGCCACCGCAGTGAACATTGCGCTCAACCCACCGGTGCTGGCCTCTCTCGGAACAGAGGACCAGCTTCGCGAATATGCGGGGGAGGCCTTCGCGGCCTACTATTCCGAATATCCATCGGCAGATTTCGCGGGCCAGGTCTGGTCAAATAATGCTCGGATCGCAGTCCAGTCCATCGCTGGCGGCATCACCGGCATCATCCCCGCTATCGTGCTCTACCAGAATGCGGTGGCCGTGGGCAGCTCCGCGGCGATCATGCACAGCCAGGACGGGCTCGATGTCTTCTTCAGGCTGATCCTTCCGCACGGGCAACTCGAACTCACCGCGATCTTCATTGCGGTCGGCGCCGGACTGTCTCTCTTCTGGGCACTGATCGCACCGGGACGGAGAACACGCTCCCAGGTGCTCGCACAGGAGGGACGGATAACAGTCCTTATCGCCGGCGGTCTCGTCCTCGTTCTCGCCGTGGCCGGCATCATCGAAGGATTCGTCACCCCGTCCGCGCTGCCGTGGCCCCTCAAGATCCTCATCGGAACAGTCGCGGTGGCCTGCTATTGGACGTACACGATCAGGGGTGGGCGTGCCGCTCTCGGGATCTCCCCGGACCTGGCTGAGGACGAGGCAGGGTACATGCCACCTGCTGCCTGATACTGCGCATGCTCAGCGGAGTCTCCAGGAACGCAAAGATCATGTCACTTTCAGCCGCGTGCGACTAGAGCCTGCCGGCCTCTTTCAGGTCGAGATAGGCGTCGGCCACGGCGGCCGGGAGCCTGTCGGGCGGGGCAATGACAACACGCGCACCGAGCCGTCTCAGATGTTCGGCGAGAGCCTTCTCCTCGAGCAGCGTACGGTGTGCGGCGGCCGCCTCATAGGCGGAGTGGACGGTGCCGTCCACGCGAGTCATATGCTCGAGCGTGGGATCGGATGAGACGGCGATGAGGAGGGTGTGGCGGTTCATGAGGGGGATCGCCTCGAGGAGGCCACCCGGAATCACTCCCGAATCCAGGCCTGTCGAGATGACGACGAGCGCCTTCGACGGGGAGATCGATCGCACGGCCGCCGCAACAGCAACCCAGTCCGTCTGGGTGAGACTCGGCGTCAGATCGCCGAGTTTCGCCGCCACCCCGAACATGGTGTCTCCCGGATCGATCCGAACGCGTTGTGCACTGTCATGGGCGAGTACGTGGAGGCGGTCCCCAGCCTTCTGGGAGAGGGCAGCAAGGAGCAGGGTCGCGTCGATGCTCGAATCGATCCTCGGGGCGGAGCCGATCCGTGATGCGGCGGAACGACCGCAGTCGATGACGGAGATGATGCGGCGGTCTCGCTCAGGGCGCCACGTGCGGACAAGGGTTTCACCCCGCCTCGCGGTCGACCGCCAGTCGATAGCGCGAACGTCATCGCCCCTGACATATTCCCGCAGGGAGTCGAACTCTGTACCCTCGCCGGAGACGAGGAGGAGACTGCGCCCTGTCAGTTCACGCAGCCGTGTCAGCCGGCTGGGCAGGAAGCGCCGGGACTGGAACTCGGGCAGGATGCGAAGCGTCGTCTCGGCATGAGTCTCGTGCTGTCTGCCGGCAAGGCCGAGCGGGCCGCACGTCCGAACGGTGACAGGGCCGCCCGCCAGGGTGCCGCGACGGCTGGGCTCGATTGTCGAAACGTGCCGGATATCAGCGCCGGGCCCGAGACGGAACTCGACGACAGGATCCGTGACGGCCACCGAGGGCGGCCATCCGTTCCTGACAGTGCCGCGCCGAATCCTCGTGTCCTCGTTGCGGATCACCAGCACAGACGACGCGGATGTTCCCAGCCTCATCGTCACGTCCGGCCTCGTGACGGTGAGGAGGCGCGGATTGCCCGCCAGGAGCCAATCCGCCCCGCAGGCCGCGACAGTGATCGCCAAGACACCGACGGGCCAGTGCCAGCCGGCGATGCCGAGAGGGATGCCGAGGGCGAGGAGGATCGCGGAGCGCGGGGTGACGAACATCAGCGCGGGACGGGGACTTGGGCCAGCACGGTGTCGATCACCCGACGGGGAGTGAGCCCATCCAGCTCTGCCTCCGCACGGAGCCTGACGCGATGGACGAGAGCCGGGACGGCAAGAGCCTTGACATCATCCGGGGTGGCGTAGGTGCGCCCTGACAGCCACGCCCACGCCTGCGCGGTGCGCAGGAGAGCCGTGGCGCCACGCGGCGATACCCCGATCTCGACCGGGGGTGCCGACCGTGTCGCGCGCACGAGGTCGACGATGTAGGCGGTGATGGCGGGATGGACGGAGATGGTGCGGATCTGGGATCTCGCGGCAGTGATATCGGCAGCACCCGCAACGGGGGCCACTCGAGCCGTCTCGAGGTCGTTCGGGTCGAAATAGTCGGCGTGCCGCCTGACGATGTCGAGCTCGTCCTCGCGGGAGGGCAGATCCATCGTCACTTTCAGGAGGAAACGATCGAGCTGAGCTTCCGGCAGCGGATATGTGCCGTCGTATTCGATGGGATTCTGTGTTGCGACGACCATGAACGGATCGGGGAGGGGGCGCGGCTCGCCATCGACCGTCACGCGATGCTCCGCCATGGCCTCGAGCAGTGCTGCCTGCGTCTTCGGGGGAGTCCTATTGATCTCGTCGGCGAGAAGCAGATTCGTGAAGACGGGACCGGGCCGGAAATCGAACTGACCGGACCGGTAGACGAGGGAGCCCGTCAGATCCCCCGGCATAAGATCCGGGGTGAACTGGATCCTCGAATTGTCGAGCGTCAGGGCCGCAGACAGAGAGCGGACGAGGAGCGTCTTCGCGGTTCCCGGCACACCCTCGAGGAGGACATGGCCGCCGGAGAGCAGACCCACGAGAAGGCCGGCAACCGCCTCGTCCTGGCCGACGACAGCCTTGTGGATCTCCGCAGCGAGACCCGCGAACGAACGCTGCGCGTCACTCGCGTCGGGCACGGGGGAGGGGATCGTGAGGGGAGGACGGAACGACGGACTAGTCATGGTGCAGCTCCTTCGACAGGTTTTCGAGTCCGAGGGCAAGTTCAACAAGCTCACGATCGTTCGTGGGCGGCGGGCCATACAGCAGACGGTAGACGTCAGCCTCGGGCAGGGGACAGGCGCGGCAGATCGCGGCAACAACCTCAGGCGCCCCCGCATCAGACCCGAGGCCCAGCCTGCCGGCATGGTGGGCGACAGTGCCCGCGCGCAGAGCCCTCCCCGCATGAGACGCATGAGAACCGCGCTCGTACAACCGTGCCCGCCCGCGCGTCGCCTCCACGGCGGGGACGACGACGGGGAGAGGCTCTGGGATGAGGGGACCGAACGGCCGTGCGACAAGCAGCCCGTACCACAGGGCGGTCATGATGAAGCCCGCGAGGGCACCCGTGAGAGCAGGCGGGACCACGGAGGGGCTTGGCGCGGATGGGAGGGACTGTTCGGGAATCAGCCACGAGACTGTACCGCTGCCGCTCAGCATGCGAATCGCAACAGCGGCATTGTCCGCCACATCGAGGAATTGGTTTGTGAAGATCTCGGGGGAGGCCACGTAGACGAGGTTGTCGCGGACGACGATGTGGTGCCCTTCCCCGATGGGGAAACATCCGTCGGCGGTGACGCCTGCCGTCACACCCGCAATTGTATCGATGCCATCGAGCCAGTCGACGTCACACGATGGCCTGATGGGGCCGCTGAGGGGAACGGTTGACACCCCGGCTGTGCCCAGCCACCGGGAGGCGTCCCGCCCGCCGTCCGATACGACGACGATGCGGCGGGACGAGGCCAATAGCTGCTCCCGCTCTGCCCTGTTGAGGAGCAGCTGCGGATCCCACACGAGGATAGTTCCCTGCCCGTCGAGAGCATCGTCCACAGCCGTCATGGGGGTGATGGAAATGCCCTGGTCCGCCATGATCGCGGACAGCGCCCCCGCCCCGAAAGGAGAGACGGAGTCGGGATGCATGGTCTCGCGATTGTGCCGCAGGCTCGATGTCGCAAGGGCAAGAACCCCGATGATGACGATGGCGACTATCGCGAGCGCGGCTCTGCGCCAGCCCGGACGCAGGCGCGGCGGTGTGCGGAAGCGGGGATCGACGCTCACACTCGTATCCCGTCCGAGCATCGGGACAGCAGATCCGCCATCGCGTCCGCGTCCGCGCGCGCGGCACTGCCGCCGCCGTACATGATCGAATCGAAGAGCTTCGCTCCCGGCTCGAACGGAATCCCTGTCCGAGCCGTGGCCCACGACGCTGCCTCTGTCGCTGTCATCGCAGGGGTTGCGGCGATGATGCCAGCCTGATCGAGTTCCCGGATGCTGGCACGGAAGTAGTCGACGCATGCCGCCGCGTAGTCACCTGATCGGTATGCTCGTTCAGCATCTCGAACGAGGACTGATGCGGGTCGATGATCATCGAGGATGAGTCCCGCGGCGGTGACGGTGCCGCCGCCTTTCAGGCGGCTGAGATAGAAGCCCGCAGCGGCAAGGGCGACGATGAGGATGACGACGGCGATCGACCCGGTTCGCGGTGCATCCGTCGTGAAGCTGATCCGTTCGAGCAGCTCGACAAGCCAGGTCCCGACTCGTTCGAGGAGAGATGGCCCCTGCTCCGCATATTTTCCCTTGCCGAGTTCCTCCTCAGCCCACCGCCGAGCCTCGTCCCCCTCGGGACTGAGCGCGGCGGCGAGACGACGGAGCATTGGCTACGAGTTCCGGATGCTGTAGTGGAAGTTCTCTCGAATCATGCGGAGGTTGATGTAGATGACGTTGGAGACGGCCTGCCCGAACGCGACGACGAGAGCGGACAGGAGCGCGCCCGTGATCGTCGAGTAGATGACGATGGCCGTTGATGCTCCGAACGTGAAGATCGAACCGATGCCGATGACGATCGAGACGACGATCGTCATGAACAGGATGAGGATGATCGAGAGAATCAAGGTGGCGAGAATATGCCAGAACCGTCCCTTTGTCAGTTCGAACGATCGGGCGATCGACGCGATCGGGCCCTTCTGCTCCGCGACGAGGACGGGGATGACGCAGGAGAAGCGCACTGCGAGATAGATGCTGGCCGCGAAGAAGACGAGGAACAGGATGCTGTTACCCGCGACGCCGATATCCCCCACGAGGGGGGCCACCGCGAAACCGAGAACGGCGGTGACGACCGCGAAGATGATCGCGTACACGAGGTAGGCGAGAGCGAGCCTGCCAGAGTCACCCGCAGACATCGAGACAGCCTGCCCCATCGAGATCTTGCGGCCGTACAGCGCACTCATCGCCGCGTTCACAGCGGTCGTATAGATGAAGAGACCGGCGATAAAAGAGATGAGTGTCGTGATCAGGCTCGTGACGACGAACGCTGTCGAGGTCGCAGTGTCGGCGACATCGAAAATGTCGACGTAGGTGAGTGAAGATTCGCCGCCGACGAGAACGACCGCTGTCGACAGGAGCCCGACGAGGAGGTAGACGATGAGCGGGAGGACGATCAGGACCTTGGGGTTGTATCTGACGAGCCGGATAGCGGCGTCGATCTGCTCCACAGGCGAGAGGGGATGGAGCGGGAAGGGGGAGGAGTCGTATCCGCTGTAGGGCGCGGACTGATAGTCCCCGGAAGGCTGACCGAATTGGCCGTAGTTCGAGTACTCCCCGTATTGAGGGTAGGACGGGCCCTGGGCGGGCCGATCGAAATATCCGAACGTGGGAGGCTGCGGAGGCGACCCCGGTTCCGGCAGATCCGAACGTGGGGGCTGATTGGAGTTCGGCTCCCATTCTTCGCCCTGCCACCTGTTGTCATTGGACATGATTGTCTCCTTCGCCGACTGATACCAATCTTCGCACAGTCACCGGCGGCTGGAGGATAGCAATCCACGAACAGTGTCGGCACGAAGGCCAGGCATAGCCGCAGGGATTGTCCACAGTTTGGACCGACTGGGCGAGTGTTCGCGGACAAACGTGGCCGTTCGTGGGAAACTAGGGCCATGAAGTCCCGCATTCTTGTCGTCGATGATGATCCGTCGATCTCGGAGATGGTCGCCATACTCCTCGAATCGGAGGGGTTCGGTGTGACGATCTGCCCCGACGGTCTCTCCGTGCTGCCGCTCTATCGAGCCGAACGGCCAGACCTTGTCCTCCTCGACGTCATGCTGCCCGGCATGAACGGCGTGCAGGTGTGCCAGGCGCTCCGCGACGAATCAGACGTCCCGATCATCATGATGAGTGCCCTGACGGACTCGGTCGATGTCATCGCGGGCCTCGAGGCGGGCGCCGATGACTATGTGACGAAGCCTTTCGAGAACTCCGTCCTCATGGCCCGGATCAAGGCGCGGATGAGGAGGCAGGAGCTCGAGCCCGAAATCCTCAAGGTCGCAGATCTGACCATCGATATCACCGGGCACACCGTCATGCGCGACGATGAGAATCTCTCCCTCACCCCGCTGGAGTTCGATCTCCTCGTCGCCCTCGCACGCAAGCCCCGTCAGGTGTTCTCCCGCGAGGAGCTTCTCGAGCTCGTGTGGGGATACCGGCATAGCGCCGATACTCGTCTCGTCAACGTCCACGTCCAGAGGCTGCGCGCGAAGGTGGAGAAAGATCCGGACAATCCGGAAGTTGTTCTCACCGTCCGCGGCGTCGGCTACCGGGCGGGTGCGGCACGCGAGTGACGGAGCAGTCCCCCGAGGCGGGGGCACCCAGCAGGGGCCGACTGCTTGCAGATAGGCTGGCCGACCTTGTCAAGTTCTTCAGCCAGCGTCTTCAAGTCAGGGTCATTGCCACCCTCCTCACCATTGTGACCGTCTCCGTGTCCGTCACGTTCGGCATCGCCCTCTGGCAGATCCGCAACCAGGTCTTCGAGGACCGTATCGACGCGATCGTCGAAGAGTTCGGCGTCGATGCTCGGGCGGCGGAGCAGAGCTTCACGGCAACGATCGGCTCCAACCCCGGAAACGTCCAGAACACTGTGAAGTCGATCGTCAACTCGATGTACGACCCGTCGTCGTCCGTCGTCGGTGTCATGCTCATGCGGTCCGAGGGCCAGCCCGCGAGCGGCATCCAGATCCTCGAGCCGAGCAATGGTCCGACAGCTCTGCGCGAAATCGTGACGGATGAGATCCGATCCCAGACGGCCAACTCGGAGGCACTGCACTGGCAGTCTGTTTCGATCCCCAACGGCGACCGGGGTGACATTCCCGGCGTCGTCATCGGTGTCGCCGTCACCGTCCCCGGGGCCGGCAACTACGAACTGTATTCCGTGTTCTCGCTCCAGGCCGAGCAGGACCTGCTGAGCCTCGTGACAACCGTCCAGGTCGCGGCGGCGGGACTGCTCCTCATCCTTCTCGTCGCGCTCGCCATCGTTCTCGTCCGAATGGTTCTCGGCCCGATCCGCGAGGCATCCCGCAACGCCCGCAGGATCGCCGATGGTGCCTTCGAGGTGCGCATGGATGAGCACGGCGATGACGAACTTGCGCAACTGGCATCATCCTTCAACCAGATGGCGTCGTCGCTCGACGAACAGTTCACGAGACTGCAGAAACTCTCCAAAGTCCAACAGGACTTCGTCTCGGCAGTGTCCCACGAGCTCCGCTCCCCGGTGACGACGATCCGGATGGCGGGGCAGCTGATCTACGACAAGCGGGCAGAGCTCCCCTCGACACTGCAGCGTTCCGCCGAACTCATGCAGCGCCAGCTCGTCAACCTCGACGCGATGCTGGCCGACCTGCTGGAGATCTCCCGATTCGATGCTGGTGCGATGGCGCTCAACTCCCAGCCCGCCGATCTTGCCGACCTCGTCGAGAACGTGGTGGAGATGGCGGGGCCGCTCGCTCGCGAGGACGGCGTCACGGTGACGATCGAACGCTCCGGAGACACGTTCGCGACCGTGGAGCATCGCCGGGTCGAGAGAATTGTCCGCAACCTCCTCGTCAACGCGATCGAGCACGCGGACGGAGGCACCGTCAGACTCGATGTCGTCGGAAACGAGACCGCCGTCGCCGTACGCGTCGTCGATAACGGTGTCGGGATGAGCCAGGAACAGGCCGACCATGTGTTCGACAGGTTCTGGCGCGCTGACGCGGCCAGGGTCCGCAAGGCCGGCGGTACCGGCCTCGGCCTGACGATCGCACGCGAGGATGCGATCCTGCACGGCGGGGAGATCCGCGTGTGGGGCGTCCTCGGTGAAGGGTCGAGTTTCCTCCTCATCCTGCCGCGAGAGCCGGGCGCACCATACGTCGCGCCCGTGGATGTCGAAGTAGACTTTGACCTCCTGCTACCGGAGGAGGCGAAAGAGCAATGAAGAGACTCTGTGCCGTGCTGTGTGCCGTGACTCTGCTGTCTGCCTGTACGTCCCTGCCGACGGAGGGCCCCGTCAACGCGACCCGCGCGCCGGACGGAACGAACCAGACGGTGGGCTTCTACGCGAACGGGCCACGAGAGGGATCAACGCCCGAAGAGATTGTGTACGGCTTCCTCACCGCCTCGGCCGCAGGCCTCTCCGATGATTTCGAAGTCGCCCGCCAGTTCCTCTCCCCTCAGGCCTCGGAGGAATGGCGGCCCCTCGAAGAGGTCCGCATCTATGCGGATGCTCGCGTGCCCGTCACGACGCGGACCGAAACCCAGGCGGTCCGGCTCAGTCTCGGCGCGGAGGGATCGATCGATCCCAGCGGCCGGTTCATGATGTCGAGCTCGGACGCCGTCATCACCACCGACTTCTCGCTCGCGAGGAATGCTGACGGGGAGTGGCGGATCATCGATCTCGACAACGGGCTTCTCATCTCGGCGACCCTGTTCGAATCGCAGTACTCGAAGTCGGAACTCCACTTCCTCACGGCGGACTCGCAGTATCTTGTCGCCGACCTGCGATGGTTCCCGCGCACAACGTATGCGTCTGCCGCAACTAGGGAACTCTTCGAGGGTCCCTCCGAATGGTTGTCAGACGCCGTGCGCACCGCTGTGCCGCCGGGCACCACCATCGGCAGTCGGGGAATCTCGACGACCAGCGGCACCGCCACCGTATCGCTGAGCGACGAAGCGCTATCGGTCTCGGGATATCAGCGTGCGCTCTTCATGGCGCAGATCGAAGAAACCCTCACCATGCTCTCGAGCATCCAGAATGTGGAGCTGACCGTTGACGGCGTTCCGTGGGAGGTCAACCAGAGCATCAGCCTGTCCTCGTATCCGTTCACCGAGTCGACGATGCTGGTCAACGTCGACGGCAGGCCATCCCTCTACGAGAACGGCAGCGCCGTCTCTCTGTCGATGACAGATGTGCCGACAGACCTGGAGGCTCTGACGATCGGCTACGGCGACAACCCTCCCATGGTCGCTATCGCCGACGGATCGCGGCTCGTGACCCTTCCGAACAATGGGAGCGCACCCGTCACACTCCTCGAGGGCGACACCATCGGAACACCCTCCATCGACATCTACGATTGGATCTGGGCCGGCTCCGGCGACACGATCGTCGCCTTCACCGCGGAGGGAGATCGCGTGCCGCTGTCTGCCTCCTGGCTCGATGGTGGGACGGTGGATTCCATCCACGTCTCCCGCGAGGGCGCCCGCGCCGTCGTCGTCTGGCACAACGAGACCAACACGTACATGACTACGACCGCGATCATCCGCGACGGCAACGGCGAACCCGTAGCACTCGATGGTGCGCTGGAGCTGGGCGCCGGAGTGGACGAGGTCCTCGACGTCGCCTGGATCGATGAGACGACCGTTGCCGCGCTGGCCACGCTTCCGGGCGGCAGCAACCCCGGCATCTACGCCGTGCCGATCGGCGGGCCCATCACCGCGATCACCGAAGTCAACGGGGCAACATCGATCACGGCAGGATCGGGCCAGGGCTCCCTCGTGCTCGCGACCGAGAACGGGCAGATCCTCGAACGCTCCGGGGGCGGATGGCGCCTGCTCCTGACAGACGGCAGCTCACCGGCATTGCCTGGCTGAGTCCCCATCCACAGCACGAGCGGAACAACTCCCGAATCCTGGCACGATCAGGCCATGAGCCTCCTCGACGTCATCTTCCCGATCCAATGCCCAGGATGCGGCCAATGGGACACTCCGCTGTGCGATGCGTGCGGCGAGAACATCGGCCCGCCAGTCGACGTCTCCGCGTCACTGCCGCACCTTTCGCGCGTCCAATCGGACGGCACTGAAATATCGCTCTTCCCCGTGTGGGCACTGTCCTCCTACGAGGACACGAGAGAGATCATCCGCGCCTGGAAGAACCAGCCGTCGGATGCTCTCGACGCGGCTATCGGCACGCGGGTGGCGAGAGCAGTCGCAGGCACCGCGGACACTCTCGCCTCCCGCACGCTCGACGTGGTGCCGGTCCCGTCCCGTCCCGCACGCTATCGGCGAGACACCTACATTGCAGGGACGATCGCTGACAGTGTCGCCCGCGGCATCGCAGCCGGCGCGGCAGCTCCGCTCACGGTCAGATCCCGCGACCTGTTCATGCCGCGGCGCGGGCGCCAGCGGGGACGGTCGCGGAGGGAACGCCGTCAGCGAGACGCCGTCCACACCTACCCGTCTCCGTCCGGACTGTCGATCCTGCTCGTCGATGACGTCGCAACGACGGGCGCGACGCTCGAGGCCTGCTGGCGGGCGCTCGCGGACCACGAGGTTCTGGGAGCCGTCTGTGTGTCCGCTGTTATTCCCTCGTCCGAATTTGCGGACCTGCGTTCACGGCCATTGAACCTGGAGTAAAGTGAGGTAAGCGATATTCACAGGAAGTCGTGAAGGTGAAGGAGGTGGTCTGTTTCACTCGCCATCGAGGCGAATTTGCCATTCTTTCGGGTTGATACCCTTTCATGAGGAGATAATCGTGGAAATCATCGTACAAGGTCGTAATGCAGAGATTTCGGATCGGTTTAGGGAGCATGTCGCTGACAAGCTCGCCAAGGTTGAACAGTTTGCCCCTCGTGCCCAACGCGTCGAGGTAGAAGTTACCCACGAAGCGCACCTGGCCCAGACTGATGTGACGGAGAAGATCGAGATCACGGTCGTCGATAAAGGCCCGGTCATCCGGGCAGAGGCCTCCGCCTCCGACCGTGGTGCAGCACTCGATCTCGCCACCACAAAACTGATCGAGAGGCTGCGTCGGGTCCGCGATCGCAAGAAGGACCACCGTCGTGGTTCCAACGGCCAAGAACCGTCCGAGCTCAACATCGACTTGAAGGAGCTCAACGCCGACCTCGTGGCAGAGCAGCCGCGGGAAGAGACCGTGCCGACGGAGCCGGGACAGGCCGTTGAACAGCAGCTCGGCGATTCTCCCGTGATCGTCCGGCAGAAGCTTCATGAGGCGTCGCCCATGAGCGTGGACCAGGCCCTGTACGAGATGGAGTTGGTGGGTCACCCCTTCTTCCTCTTCATCGATGAGGATACGAAGCAGCCATGCGTCGTCTACCATCGCCACGGTTGGACCTATGGCGTCATACGCCTCGACACGACTGTCACCGACTGAGAACGCAGAAGCCCACGGGGAAACCCGTGGGTTTCTGCTTGTCAGCCGCACCGGTAGAATAGGGGAGGTTTATCCGCTGTGAGTATCGAGGTGCATGTGAGCGATCGTCCGCTATCAGTTGCCGTTATCGGCGCAGGCCCGGCTGGAATCTATGCCGCCGACATCCTGTCGAAGTCCGAGATCGAGACATCGATCGACCTGTACGAGCGGCTGCCGGCCCCCTTCGGTCTCGTCCGCTACGGTGTCGCCCCAGACCACCCCCGTATCAAGCAGATCATCGTGGCGCTCTACAAGATTCTGCAGCGCGGCGACATCCGCCTCATCGGCAATGTGACGGTGGGGCGTGACATCACGATCGACGAGATGAGAGCCCATTACGACGCGATCATTGTCGCGACGGGCTCCGACCGGGATGCCCCGCTCGACATTCCCGGCATCGACCTCGAAGGGTCGTACGGCGCGGCAGACTTCGTGTCCTGGTACGACGGGCACCCCGACTATCCGAGGGAATGGCCCCTCGAGGCGAAAGAGGTCGCCGTTCTCGGCGTCGGAAACGTCGCCCTCGATGTGGCCCGTATTCTCGCCAAGCATCCTGACGATCTCATGGTGACAGAGATACCAGAGAACGTTGAGAAGGGCCTGCGCGCCAACCCGATCACCGACGTCCATGTCTTCGGACGCCGCGGGCCCGCCCAGGTCAAGTTCACTCCGCTCGAGCTGCGAGAGCTCGGGAAGGTCCCTGATGTGGATGTCATCGTCTACGAAGAGGATTTCGATTTCGATGAGGGCTCGCAGGAGGCGATCAACTCCTCCAACCAGACGAAACAGGTCGTCAACACCCTGACAGACTGGGTCATGAGGGACTCGGAGCCGACAGCATCACGGCGCATCCACCTCCACATGCTCCAAGCACCGGTCGAGATCCTGGGCACGGACCGTGTCGAGGGCGTTCGGATGGAGAGGACGGAGCTCACCGGAGACGGCTCCGTCAAGGGCACCGGCACGTTCATCGACTATCCGGTCCAGGCCGTCTATCGGGCGGTCGGATACTTCTCCTCCCCGGTCGAGGGCCTTCCCTTCGACGATATCCACGGAGTCATCCCCAACATCGAGGGCCGTGTGATCCAGCCCGGCGGGGACCACATCCCCGGGGTTTATGCGACAGGGTGGGTCAAGCGTGGCCCTGTCGGTCTCATCGGCTCGACCAAGTCCGATGCTCGCGAAACCATCACCCACCTCGTCGAGGATGCTGAGGCGGGAAAGCTCGACCGGCTTGCAGATCGCACCGATGGGGAGCCCGTGACAGCTCTTCTCGACGATCGGGGCGTCAAGTACACGACATGGCAGGGCTGGGAGATCCTCGAGGAGTTCGAGAAGGCACTCGGAGAGGCCCAGGGCAGGGAGCGCGTCAAGGTCGTGGAGCGGGCGACGATGACGGCGATCTCGCGGGGCGAAGAACATGACGGGAAGCTGTACTGATGCACGGGGAATACAAGGAACCCGGCCACAAGCTCGTCGTCGTCGATCTCGATGTCGCCGACAATGAGCTGAGGAACGTGCGCCTCGCGGGAGACTTCTTCCTCGAACCGGATGATGCTCTCGACCGGATCACCCAGGCGATCGACGGGCTGCCTGCCGACTCGCCGGCGGCAGACATCGCACATGCCGTCACCGTCGTGCTCAAGCCGGGCGACGAGCTCTTCGGGTTGAGCCCCCACGGTATCGCCACCGCCGTCAGGCGCGCCCTCGGCCACTCCGTGGACTGGGATGACATCGAGTTCGAGGTGATCCACGGCCCCGTCGTGTCCCCGATGGTGAACGTCGCACTCGACGAGACCCTGATCGAGGATGTTGCGTCCGGGAGGCGGAAGCCTTTCATGCGGATCTGGGAGTGGGATTCTCCCTGCGTCGTCATCGGCTCCTTCCAATCCGTCGAGAATGAGATCGACTGGAACGGCATGACTGAGCACGGGGTGACGCTGTGCCGTCGCGTGACGGGCGGCGGGGCGATGTTCATGGAGCCCGGGAACTGCATCACCTACTCCCTCGTCATCCCCACGACACTCGTCGACGGCATGAGTTTCAAGGACTCCTACCCATTCCTCGACGAATGGGTCATGGAAGCCCTCGAGAAGGTCGGCGTCAAGGCAACCTACGTGCCGCTCAACGACATCACGTCCGAGAAGGGCAAGATCGGCGGCGCGGCACAGAAGCACTTCGCCTCCGGCGTCATGGTCCACCACGTCACGATGTCTTACGACATCGATGCGGAAAAGATGCTCGACTGCATCCGGATCGGCAAGGAAAAGGTTCGGGACAAGGGGCTCCGTTCCGCGGTGAAGCGCGTCGATCCGATGAAGTCCCAGACAGGCATGGCGCGCGAGGACATCATCGCCGTCTTCCTCGACCACTTCGCCGCGAAATACAACGCGCAACCAGGTGCGCTCACCGACAGCGACATTGCTCGCGCCCAGCAGCGGTGCGAGACGAAGTTCAACACGGACGAATGGACGTTCCGCTTGCCCTGAGTCCGGAATCGAAAGGACATCATGAACCGTTCCACTCTCAACGGCGTCAAGACGGCTGTGCTCCTCGGCGTGCTCTGGGCGATCCTGCTCGCCATCGGCGGCCTCCTCTCCGCAGGATCCGGCAGCTCCAGCTTCATCGTCGTCTTCGCACTCATCGGGCTCGGCAGCACCGCCTACACGTATTGGAACTCGGACAAGCTGGCGATACGCGCTATGCGGGCCCGGGAGGTGAGCGAGGCAGAGTTCCCGTGGTACCACCAGACGGTGCGAGAGCTTGCCGTGAAGGCCGGCCAGCCCATGCCGCGACTGTTCGTGGCACCCACGTCCTCACCGAATGCTTTCGCCACGGGACGCAACCCGAAGAACGCGGCCGTGTGCGTCACGGACGGGATCCTTGACCTGTTGAACGAGCGCGAACTCCGCGCCGTTCTCGGGCATGAGCTCATGCACGTCTACAACCGTGACATCCTCACGTCCTCGATCGCCGCCGGACTGGCAGGGATCATCTCCTCTCTTGCCCAGTTCTTCATGTTCTTCGGCATGAGAGGCGACCGCAACAATTCGAGCCCGTTCGGCTTCATCGGTGTTCTCCTCATGGCGCTGCTGGCACCGCTTGCGGCAAGCCTCATTCAGCTCGCCGTCTCACGCACGCGGGAATACGATGCGGACCACGACGGGGCGGAGCTGACGGAGGATCCGCTCGGCCTCGCATCTGCCCTCAACAAGATCGCGGGAGGCACAGTCCGCACTCCCATGACGGAGACGCCGCAGATGGACAGCGTGTCGCACATGATGATTGCGAACCCGTTCGCGGGCAAGGGCCGTGCGCTCTTCTCAACCCACCCTCCGATGGAGGACCGGATCCGCCGCCTGGAGAAGATGGCGGGATACTGACGCTCCGGACAGCAGTGTGGGGCACGCCCTTGGCGTGCCCCACGCGTGCTTCTCAGCGGTAGTTCTGGAACGACACGGCGAAGTCGAAGTCCGCTCCCTTGAGGAGAGCGATCGTGTCCTGCAGGTCATCGCGCGACTTGGATGTGACGCGAATCTCGTCGCCCTGGATCTGTGTCTTGACGGACTTCGGCCCCTCATCGCGAATCAGCTTCGTGATCTTCTTCGCGTTCTCCTGGGAGATGCCCTCCTTGAGGGCCCCGGCGAGACGGTACTCCTTGCCAGACTGGGCTGGTACTCCTTCGCCCACATCGACACACTTGAGGGAGACGCCGCGTCGGACGAGCTTCGTCTGGAGCACGTCGTAGACGGCCAGGCACCGCTCCTCAGAGTTGGCCTTCATGAGGATGGTTTCCCCCTTGAGCTCGATCGATGCATCGACGCCCTTGAAGTCGTAGCGCTGGTTGATCTCCTTCGCCGTCTGGTTGACCGCGTTATCAACCTCCTGCATGTCATACGTGGAAACGACATCAAAAGAAGAGTCGGCCATGGTCCATCCTTTCGCGTTCACTAGGCGCTCGACGTGAGGTCGAGCACTGGTACGTCTACCAGTTTGACATGACCCAGATGGAACTTGGTAGTCTCCCTAGTGCACCCCTTGGGGTGGACGGCGGGTTGACCGAGCGGCCAATGGTATCTGACTGTAAATCAGACGCGAGAGCTACGGGGGTTCGAATCCCTCACCCGCCACCACGTGATTCGTCACGTAAACGCGTGAGTGACCTCACCGCTTCCGAAGCCCCACCAGGTTTGGTGTGGAACCGGGAGCGCTGATAAGCTCGTTCGCGTTGCCCCGATAGCTCAGACGGCAGAGCGTCTCCATGGTAAGGAGAAGGTCCAGGGTTCAATTCCCTGTCGGGGCTCCATTTTGCGGAGCCGGTCCGTAGGATGTTGCGGCGGGGTAGCTCAGCTGGTCAGAGCGCACGACTCATAATCGTGAGGTCGCGGGTTCAAGCCCCGCCCCCGCTACAGGTAAGAGAGATCGCGGAATCGCCGTATCTCGCAGAACGAAGTGAGGAAACCGTGGCATCAAAGTCTGCCGACGTTCGCCCCAAGATCACCCTCGCCTGCGAGGTGTGCAAGGAGCGCAACTACATCACGAAGAAGAACCGTCGTAACAACCCAGATCGTCTCGAGATGAAGAAGTACTGCGCACGCTGCAACGCTTCGACAACGCACCGCGAGACCCGCTAGAGTCTGTTCGATTAACCCGCCTGGTCCTCCAGGCGGGTTTTCTTATCCCAGGAGTGCCATGACAGGTCTCGATCGCCGCCAGGCCGGGCTTGTGCAGGCATGGTTCCCGGGCGCGCGGCTCGTCGCCGACATGTCCTGGGGTCTCGTCGACTCGACAGTCCTCCATCTCGCCACTGTCGATGAGGAGATCGTCGTCAAGGCCGGCGGACCCCGCAACGCACATATCGCCCGAGACATCACCGCCCACGAAACCGTCGTGCCGCGCCTGGCCGCCAGGGGTCTCGCACCGCGCCTCCTGCGGGCCGACCGGGATGCTCGGATCCTTGTGCACAGCTACGTACCGGGAGACCTGGTCGACGATGGTCCCTCGGAATCCGACCCCGACGTCATTCAAGAGGCTGGGGAGATCCTCTCACTCCTGCATAGCCTGGGCGGTTATGTGGATGACACGATCGAGGCGCAGCTCATATCCGCTGGCCTCAAATGGCTGCGCAAGCCCACGCGGATACCGGCCGCACAGTCTGCCCTCGCGCAGGACTATCTCGCGGGCCACAGACCGAGGCCGGTGTGGGTTGTGCCCAGCCACGGGGACTACAGCGGGCGCAACTGGGTGAGGACGGAGAGCGGAATCGCCGTCATCGATTTCGGCCGTTTCGGATACCGTCCCAGGCGCCAGGACTTTCTGCGCATGTTCTTCCGCCGCTGGCACGATCATCCCGCCGAACGCGAACTGTTCCTGGCCGGCTACGGAGAAGAGGCCGAGGCGGACGGCGTTGACTGGTGGATCGATGTGCTTCGCGAGGCCGTATCGACGGCAGGGTGGGCGCACAAGGTGGGGGATGAGCCGTTCGAGCGGCTGGGCCTGCGCTACGTCGAGATCGCACTCGATGCACTCGGGAGCCCGTAGCGTACGGTGCTGGGTGCAGTGATACAAGAGCCTGCACGACTTCTCAGTGTGACGACTGTCGCGGCTTTCCGTTCGCCATTTCCGCGAGATCGGCGTAAGGTCGTAACTACCGCACAGAAGGTGTTGTACGGTATTCACGACAGATTAAACTGGAACTTTGTTCCTTCTGCACTGAGTGACGAACTAGCACCACCGGGACGATCGAACGTCGATCGCCCCACGCCAGAAGGGATAAGTATTATGGCTACAGGTATTGTTAAATGGTTCAACGGAGACAAGGGCTTCGGCTTCATCGAGGCTGACGACAAGTCGGCAGATGTTTTCGTTCACTACTCCGCGATCCAGACCAAGGGTTTCCGTACTCTCGATGAGGGTGCGAAGGTCGAATACGATGTCGAGCAGGGCCCCAAGGGTCCCCAGGCCTCGAACCTCTCGGTAATCGGCTGATCTATCTGAGATAAAGGGCCGCTGTCTTTATGACAGCGGCCCTTTGCTATGCCTAGAAGGGGCGAGTCTAGCGGCTCGTCATCGTCAGAACGATAACGTCATCGGCGTCCCAGAGGGTGAGCGTATGTCCCTCGACGCTGTAGCCGCGAGCGGCCGCCAGCGCCTCGACAATGCCTGCCTCCTGCTCCATGAGCCCGTCCGGCTTCTCGCAGTACATCTCGGTCATCCCAAGCCCTGACGAGGCGAAGACGCCAGCATCTGCCTCGTAGGTGCCGCTGATCGTATTGCACCCAGCATTCGCCCGCAACGTGCCGTCCTCTGCCAGCTCGAGCATGGTATCGACATCCGACAGCACGGACGTCCGCCCCGATTCCGTCAGGTAGTCGATGACAGACCAGGAGGTGCCCGACAGGTCTTGGCTGACCTCATCGAACCGGATGACGGGTTCCTCCTCGGTGAAGAACGTGAGGACACCATCCTCAACTCGATACGAGTCGACGCCGGCAAGGAGTTCCAGGTAGCGCGACTCCATGAGCATCACCGGCTCGTCGCATGCCATGAGTGTCGTCATGAAAGCCTGGGGGAACGAGATCGTGGAATCGTGCGCTTCGTAGGCGCCGTTGTAGCGGTTGCAGCCGCCGCTGCCCGACAGCGTGTCGTCTGAGAAGACCGCGGTGATCGTGTGGTCAACATCGTCACCTGCGATGGTGGAGGCCGCCCACGACGTACCTGAAAGATCCATGGTGTCCTCCGTCTGTCCGCACCCGGCCATCAGTGCCAGGGCCAGGATCACGCCGATGCGCTTCATGATGAGAGCCTTCCCCACAGCGCACAGGGGCGCCAATGTATTCCTATGATAGGCCCGGGCGGGCTGACATGTGCCCGCCTGTCTCCACGTCTCCCGATCGCCGGTCTAAGCTGGTGCCATGAGCTGTACCATCATCGAACCGAACGACAATGTCGACCCTGGACCGACCGTGCCCTCGACACGGCGCACAGGCGACGAGGCTTTTGCCGGTCTGACAACGATCGCGACCGGCGGTCCCGTCGGCGAGCTCGTCCGCGCATACTCCGAAGACGATATCGTCGAGGCGGTGCGGGAAGCTGATGAAGAAGGGCGTGCTGTCCTGATGCTGGGAGGGGGATCGAACCTCCTTGCCTCCGATCAAGGCTTCGACGGCAGGGTCGTGATCGACATGCGGAGCGAGATCGACCAGGTCCAGGTCTCCAGCTGCGGGGGAGCGATCCTGCGCGGAACCGCGGGCACTCCGTGGGACGAGTTCGTGGCGGTGGCGATCGCGAACGGCTGGCATGGTATCGAAGCGCTCTCGGGCATTCCCGGCTCCCTTGGCGCCACCCCTGTGCAGAACGTCGGAGCATACGGCCAGGAGATCGCTGACACGCTCTATTCTGTCCGCGTCTACGACCGTGAGGCGAAGAAGCGCACCGATCTGGCACCGTCGGAGATCGGCCTGTCCTATCGGAACTCGCGGCTCAAGGAGTCGACGGCCCAATGGGGCGCAACGGGACGGTGGATCGTCCTGTCCGTCACCTACCAGCTGGGACTGGGAACCCTGTCCACTCCGATCGCATACAGCCAGCTGGCGCAGGCACTCGGCGTCGATGTGGGGGAGCGGGTGCCCAGCACCGACCTTCGTGCCGCTGTCCTGGAGCTTCGCCGGTCGAAGGGCATGGTCCTCGATGACAGCGATCGAGACACGTATTCGCTCGGCTCGTTCTTCACCAACCCGATTGTCCCAGCCCAGTCCATCCCCGACGGTGCGCCGTCGTTCCCGCACGGTGATCTCGTCAAGACATCAGCGGCCTGGCTGATCGATCATGCGGGATGTGGGAAGGGCTACGGTGCGGAGGCGACGGGAGGCCGGGCGTCCCTGTCGACCAAACACACCCTTGCCATCACCAATCGTGGAGGAGCATCGACCGAGGACATTCTCACGGTCGCCAGGAGCGTGAGAGAACGGGTCGCAGACACGTACGGTATCACCCTCGTCAACGAGCCCGTCCTCCTTGGAACGGGCCTGGGGGACGCTCCTACGAGGTAACGTCCCCCAGGGGTTCCTACACGGTCAACGCGAGCTCGTAGGCGTCGTTGACGGCGTCCCCCACCTTGCGCGGGGAGACGCAGTCGCCGACTGTCAGCACGGTGCCGAGAGCCTGACCCAGCTCTGTTGCGGATGTCAGGCCGAACGCCGTGATCACGGTGTCAGCCTCGAGCTCGGCGGTGCCCTCCGGTCCGGCCACGGTCACGCCGCGGGGATGGATGGTGGTCACCGTCGTCGACGTGAGGATCGTGACGTTGTGGGCTGCAAGCTCCCGGAGCAGAGATGTGCGGTTCAGCATGAGCATGTCGCGGGCAATCTCCTCCGCCATCTCCACAACCGTCACCTCGTGGCCGTTCTGTGCGAGCTCGAGGGCAGCATCCGCACCGGATAGGCCGCCACCGCAGACGATGACGCGGCGGCCGACGGGCGCACCCTCGTGGAAGGCCAGAACATCGACGCCATGATCGCTGCCGGCAACGGAGGCTGGGATGAACGGGTGCGACCCGGTGGCGGCGACGATGACATCAGCGCCGTCCAGTTCACGATCGCCAGCGTTGATCTCGTGGCCGAGGTGGATCGTCACATTCTCGATCGCGGCGAGCTGGCGCTCCCACCACGAGATCATGCGGAAGAGCTCTCGCTTGAACTCGGGTGTTGCGGCGGGCAGGAGGACGCCGCCCACGCGATCGGCCCGATCGTAGACATGGACGCGGTGCCCCCTCAGGCCGGCAACACGAGCGAACTCGAGACCTGCTGGGCCTGCACCGATAACAGCAATGGTCTTCGGCTCATCCGTGGGGCTGATGATTCTCTCCGCCTCGTAGCCGACTTCGGGGTTGACGGCGCACCCGATAGCCTTCCCGAAGAATGCGTTGCCCGTGCACAGCTGGTTGCATCGGATGCAGGGGCGGATATCCCCGGGGCGTCCCTCCTTCAGCTTGACGACGATATCGGGGTCGGCGATCAGGCCGCGGCCGATGACGATGAGGTCGGCTTCGTCACGGGCGAGGATCTGTTCCCCCGATTCGGGCGTGATGTTGCCGCAGGCTCCCACGGGGATCGACACGGCTTCCTTGACCTGGCGCGCGGCGGAGGCCATGCAGTTGTCGCCGAGATAGTAGGGCGGGAACACGTAGTCCATCGCCTCATACGAGCCGTTGTCGCACAGGATCATGTCAAGGCCGCCCGCCTCGAGACACTGCACGAGAGTCTTCGTCTCCTCCCAGGTGCGGCCGCCCTCGAAGAGGTGGTCGACGGAGATGCGGAAGGACACGACGACGCCCGGAGCGTTCTCCTTGATCGACTGGATGCATTCGACTGCGAAGCGCGCACGGTTCTCCGCACTGCCGCCGTACCTGTCCGTCCGCCTGTTCCACACGGCGGACATGAACTGGTCGACAAGATATCCCGTGTGTCCGTGGAGATCGATGACGTCGAAGCCTGCCTCGTATGCTCGGCGGGCCGCCTCCCCTGTTCGCTGCACGATGAGAGCGATCTCGTCCGTCTCAAGCGGCCTGCAGGCGCGGGACGGGTCGAAGAAATACGGGTTGTCGGAGGATGACACGGGCTCCATGCCCATCGCGTCATAGTACTGATTGTTGCGCCCCAGGCCGGGCGTGAGCTGGAGGCCAGCCTTTCCGCCGCCAGCGTGGATCGCGGCCGCGATATCGGCCAAGCCCTTCGTGTACTCATCGGAGTCTGCCCTGGCAAGGCCGGGCGCGATCGGCTCGAGGTCGGATTGGACGAAGTTGATGCCGGTGATGACGAGGCCGGTGCCGCCGCGAGCCCGCGCGCCATAATAGGCGGCTTCGCGAGGTGTCGACCTGCCGTCGGGGAGCCCCATCTCCGTGCCCATCGGTGCGAGAACGACGCGGTTCGGCAGGGTGAGCCCCTGGACGGTGAGGGGTGAAAGCATGCGATCGAATGTCGGCGTGGTGCTGAGAGTAGTCATGGAACCTTCCTAGATGAACGTTCCACCATCGTCCCTGACAGGTGCGGGCTCCGATCTAGGCTCGGCTGTCGATCACTAGGGTGCAGCGAGCCACGCATCGACGTCGGCCCGCCACGCACGCTTAGCGGCGGGGGAGGCGAGGGATGCGTCGATAGAGGACGCCGCCATCTGCGCCAGCTGCCGATCGCTCGCGCCGAGATCTCGTGCGATCTGGTACTGATCGGTGAGGCGGGACAGGAAGAGAAGCGGATCGTCGGCCGAGAGGGCGATCTTTGCCCCCGAGTCGAAGAGCGTCTGGAGGGGGACGGACTTCTCGTCCGGGTACACGCCGAGCGACACGTTCGAGGCGGGGCACACTTCGAGGGCGATGCCGGCATCGACGATCTTGGCCAGCAGCTCGGGATCCTCCGCGGCCCGTACCCCGTGCCCGATTCGGGTCGGTTTGAGGTGTGCGACAACCTCTCGAAGATGATCCGGGCCGAGCAGCTCCCCACCGTGGGGCATGGCCTCGAGCCCGCCCCTGCGGGCGATATTGAAGGCCGCCGCCCATTCGGACGTCGTACCGCGGCGCTCGTCGTTCGAGAGGCCGAAACCGATGACATCACCGGGTTGGTCGCCTGCCATGGACACGGCGAGACGCGCGAGGGTTCGAGCGTCGAGCGGGTGCTTCATGCGGGACGCGGCCACGATGACACCGACCTCGACCCCGGTGTCCCTGCTCGCCTGGCGTGCCTCGTCGACGACGATCTCCAGGGCTGGGGTCAGCCCTCCGACGAACGGCGCGTACGATGTCGGATCAACCTGGATCTCGAGCCGCCGGGATCCTTCTCTCGCATCGTCTTCGGCGGCCTCCCGGATGATGCGCCGCATGGCGGCCTCGCTCGAGACGACCTTGCGGGCGGCATCGTAGGAGCGTTGGAATCGGAACCATCCACGCTGATCGGCAGGGACCGAGAGGGCCACGTTGTCGACAAGGTTGGAGGGCAGACGGATGCCCTGCTCGTCCGCCATCTCGCGCAGGGTCGAAACCCGCATCGAACCGGTAAAGTGGAGGTGCAGGTGCACTTTCGGTAGTTTGTCCAGGTCGCGCACAAACTCAATCTGCCAAACGTTCGCCGTTCACGCAAACAACGTGACCTTGTTCGCGCCCGAGAGTAGGGAACAATAACTGTATGAGCATCACCGATCAGGCCCTGCGGGAAGCCCGGGAGGTCGACCTGCTGACCGGCGCCGAAGCCGGGGACATGCTGGGCGCCGCCTTGACGAGCATGGGAACCGTCCGTTCGTGGACAGTCCACTCCGTCCATCACCGGCCCGGGGCTGGTGTCACTGTCGGCTACACAGTGCAGGTCGAGGCGCCCGGCTACGGCAGCGTGAGCGATGAATACATCTGTGCGACCACGGGCCGCGTCTCGCAGGGACCGTCAGAGAACCTCGTCCGCATCGATGGCCCTGATGGGATCGTCGTCCACGTGTGGCGTCATCCGCACGATCCGGAGCTCCCCGCGCTCTCGCTTGCCTGCGAATCCGGGTCGATGAGCCGTTTCCTCGGCCAACGCGTCAAACTGGAACTCCTGTCCTATCGGCCGACCCGGCGGGGAGTGCTGCGGGTCAACTACAGCGATGGTTCGCGCGCGTTCGCGAAAGTGGTCCGACCAGCCCACGCCCACTCGCTCGTCAAACGACACACCATGCTCGTCGACGCTGGCATACCGGCACCCAGGGTCCTGCGGAACACCCCGGATGGTCTGATCCTCATCAGCGCCGGCCACGGCGAACCCCTCGCGAACCTGCTCTCGCGAGGCATGGGGCAGTCAACCGATCAGGTGCTCGACAGCCTGCTGTCCGTGCTCAATCGGCTTCCCCAGCAAGCGACAGGCCTGACGCGCCGGCCTGCGTGGTCCGAGCGCGCAGACCACTATGCGAACGCGGCAACGACCGTGATCCCCCAGCATCGCACCCGTATCGAAATGCTTGCCTTCGGCGTCAACCATCTGATGGCGAACTCTGACCCGGGCCCCGTCGTGGCAACCCACGGCGACTTCTACGAGGCGAACGTCCTCATGGATCCGCAGACCTCGACCGTCTCGGCCCTGATCGACGTCGATTCCCTCGGCCCCGGGCACCGGGTCGACGATCTGGGATGCCTGCTCGGACACATCTCCGTCCTGCCCTACCTGGCACCCCGGTCATACCCCCACGTCCACACCGAACTGCTGCGATGGACGGAGCTGTGCGAACAGGTCGTCGACCCGGTTGCCCTCATGGCACGCTGTGCCGGAGTGACCCTGTCCCTTATCGCAGGCGCCCGCCGCGAAGGCGGAGGCGAATGGTTGAGCGATGCTGAGGGGCGCCTCGCCGCCGCCGAGCAGTGGCTCGCGCGCGGCTACGGTCATCTCGCCCGACGAACACGTCAGGCCAGCGGACACTAGACACTGCGTCAGCGAGACAACGACTGCACGAGAGTATCGTCACCGCCGGCGAACAGGTGCGGGACGAGTTCGCGGAGATCTGACTCGATGAACGATCGGGCGGAGGACGCGAATGTCGCGGTGATGTGGTTGTCGTCCCGCAGCACGCGAACGTTCCCGACCTGCGCGAAGCAGGACGTCTCGTCGCACAGGTACTTCGACGTGTCGAACAGGCGCGTCGCGTCAGTGCCATGCGGCGTGCCGTAGGTGTCGATCTCGTCGCTGTAGAAGCGGTCTCGCGGTGACGCGCACTGCGTATGAGAGGTGGTGGCACCGCTCTCCAGGCACGAAACCCATTCGTCAGTTCGGTATGGGTTCTCCCGGAACAGGAACACGGGGATACCGAGGCCTGTCACATGGTCGACCGCTTCGACCATGCCCACGGTCGTCGTCTCGGGTTCCGTCCCGAGACGGGTTGTTCCCGTGGTCAGGACAAGATCGGGTTGCCTCTCCTCGATCACCTCGAGCATGAGCTCATTCCAAGCCTGGCAGGCAGGAGTGATGCTGACTCCAGCGTCGTTGTCCTCCCGATCGGTTGTGAACAGACAGCCCGCCTTCTCATACACCTCGAGATCCCACCCCTGCTCGACAGCCATGTCCCCGATCGGCTGGGACCACTGACCGGTGTGAGAGCTGCCCACCATGAGCACGAGCGGGCCCGTCGTCGCCTCGGGATGCTGACAGGATGTTGGCTCAGAACCCTCGAAACGTTGGATGCAGGGCTCATTCTTGTTGAGCGTCGCATACC